>CACMAF010000006.1:0-81074 GCA_902611645.1 uncultured SAR86 cluster bacterium | reverse complement strand
GCCATAGCAGCTATAAGACTTCTAGCATCAGCCATTCCTCCAGAGGCAACAAAGGGAATATCGAGTTCATCAGCTGCCCTTGGCAGTAGTATAAAATTCGGAATATCATCTTCACCAGGATGACCTCCACATTCAAAGCCGTCGACTGATACAGCATCACAGCCTATGTCTTGAGCTTTAATAGAATGTCTTACTGATGTGCACTTATGAATAACCTTAATACCTGCGTCTTTCATAGCTGGCATATATACGGCCGGATTTCTACCGGCTGTCTCAACAACCTTCACACCATTATTAATGATAACTTCAATTAGTCCTGGGTAATCCGGAGGTGTCAATGAAGGTAAGAAAGTTAAATTCACTCCAAAAGGTTTATCTGAGAGTTCTTGGCATTTTTTTATTTCTGCATCAAGTTTGTCAGGTGTACCTTGAGTAAGGCCTGTAATAATTCCAAGGCCACCTGCATTTGATACTGCAGCAGCAAGTTCTGCAAATCCTACATAGTGCATTCCACCTTGGATAATAGGATGCTCTATCCCAAAAAGTTCAGTTATTTGTGTTTTCATTTCTCCTCCATAAATTTAGAAACTTAGTATATAGATTGATTCATTTAATGTGTCATTTGTTTCCAGAGATATCGCAAGGCGATTAATGCTGGGATGTAATATCCACAAAGGAAAATAATGATGAATGCGACATCACTCACTGGATCTCTAAAAAACCAAAAGGCTGGTCCATCAATTAAGTCGGTAAAAAACCTGATAAAAATGAGTATGAATAGCATAGGAGCACTTTTTAGAAAGTAAGCAATAATAAATGCAAAACCCACGGCAAGGTTTCTCGCGGTATAAATCCAATCACCCAAAATAGTTGATGATGCATTAATGTCTCCTAAAAATGATGGATAAGTTAATGCCCAATATGGCCCCAAAAACATCGGCCATACTTCCATGAAAAGAATTATAGTTAACCACCAAGGTATAGGAGTTTTTTCGGATAGTTGATTCATTCGTATAAAAAAATTCTTACAAATATAATTTAAGTTATTTTTTGATCAATTTGACCAATAAATGTATTCATCACCTTCTTCATAAATTTGACCATCATACTTGTCGATTAAAATAGGTGCCTCAAAAGCTGAAGGGAACAGAGGATCTTTTTGTTCAGAGTTGAATTCACTTAAAAGTTCTTCAATCATACGAGCCTCTTCGGGGTGTTTTTCAATAAGATTTGTTTCTTCTAATGGATCTATAGACGTATCAAACAACCAACGAAAATTTTCTTTTTTACTGATTATGTATTTCCATTTGCCATGTAAGACAGATTGATGATTTCCTGACCGCCAGAAAAGTGTTTCGTGAGGTTCATTAGAATTTTCATTTTTTATAAATGGCATTAAGTTCACACCATCTATCTTACTTTCCTTTGATAGTTCGGCTTTTGCTGCTGCAGCAATTGTTGGAAAGATATCAAAGTGATGCACTGCACTATCAGATATTTGATTGGGATCTATCTCATCAGGCCAACTAGCAATAAAAGGCACTCTTATGCCGCCCTCAAAAAAACTAATCTTCCAACCTCTGTATGGTTTATTTACATCTTCTAGCTCAATGTAGTTAGCTCCTCCGTTATCACTTGTAAATATGATCAAAGTTTTTCCATAAATATCTAGTTCTTTTAATTTTTGGATAATCAATCCAACACTTCTGTCCAGGGCAGCTATCATTCCTGAATAAACTTTTAAATTATGCCCTGACATATGGTTCATCTTTTCGACATCACTTCTTAAGGCTTGGAGAGGATTATGAATCGCCCAATGACTTAGATACAGGAAAAAAGGTCTATTTTTGTTTTTATCAATGACTTTTAGAGCTTCTTGTGTGTAATAGTCTGTTACATATCCTTCTGGTTTAAAAAGATCTCCCCCATTGAATTTTGCTGCATACTGACCTGAGCTCCAAACCATTTTATCTATAGAAGTATCGAATTTCGCATTTACGACTTCAGGATGATCTTGTGGTAAATAATAGCCACCCTGTAATGACAAAGAATCATGAAATCCTTGGCTTTGAGGATCCATTCCATATGCATGACCTAGATGCCATTTTCCAATATGGGCTGTGTAATATCCTGAATTTTTCAAAATCTCAGCAATTGTTATCTGCTCACTTGGCATACCCTGCTCTAAAAAAGGTGGCAGGTTTAAAGCTATTTCTCTATCAATTCTTCCTCGCAAGGCCGAATCATCTTCTTGTACAAGCAAATTTAGTACTGTTCTTCCAGCATCAGGAACAGGTGTAAACTCAAAACCAAATCTTGTTGGATATTTTCCAGTCATGATAGAAGCTCTTGATGGAGAACATGTTGCATTAGCAGCATAGCCTCTGGAAAACCATATTCCACTCTCGGCTAGTGAATCAATATGGGGAGTCTGAAGAGTTCCATCAGCTGCTCCACCATTATGAAGCGAAATATCGTTATATCCCATATCATCAGCCAAAATTAAAATAATGTTTGGCCTTGTGTCATCGATATTAAGATTTTGGGAGGGACCCTCTGCCCAACTAGTTGGTATATTTTCTTGCACTGGATTAATCAAGTTCATTACTTTTGGCATCATCCAAACTATTACGTTTACCTTATATTCCCAAAGAAGGAGTCCTGAAACTAATATTATTAATAATGCATAGAAAAGCTTTCTCATGATTCAGTTCTACTTAACCTTTTCTCTAGTTGATAGTATCAAAAATATTATTAGGAGAAAAACTACATACGGAGCCCCTGCAGCTCCGGGTGTCATGCCAGATGTATAGATACCACCATCTACAACAGATTTCTCCATAAAAGGATATACAAAAAGTCTAACTGACCATTCAGTTAACCAAAATATAAACATCAAAGGAATTAATGATTTATATCTTAAAATTACTACCCAAGACATCCCGCAGAAAATTAATTGAGCCAAGCCCCACAAAGAGAAAAACATGTAAATTAGCGGCATTGGATCCGGATCACCTGATAAAACGATAAAGTTTGCAATATCGTGCATTCCATATTGCTCAAAAAACATATGAATGACTGATCTCCAAGTCATGAGACACACAAATGCAATAAAGAACCACAGAGCAAGTCTACTTCCTCGATATGTATTGTCTGCAGTAGAGGGCAGCAGATTTAGGTTGAACATGTTTAGAGTTTCAGTGCCCCTAGTTCTGAGCAAGTTTGGTTAAATTCTTTAATCGTATCTTGGATAATTTCTTCAGCTGACTTTACGCCGTCTATTAATCCTACCGATTGTCCTGAAAGTGCTGGTGCTGCGTTCATGTCACCACCAAAATATAGATCTTGTATTTTACCCATTGCTGACATATCCATTTCTCCAGCTTCCAAAATCTCTTTCGTGAACTCTGTTCTTAGTGCTCTAATTACGGGTTTGGAAGTTTTATTTAATATCCAAGTTCCATTGAGGGAAGAGTCAAAGATATAATTTTTAAAATTCTCATGCACTGGACTTTCTTTACTGGAAACAAATCTTGTTCCCATTTGAATTCCTTCAGCTCCTACAGCAAAAGCTGCTGCCATACCAGCACCATCTGCAATTCCGCCTGCCGCTATTATTGGCAAATCTATTTTTTTTCTGATGGCTTGTATTAAAACGAAAAGGCCAACTTCCTCTGGACTCTTAAATCCTCCTCCTTCAGTTCCTTCCACCACAAGTCCATCAACACCACAATCTGCTGCTTTTATTGCACCTTCAACACTTGGCACTGCATGATAAACAGTGATGCCTGCATATTTGAGTATGTCTATATATTTAGAGGGATCGCCAGCTGAGGTGGTTACAAATTTCACGCCGTGTTGAACACAAAACTCTACCATGCTCTCATCTCTTAAGAATAGTAGCGGCAGATTGACTCCAAATGGTTGATCAGTAAGTTCTGACATTTTTTCTATTTCTGCTTTGCAGTTATCAACTTCACCAGAAGAAGTTTCAATTACTCCGAAGCCTCCCGCATTGCAAACCGCTGAAGCTAATTGACTTCTTGCAATCCAACCCATTGGCGCTTGAATTATTGGATATTTTGACCCCGTATGTTCCGTTACTCTGTTCATTAGTTTTCCTTAATAAAGTTGATTAATAATTCTGAAAGTTCTTTTGGTCTTGTCCATTGATAAAAATGACCACCTCCAATTTGAGGAGCGCTTTTTGCATTTGGGCACATTTCCAATACATCCTTTTCAATTCCATTTGTGACAGGATCATCTCCTGCGAAGACACTAAGAAAAGGTTTATCCCATGAAGAGAAAAACTCTCTCGCTTTTCTTTGCTCCTCTAATGATTCATCAGGAATTGTCGGTACATGACTTGGCATGGCTCTTGGTCCCATTTTATAACTTGGGTCAGGAAAAGGTGCTTCGTAGGCCTTGGCTATGTAAGACTTGAAAGGTGATGCACTATATTTTCCTAATAAGATAAAAATATAATTTAACGCCAGTGCAACTAAAGATCTTTTATCCATTTGCATCGATTGTATAAATCCTATTGGTAAATCCTCTGTATCCCAACAAAATTTTTGCCAGTACATAAATTTGAGTCCTGGATGAGTTTTGCCACTATCCATTTGACGTATTTGTTTTGACATAGAGAGGGGGTGGAGTTTTATATTACTTTCTCTAAAGGCTTTTATTTCTTCAATAACTTCTTCAGATACTTCAGGATTATAAGGAAGCCCAGTATTACCCATCGAGACTTTCAAGAATCTATCAGGTTCACGAGCAACTATCCTTAGGCCAATCAAGCCTCCCCAGTCTTGACCAAAAAAAGTTAGGTTTTGAAAATCATTCGCTTTCAGCCAATCCACCATCCAATCAACTTGATTTTGGTAACTGTAGTCTTCTCTAGCAGCTGGTTTATCAGATTTTCCATAACCTGGTAAATCAGGTGCGATAACTCTTATTCCTGCTTCCGTTAAGAAAGGTATCATCTTCGAGTAAAGGTAGCACCAAACTGGTTGACCATGCATCGCCAACAAAATAGGTCCATCTCTTGGTCCTTCATCTATATGATGTATTCGCAGATCTGAACCATCGTTAGTTTTTATATCTGTGTAATGGGGTTTGTATGGAAAATCAGTTATCTTTTCAAATCTCTCATCGGGAGTTCTTAATATTTTCATATTTATTTTTCTTTCAATAATAAATTTTCACAGCCTGTTCCCTCAAATAGATCTAGTAATCTTTTTTGATCAATCTCAGTTAAAGAATAAAATTCTTGGTTGATCCATTGGAGACACTTGCCTTGATAATTAAAAGTTTTTTGACTCCAGACAGATCCGTCTATTTCTGTTTCCCAAGTCTCATTACCATTTTTTAAAGCCTCATTATTTGCTAAAAGTGCAGGCACATATACATGTCCTATTTCTTTTAATAAAGACAACATACTTTCTGGAAGTGAGTCAAAAGTCTCCCATGTACTTTTTTCTAGATTTATTCCTGATAGATCTTCCATGCTATTTATCCACGCTACAGTTCTCAGAGATTCTTCGTGTGCAATTTTTCTAGAAGTTGGATCTAAGCCAATTAACTGAGTGAGTTGACCATATACTGCAAAGTCTGCTGAGCTTGGCCTTTGTCCAAATAGAAAAGGTAAATTACTGAAATGATTCTCCATGATTCCTAAAAACCGTTTGTAACTGCTCTCTATGATTGGGGCAGTTATATCATTTGAGCCCACTACCCAAAGCCTTTCTATTTGTCTTGAACCGATTCCTTCCTTAAAGATTTTCCAAAGATCTTCTTTGAGATCCACTTTATGATTCAATGGCAGGATAGATGAAGCATTATCAGCATCCTCGTCGAAATGCCAACGGTAATGAAACATGTATTTAGTTACCCACTCATCTCCAAAATCCTCTAGTAGATAATTAAGGAAACTAAGAGCGGGATCTTCCGGTATAACACTCCTGCCCTCAAATTCTTTTTCAAGTCTTCTGATAATAGGAGTTGAGTCAGTGACAGTCTGAAGATGACCTTTTTCATCTCTCATTAGGAAAGTGGGAAGAAGAACAGGCTTGGGAGTGTCTATGCCAAGTTCCTCGAATGCGCCACCGCTTTCTAGAAGTTCTCCAGGGTTACCCCAGATCATTTCATAAGGTATGTGTCTATATCTTAATAGTGCAAGCATCTTTCTTGTATAAGGAGATGGTGGAGCACCAATAAGGATAACTTTTTCTTTAGATAACACCTTAAGATTCCTTATATATCCTCTACAGAAGTTTCGATATTTAACTGTCCTTCTAGGCCTGCAATTCTGTGTTGTGCACTTTGTATGTAATCAGGATCTGAAATCATTTCCAACATAGCCTTTCTGGATGGGTACATAGCTATGGCTACTTTATCCCATAAATCTTCAACTTCGCCCAGCATTAGCCTATCAACATTACCTCCAAAAATTGGTTTTCCACCAACTTTAGCTAAGTGCCCAACAACTTCCTCGCCATAAATGGCATATGCCTCTTCACCTGAAAGGTCTGTTTCTCTTTTATCTGGATATTGCGCTTTTTCTTTAAATTTAAGCAGATTTACCATAAAAATTGGTTTATCTTCTTCTTGATCATTGAACCCTTTAAGTTGTTCTTCATTGGGCATAACTGCATTTTTAACTTCCATAAACTTCTCCAAGTTTTACAACATATCTTATGTCATTAGTAAGGTTTTAAATATAAACAAAATAAGGTAACTTGAACATATGAAAAATAAACAAGTAATTATCAATAGTCTTCCTGAAGGTAAATTGACTGAGAGTAATTACAGGCTAGTTGAGTCTGAAATACCCGAAATTTCTTCTGATCAGGTTTTAGTTAAAACAATATCTTTTGCGATAACTGCTGGCACTCGTGCAGGTCTCCAAGGTAGCGCTAGTTACGCAGGAGCCCCGACAACAGGAATTGTTATGAACTGCACAGGCATTGGAGAAATTGTAAAGAGTAATTCAGAAGAATATCCAATCGGTAAAAATGTACTTACTCAAACAGGTTGGCAAGAGTATTCGGCCCAAAATATTCAGTCTTTGACTCTTCTTAGAGATACTGTCGCACCTTCTTTATATTTGGGCCCTTTAGGTATCAATGGATTGACTGCATACTTCGGTCTTCTTGAAATCGGACAGCCACAAGAAGGGGAGACTGTTATGATCTCGGCAGCCGCAGGATCTGTTGGACATATGGTGGGACAAATTGCCAAGATCAAAGGCTGCAGTGTCATTGGAGTTTGTGGAAGTGATGATAAATGTGAAAAACTTATTAATGATTTAGGTTTTGATGCTGCTATAAATTATAAAGACGCTAATTTCAGACAAAATTTAAAGGAAGCAACTCCTAACGGAGTAGATGTTTATTTTGATAATACTGGTGGCATGATTTTAGGTTCGGCATTATTTAGGTTAAATTCGGGTGGCAGAATAGCTTGCTGTGGAGTCGTTTCGCAATATGACACTAGTACTCCAGAACCGGGACCAAGAGGGATACCTGGGCTACTGGTAAATAAAAGTATCAGAATGCAAGGATTTCTCGTATTCGATTTTGCAGATAAATACGAAGAAGCCACGAATGATTTGATTGGATGGATTGATTCGGGTCAACTCAAAGTACTTACTGATGAGCTTGAAGGCTTAGAAAAGGCCCCGCAAGGTTTCGTAGATTTGTTAGCTGGTGGGAATATCGGTACGAGGATAGTTAATATTTAAAGATTATGAATTCGGCAGATGCTTTATTGAAGACTTTAATTGCTAATGGGCTCGAGGTTGTCTTTGCTAATCCAGGCACTTCAGAGATGCACTTAGTTGCTGCGATAGACCATCATCCAGAAATAAGACCAGTTTTAGGTCTTTTTGAAGGTGTTGTTTCAGGTGCTGCGGATGGCTATGCAAGGATGTCGGGTAAGGCAGCTGCAAATTTACTACATTTAGGCCCCGGATTAGGAAATGCTTTTGCAAATATTCACAATGCAAAGAAAGCCAGAACCCCTATGTTAAATATTGTTGGAGATCATGCTACCTATCACCTTAAATATGATGCACCTTTGACCTCCGATCTAGATGGTCTTGCTAAAGCCAGTTCAGATTGGGTAGGTAGAAGTAAGTCTCCAGATGACTTATCAGATCTTGGAGCGCAAGCCTGGCAGGCTGCTCATAAATATCCAGGTCAAATCGCAACTATGCTTGTGCCAGCCGATTCAGCTTGGGGCGAGACTGAGAAATTAGGTAAAGAACTTGTTAGCGAAGGCCCTTTAGATATAGATAATTCTCTTCTTACCGATGCATATAATGTTTTGTCTTCAGAAAAAAACACCATGTTGTTTATAGGAGGAGATTGTCTAGATGAGGAATCTGTAACTTTAGCTGGAAAAATTGCTACAAAAACTGGATGTCGTTTAGCTACAGATACTTTCGTTATAAGACACAGGAGAGGAACCGGATTGACTAAGGTAGAGCCAATTCCTTATTTTGCTGAAATGGCTGAGGAACATTTAAGAGGTGTTGAATCTATTGTTTTTATAGGAACTAAGCCACCAGTATCTTTTTTTGCTTACCCAGGAAAGAAAAGCTATCTGTCTCCAGAGAATGCTGAACTTATAGAATTAGCGACGCCTTATCAAGATGGAAAATCCGCACTTTATCAATTAAGTGAAATGTTAAAGACTGATAAGATTGATAAATCATTAATTCCTGACGGAATTATAGATGCACCCCCAAATGGTGAGCTGAATGCATCAAACCTTGGCCCTTTATTTGCGAGCTTACTTCCAGAAGATGTCGTTGTTTGTGACGAAGCAGCGACATCTGGATTTTTTGTTACTTCACATGCCTGGAATTCGAAGCCACTTGATTGGTTGGCTTTAACTGGAGGATCAATAGGGCAAGGACTTCCCTTGGCAACCGGCGCAGCAATCGCTGTTCCTGAGAGGCCTGTCATTTGTCTCCATGGCGATGGAGGAGCAATGTATACAGTTCAGTCTCTATGGACGCAAGCAAGAGAAGGACTAAATATTACTAATGTTATTTTTTCAAATAAAGCTTACGCAATTCTTCAGGTTGAGTTAGAAAGAGTAGGTGCATTAGAAACAGGCGATAGGGCAAAATCAATGTTCTCTCTTGATAATCCAGAAATTAATTGGGTTTCTTTATCCAAATCTATGGGTGTTCCTGCACTTCGTACGACCACTGTGGAACAATTTTCAAAGGCATTTTCAGATGGCTTAAATTCTGAAGGACCAAGCTTAATAGAAGTTATAATTTAATCTAAGGTAAAGAATGAATCTCAATTTTTCAGAAGAAGAACTATCATTTCAAGAGGAAGTTAAAGATTTCCTCCGTAAAGAGCTTAAGCCTGAATTAGTTACTACGTCCAGAAAGACATCTGCAGTTTTTACTGAAAAGGAAGTTGCTATGGAATGGCAAGCAATACTCGCTAAAAAAGGATGGCTTGTTCCATCTTGGCCGGAAGAATATGGAGGCACCAATTGGACTCAAGCTCAAAAATATATTTTTTCATCGGAATGTGCAAAAGCTGGGGCTCCCAATTTGATACCAATGGGCTTAGCAATGATTGGACCACTACTATTAGGACGAGGAACTAAAGAACAAAAAGACTACTATATTCCCAGAATTATTAATGGAGATGATTACTGGTGTCAGGGTTATAGCGAGCCAGGTGCAGGTTCAGATCTCGCTAGCTTGCAATGTAAAGCAGTCAGACAAGGTGACAAGTACATCATTAACGGAACAAAAATATGGACTACTCATGCTCACCTTGCAAACAAGATATTTTGTCTGGTTAGGACTGATAATTCAGGGAAAAATCAAGAAGGAATTACATTTTTGATGATGGATATGCATCAGCCGGGAGTCAAAGTTGAACCTCTCTTAACTATGGCTAAGGATCATGATTTCAATCAGGTCGTTTTTACAGATGCTGAAGCTCATGTCAAAGACAGGATAGGAAAAGAAAACGAAGGTTGGGCAGTTGCAAAATATTTATTAGAGTTTGAGAGAAGCGGTGGGGTAGGTGGCTCGAAAAGCTTATCTGACATAGAATTTATCAAAAAGTTAGTCCAAAAAATATCTTCCCAACATCTAGATGAAAGTTTTTTGGAAATTTACTTAACTAAAATCACTGAGTTAGAAATTAAAGCTAAAGCTATCCAATATACTTCTTTAAGGATATTAAGTTCTTTAGGGAAGGGAGATAGTCCTGGGCCGGAGTCTTCAATGATGAAAACTTTAGTAACAGATCTTGAACAGGAAATATCTGAGCTAACTCTAGAAATTATAGGGTATTATGGAATTCCTTTTCAAGATACGACTTATGGAAGTAATGAACCACCAATTGGTGATGAGGATTACAGACCTATAGCTGGCAAATATCAGAATCTTAGAGCAACAACTATTTATGGTGGTAGTAATGAGATACAGAGAAATATTATGGCTAAGGCAGTTTTAGGCTTGTAGATATGAAGTTATTTATAAGAGTGATAATCGCTTCATTAATTCTTGGAATTACCTCTTGGGTGATTATCCAATTACCTTCAGTACAAGATAGATTAATAGTAGTGGCATTCACTGCTCTTGGCTCAGCATCGAATAATTTACCTAAAGAGGACGCTTTAAGTGCTGCAGTTTGTGGTTCAAGATCACCGTTACCAAGCCCAGGAAGAGCAGAGACATGTATTTTGATTACCGCTGGAGATGATCTGTTTGTAGTAGATATAGGTGATGGTAGTAACGACAACCTTAGGAGTTGGAATATAAATTTTAGAGATATCGAGGCAGTTTTAATCACGCATTTACATTCAGATCACATTGCTGACTTGCCTGGCCTCCATCAGAACGCGTGGGTTGTAGGTGAACGCAGCTCAAAGTTAAAAGTTTTTGGTCCTGAAGGCATTGATCAGTTTACTCAAGGTATAGAAATGGCTTATGCGCATGATTATGTATTTCGTAATGAGCATCACGGTGACCTAATAGCGCCTTTGCAATTCGCAGGGTTTGACACAAGAGTAATAGACCTCAATAACCCAGTAATATTTGATAATGGTGAATTGAAAATAACAGCATTTAGGGTTATTCATGAACCTATAGAACCTGCATTAGGCTTTAGATTTGAATACAAAGGAAGATCAATAGTAATCTCGGGAGATACTTCTTACACACAAACTGTCATTGACAATTCAATGAATGCTGATGTTTTGTTTCATGAAGCACAAGCTAATCATATGTTGGCTATTATGGAAGAGTCATTAAGGAGTCGCGGTGCGGACCTATTGGCAACAGTATTGGATGACATAACAACTTATCACACTACCTTAGTAGAAGCAGCGGAGATAGCTAATGAAGCCAATGTTAAAAAATTATTTTTTTATCATCTAACACCGGCACCAAGAAATTATATTCAAGAAATTATGTTTGTTAGGGGAGTTGATCAGGTACGAAAAGAGTGGACTCTTGTAGAAGATGGAACCCTAGTAATATTGCCTGTTGGCTCTGAAGAGATAATCGTGACAAACATGTAGTTTGGTAGTTTTAATATAACTTGATTATTGAGTTTCAGTAACCTAACATCATGTTCCCGGTTTTTATAAAAAAGGAGAATATATGCGTAATGCAGTAATTGTTGATAGTGTTAGAACAGGACTTGCGAAGTCATTTCGTGGTGGTTTTAATAACACTCGTGCAGATAATATGACAGCTCATATTGTGAATGCACTTTTAGAAAGGAATCCTAAGGTTGAAGCTTCAATGGTTGAAGACATCATTTTAGGTTGTGGTAGTCCAGAGGGAGCGCAAGGTCACAATATAGCTAGAAATGTTGCTGTACTTTCAAACCTTCCTATTGAAACTGGTGGAGTAACTATTAATCGTTATTGTTCTTCAGGTTTAAATTCAATAGCTATGGCGGCAACTCAAATCCAAAGCGGTTTCTATGATTGCATAATAGCTGGTGGAGTAGAGTCAATAAGCACTACTCAAGGCAAAGGTAATATGCATATGTATGTAAACGAAAAACTGGCTGAAGAAGTTCCGGGTATTTATCACGCTATGGGCACAACGGCAGAAGCCGTGGCAGACAGATATAGTGTCTCTAGAGAAGCACAAGATGAGTATGCTCTGTCTAGTCAACAAAGATGTGCAGCAGCCCAAGATGCTGGACTATACGATGACGAAATTATTCCTATGGATACTACGATGATCCTCAAGAATAAAGAGACTGGAGCAGAGAAAGAGGTTGATGTAACTGTTGATAGAGATGATTGCAATAGACCAGAAACAACTCTTGAAGGCCTTTCAAGTTTAAATCCTGTTTTTAATCCTGAGGGTGGGTCTGTAACTGCAGGAAATTCTTCTCAATTATCTGATGGAGCTTCAGTAACATTAATAATGAGTGAAGAAAAAGCCAATGAATTGGGTCTTAAGCCTTTAGCTTATTTCAGAGGATTTACTACAGTAGGTTGCCAACCAGATGAGATGGGAATAGGGCCAGTATTCTCTATCCCTAAATTACTCGATTCTGCAGGACTAACAATTGATGATATTGACCTATGGGAACTCAACGAAGCATTTGCTTCCCAGGTTGTATACATCAGAGACCAACTAAATCTACCCACCGAAAAACTTAATGTTAATGGCGGCTCTATTGCTATAGGACATCCATTTGGCATGACAGGCTCTAGGCAGGTGGGACACTTAGCAAGAGAACTGAAACGCAGAGGTGGCAAGTATGGAATTGTCACTATGTGCGTTGGCGGTGGAATGGGGGCTACAGGCTTATTTGAGTCTATCCCTGATTAATAAACTATTGTCTAAGGATTAACCTTGGACGAACATTTATTAATTCAAAAATATTTTTCTAACATTGGCTCGGCCTTTCTGGCCGAGCACAATGTAGAAATTTCGGTAGGGGATGATGCTTCGGTTATTTCCTCAAAGCAAAATACCCAACAAATTAACTCTTTAGATACTTCAATAGAAGGTGTTCATTTTTTAAGTTCAATGTCTTCAGCAGATATAGCCTATAGATCATGCGTGATAGCTTTAAGTGATCTGGCTGCTTGCGGGGCTCGACCAAAATGGTACTCAATAGCTATTACTTTGCCACAAGTAGAGCATAGCTGGCTAAATAGCTTTTCAGTAGGATTACAAAAATTTTCTGATGAGTACAAGATTCCACTTATTGGAGGAGACACAACAAAAGGAAAACTTTCAATTACTGTTCAAGTGATGGGCGAAGTTGATTCTAGTAAAGCCATTCTTCGCTCCACTGCCAAAGAAAATCAATTGATATTCGTCAGTGGAATCATTGGAAATGCTTATTTAGGTTTAAAAGAACTAAGTGACAATTTAGGTACTGATTCTTTCTCCAAAGCTTATCTAGAACCAAAGGCACATATTGATCTTGGCTTGAAACTATCTGATATTGCTAGTGCATGCATAGATATCTCGGATGGTTTATTGCAAGATTTAAATCTAATTTGCCAATCAAGTAATGTAGGCGCTGAAATTTTTCTAGAGAAAATACCGACATCAATTTCAGAAAAATCTCTAGAACTTATCAATTCAGGCGATGACTATGAATTATGTTTTACCGTTGATGAAGATAAGCATGAGGAATTAATGAATGTCTCTAAGATCTTAAATATTCCCATCACATTGATTGGAAAAACAAGTCCTTCAAAAGACCTTATTCTTTATGATGAAGATAATAATAGAGTTGAATTGAATTCTGGTTATAGTCATTTTTAGTATGAATCTGAGAAACCCTCTTTCATGGCTATCATTAGGATTCGGTTCAGGATTATCACCAATTGCACCAGGGACTATGGGAAGCTTGGTTGCATTGATTTTTTACTATTTTTTCTTCTATAGCTTGGCTGCTTCCTTAATAAATAGCTTCATCTTTCTTATATTCATAATGAGTAGTTTTTTAATAGGTATCTACATATACCCAAAAACTGTTGAAAAAGATGATGACCCCGGTAGTTTCGTATGGGATGAATTTGTAGGTATGTGGGTAGCTTGCTTGCCGCTTTCATATATTGAAAGTTCTTTTCTATGGTTACTGATTTCATTCTTTCTATTTCGTTTATTTGATATTTGGAAACCTTTAGGTATTAGAACCTTCGATAAAGGACATGGAGCTTTTAATGTAATGATCGATGACGTGATTGCAGGTGTTTATTCAGCTGTTTCAATGATTTTTCTATTTACTTTTTTTAATTACATTTAGGAATTCTCAAGTAAAATAAATATTCCAAAAATTATGTCTATCGAAAAAAAAGCTGAAGCCAAACTACCAACTCACTGGGGCGATTTTTCTGTTATTGCTTATGAAGATCCTAAACTAGGAGAAGAGCACTTACTTCTTTATCTAGGAGAGCTTCAAAATGATTCTCTGCTGAGAATTCATTCTCAGTGTTTGACCGGAGATGCTTTATATAGCTTAAAGTGTGATTGTGGCTCTCAACTTGCTCAAGCTATGCAGTCAATCGCAAAAGAAGGACATGGAATGATAATTTATATGGCACAAGAAGGTAGAGGCATTGGTCTTGTGAATAAAATTAGAGCTTATGAACTACAAGATAAAGGTTTAAATACAATTGAAGCAAATGAAGCCCTAGGATTTGCCGCTGATGAGAGAGATTATTCATATTGCAAAGAGATACTTTCATCCGTTGGAGTTTCTTCTGTAAAACTAATGACAAACAATCCTGCAAAAATAAAGGGATTAGAGGATGTTGGCATTGAGGTGTCAGAGAGAATATCTATTGAAATTGAACCTAATCAACACAATGAAGATTATCTAAAGATTAAAGCAAAATATATGGGCCATATGCTATCTGATTCAGATTAGTTTCAATTTTTCTTTAATAGACTTTTCTATTCCATTTGCATCTAATCCATTAAGAATCTTTTGTTGTTCCTGATCTCCATGCTCTATAAATTCATCTGGAAGGCCTAAATTGAGTATTTTTGAACTGGAATTTAATTTTATGAGATGCTCGTTGACTGCTGAACCAGCTCCCCCAGCCATTACATTGTCTTCGATGGTGACTATAAGTTTATAATTATTATTGATTTCTTCCAAAAGACTCTCATCTAAAGGTTTAATAAATAGCATATCCACTACTCTTGCGTTAATCCTTTTGCCAGCCTCCATGGCAGATTCGAGCAGACTGCCGAAAGAAAGAATAATAACTTCTTTCTCATCAGAATTTATTACTGTAGAACTTTTTCCTATTTCTACAGTTTCTTCGTTCTTAGAATAATCTATTCCTCTACCAGTTCCTCTCGGATATCTAATTGCGACAGGCCCTGAGTGCTCATAACCGGTGTTAAACATTTTCCATGCTAACGACTCATCAGAAGGAGCCATTATTACCATATTTGGAATACATCTCATATAAGACAAATCAAAAGCGCCGTGATGTGTAGCTCCGTCTAATCCAACTAAGCCTGCTCTATCTATAGCGAATAGAACATCTAAATTTTGTAACGCTACATCATGTATGAGTTGATCATAAGCTCTTTGTAAGAAAGTGCTATATATTGCAACAACAGGTTTCATTCCTTCGCAAGCTAGCCCTGCAGCAAAACTCACACTATGTTGCTCAGCTATGGCTACATCATAATATCTATCAGGAAACTCTGTGGAGAATTCAATCATTCCTGACCCTTCGCCCATAGCAGGAGTAATAGCAACAAGCCTTTTATCTTTGTTTGCTTTAAAAGATAACCATTCTCCAAATATCTTTGAGTAAGAGGGCTTTTTCGATTGTGCACTTTTATCCTTTACAAGGTCTTCCTGCTTTATTTTATTAATTGCATGAAATCCTATGGGATCATCTTCAGCAGGAGCAAAACCTTTACCTTTAGTTGTAATGACATGAAGGAATTTTGGTCCATTTATATGTTTTAAATCATCTAATATATTAATTAATCCATCGGTATCATGTCCGTCTACTGGTCCAAAGTATTCGAAACCTAATTCTTCAAATAATGAACCAGGAGCGATCATTCCTTTCGCATGTATTTCTGCCTTCCTTGCAAATTCTTTTGCGCGAGGCACATAAGTTAATACATTTTTACCACCTTCTCTGATTCTATTGTAAGTTTTACTTGCCCATATACGAGCGAGGTAATTTCTTAATCCACCTATGTTTTCTGAAATAGACATTTGATTATCATTAAGAATAACTAGCAGATTTTTATCTATAGACCCAGCATGAGCTAAAGCTTCATAAGCCATACCGGCAGTCATTGCCCCATCTCCAATCACCGCTGTGACATATCTTTTTTCATTTTTCTTTTCCGCTCCTGTAATCATTCCAAGGGCTGCGCTAATTGAAGTACTGGAGTGGCCAACTCCAAAAGTGTCATATTCACTTTCGGATCTTACAGGGAAGGGTGCTAATCCATTATTCTGACGCATGCTTTCCATCGCATCTTTTCTTCCGGTTAATATTTTATGAGGATATGTTTGATGTCCAACGTCCCAGACAATCCTATCTTCAGGTGTTTCAAATTTGTAATGTAAGGCTAATGTTAATTCAATAACACCAAGTCCTGCGCCAAAATGCCCGCCTGTCTTTCCTACTGTATAAAGGAGGAATTCCCTTAATTCATCTGCTATTTGAGGGATCTGAGATTGATTAAGCTTTCTAAGATCTTTAGGTGAATTAATATATTTTAGCAGCTCTGAAATAGGCTCATCAGTTGGTATGGAATCGAAAATTTTCACAATTTAAGTTTTTCTTGAAACAATATAGTCAGCTAATTTGCACAGATTATCAGTATTTCTATCTAATAGTTGAAGTTTTTCTTTTGCTTCTTCAGCCAAGTCAAAAGCCCTGACTTTCGAGTTTTCAATACCTACAATAGATGGATAAGTTAGTTTATCTTTTTCAACATCAGAGCCTTGATCTTTTCCACTTAAAGTCGAAGGGGATTCAATATCAATAATGTCATCTTGAATCTGAAATGCTAGACCAATTTTATCCCCATACTCTATGAGAGACTCTATATCTTGCTTTCTCAAGTTAGATAATATTCCAGCAGTCTCAATTGAGGATTGAATTAACCGTCCTGTTTTTTGGGAATGCATTATGTCTAAAGATTCAACATCTTTTATATCATCAGAATGAATATCTTTTATCTGCCCACCTACCATGCCTTGATAGCCACAAGCCTTTGCCAGGCTTTTAATTATGCTTAATTTATCACTATCCGAAATATTTATATTTGTCACTAATTCGAAAGCGAAAGGCTGTAAAGCATCTCCTGCGAGTATTGCAGTCGCTTCATCATATTTTTTGTGGGTAGTTGGCTTACCTCTTCTTAGATCATCATCATCCATAGACGGTAAATCATCATGAATAAGTGAGTAACAATGTATCATTTCAACCGATCCAGCTAATATATCCAATGAACCATTTTCGGCATTTCCCAACTCACCTATCAAGTACACTAGTATTGGTCTGAGCCTTTTTCCACCATCTAAGACTGAATAACGTATAGCTTCTGATAGAATTGAGTCATCAGAAGGCAATAAACTCTCTAATTTGGAATTGATTCTATTTTGATATGAAGTTAAGAGCTTATCAAATTCAGACATCTTTTAATGGAGTAGTTTTTAGTTCTCCATCTTCTTCAATCAATTTTTGAACTTGTAACTCAGCTTGTGACAGCTTCTCTTGACATTGTCTAGCCAGTTTTATTCCTTTCTCAAATGACTTGAGAGAATTCTCTAAACTTAAGTCTCCTGATTCTAAATCTTCGACTATAGATTCAAGTTCTTCGAGCGCTTTTTCAAAATTTATATCTACTTTCTTATTCATTGCGGCCCTTTAAAATGTATATTCTAGACCAATATAGAATTCTCTTGGTAAACCCGGAAAATATCTATCCCCTCCAAAAGCATTAAAATCAGCTCTCTCAGCATAAGCTTTATCAAACATATTCTCGACCCTGATGTAAATTTTGAAAGTATCATTTATTTTTCTGGTAAATCTAGCATGGTACAGGGTGTGCCCCTCATATTCGTGAAGATTTGCTGCATCAGTATAGTAAGAACTCATATACTCAATTTCAAAAGTAAGCGAAGTATCTTCGTTAAAATTTGAATTTAAGATTAAGTTAGCCATCATTTTAGGAGCTGTATCAATCTCATTACCGACTCTTATTTTTTCTCTCATTGAAGTATCGGTTTCAAAGTCATACTTATGATCTCCATATGTAATGTTTGTACTAATAATGTTGTTTGAACTGATAAGCCAATCTAGACTCAATTCAATACCTTTATGATCAGTTTTTCCATTATCTACGATAAAATTTTGCGAATCTCTGAAGATAGAGTTTTTCTTTTTACTTTGATAGAGGCTTAGAGATCCACTCAACGATTGCCAATCATATCTACTGCCTACTTCCAACATAGTTAAAGTTTCCGAGTCGAGATCAGTAACATTCTGCTTTTTTTGTAATCTGTATGCTTCATTAATTTGTGGAGGTCTGAACCCTAAACTAATTTGGGCAAAATAATTGACAGATTCGTAGTTTGTTATGATGCCAATCCTGGCACTTATCTCATTGAAGTCATCTGTTCTATCTGAGGGTCTATTGTAATAACAACCTCCAAATCCACATTTAGTTCCATCTTCTCTGGTATTTCCACTGATCATATTATTTGAGTAGTCATACTCAATAAATTCAGCTCTAGTATCAGCAAATAGGTAAAGATTTTTATTTAGAATGTAGTCTTCTATCCCTGCAAATACTGCAATAACAGTTGAATCCACTTCATAGTCATAATGCTTGCCTTGTGGTCTTGTGGCATTATTAAAAGCAGAGCTGGTAGTTAAAGCATCTTTTTGCGTTTCTGTCAGTTCAACCTTAGCAAAATCTAGCTGTAAGCCTTGTACAAAAGTAAAAGAGTTGTACTCTGAAATTCTTTGCAGATTTATCCCGAGACTTTTATGGTTATTCTCCTCAAGGGGAGTCCCTGGAAGGAAGTGTTGAAAAAACTTCATATCATTACTTCGTATGTATGAGGTAATTGAATTAACAGTATTTTTGTCTTCTTTTGTTAATCTTAAAGATACTCTTTGTGAATTGGCATCTCGATATGCATCAGGATTAAAATTTCTCCTCCTAAACTCTTCATTTTTATAAGAATCTAAACCATTTATATATCCAGCAGTTTCTTGATTTAGATTTGTGAGTGTAGCTTTTAAAGCTGCATCCCATGAAGAGAGTGAAAAAATAGATTGGATTTTAATTTTTTGTTGATCGTAACCTGATTTATCCCTAAAGCCATCATTATTGGCAAAGTGACCATCAAAGCTCCAATTTTCTTGATTACTTGTTCTGATCTTAAAGTTTTTGTAGTTATTTGGACCGAAGTTTGTATAGAACTTATTTTCTGAAGTTATAGGTTTTGAGAGTATATTTACAACACCATGCATTGCATTGGCACCATATCTTGCGCTAGCTGGTCCAGTTATAGTCTCTAAACCTGAAGCCATTTCAAAAAATGTTTCAAATAATCCATTAACATTACAAAATCCAGTTGGCCTTACTGGAAGACCATCCTCTAATACAAGGAAAGAGCCACAAGCCCCTGGTCCAGTTAACACAGGAGATCGTATAGCAGTCAAATGTTCTTGACCTGACCCTCTACTTATCCAGAGTCCGGGAGACCTTCTAAAAATCTGTTTAGGATGCTGTGCATCTAGATCATCAAGTTCTTTTTCACTTATTGAATTGATGGATTGATTATTCGACCAGCCATTAAGGCTCGATAGCTTCTTTTCTAGAATGACTATCTCTTGAATTTCTTCAGAAAACGCAATTCCTGAAAATAGCGATAATATAAGAGTTATGAGTGTTAATTTTTTAGCCATCAATATTCCTTATTTCAAGAATGACTTAGTGTAAGTCCATTTAAGGCGACATAATAACCTAGATCTAGAAAAAGTAAGGCTGTTTTAGTTATTTCGTTAACCTTTTTGAGAAATTGAGGGTCAAGAATGGTCTTGTAATTAATCTTATCATTCTTGATGGAAATGCTCTGATAGAATCAGAAAAGGCAAGAGCACAAGGAGTAACCACAAGTGTTAGGATAGTTGCTACAGTTAATCCAACTACAAGAGATGCGGCCATTTGTTCCCAAAAACTTGTTATATAGGAACCTGATTTAATTGTTCTGTCTATCAGATCTATGCTGTAACCCAATGCAATGGGCAATAGGCCAGCAATAGTTGTGAATGAAGTTAAAAATACTGGTCTCAATCTCAAAATTGCACTTCTTAAAGCTAAAGACTTTGTAGTCGAACCAGGGTTATTTCTTTTGAGAAGATTAAAAGTATCAATTAAAACAATATTATTGTTAACCACTATGCCTGCCAATGCGACGCAACTTATTCCTGTTTGCAAGGTGCTAAATGATCTATCTAGTATGAGTAGTGAAATGAACACTCCTCCAAAAGACAAGAGGATGGCAGACAAAACGATATTAGCTTGATAAAAACTATTAAACTGGGCAACCAAAACTATCAGCATAACAAAAAGCATAGTGATAAAGCCTAGTACAAGAAAATCAGCAGCTTCTTTGTTATATTTATCGAAACCATCAAAATTTACAGTCACGCCCCTACCCAAATCCTCAGTATCCAGCCAATCTTTAACTTTTTTGATTTGAACTGAAGGTATTGCACCTTCTACGGTATTTGCAGCAATACTATGAACCCTTTTACCAGCTTTCCTGGAAATACTTTTTGTTGCAGGTTGAATATTTGTCTCTACAAAGCTACTTACAGGAACTAAACCTTTCATTGTTTGCACATTTAACTTTTCAAGTTGGTCTATATTTCTTTCAGATTTAGGAAATCTCACTCTAATATCAACTTCTCTATCTAGATTAAGCGGTCTATATTCTCCTACCTTGATGCCATTAGTTACCATTTGCACGGAAGCGCCAACATCACTTAAACCTGCTCCATATTGAGCAGCCTTCGTTCTGTTTATTTCTAATTCCCACTCTATTCCTCTAGTGACTGATGTATCTTCTATATCTTTGAAGCTTCCCATGCCTTCAAGTTGACTTCTTATTTTTCGAATTGCTGAAATGAGTGCTTGTTCATTATCACCACTAACATTTATTTGAAGAGGTTTGCCTATAGGTGGACCACCTTTTTCTTCCTCAACTTGAACTATGTAACCAGAAGTATCATTTAATCTTTCACGAAGTAGATCCATAATTTCGAAACCATTTAAATCGGACACAGCTTCATCTTCACCATAAAAGTCAATAAACATACCGCCAACTCTATCGGGAGAATTTGAACCACGACCTAGGCCTCTGCTTCCCCCTGAGTTGGACCAAACAGATAATCTTTCAATTTCTTTCACATCAATTATTTTTTGCTCCGCCTCAATAGCAATATCTCTAATTTCATCTACAGCCAAATTGCCTCTTGCAAGAATATCAACTTCAGCGAATTGAGGAGCAACCTGCGGAAAATAAACTATTCCTTTACCATGATGTGACCACAGTCCAATGCATAAAATAATAGCTCCAAGAATGATTGAAATAGTTTGTCCAGGAGTATCTAAGTATTTGTTGATCTTTCTAGCATAGATGCCCGAAGCTCCTGATAAACTCAAAGGATCAGAAGACTCTAAAAGTCTGACATTATTAATTTCTGCTTCGGATTGCTTAGCCAGACCCCCGAACATAGCACCCAAAATAGGAGCAAAAATTAATGAGTAAAGCAGTGATCCTACTAGAACACAGAAAACTGTAATTGGCATATCTCTGATGAAAGCACCAAATCCAGGCATGAACATTAGTGGGGTAAATGCAATTAAAGTAGTCGTTGTGGATGAAAGAACAGGCCAGAACATTCTAGTGGCTGCTGCAGTGTAAGCTTCAATTCTATTCATACCCTCAGCTAATTTCCGGTCTGCGTACTCTGTTACTACAATAGAGCCATCAATCGTCATTCCCATTGAAATCAGCATCCCAAACATGACCATGAAATTGAATTCTTTATCCAAAATCAGAAGCACTAGAAGTGCAAATAAATAAGAAAAAGGTATAGCCATTCCAACGAGCATCGAAGTTCTAAAGCCCAAAGCGGCTAATACAACAATCATTACTAAAGCGATTGAAGTCAAAACATTGCCTTGCAGTTCAGATATCATCTGGAGAGCAAACTTAGAGTCATCACGAACGAAATTCACATCTACACCCTCAGGGAAACTCTCTATTTTGTCTTCGACCATCTTTCGGATATCGGTAACTGTATCGATAATATTTGTTCCGATTCTTTTTTTAATATCAATAGCAAGAGACTGCTGGCCATTAATTCTTGAATACCCGCCTCTATCTTTAAAGGTTAGACTTACATCGGCAACATCTTTTAAGGTAACTACAGAAGTTCCTGATACTTTAATTGGCAATGTTTCTATATCTTCTAGGCTTGAAAATACACTGGGAACATTTACTGCAAATCTTCCTGTCCCAGTATCTTGAAAGCCTGCTGGTATTACACGATTATTATTTGAAACAGCCTGATAAAGCTGATTCATTGATATGCCGTAAGACTCAAGTTTAGTTTTATCAACTATTGCCTCAATTAAGTCTTCGGGCACTCCGTTTAATTCAGCTTCGAGGACATTAGGATGTGTTTCGATTAAATCTTGTAGTTCTTGAGTTAAATTTACTAGAACTCTCTGAGGTAGAACTGAACTTGCGACACTTACTGTTAGAACAGGATTATCAGTTGAGGTAAATTCTCTTATGGTTGGTTCCCTAGCATCAAGCGGCAATTCTGTTCTAGCTTCGTCGACTTTAACTCGAACATCATAAAGTGCTTCATCAATATCAACATCTTGATCAAACTCTACAACAACAGCTGCATAGCCAGTTGCTGAAGTTGACCTTATATCTACAACTCCAGATATTGTTCTTAAAGCGTCCTCTAAGGGTTTTGCAAGCAATCTTTCGGAGTCTTCAGGAGATACACCTTCAAAGCCAACACCTACGTAAGCGCCTGGAAAATTTACTTGAGGTTCTGTTGCTTTTGGAAGTGCACTGAGAGCAAATAACCCAGAAAGTCCTAATAAAACTAGGATACTAAGTGAAGTTCTGCTTTTTTTTATGGCTCCTGTAATAAAGCTCTTCATACATCAGGAGAAAATGATTCCTTAACGTTTACGGTTTGTCCTTGAAAGACATATTCTTGACCTAAAGTAATGATCCTAGCTTCTTCACCTAAACCAGAAATCCACATACCTGTGTTTGTGTCTTCAAGTATTTTAATTTCTTTAAATTCAACTTTATTTTCAGAGGTAACAGTTCTTACTCCAAGTTTTCCTTGGTCATTTAGAGATAATATAGCTGGTGATATTTTATGGGCAGGCTCTTCTTTTCCTTTTATATAGATCTCTGCTGATACACCATCTCTAATGCTTCTATCATTGTTTTCGACACTAATTTCGACTCTGAATGTTCTCGTATTTTTGTCTGCTGACGAAGCTATAAAAGTGACTTGACCCTTAATAAATCTGCCAGAAATTAATTTGGCTGTTGCTTCTGAGCCTAATTGAATCTGTGCAATATCTTTTTCTGCTATATCAGCAACTACTAGCATTGGATCAGGATCAATCAATGAAGCACAAACGGCTCCAGTATTTAGAAAATCACCCTCATCAACTCTTAAGCTTTCAAGGTACCCTGAAAAGGGTGCAACTATTTTAGGATAAGCTTCTCTGCCTGCAATATAAAGTTGGCAGATTAAGTCTCCTTCTTTTACAAAGTCGCCTTGTTGTGCAGGTCGAGCTATTACTCTACCGCTTACTTCGGCCCTGACTTGTACAAATTTATCAGCTTCAGTAAATCCACTTGATTTGAGTATTTGAGACTTACTAGTAGCTTTGCTATTAAGAATAGTCACAGAAGATAAGGTATCTAAAGAAGAGTCTTTTTTTTCAAAAGTCTCCTCTTGTACTAAGCTACCAGAGATCATCCATATGACTAAAAAGGATGCAAGGATAGAAGCGGTCTTGTAAGTTTGTTTGATTTTCATAAGTTTTTTAGGTGTTATACATAACTATAACACTAAAATACCTTATGTAAAACTAGATTTGGTGCTTTTCTTTAAGTTTTTTAAAGTTTTCCTGAAGTGTTTCAGCATCTAACTTTTTTGAAGGTTTTGCGGAGCTGCTATCTTGTATCTCCCAACTAGATTCGATCCTCTTATCGATTTGTTTGGATAATTGAGGTGTTTGACCCTTATTTGCTCTTTCCCACTGAAATTTAACGTGCTGAAGAAATTTACTATTCCAAGAGTTTAAAGATTGTCCTGATTCCTTCCAGTACATTATGAACTCTAGCTTTGCATTTTCTGCAAATTCTTTTGGTATATCTGTCATCTCAAGAATATCAAAGAAATCTGAATTAGGGTTCCAATCTGAAGTCATGACTGATGGTGAATTGTCATTTTCTTTAATATTTTTAAATCTTCCCCATTGCCTTCGTATATGTGCAATAAATTTGCTATTCCAAATATCAGATTCTTCCTTACGTTCTGTCCAATACAGTACAAATTCAGCAACCTCATTATCAATGAAATCTTCATTTATCCCTGAATTTATGAGTATTTCCTTAGCATCCATATCCGGAACCCAATTTTTATCGATGGGCTTAGTTTTCATTTTTTTGTTATCTTCGACTTCCTTATGACGCCACTTTTTGATAACAAATCGTAGAAATTTGATACCCCAGTTAATGTCCTTCTCATTGCGCTCCTGATTAAGTTTTTTGAAATCGTCAATCTGGAGATTTGCAAAATCTTCTGGAATGCCATACTCATTAATTCGATCTATGACATCTTTATCAGGTACCCAGTTATCTCTTTTGTTAATTAATATTTTTTTATTATGTTTTTTTGATGAAAAATGAGGTACTCCATTAACGATCGTCTCGTTGATAAGACCGGTTTTAATAAGTTGAGTAAGGACTTCAAAGATTTTTTCATTTGACCAAAATGAAATATCTGAACAAATTTGTTGCATAGAAACTTGACCATGAAGGCTCTCTTCTTGTTTTAAATGCTCGAGTAAGACGGCTTCTTCCAAGCCTATTGTGTTGGCAATTTCTTTATAGAAGGTTATCTTTGAAGTCATGAATTACAAAGCACTAGATTAATTTATCATCTAGATCTTAACAAGGACAATAAGTCAGTTATTTCTAATTCTTACTGAGTCGGCTAATTTGTGAAGACAATCTTTAGTATCTTGCCAGTTGATACATGCATCAGTAATACTTTTTCCATATGTGAGGTTATCTAGATCATCGGCCTTTTGATTTCCTTCCTCTAGATTGCTCTCTATCATGACTCCAGTAATTCTCGTCTCACCTGACTTAATTTGAGAGGCAATGTTATCGCATACATCTATCTGTTTTTTGTGTTGTTTACTGCTGTTTCCATGACTCATATCAACCATGATTGAATCTTCAAGAGAGTTTGATTTTAGAATCTCAGAAGTTTGATCTATAAACTCTTTTTCATAGTTCGGGTTTTTTCCGCCTCTAAGAATTACGTGACAGTCTTTGTTCCCAGAAGAAGAAAATATCGCTGCTTTTCCTTCTTTTGTGACGGACAGAAATTTGTGAGGATGTAGGGCAGATCCTATGGCATCAGCAGCAACTTGAATACCTCCGTTTGTCGCGTTTTTAAAGCCAATGGGACATGAAGAACCAGAGGCAAGTTCCCTATGGATTTGACTCTCCGTAGTTCTAGCTCCTATGGCTCCCCAGGAAATTAAATCAGCTATATATTGTGGGGTTATAACATCTAAAAATTCTGTTCCAGCAGGCATACCTAAATCATTTATATCTCTTAAAAGTTGCCTTGATACCGATAAACCTTTATCAATATTGAAAGAATTATCCAGATCTGGATCATTAATAAGGCCTTTCCATCCAACTGTTGTTCTTGGTTTTTCGAAATATACTCTCATAACAATAAGAAGTTCTTTTTCTAGAGCTTTCTTTTCCTTGAGTAAAAGGTTTGCATATTCTATAGCCGACTCAGTATCATGGATAGAACATGGCCCAACAACGACTGCCAATCTTTTATCTTTTTTACTGAGTATTTCAGAAAATTCTTTTCTTGAATTAAAAACTGTTTGGGAGGATGTATCTGAAATTGGTTGTTGACCCAATAAGGTGCTGGCAGAAATTACTTCCTGCCTTCCTGAGATTCTTAAATCACTTGTCTTATGCATGCTTAAAATTTAATCGGAGGTGCATTCTACATATATTGTGGTCAGAATAAAGCACGAAAGTGTTAAGATATTAACCAATTAGATGCTTTATCTGCATAAAAATAACTTGAAAATTAACTAAAAATTTAGAAAAAATGGTATCCAAGAAAATTTCTGTAGGCATTATTCAAGAAAATCCTATAGTCGGAGATATAGTTGGAAACTTAGAGCTGGCAAAAAACTCTATTTCTAAGCTCTCAAAAGAATCCTCTCCAGATATATTCTTGCTAACGGAGATGTTTATAACTGGCTATCCCCCCGAAGATCTTATTCTAAGAGAGGATTTACTTGATCAAGCTTATGAAGCAATTACTGAGCTTAGTAATTTCAGACCTGAAAGTTTCGTTGTAATTGGTTATCCAAAGAGAGAAGGAGAATCAATTTTTAATTGTGCCGGTGTGCTCAGAAATAATTCGATTATTACCGAATGTAAAAAACAAGAATTACCAAATTATGAGGTATTTGACGAAAAAAGATATTTTGAACCAGGTGATAGTCCAGCAATCTTTGAGGTAAATGGTTTCAGAGTAGGTCTTTCTGTGTGTGAAGATATATGGCATCAAAAGGTAATAACGCAATTACATGAGAAAGGAGCTAACTTAGTCTTAAACATCAATGCTTCTCCATTTCATCTAAATAAAATACAAGAAAGAAAGAATTTAATTTCAGGTCATGCATCCAAATTCTCAATACCCATCGTTTATGCTAACCAAGTAGGAGGACAGGATGAATTGGTATTTGATGGCACTTCTATGGCAATGGACAGCACAGGCAAGCAAGTATTGCAACTTGCCAAATTTGAAACAGATCAAGCAGTAGTAAGTTTTTTATCCCAACATGATGGGAATATATTGAGTGATAAAAACGAAGTAATACCTGAGGATTCAGAGCTTGAAGAGGTTTATAAAGCTTTGGTTTTAGGGGCGAAGGATTATATTAATAAAAATAAATTTCCTGGAGTATTGATAGGCTCTTCTGGAGGTATAGATTCCGCTTTAACTGCAGTCATAGCAGCAGATGCAATTGGATCTGAAAATGTAAGAAGCTTTATGATGCCTTTCAAGTTTACTTCCGACATGAGTGTTGAAGATGCAAATAAACTAGCAGAAAACTTAGGCATAAAACATTCTATTATTCCTATAGGAGAAATATATGATTCTTTTCAAAGTAGCCTTGAATGCGAATTCAAAGGTCTTGAACCTGATATTACTGAAGAAAATCTTCAATCAAGGTGCAGGGGGGTCATCTTAATGGCCTTATCAAACAAATCCGGGGAAATAGTCCTAACTACAGGCAACAAAAGTGAAACAGCTGTTGGATATTCTACTCTCTACGGAGATACTGCAGGAGGTTTTGGGGTTTTGAAAGATGTGCCCAAAACTTTAGTTTATGAACTCGCGAGATATAGAAATACAATTTCTAATGTTATACCTGAAAGAATTATTGAGAGGCCACCTAGTGCCGAACTTGCAGCAGATCAAAAAGATAGTGATAGTCTTCCAGATTATGACACTCTAGATAAAATAATAGAGCTTTACGTTGAACAAGATAAAAGTAAAAAAGAAATAGAAGAGTCAGGAATTGAAAGTAGTATTTTAAATAGAGTAATAAGATTAATTGATTTTAGTGAATACAAAAGACGGCAGGCACCGCTTGGAGTAAAGATAACTTCAAGAGGTTTTGGAAAGGACAGAAGATATCCCATTACTAATAAGTTTTTAAAATAAGGCTTATTTCCTCAAAGGCAGATAAGTGGCTATAATGTAGGACCAATACATAAGTATTGGAAAAAATGGTTGATACAAAGGCCTTAAATCCTCAAAAAAAAGAGGAAAAACGAGCTCATCCCCGTCAAGAGGAACTCTTCTTAGCGACTGTAAAAGGCAAAGAAACTAGCCTCCCTGATGATTTATATGTCCCCCCCAATGCCCTAGAGATTCTATTAGACAGTTTTGCAGGCCCTTTAGATTTTCTTTTATACCTCATAAAGAAACAGAACCTGGATATTTTAGATATAAACGTAGCTAAGATAACTGAACAATATACATCTTACATAGAATTGATGGATGCAATGCAGGTTGAATTGGCAGGAGATTACCTAGTAATGGCTGCTTATTTGGCTGAATTAAAATCTAGAATGTTGCTGCCTAGACCTGAAGAGCAAACAGAAGAAGAGGATCCAAGAGCTGAATTAATTAAACGACTTCAAGAGTATCAAAGGTACAAAGAGGCTGCAGAACGAATAGATAAAATTCCTAGAATAGACAGAGAAATTTTTGCAGCTAATGCAAAATTACCAGAATTTACTACTCAAGCACCTCTCATAGACGTACCTCTAGAAGATTTAACGATTGCACTTGCTGAAGTTTTAAGAAGAGCCGAACAATCTCATGCTCATTTAATTAATTTCGAAGAACTCTCAACTAGAGAAAGAATGACCCAAATATTAGAAAGAATGAGAACTGAATCTTTCATAGAGTTTACTTCTTTATTCAAACCTAAAGAAGGCAAGATAGGCGTGGTGGTAACATTCTTAGCAATCTTAGAGCTTCTGAAAGACTCATTAATTGAGATTGTGCAATCAGAGGAGTTTGGTCCTATACATATTAAAGGAATTGAAGAGGTACATTAATGGAGAGGAAATTAAGTGAAATTCTTGAAGCATTGCTTTTATCAGCATCAAGACCAATAAGCATTGACGATATCGTTAAAGTTTTTGAGGATCCTAAGCCTTCTAAAGATGAGATTAGAAAAGCCCTGAATCAAATAGATCAGGACTGCCAATCTCGAGGCATTGAACTGAAGAAGATAGCAAGTGGATATCGTTTGCAGGTAAAACAGTCTTTATCTCAATACATTGCGAAACTTTGGGAAGAAAAACCTCAGAAATTTTCCAAGGCTACTTTGGAAACTCTTTCTCTTATTGCGTATAAGCAACCTATAACTAGGGGGGAAATAGAGGAAATAAGAGGAGTATCTGTTGGAACTCAATTAATTAGAGGGCTTATGGAAAGAGGCTGGGTAAAGATCGTTGGTCAAAGAGATGTGCCCGGCAGACCTTCTTTATATTCAACTACCAAAGAATTTCTAGATTATTTTGGATTACAACATCTTAGAGAGCTTCCAGAACTACCTTCCTTGCCTGACCTAACATCAATTGAGCACGAACTACCGATAGATGAACCTGATGAGTCTATTAGTAGCTCAAAATCTTTGAATTAAATATTGAAGATCAGGATCCATAAGATCCTCGCAGATCATGGTATTGGATCTAGAAGAGGAATAGAATCACTAATAAGGCAAAAAAAGGTTTTGGTAAATGGTCAGTTGGCCATCATTGGTCAGCTGGTATCAGAAAAAGATACATTTGAGGTCGAAGGCAGGACGATAAAGCTTTTAAAGAAAGATCCTACTAAAAGAAGGGTTCTAATATATAACAAGAAGGTAGGAGAAATATCCTCTCGTAATGATCCTGACCATAAGAAAACTATTTTCGATTCTCTTCCTAAATTGAGATCAGGCAGATGGGTTTCCGTTGGCAGGTTAGATATTAATACTTCTGGATTAATTCTATTCAGTAACGATGGTTCTTTCGCAAATAATTTAATGCATCCTTCCTCTAACATCGAGAGAGAATATGTCGCTAGAGTACATGGTCATGTGAGTGAAAAAATAGTGAATAATCTTATTAAGGGAGTCGAATTAAAAGATGGTTTTGCAAAATTTTCTGATGTTCAGGCAGGAAGGAAAGGAAAAACAAATCAATGGTTTGCAATGGTTATCATGGAGGGTCGTTCTAGAGAGGTCAGAAGACTGTGGGAGAGTCAAGGTTTAGAAATTTCGCGTCTCAAAAGAGTGCGCTATGGTAACCTTTTTTTACCTGCTACTCTAAAGCAAGGTGCTTTTAAGGAACTCACAAAAAGTGAGATTAATGCGCTTGAGCGTCAATCGATTGACCGCTAATATCTTTGCTCAGATCACTCATCAAATATAGATAAGGATTCATTATCTCAATAGCAGATGGATTATTCTCTGGATTTTCTGCAGGGTATGCCGACTCTCTCATTTTAGTTCTGACAGCTCCAGGATTTATGCAGTTAACTCTAATTGATGTGGTGTTCTGGAGTTCATCAAATAGTATTTGCATCATTGCTTCAGTTGCAAATTTACTAATCGAGTAAGCTCCCCAGTAAGCTCTTCCTTTTCTCCCAACTCCAGATGACGTGAAAATTATCGAGCTACTGCTAGATTCTCTCAAAAGAGGAATCAAATTTTTTGTTAACAAAAAGCTTGCATCAAGATTGATTTTTAGAACATCTTTCCATACCGAGTAACTATATTGCTCAAGAGGTTTTTTTTCACCGAGTATCCCTGCATTATTGACCAGTCCATCGATATGAGAATATTCCTCTTTAATTGCTCCGACAATTTCTCGATAATTTTTTTCATCAGCAGTTTTGTAATCTATAGGCTGGATGATCACACCGCTAGAAGTAATTTGATTTATTTCTTCATAAATTGATTCTAGTTTCTCAATGCTCTTACTTAGAAGAATTAAATCTGCACCAAACTCTGCGTAAGTCCTCGCTATTTGTCTACCTATACCTGAACCTGCTCCAGAGATAACGATAGTCTTACCTTCTAAAAGATTAGAAGGATAATTGAGTTTTTCGAATTCCATTTTCATTATCTGACTAATGTAATTATTTCATTTGCTTTATCGAATATATGATCTGCTTTCCATTCTTTGACATTATCATTGAGAGGAATATATCCATAAGCTGCTGCACCGGTGAGCATATTAGCTCTTTCACCCGCTTTAATATCTATTTGATGATCACCAATGTAGATACTATTTTCTGGTTTTGAAACTGATAATGTCAGGGCATGAAGAAGTCCATCTGGTTCAGGTTTTCGGGCACCTACGTCATCTGGGCATATTAAAAAAGGAGGTTTGAGCTTACCTAATTTATTTTCCACAATACCTTCAGCGAATCTTCTCGGTTTATTAGTAATTATTCCCCACTTAATTTTTTTTTCATTAAGTTCATTTAATACTTCTTCAACCCCATCAAACATTTTGGTATTTGTCAGGCAGCAATCTTTATATATATCTAGTAACTCTTTTCTATGAGATTCAATTATCTGATTTGGCTTGCCTTCTAGGTTAAGTGCATATGCAGCAAGGCTTGCCGCTCCTTGTGAAACCCTTGATCGAACTTGCTCATAATCTGCTTCACCAAACTTATACTTTTTTCTGAGTAAATTTACCGCATGAAGAAAATCAGGTGCAGTATCGAGAAGAGTTCCATCTAGGTCGAATGCGAAGAGTTCAATTTTCAAATGCTTTCCTTTTTTGCATGGACCATATAGTTAACTTGGATATCTTTACCAAGCCAATAGTTATCAGTTATAGGATTATAACTTAATCCTATTGTCTCTTTAGAACTTAGGCCTGCATCTCTAATCCATTTTGCTAACTCGGAAGGTTTTATAAATTTTTCGTAATCATGTGTCCCTTTAGGAAGAAGGTTTAATATATATTCCGCTCCTATAACAGCAAAAAGGTAGGATCTAGGGTTTCTATTTATTGTTGAAAAAAAAATGTTTCCATCTTCTTTCAAGAGATTGGAGCAGCTCTTTATAATTTCATAAGGCGAAGGGACATGTTCAAGCATCTCTAAACAAGTAATTACATCAAATCTTTCTTCTGGATATGAAGATATAAAATCCTCAATTGTACTTTGTATGTATTTAACATCGCTTCCTATAGATTTAGAGTGAGTTTTTGCAACACCAATAGTATTTTCTGAAGCGTCTATTCCAGTAACGCTGGCGCCCAATTCGTTGAGAGCTTCAGCAAGAATACCACCGCCACAACCGACATCTAGAACCTTCTTACCTTCCAGTAAGGATCTTTCTTTAATAAAACCTACTCTTAAGGGATTAATTTGATGTAGTGGCTTAAATTCACCATTCTTGTCCCACCATTTAGCTGCAAGTTCATCAAATTTATTTACTTCATCATGATCTAAATTTTTTATGTTCATAGTTAACTTTTTTCATTAAACTGTTCTTCGAAAATTCCAATTCAAAAATAATTATGCAAATATTTTTTCCTAAAGAAGAGGATCACGAGACACGTGCCACTATTTTACCTGAAGTGGCCAAGAAGTTTACGGATTTGGGCATCGAAGTTCTGATTGAATCTGGGCTAGGAGAAAAAATTTTTGTTTCCGATGAATTATATGTTGAAGCAGGTGCTACAATTTGTAATGAAAAAACCAAAGGGCTTGAATCAGCTGATGTAGTTTGTAAAATAAATAAACCCAATCAGGACGAGATTCAATCTCTAAAAAAGAATTCCATATACATTAGCTTTTTAGACCCATTTAACGAAAGACAAATTGTATCTGATTTGGCTGTAGCTGATGTTAGCTCCATAAGCATGGAACTTGTTCCAAGAATAACAAGAGCACAAAAGATGGATGCACTGAGTTCCCAAGCAAATTTGGCAGGATATGCGGCTGTTATAGAAGCCTCAAGAACACTTTCTAAATCTTTTCCAATGATGATGACAGCAGCGGGAACAATCTCTCCTGCCAGAGTATTTGTAGTCGGTGTGGGAGTTGCTGGACTACAAGCTATAGCTACTGCTAAGAGGCTTGGGGCGAGAGTAGAGGCATTTGATACAAGGCCAGTTGTAGAAGAGCAGGTTAAATCTTTGGGAGGAAAATTTGTAAAAATTGATATTGGTGATACAGAGGAGACAGATCAAGGCTATGCTAAAGAATTAACCCCTGAACAAATTAAGATGCAGCAAGATGGTATGAAAAAAATCTGTTCTCAATCAGATGTAATCATAACTACAGCGCAAGTATTCGGTCGACAAGCCCCTAGGATAATAACTCAAGACATGGTTGAAGCTATGCAACCTGGCAGTGTAATTGTGGATATGGCTGTATCTACAGGAGGTAATGTTGAAGGCTCCAAGAATGATGAATACGTTTTCCATAATGGAGTGACAATTATTGGAATGTCGAACTTACCTGGAGAAGTTGCGAAGGATGCCTCTCAAGTCTTTGGTTCTAATTTATTCAATATGATTGATGAATTTTGGGATAAAGAAAATAACAATATAAATTTTGACTTAGAAGACGAAATACTCAAAGGATGTGTAATTACCCATCAAGGTAGTATTGTTAACGAATCAGTAAAATAATAGTTAAATATGGAAACACAAATCATACTTTTGATATTTGTATTAGTTCTATCAATCTTTTTAGGTGTTGAACTGATTACAAAAGTACCTTCTACTTTGCATACACCTTTGATGTCAGGTGCCAATGCTATTTCTGGCATAACTTTAGTCGGAGCAATCTTGTCTTCAGGGTCTTCGGAGATTGTTACTATTATCCTTGGAACTGCTGCAGTTTTTTTTGCATCAATCAATGTTGTAGGTGGATATCTAGTAACAAACAGAATGCTTGGAATGTTTAAAAAGAAATAATAATGGATACTGCAATACTAGTTAATTTATTTTACATAGCTTCTTCAATTTTGTTTATTGTTGGACTCAAGATGTTGGGATCGCCTGATACTGCAAGAAGAGGAAATTTACTATCTTCTTCTGGAATGCTTTTGGCAGTGCTCATCACCTTACTTGATCAGAATATAATCGATTATAGATACATAGCTGGGGCACTAATTGCTGGAAGCATAGTGGGGTATTTCGCAGCTACCAAAGTAAAAATGACCTCAATGCCTGAAATGGTTGCAATTTTTAATGGATTTGGCGGTATTGCTAGTCTTTTAGTTGGTTCAGCTGAATATGTATCTGGGACTTTTGACAATTCTGCCTTTTTAGGAGCCATATTTTTAACAGTTTTAATAGGTGGTCTAACTTTTAGTGGCAGTATTATTGCTTATGGAAAGTTATCAGAAGTAATCTCAGGGAAGCCATATCTTTATAAAGGACAACAATTTGTAAATGGAATTTTATTAATAGCCATTTTGCTTGTTGGAATAAACATGCTTTTCATTCAAGGTTTCATTTCCTCCGAAGAAACACTTATCTTACTAATAGTACTTGCTTTCATACTTGGTATATTGTTTGTAATACCTATTGGCGGGGCTGACATGCCGGTTGTAATTGCCTTGCTCAATAGCTTTTCAGGTTTGGCAGCTTGTGCTGCAGGTTTTGTCATTCTTAATAATGTATTGATTGTGGCAGGTGCTCTGGTTGGTGCAAGCGGACTGATACTTACTAATATAATGTGTAAGGCAATGAATAGATCATTATCAAATGTTTTATTTAGCGGTTTTGGAGCTGCTCCCGACACTACTTCTGGTTCAACCCAAGAACAAGGTGAAGTCAAACCTATTTCTGCTGATGATGCTTATTTAATACTAGAAGCTGCCTCATCCGTCTTAATAGTTCCTGGTTACGGAATGGCAGTTGCTCAAGCACAACACGCAGTGAGGGAATTGGGAGAGTTATTAGAGGATAATGGGGCAGAAGTTAAGTATGCAATTCACCCAGTAGCAGGAAGAATGCCTGGACATATGAACGTATTACTTGCTGAGGCAAATGTTTCTTACGATGTTCTAGTGGAACCTGATGATGTTAACCCTGTAATGGAAACTGTTGATGTTTGCATTGTTATTGGGGCAAACGACGTAGTAAACCCAGATGCTAAAGATAATGAAGGCAGCCCTATTTACGGCATGCCTATTATTGAGGTGGATAATGCTAAAACGGTCTTTGTATCTAAAAGATCAATGGCATCAGGATTTGCAGGTATTCAGAATCCTTTATTCTTTAAATCTAATACAAGAATGTTGTTTGGAGATGCAAAAGAAACTGTATCCACTTTAGTCTCTGAATTTAAGTCCTAGTCACTATTTTTACGCTTAATTTAAAGCGATTTTTGTGGTCAATTATGCTAATATTAGATCAAGTTGATATTGCGAAAATCATGCCAAAATATTTCTCCTTCTTTTGAAGGATTTTCCTGTCATTTCAACAAATTTTTAAATTTTTGGATCTAAATTATGGGTGAAATTGCTGCTAAGGAAATTGTTCCTGTAGACATAGGACAAGAGCTCAAACAATCTTATCTTGATTACGCGATGAGCGTAATTGTAGGCAGGGCCTTGCCTGATGCAAGAGATGGATTGAAGCCTGTCCACCGCAGAGTCCTCTATGCAATGCATGTCTTGAATAATGATTTCGGTAGACCGCATAAGAAGTCAGCCAGAATAGTTGGTGATGTCATTGGTAAATATCATCCTCACGGAGACGGTGCAGCTTACGAAACTATTGTAAGAATGGCCCAATGGTGGTCTCTGAGATATCCCTTAGTAGACGGACAAGGAAATTTTGGATCTATGGATGGAGACGGACCGGCTGCACAAAGATATACGGAAGTAAGAATGGCCAGAATATCTCAGGAGTTATTGGCAGATCTTGAAAAGGAAACAGTAAACTATATAGAGAATTATGATGGCACTGAAATGATGCCAGAAGTTTTACCCACTAAGATTCCAAATATGCTCGTGAATGGTTCTGCAGGGATCGCTGTCGGGATGGCTACAAATATGGCACCTCATAATTTGAATGAGTCTCTGTCTGCTTGCTTAGCCTATATAGACAACCCAGAAATTTCAGTTCAAGAGCTGATGGAATTCATACCTGGACCAGATTTTCCTACAGGAGCTATCATTAATGGTAAGGCTGGAATCCTAAGTGCTTACGAAACAGGTAGAGGACGAGTAAAAATAAGAGCTAAAACTGAATTTGAAGATGAAGAAAAGGATAAGGCGAAAATTATTATTACCGAAATGCCCTATCAAGTAGTAAAAGCCAGATTGATTGAAAAAATAGCTGAGCTTTCTAGGGATAAAAAGTTGGAAGGAATAAGAGATATAAGAGACGAATCTGATAAGGATGGAATTAGGGTGGTCATTGAACTGAAATCAGGTCAAATTCCAGATGTGGTTCTCAATAATCTATATTCTCAAACTCAGATGCAAACTGTTTTTGGCATTAATAATGTTGCTTTAATTGATGGAGAGCCAAAGTTACTAAATCTAAAATCAATACTCTCTGTTTTCTTCAACCACAGAAAAGAAGTTGTTTCTCGAAGAACATTTTTCGATTTAAGAAAAGCAAAAGAGAGAGGGAACATCTTAGAAGGTCTTACCATAGCATTGGCTAATATTGATGAGATGATAGACCTTATTAAGAAATCAAAGGAGGGATCCGAAGCAAAGAAGAAATTACTCTCAAAAAAATGGAAACCAGGAAAAATAACTGCAATGCTTGAAAAGGCTGGACCAGATGCTTGTAAAATTGATGTAACTGATAGTTCTGTTGGTTTAATCGGAAAGACTTATCAATTATCTGAACAGCAAGCTCAAGCTATATTGGATATGAGATTGCAGAGGCTTACTGGCCTTGAGCAAGATAAGTTAATAAAAGAATACGAAGAAATAATAGATCACATAACATATTTGCTAGAAATACTTGGTGACTCCGAAAGATTAATCGAGGTTGTTAAAGAAGAACTTTTGGAAGTTCAAGAGAAATATAAGGATGATAGACGAACTGAAATACAAGATTCATCAGCAGATCTTACTGAAGCAGATTTGATTACTCCCGAAGATAGAGTGGTAACTATTTCTCATGAAGGTTACGCCAAGACTCAACCACTAGAAGAATACAGAGCACAGAGAAGAGGAGGAACTGGAAAAACTGCCGCATCAGTTAAAGATGAAGATTTTGTTGAACAGCTATTAGTAGCAAATACACATACAACACTTCTATGCTTTTCTAACTTAGGACAAGTTTACTGGTTGAAAGTATATGAGATTCCTTCTGCTGGACGAGCTGCGAAAGGTCGGCCTCTGGTCAATCTGATACAACTCAGTGAGGGTGAGAGAATAACAAGCATGGTGCCTGTGGAGGAATATGATGACCAACATTTCATTTTAATGGCTACTCGCGCTGGGACAGTAAAAAAGACTGTATTAACAGAATTTCAAAATCAAAGAAAAGGCGGTAAAAGAGCAATTACATTAGAAGGTGATGACGAGCTTGTTGGGACAACTGTTACAGATGGTAGCAAATTTGTTATGTTGGTTACTAACGCCGGGAAGGCAGCCCATTTTTCTGAAACTGAAGTACGATCTATGGGAAGAACTGCTAAAGGAGTTAGAGGGATCAAGCTGGAAAAAGAACAGCATGTAATTTCCTTAATAATCCCAGAGGAAGAGGCTAGTATCTTTACAGTAAGCGAAAACGGATTTGGAAAACGTTCAAAATCTATTGATTTCAGAAAAACTAGACGAGGAGCTAAGGGAGTTATTGCAATGCAAATTTCTGAAAGAAATGGTCAGTTAATTGGAGCTGCGCAAGTTACTGAAGATGATGAATTAATGCTCATATCTGATAAAGGTATGCTGGTCAGAACTAGAGTGTCAGAAGTGAATATTATTGGAAGAAATACCCAAGGTGTTACCGTAATTAGATTAAAAGATTCAGAAAAGTTAATTAGCATTGCTCCTATAAGTGAAGAGTTCATAGGAGATGAATAATGCCAAGAAAATTTAATTTTGGCGCTGGCCCTGCAACAATGCCTGAATCTGTTTTATCTGAGGTTCAAGATGAGTTATTAGATTGGAATGGTCTGGGGTTGTCTGTAATGGAAATAAGTCACAGAAGTCCAGAGTTCATAGAAATTGCTAAACAAGCCGAAAGTGACTTTCGAGATTTATTATCAATTTCTGACGAGTTTTCTGTGTTATTCACTCATGGTGGAGCCACTATGCAAAATGCTATGGTACCTTTAAATTTAGCATCTCCTGAGGGTAATGTTGATTATGTAAATAGTGGATACTGGGCCAAACGTTCCATCAAAGAGGCCGAAAGATATACAAATGTTAATATCGCTGCCACCTCTGAAGATGAAGATTTTAAATACTTTCCCGCTCAGGATTCTTGGCAATTTTCTGATAATTCATCTTATGTCCATTACACCCCTAATGAAACCATTGGTGGTTTGTGTTTAAGAACATTAGATAACTGTGAGGTACCTGTTGTAGCTGATTATTCGTCAGGTATTCTGTCTGAACCAATTGATGTAAGTAAATTCTCCTTAATTTATGGAGGAGCTCAAAAAAATATTGGTCCTTCGGGTCTTGGTTTTGTGATTGTGAAGAAAGATTTATTGGGAAAGGCACAATCCATTACTCCCAATCTTCTAAATTACACTCTAATTGATGAAGGTGAGTCTATGTCTAATACTCCTCCAACTTTTGCATGGTATGTTGCTGGTAAAGTATTTAAATGGCTTAAATCTATGGGAGGAGTAGAAGCTATTTCTATAATAAATAATAGAAAAGCCAACAAGTTATATGACTATATTGATGCTTCAGATTTCTATTCAAATAACATAAATATAGAAAATAGATCGATTATGAATGTTCCATTTTTACTAGGGAATGAAGATTTAAATGATAAGTTCCTCGATGCATCTAAAGAAGCTGGTTTGCTGGCGTTGAAGGGTCATAGATCTGTTGGAGGCATGAGGGCTAGTATTTACAACGGTCTTCCTGAAGAAGCAGTAGATGCCTTGATTGAATTTATGGATGTCTTTAAAAAAGAATATACTTAGTTTGGGATGTCTAAAAATAGCGATCTATCTAAAATCAGAGATAAAATTGATTCTCTTGATAACAAAATACTATCTTTACTAAATGATCGTGCAGAACTGGCTATTCAAGCTGGGCAAGCTAAAGAAGATTCAATTAAATATAAACCTGCTAGAGAATCATCAATTTTAAAAAGGCTAATGGATTTAAATGAAGGACCTTTAGAGTCAGAGCAAGTCAAAAACGTTTTTAATGAGATAATTTCGAGTTGCAGATCAACTGAATCAACTTTCACTGTATCTTATTTAGGTCCAGAAGGAACATTTTCAGAATCGGCACTTCAAGGCCAATTTGGCAAATCAGTGGACAAGATTCCTGAAGAGACCATACGATCAATTTTTGAATCTGTTGATCGTGGAGAATCTGATTTTGGTATTGTACCAATAGAAAACTCCACTGAAGGATCTGTTAATTCCACTTTGGATTGTCTAAGCGAATTCAATCTTAAAATTTGTGGCGAGATAGAAATGGAAATCCATCACAATATACTGGGACATAACAAACCATTGCCTAAAAATGGATTTGAGATTCACGCTCATGAACAAACCCTCGGACAATGTAGAGAATGGTTAGAGTCTTATTGTCCAGGAGTGAAATTAGTCAGTGTAAATAGTAATGCGCAAGCAGCATCAAATGTTACAGAAGATAATACAGTTATTGCAATTGCAGGAGAACTCGCTGCAAAGAAATATGGTTTAGATATCCTTGGTAAAAATATTGAAGACTATTCGAACAATACAACACGTTTTTTAACTATAGGTCATATAGAATCTGGACAAACTGATTCTGATAAAACATCTATTATGGCTACCACTAAGAATGAAGAGGGTGCTCTCTATTCTTTACTGGAGCCCTTTAATAAATTAAAAGTTAACTTGTCTCACTTGACTTACAGACCTTCAAAAGTAAATAAGTGGCAGTATTCATTCTTTATAGATTTTGATGGACACAAAGACGATGATCTCATAAAAGACTTATTATCAAGCCTGGCTAAAAAGGAAATAGAAGTAAAGATTCTTGGTTCTTACCCAAAATCATTAGGTTAATTTATGGATTTGAAAAAATTAGTTAACAAAGGAGTAGATAGTCTCAGTCCTTATGAACCTGGCAAGCCAATTGAAGATTTAGAAAGGGAAATTGGAATCAAGAATGCAATTAAACTAGCCAGTAATGAGAATCCCATTGGCCCTAGTCCAAAGGTTTTGCAGTCAATAGATGCAATATTGAAAGAAACCCATAGATATCCAGATGGGAATGCAACTAGGCTGAAAGATAGTATTGCTAAAAAATTTAATACTTCACCAAATCAAGTGACAATCGGTAATGGATCCAATGACATAATCGAGTTTATTGCTCGCAGTTTTTTAGGGCCTGATGATAGTGCAATTTATTCTGAACATGCATTCGCTGTTTATCCATTAGTCGTAAAAGCTGTTGGAGCAAAAGGCATAGAAGTTCCGGCTAAGGACTTTTCTCATGATTTGGAAGCGATGCTCAGGGCAATAGAAAAAAATACAAAATTAATCTTTATAGCTAATCCCAATAATCCTACTGGTTCTTTTGTTGAGCTTGATGAATTACTGGATTTTTTAGAAAAAGTGCCAGAAAACATACTAGTATTTTTAGACCAAGCGTATTTTGACTATTCTTCGTTTGAAACTAAAGATGCTAATTTTGATATCTTAAAAAAATTTCCAAATCTTGTAATGAGTAGAAGTTTTTCAAAAGCCTATGGGCTTGCCGGATTTAGAGTTGGCTTCTCTGTTTCATCAGAAGATATAGCTAATTACCTTAATAGAGTTAGACAACCATTTAATGCTAATTCCCTTGCTCTATATGCTGCAGAGAAAGCTTTGGGAGATGACGAATACATGAATGAATGCCTTCGACTCAACTCTGAGCAGAAGAAAGTGCTTTATGAGGGTCTAAATTCGCAAGGATACGAATATCTACCCAGTAGAGCAAATTTTATATCCTTTAACTGCAAGAAAGATTCAAATGGTGCCTTTAATAAATTACTTCATGAAGGAGTAATAGTCCGATCCTTGGGCATTTATAAGATGCCTAATTTCTTAAGAGTCTCCATAGGCTTGCCAGAAGAAAATCTTCTTTTTCTAGAGAAATTAAAACTAACTTAGAGTTAGATGAGCAACACAAAAGAATTTGAAAATATCTTAATCGTTGGTTTAGGACTTATCGGGGGATCGATTGCGAAAAAAATCAAAGAGATTGATTATTCAGCAAATATATATGGGTTTGAAAAAAATCTAGAAATACTGAAAGAAGCAAATAAAAAAGGTCTCGTGATCAATGACAAGGAAATTGATCTTAAAAACTTTAAAAACCTATTAGTAATATTTTGTGTTCCAGTTTTGTCCTTCAAACATGCTTTGAACTCTGTTAAAAAAAACTTACCTCCACTAAATACAGTGTTCACTGACACTCTGAGTACAAAAACTGAAATTTTCAATACCCTGTCAGATGAGTTTAGTGATATTTTAAGCAACTTTGTTTTATCTCATCCAATCGCAGGTTCTGAAAAAAGCAGTTTATACAATTCTAAGAAAGCTCTATTTGAAAGGAAAGTGGTCGTAATTTCACCTCACGAAAAAAATAATCAGAATGATATCGACAAAGTCATTAATTTTTGGAGATTGCTAGGATCATCTTCAAAGATTCTTCCCTACAAAGATCATGACTTTTTGTTTTCTAAAACAAGTCATTTACCACATGTAATATCTTACTCTTTAACAGAAAGTTTATTTAAAAATTTAGGTGATGAAACGTTTGATTTCTCTGGTGGAAGTCTGGAGGATTACACTCGTATTGCATCTAGTGATCCACTTATGTGGAAAGATATTATGATTTCTAATCATCAAAATATTTTAGATTCCATAGACGATTTTGAAGAAAGTCTTGCAAATTTAAAGGGTCTAATTAAGAGAAAAGATGAGAAGGCGCTAGTTGATTATTTTAATAGAGTAAAGATATTAAGAGATAATTCCGTCAAATCCGATGAACTTTAAAGTCAAGAAAGGCAAAGGTGTGAGGGGTGAAATAACAATTCCTGGAGATAAGTCCATATCCCATAGGTCAATAATGTGCGCATCCCTTGCAGAGGGAAAATCAAGAATTTATGGATTCTTAGAAGGAGAAGACTGTTTAGCCACCAAACTTGCCTTCAAAGAAATGGGTATTAAATTTGAAACAAATATCGATGAAATAATAGTTCATGGTTCAGGTCTATACGGATTAAAAGATCCTAAAAAAGAGATTAATTTAGGCAATTCTGGAACATCTATTAGGTTGCTGAGTGGAATATTATCCGCACAGAAATTTTCTTCTATTCTTATAGGAGACGAGTCTTTATCATCTAGACCAATGAGAAGAATCATAGAGCCTTTGTCTCTGATGGGCGCAAATATCAAGTCTCAAAACTCCGGAAGACCGCCTCTAGAAATTGCTAAGACAGACATGCTTAATTCAATAAAATATGACCTTCCTATTGCGAGCGCTCAAGTGAAATCATGTATTTTATTTGCAAGTCTTTACTCTGAAGGAAAAACGATTGTTAGAGAGAAACAGACAACTCGTAACCACACAGAAATAATGTTTAAACAATTTGGAGTGCCTTTGAGTATCAGAGATACAGACCATGGAAGACATGTAGAAATGAATTCTCCGTCGAACTTAAAAAGTACAGAAATTGATATTCCGGGAGACTTTTCCTCTGCTGCTTTCTTTATTTTGGCAGCGTTGATAATCCCTAATTCAAATCTAACTATTAAGAATGTAGGTATTAATGAGACTCGTACGGCATTACTAAATGCCTTTCAGGAAATGGGTGCTGAAATAGACATTATTAACAAAACTGAAAATTTTGAACCTCGTGCAGATTTAAAAGTTAAATTCTCAAAACTCAAAGGTATAAATCTTGATACTAAGTTAGTGCCTAATTTGATAGATGAATTACCGGCCTTCTTTGTTGCCGCGGCAATGTCATCAGGTTCAACTACTGTGAGAAATGCAGAAGAATTGCGGCATAAAGAATCTGATAGATTAGAGGCTATGGGAGATGTCCTTAGATCACTTGGTGTTGATTTCGATATGCATCGTGATGGAATGGATATAAATGGTCTTGATGATAATAAAGATCTCAGTTCTTACAAAGGAGGGACAATCGAATCTTTCGGTGATCACAGGATAGCAATGTGTTCATCAATTGCATGCAGCCTTTTCGATCAGGAATCACTTATTCTAGATACTGATAATGTAAATACCTCATTTCCAACATTTTTGAAGATTGCAGATCAAGTAGGCCTTGATATTAGTTTAGAGGAAAGTTCATGATACCGGTTATAACAATTGATGGTCCAAGTGGTGCAGGCAAAGGAACAATTGCTCAAATGCTTGCACTTGAACTGAATTGGAATATTTTAGATAGCGGAGCTTTATACAGAACATTGGCTTATTTTATGAAGAAAAATAAAATCAATTTAGAAAATTTCGAAGAAAATCAAAATTTATTAAAAGAGAGATTTAAAGTTTCATTTGATCCAGGAATACCTGGCGAACCTGTGAAAGTTATGTTCGAAAATGAGGACATTACATCAATAGTAAGAACAGAAGAGATGGCTAAATTAACTTCTACTTTAGCTGCAGATCCCCTAATAAGAGAGTTCATTAAGCCCTGTCAAAGAGATTTTATGAAGTTACCTGGCTTGATTGCAGATGGAAGAGACATGGGCACTGTCATTTTTTCGGATGCAAAACATAAAATCTTTCTAACAGCTTCTGCAGAAGAAAGAGCTAAAAGAAGACAAACACAGTTGAAAAGTCAAGGTTTGGAGGTTAACATGCGCACCCTTTTAAAAGAGTTAATAGAGAGGGATAATAAAGATATGGAGAGAGAACATTCTCCATTAATTCCTGCTAATGACTCTGTGTTAATTGATACAAGTAATTTAAACCCTGAAGGAGTGGTAAAGGAAATAAAAACTTACCTTTAAAGAAGAATATGGCAGCAAGCTTTGAACAACTATTAGACGAGAATTTAAGTACGGTAATTATGAAACAAGGCAGTCTAGTTACTGGCATTGTTATAGATATATTAGATAACCACGTAGTGGTTCATGTGGGTTTAAAATCTGAAGCAGTTGTTCAAATATCTGAGTTTTATAATGAATCAGGTGAATTAGAGCTCGAAATAGGTGACGAGGTGCAATTAACTTTAGAAGCTATCGAAGATGGCCACGGAAATACTCGTGTTTCTAGAGAAAAGGCGATTAAACAAGAAGTTTGGAAAAGAATTGAAGATTCTTTAGCTAAAGATTCTATTCTTAAAGGCCTCATAACTGGATCCGTAAAAGGCGGCATGACTGTAGATGTCCAGGGTATTAAAGCTTTTTTGCCTGGATCTCTGGCTGAAGCTGTGCCTACAAAAGATTTAGAGCATCTAGTAGGAAATTATGAAGAATTTAAGGTTATCAAATTAGATAAAGATAAGAATAATGTAGTCCTATCTAGAAAGGCAGTTCTCCAAGAAGCTAATTCTGAAGAAAGAGAAAAACTACTTTCAACATTAGCTGAGGGTCAAGTTATTAAAGGAATTGTCAAAAACTTAACAGACTACGGAGCTTTTGTTGATCTTGGAGGTATAGACGGTCTTCTCCATATTACTGACATTTCTTGGAGTAGAATCAATCATCCCTCTGAGGCTATTAAGGTCGGAGAAAAACTAGATGTAAAAATTATCAAATACGATGCTGAGGAAAAAAAGGTTTCTCTTGGTATTAAACAATTGATAGATGATCCCTGGGTGGGTATAGAATCTAAGTTCCCATTAAATACTTCCGTGATGGCCACTGTGACGAATCTGACTGACTATGGATTTTTTGCGGAGATAGAACAAGGGGTTGAGGGCCTGGTCCATGTTTCCGAAATAGATTGGACAAACAAGAATATACACCCCTCCAAGGTAGTTCAATTGAAAGATCAAGTTGAGGTCATGATTCTTGAAGTTGACGAAGAAAAGAGAAGAATATCTCTCGGATTAAAACAATTAACTGAAAATCCTTGGCAAGTATTTCAACACACGCGCAAAGAAGGTGACAGAGTTTCTGGAGCAATAAAATCTATAACTGATTTTGGCTTATTTATTGAGCTTGATGGTGGTATAGATGGTTTAGTTCATCTCTCTGATATCTCCTGGGATGAAAGTGAAGAAGCTGCAAGATCATTAAATAAAGGGGATGTGGTGGATGCGTTAGTCCTATCCATAGAAGCCGACAGAGAAAGAATATCTCTTGGAATGAAGCAATTAACGTCTGATAGTTTTAGTGATTACATAAAAGCCAATAAAAAAGGATCAAGAGTAACTGCCAAGATTTTAGGATCTACAGAAGATAGAGTAGATCTCGAGCTAAGTGAAGATGTGAAGGGATACTTGCCAATGAAAGATTATGTAAATTCTATGTCAGATACTCCATTAGATGAAGGTGGTGATATAGAAGTTGTGATAGCTAATATAAATCACAAAGATAGAGATATTATCCTTTCTCTAAGAGCTTTGGAGAAACAAGAAGAAAAGAGTGCTTTAAAAGATAATGCTCTGAAGAACAAAGAGATAGAAGAAGCTACAAAGTCTAATATCGGAGATCTTATAAAAGCTGAAATGCAAGATTCTGATGATAAAGATGAACAAATCTGACTTAATAAGAAAGATTTCAGAGAGCTCTGATAACCTTACTGAAGCGGATCTAGGCCAAGCAGTGAATGCTATATTAACTCACATTTCTGATTCTCTATCCAAAGGAAATAGAGTTGAGGTTAGAAATTTTGGAACATTTTCAATTAGATCACGAGAAAAGAGATTATCAAGAAATCCGAAAACTGGAACTGCAGTTTTAGTTAATGCAAAGTATCATCCTTATTTCAGAGCCTCTAAGCATATAAAAGAATCTTTAAACAAATAAAAAAGAAGAAGTTGTATAGTATCCTTAAAAGGAGTGTGGCAAATGTCAAAGGATATAATCAATAAAGTAAGACAAACCTTCGTAGATTCGATCTCCGTTAAGCAAGAAATTCTTGATGATGAATCTTACGAAGTTTTAGTAGAGGCTGGCAATATAATTGCTAACTCTATCTCAAATGGCGGAAAGTTACTTCTCTGCGGTAACGGTGGTTCTGCGGCAGATGCTCAACACTTAGCTGCAGAATTTTTAATAAGGTTAACTTCTGACGTAAATAGAGAGAGCATTCCGGCTCTTTCTTTGGCTCAAGATACCTCTACACTTACTGCATGTATTAATGATTATGGATCAGATGATATTTTTAAAAGAGTTTTCTCTGCGCTATCCTCAAAAGGAGATATATTATTAGTAATTTCAACTTCAGGTAATTCCAGAAATATAATTGAGACCTTAAAATTAGCTAAAGAAAAAGATATCTTTTCTTTAGGCTTTTTAGGGGATGGAGGCGGCGAAGCTCTTCAATATTGTAATTCTGCCTTGATTGTACCAAGTAAAGTAACTGCAAGAGTACAAGAAAGTCATATTACAGCAGGTCATGCACTTTTACAGTATGTTGAAGATCTTCTATTGGAGAATGGCTGGTTAACCAAACTCTAATAATGGGCTTTTCGATTATCTTCATATTGATATTTATCATTTTGATAGGGCTTTACTCTTTCATATTCTTGGGAATCAATGAAGAAGTAGCTCACTTGGACCTTTTATTTTTAGAATTAGATCTACAGTTGGGCTACCTAATGCTATTGTCTTTCTTAGCAGGAATTTTAATCACAATTGTCCTGGAGCTAATTTTTTTCTCAGCAAAGAGGAAAAATAATGATGAGTGATACTAGGAAGAAAATTCGAAATGAACTTTTTTTACTCGGCAAGGGTTTAGAAAATACTCATATATCTGAATTACATACTGACCGAACTAAAGAGAGGAGAGTCATTAAAAATTCATTTTTAAATTTTGATTATTCTAAACAAAGAATTGACGATAAGGTTATTGGATACCTTCTAGAGATCCCCGATCTGATAGATTTAAAAAATTCTCTTAAAGCGTTATTTGATGGGAATTTTCCTAATCTATCTGAAGGAAGGACTGTCTCTCATACAATTTATAGAGATAAAGATGCCAGTGAAAGATTCCAAATTGTATTTTCAGAAAGAGAAAGAATTAAGTCTTTTTTAGAGAAAAAAAATATTCTCAAAACTACCAAGAATATAATTTGCTTAAGTATTGGAGGATCCAGATTAGGACCGGAGTTGTTGAATGAATTTCAATCTTCAGAGGGACCTATAAATATCCACTTTTGTTCTAGTTATGACCTTTTGGAGTTAAATGATGTTTTAGGAGGATGTAATCAAAACGAAACTATAATTTTTGTTTCCTCTAAATCGTTTGAGACATCTGAAATACTCAAGAATCTTGCTCATGTTAAATCTTGGTTTAGCCAAAATCCTCATATTGATTTTAATGATCGTTTGTACGGCATTTCTGCTAATACTTCAGCAATGACTGCTTATGGGATTAAGGAGAGCAATCAATTCCAAATTTTGGATACTTTAGGGGGAAGATTTTCGATATGGTCCTCTATGAGTTTAATTGCTTTTATAAATTCCGACTTTAACTCATATCTTGACCTACTCGAGGGCGCACGTTTAGCTGATGAGCATACAAGAAAAGAACCATGGGAATCTAACATTCCAGTTGTCATGGCGCTTTTAAGTATATGGAATGTAAACTCTCTCAATATAAATAATCATGGCATATTTACTTACAATTTTAGGTTGCGTTCATTAACGAAATACATTTCTCAATTGTCAATGGAGAGTAATGGGAAATCTACAAACTACGAATCTAAGGAGTCACCATTTCATGCTTCTCCTTTGATATGGGGAGGCTATGGCATAGAGTCTCAGCATTCTACTTTTCAATGGCTGTTGCAAGGTAAAGCTGAAACCTCTTGCGATTTTATTGGCTTAAATAATGGTAGTGAGGAGGCAATTGATTCTTATGAAATGCTTCTATCACAGGTTTTGGCAATGACTTTTGGAAAAGAATATAAAGAGAGTCCTTTTAAAACAGTAAAAGGTAATAACCCATGCTCAATTTTGCAACTAAACTCCATCGATCTTAAAACCCTAGGATTTTTGTTGGCAATATACGAGCATAAAGTTTTTATCGAAGCTTCTATACTGGGTATAGATCCTTTTGACCAATGGGGCGTGCAGTTAGGCAAAAAAATAGCTCTGAAATCTAAAAATAGTAAAGAATTTTTGAAAGAAAATTTCTCGAAGAGTATTCTCCCTAAGTCTTAGTTTATAATCTATAAATGAGCTCAAAGAAATTTAGACCTATAATCTTGGCAGGAGGCTCAGGAAAAAGATTATGGCCCCTTTCAACGAAGGAAAGGCCTAAACAGTTTATTCCTTTATTCGGAGATTTCACTCTTTTTGATCTTACTCTTCAAAGAATAAATAACAGAGATCTTTTTGAGAAACCTATCATAGTAACTTCTGAAGAATATCTGTCTTTGGTAGAGGAATCACTATCTAAAACAGGGCTAGAAGTTGAAAAGATTTTCTTGGAGCCAGAGTCCAAAAATACTTTCTCAGCATCTGTTTTGCCTGTATTGGATGCCACGATGCGTAATGAAGAAGAAAGATACATGGTTATGCCATCTGATCACTATATTCCTTTTAATAAATCCTTTTATAAAACCTGTACATCAATTAAAAATCAATTTATAGGAAAAGCCCTTATATTATTGGGAGTCGCTCCAGATAATCCATCTACAGAATACGGTTATATCTCTGTTGAAACGTCTAATGAAGAAATTAAACGAGTTAGATCCTTTATAGAAAAACCTGGTCTTGAAAAGGCTCAACTCTTAATAAAACAGCCAGACACTTTATGGAATTCCGGAATATTTTGCTTTGATGGCAATTGGTTAAATATGTCTATTAAATCAAAAAATCCCAGTATGTATGCTTTGATGCAAGACCTTTTATCTGCTTCAGAATTAAATCAAATATATTTCTATCCAAATAAGAAGAAGTTTTCAAAGCTTAAAGACATTTCTTTCGATAAAGCGTTTGTCGAATTGAATAGGGAAAATTTTGTAGTAAATTTAGACGCAGGATGGACTGATCTTGGCTCTTGGCATACTTTGAGTAATCTTCAAAAAGAGCCAAAGCATGGACTAACTCTCTATTCGGAAGGAGATTATTCCAGAACTGAAAAGCCTTGGGGTCACTTTGAGGTATTATTTGAATCAGAATCCTCCAAAGTTAAAATACTTTCTGTTAATCCAGGTCATATGCTTTCCATGCAAATGCATGAGCATAGATCCGAAACTTGGTACGTGACTCAAGGCGTAGCAACAGTTACAAAAGGTAATACTAACTTTGATCTATATCCCGGCGAAAGTGTTGAGATTGGAGTTAAAGAAAGACATAGAGTTAAAAACTCCGGTAACGAAGTTTTAGAGATAATAGAAATCCAAACTGGAACATATTTCGGTGAGGATGACATCGTTCGATTTGAAGATATTTATGGCAGAAAAGATTTTCACTGAATCTCCTTACACAATTCCTGTTACGGATAAAGAAATAAAGAATTTTATCAAGGAGACTCCTGCATCTCCAGGCGTCTATAAATTTTTAGATCAATTTAAGAGCCCTATTTATATTGGCAAAGCAAAATCTATTAAAAAAAGATTAGCTTCATATTTTCGAAGCTCCTCAAGATCTGAAAAGATTGATAAATTAGTCGCATCAGCCAAATTCATTGAATTTTCTTTAACAAATACCGAACTGGAGTCACTTCTTCATGAACAATATTTGATTAAAACCTTTAAACCTAAATTCAATGTGCAGTTCAAAGATGATAAGGGTTATCCATGGATAAAAATAGAAACAGATAATAGTTTTCCTGCAGCAAAATCTTTTTTAGGAAAGAAACGGGGTAATGGGAAATTTTTTGGTCCTTTTCCTAACTCATATGCGGTAAGAGATGCTCTGAAACTAGTACAAAAAACTTTTAAACTAAGAAATTGCTCTGACTCATATTTCAAGAATAGAAGCAGGCCGTGCTTACAATACGAAATAGGAAGATGTTCAGCTCCTTGCGTAGGCTTGATAAATTCAGAAGATTATGAAGATGAAGTGAGAGGTGCGGACCTGCTACTTTCAGGAAAATCGGAGGATTTAGTGCAAGAGTTTTATAGTTTGATGGATAACTTTGCTTCCAAACAGCAATATGAAAAAGCAGCGGTTTACAGAGATAGAATATCCGCTTTAAGAGATATACAGAGAACACAAAGCGTTGCAGGTTTTAAAAAGAACAGAGATGCCATTTATTTATCTACCTCAAAAGGAAAGCAGAAAATAGGTGTAAGCAGCGTAAATGGAGGCTGGGTTACTGGGCATAAGAATTTTATCCTGGAAGGCGGAATCGAAGAAAAAGAAACTCTGGAAAGTTTTATAGGTCATCACTATTTTTCTTCCCAGAATTGCCCCTCTCTATTGGTCGTTGATCAAGAGCTTTCTAATAAGAACCTTATTGAAAAGGCTTTAAGTGAATTCCATGAAAGAAAAATATCAATTATTACCAAGCCTTCCAAGAAAGACAAAGGCCTCTTAGAAATTTGCAGAGCAAATACAGAATTTATACTAAAAAAAGATAGAACAGATTCAGATATCGATTATAAGATTGACGAATTAAAGAAAGCGTTGCAGATTAAAGAAATAGAAACAATTGAATCTTATGATATAAGTCATCATTCTGGTAATTATGGTGTGGCTGGCTGTGTAGTTTATAACCATCAGGGCAAAGCCAAAAAACTTTATAGGACCTACAACATAAGTGAGAAAAATTCTGGTAATGATATTGGTTCAATGCTTGAGTTAATAGAAAGACGTTTTACAAACAAAAGAAATAATATCCCAAGTCTAATTATCATTGATGGTGGCAGGACGCATTTGTCTCAGGTGCATAAAAAAATGAAAGATCTTGGATTTTCTTCTGCAAATATTATTTCAATCTCTAAAGGAGTAAGAAGGAAGGCTGCCTTTGATTCAATCCATCTAACTGGAGGAGAATCTAGGATAGTTAAAGAGGGTTCTGTGTTTCACAATTTCATTCAAGAAATCAGAGACGAAACTCATAGATATGCCATATCGTCGCAAAAAAGAAAGAGTATTAAATCTTCCTTAGGTTCATCTATAGACAATTTATCTGGAGTTGGGGACACAAGAAAAAAACTTTTATTGAGGTACTTTGGTTCTTTAGAGCAGATAAAACGAGCAAGTGTTGATGATTTATCTGAAGTTTCTGGAATAGGTAGAATTATGGCAGAGTCGATTTACAAACAACTACATTATTAATTTTTTATGGCCAATTACCTTACTATTTTAAGGATATTGATAATATTCCCTGTTCTTTTATTGGCTTCGTCAGAGTCAAGTCCAAATAACTGGATAGCCCTCGTATTATTTGTAATTGCAGGTATTACAGATCACTTAGACGGTTATGTTGCAAGAAAGACAGGAACAACAAGCGAACTAGGGGCCTTATTGGACCTAGTGGCGGATAAACTTTTAATTATTATTATCCTTTTTTACTTCATTTCCTATGAAAGTAATCTTTTATTGATAGTACCTTCCATATTAATAATTATTAGAGAAATAGTAATTTCATCTTTTAGACAGTTTTTAGCTGAAAAAGAAGGCAAAAACCTCGTAAAGGTTACTTTTATAGCCAAGAGTAAGACCACATTACAAATCTTTGCTTTATCGTTCTTGATAATATCACCTAATTTTGGAGAGTTTTTCTTTCTCTTAACTATTTGTTTATTTTGGTTAGCTGCTTACGTGTCTCTCTACAGTCTATATGTATACCTAAAAACTTATAGAAATTTAATGAAATAGCTGGTCTATTAGTTTGAGACATTTAGAATACGAGCAAGGCTGAGTAGCAAAGTGGTTATGCAGCGGATTGCAAATCCGTCTACGCCGGTTCGATTCCGACCTCAGCCTCCAACGATTCTATAAATGAAGAAAAAAAAGTACAATAAACTGTCTATAGAGGCCCGGGTGGTGGAATTGGTAGACACAAGGGACTTAAAATCCCTCGAAGGAAACTTCGTGCCGGTTCGAGTCCGGCCCCGGGCACCATTATTCATTCTTGGAACTCTAAAAGCATGAAAGTATTACAAAAAGATAAAAACAAAATTATCTGGGTTCTTATCTATACGAAAGCAAATCAGGAAATCAAAGCTAGCGAAAACCTTCAGAAACAGGGTTTTAAAACTTTTTTACCGTTAATAGCTGCTTCAAATAAAAATAGTGGATCAAAATCTCTGGTGCCAGTCTTCCCTCGATATTTTTTTGCTCAAATTGATTTTGAGTTAGAAAATTGGACTTCGATAAATTCTAGTTTCGGAGTAAGCAATATTGTCATGTTTGGAGAAAAATTTACTTCTATCCCTAGTAATATCATTAAATTAATTCAGGACAGGCTCGATGAATCCGGAATCTACCAAAAAGATGTTTCGCTAGTTGATTACCAAGAGGGCGACTCTGTCACCATTAAAGAAGGTAGTTTTGCTGGAATAGATGCAATATTTTTATCTAATAAATCTAAAGATAGAGTTAGGTTACTATTAAAATTATTGAATACAACGATAATCTCTGAACTCGATAAATCAGCTATAGGTCATAAAGAAGTCGTTAAGAACTTTAAATTTTAAGACCAAAATTATAAAAGCTTGTTCAAAAATTGAACCTTATGTACAATGCATCTGTTCACTTAGTGAACACATAAAAATATAAAAATTGAAATGAATTATGAAACAAGAATTCATTGCGGTAGCCGTTGAAAAATAGAATAAAACATACAGAAACAGAACTAGAAATTTTAACAAATATAGAGGCAAATCCTAATCTTACTCAACGTCAGATTGCAAAAAAACTAGGCGTGAGTTTAGGAAAAACAAATTACTTAATTCAGGCTCTATTAGAAAAAGGTCTTCTCAAGATTAATAATTTTAGAAGATCAGATAATAAGCTAGGCTATTTATATTTGCTTACTCCTAAAGGCTTGGAGACAAGAAGAAAGTTAACTACATTATATCTTCAACGAAAATCTGAAGAATTTGATAAACTTAAAAAGGAATTGGAACGTATAAAAAATTTATGATTAAGCCAAATCAAATAAATTCTAGATATTCCCATCACTTAAATTATGGGATGGGCCTTAAGCACCTTTCAATAGGATAAAATAACTATCATGCAAGAAAATAAAGTTGAATTTCAAGTTTATGAAGATATTGATTTAATCGGACTAATCAAAATTCTTTGGTCAGGTAAAATGAAGATTCTAACGATAACATGCGTTGCGGCGTTATTATCGGTGCTATACTCCTTGTCTTTGCCAAATATTTTTAAATCTGAAATTTTGTTAGCCCCGGCCGACTCTAGTATGCAAGGAACAAGTGGTCTTGGTGCTTATGGAAGTTTGGCAAGTTTTGCTGGTGTTTCTATAGGCCCCCAAGGCGCTGATGATATGACAATTGGTCTCGCTACTCTCAAGTCTAGAGCATTTATAACTGATTTTATTGAGCGAAGAGATATTTTAGTGCCCCTGATGGCTCTCGAATCCTGGACTGAAGAGAAAGTAGTAATTAATACTGACGTTTATGATTTAGAAGGGAAGGCCTGGATAGACGAAAAGCCTAGTTCGGAACTAGCTTATAATGACTTTAAAAACATTTTATTAATTTCTAAAGAAGAAGACTCAGGATTGGTTAAAATATCTGTTTCAAATAAGTCCCCCGTGTTAGCCCAACAATGGGTCACTTGGTTGGTGGAAGACTTAAATAACTCAATTAGAGATAGCGATATAGAGGAGGCAAAAAGGTCGATTGCTTTTTTAGAGAAAGAGATGCAATCAACTACGTTGGTTGATATGCGATCCATTCTCTTTAGTTTGATTGAACAGCAAACAGAAATAATTATGCTTGCATCCGTTAGATCTGATTATTTGTTTAAAGTAATTGATCCAGCAATAGTTCATGAAAATAAATCTTCTCCTAATAGAGCATTAATATGTATTTTAGGGACCATTTTTGGCGGTTTCTTATCTGTAATTTTTATATTATTGATGCATTTTTTGCAATTAAAAAAAATGTCTTTAGGTTAGATTTATGCCTCAGCTAGAGACCTATTATTCATTAGTATGCAAAGGTTAAATTTTATTGAATTTTCTAAGGACAATTCCTTCAAGTCCGACCTAGGTCTTTAAAATTCTAAAATGAGTTAATAGTAAACTTCTATCGTTAGTCTTTTTTAATCTTCGTCATGAAAATATCATAAATAGAAGAGCATTTTTAGCATGAATCAATCTTTGACAAAAATTTTAAATGGTCTTTGGGTACACATCTCATATCAAAGACGCAAGCAAGCCCTGTTGCTTCTCTTCCTCGCTATTTTAACTTCCTTTGCAGAAATTATTAGTTTGGGAGCGGTTCTTCCATTTATTGGCGTTCTAACACAGCCAGATAAGGTTTTAGCCTATCCTTTTGTAGCTGAAATTGCTCGTTTATTTGGAATTGAAAATGGCAATGATTTAGTTTTACCTTTGACTTTAACTTTTGCCTTGGCTGCTGTGTTGGCGGGTTGTATGCGTTTATTATTGCTATGGGGAACTCTCAACTTGGGGAGCATGACGGGCGCTGATTTGAGTATCAAAGTCTATAAGCGCACACTGTACCAGCCCTATATGACTCATATTCAGCGAAGTAGTAGTGAGGTGATTAGTGGTATTACTCAGAAGGTGGGAATGACAACAGCTGCTTTAATTGCATTAGTTACCGTGATTACTTCATTATTATTATTTGCGTCTATTCTATTTACCTTAATTGCTGTGGATCCTTTGGTTGCCCTTTTGTCATTTACAAGCTTCGGTGCCGCATACGGTATTATTGCATGGATTACTAGAAAAAAATTAGTTGCTAATAGCCTTATAACTGCAGATGAGCAGACTCATGTAGTCAAGGCTCTGCAGGAAGGCCTTGGCGCGATAAGAGATGTTCTGTTGGATGGTACTCAGAATGTCTATGTTGATATTTACGGTAAGGCAGTTATTAGACTTCGTCGGGCTGGTGCTGAAAATTCATTTATCAATCAAGCTCCGCGATTTGCTATGGAGACCTTAGGTTTAGTATTAATTTCTATATTTGTACTCTTTTTGAGTGATCGCTCAGGTGGAATCAGTGGCGCTCTCCCAATATTGGCAATGATTGCATTTGGTGCGCAAAGACTTTTACCTTTAATGCAGATGCTATATAGCAATTGGGCATTACTGATGGGTAGCAAAGCGGTTTTAATAGATGTTTTGGATCTTTTGGAACAAGAGATGCCAGGCTATACAGATGTAAAATCCCTACAAGATGTAAAATCCCCGCCAGCTTTGAGTCTAAAGAAATCAATTTGTTTTGAAGATGTGAGCTTTTCATATGGTAATGACTCGAATCTAGTTCTCAATAATGTTAACTTCAATGTTTACAAAGGTGCACGTGTTGGAATAATTGGATCTACTGGTAGTGGGAAGAGTACAATGCTAGATCTTTTAATGGGCTTGCTTCAACCAACCAAAGGATCAATTAAAATTGATGGGATATCAATAAATTCCTCTCAAGAGAGAGCATCATGGCAACACTCAGTTGCTCATGTTCCTCAAAGTATTTTTCTCAGTGATGCAACTGTTGCTGAGAATATAGCTTTTGGTATTCCTGTTGATAAAATTGATCATAATAGAGTTCGTGATTCGGCTAAACGAGCCCAAATCGCTTATTTTATAGAGAGCAAACCCGACGGGTATGACTCTTTTGTTGGAGAGAGAGGTGTACGACTTAGTGGCGGACAGCGCCAACGCATTGGTATTGCACGTGCATTATATAAAAATGCTAGTGTATTGGTCTTTGATGAGGCTACAAGTGCATTAGATGACCAAACTGAACAAGCTGTTATGAGGACTATTGATGAACTTAGCGCCGATCTTACTTTGTTTATAATTGCTCATCGATTAACAACTCTTAGAAACTGCACTCAAATTATTGAGTTAGATTCGGGTATTGTTAGCCGGATGGGCAGCTATCAGGACTTAATTAATATAAGCTAGTTAAATTATTTGTTTCGAATAATGCCACCAGTTTCATTTACTGTTTTATTAGAGCTGCTGGATTTGAGATTACAAATTTATCTAAGTGTAAGGGGATATTTCTATTAAAACATTTTTAATTACTGGAGGTGCAGGATTTATCGGTTCAGCACTAATTCGCCATATCATCAATCATACTGAGCACAAGGTTGTGAATATTGACAAGCTTAACTATGCCGGAAACTTAGAATCTATTGAGTCGATAGAGAGCAATGAAAGGTACTCATTTGAAAGAACTGATATCTGTAATAGCATTGAGATTAGACGCCTTTTTGATCAACATCAACCTGATATTGTAATGCACCTAGCAGCAGAATCTCATGTGGACCGTTCTATTTCAGAGCCTGGAGAATTTATACAAACTAATATAATTGGCACCTATCACCTACTTGAAGAATCTAGAGGTTACTATTTAGGTTTAGACGATCTCAAGAAAAGTAAATTCAGATTCCATCATATATCAACTGATGAAGTTTATGGTGACCTTGGAGACACTGAAATTCTTTTTACTGAAAAGACCTCTTATAGTCCAAATTCTCCTTACTCTGCATCAAAGGCAAGTTCTGATCATTTAGTTAGAGCTTGGCACCGGACCTTCAATCTTCCAACATTAATTACTAATAGCTCAAACAATTATGGTCCCTATCAATTTCCAGAAAAACTAATACCGCTAACTATTCTTAATGCATTAGATGGTAAAGATCTGCCCATATATGGGGATGGCAATCAAATAAGAGATTGGCTATATGTAGATGATCATGTTAAAGCGCTGTTAAATGTAGCACTTCATGGAGAAGTAGGTGAAAGCTACAATATTGGTGGACATAATGAGATGAAAAATATTGATGTGGTAAAGATTATTTGTTCGTTATTAGATGAACTATGTCCCAGTAAAATTGAAGGTGTCACCAATTATGAGAAATTAATTACTTATGTAGAAGATAGAGTTGGTCATGATGTTAGGTATGCCATTGACGCATCTAAAATTAAAGCTCAATTAAATTGGATACCTGATGAAACTTTTGAAACAGGCATCAGGAAGACCGTTCAGTGGTATTTAGATAATAGGACTTGGAGTGATCATATCAAAGACGGTAGCTACCAGAGTAAAAAACTAAATGGTAATAAAGTATGAAGGGAATTATTTTAGCTGGGGGTTCGGGAACAAGATTATATCCTCTTACAAAATCAGTATCGAAACAGTTATTGCCAGTGTACGACAAGCCTATGATTTATTATCCTTTGGCAACCCTAATGTTAGCAGGTATTAGAGAAATTTTGATCATTACTTCAAGAGAGGATAATCAAAAGTTCATTGATCTGCTAGGAAATGGTGATCACTTAGGGATAAATCTATCCTATGAAATTCAAGATAAACCTGGAGGATTGCCCGAGGCATTTATAATTGGAGAGGATTTTATTGGAGATGATAGAGTTTGCCTGATACTTGGTGATAATATTTTCCATTCTGATAGGTTTATTAACCAACACGTAGTACCGAATATACATAACAAAAGTTCAGTCATCTTTGGTTATAGGGTCAGAGACCCTGAGAGATATGGTGTTGTAGAAGTTGATTCAGATTTTAATATTTTATCTATTGAGGAGAAACCAGAAAACCCAAAATCTAACTACGCTATTACAGGGCTATATATATTTAGCAGCGATGTTTGTCAGGTTGCCAAAACTTTGACAATTTCACCTAGGGGAGAGTTAGAAATAGTTGATATCATCAACCACTATCTAGAAAAAGGGGAGTTAAAGCTTGAAACTCTTGGTAGAGGTATTGCTTGGCTTGATACAGGAACGCATGAAAGTTTGCTTGATGCATCAAACTTTATTCAAGTATTAGAAAATAGACAAGGCTTAAAAATATCTTGTGTCGAAGAAATAGCTCATCAAAATGGATGGATATCAGATGCACAATTGGAATTTATAGCAAAATCTTTAGAGAAAAATACTTATGGCGAATATCTTATGTCACTAGTAAATAAATAGTTTTACAACAGACGAATGCCAATCAACAGTTAAGGGTCTTATATGAAAAAAAAGGTTATTTTGACAGGAGCTAATGGCAATATTGGAAGAACTTTCTCAGAGTTCTTAATAGCGAAGGGTTACTTTGTTTATGCGGTAGATCTAAAAATAGACAAATTAAAAGCTTCAAAGGATATTGAACCAGTGCAACTAGACATTACTCACGAAGAATCAGTCCATGATTTTTTCTCATCAATAGATCATTTGAGCGTTTTGATCAATAATGCCGGCATCGGAGTTTTCACACCATTTGAAGATAGAACAGCCGCAGAATTCAAGAGGGTTATGGAGGTTAATTTGCTTGGTTCTTTTTTAATGTCCCAGTCTGCCTTAAAAATTATGAAGGAAATAGGAGGGGGTAAGATTGTTAATATCGGCTCTATTTATGGCTCAAAAAGTAGTGATGAGCGTATATATGGTAAAAGTGGAAGAAATAATTCTGAAGTTTATTCTGCTACCAAGGCCGGGGTTATAAACCTGACCAAGTATATGGCTGCACATTTTGGCAAATACAACATTCAAACAAATGCTATTTCTCCTGGTGGTATTTACAATCTGCAATCTACTGACTTTGTGAGCAATTATGAATACAAAACTCCCATGCAAAGGATGGGTGCTGTCGAGGATTTACTCAGCACGCTTCTTTATCTCATTTCTGATGACACAACATATACAAATGGTCAGAATATATCTGTGGATGGAGGATTTTTGGCATGGTAAAAAAAATATATGTCCTTGGAGGTGGGGTTACAGGATTGGCCGTAGCATATGAGCTATTAAAGCGTGGTCAAGAAGTTGAAATAATTGAAAAGAGTGAAAGTTTGGGTGGTCTCGCTAAAACCTTAAGCTGGAAGGGAAGACCGATAGATATGGGACCTCATATATATCATACACCTGATGATGATATTAAAAACTATTGGTTAACAGAATTTAAGGGTCTATTTCATGAACGTGACCATTGGGCTAAAAACTTAAAAAATGGACAGTTTTATGACTATCCAATTTCACGTGAATTTATAAATAGTCTGCCTGAAGAAATGCGAGATAAGATAAATGAAGATTTGGCTAATACAGATCCTAGTGCTTTATCCAGGGCAAGCAATTATTATGAATATACTAGAGCGTTAGCTGGTGAGACCCTTCAAGAACTTTTTTTTACTCACTATCCAGAGAAGTTATGGGGGATGTCTACTAAAGAGCTTGATGCAAACTGGGCACCCAAAAGAGTACAGATTACTGAAGAACGTCGTGCGTTCTATCAGGGACAATGGAGTGCAGTAGGTATTGAAGGTAGTGGTAGCATCATTGATAGCCTGCATAAGAAAATTTTAAAGCTCGGTGGCACTATTTCATTAAGTGAAACTATTCAAAGTGTTGAGCAGAATGATCAGAATACGATCAATAAAATACTAACTGCAGATCGCGAAATTGATGTAAAGCCCATTGATTTAGTTATTAACACTACTTCATGTACTATTTTTTCTAGACTGTTAGGAGGTGAAACAAGTCTTAAATATCGTGGAGTAATTCTAGTAATGTTGGAGTTAAATGTAGCGAAAGTATTTCCAAAAGGAGTTGATTTTATTTATGTGGATGACAGAGAAATTTTCTTTAATCGGGTATCCGATCAAAATTCCTTCATAAAAAATCCATCTGAATCCTCCACAATTATGTGCTGTGAAATAACATACTCTCCAAATGATCACTACGATTTAATGTCCGAAGACGACATAGTTCGTTCTGTTAAGGCTCAATTTGTGTCTTTGGGGCTATGTTCCACGGAGCATATTATAGATACTAAGGTTATCAAGCTGCCTGAAGTTTATCCAATGTATTTTAAAGGCTATCAGGCTTCATTAAATCAAACTCGGGAACAATTCGATAAAATAAGGAATCTATATACCATTGGGAGTCTTGCAGAGTTTGCTTATGCTGATTTGCAAATATTATTTAGTAAATCGATCGACCTAGCTGAAGTTATTACTGATGAAACATTTATTATCAACAAGATCGATAAAACTATACCTCGTCTTGAATTTAACAGGTCTGTTAATATTCAAGGAAAAGCGGTAGGTGACGGCCATCCTGCATTTGTGATAGCTGAAATTGGCCTTAATCATAATGGTGACATGACACTTGCGAAGGAGCTAATTGATGAAGCCATTAAAGCGGGAGCTGATGCTGTCAAACTTCAGTCATATAAAGCTCAATATCGTGTGGCTGAGGAGGGCAAGACCTCACGCTACGCTGAGAAAGTTTTAGGTACGGAAGAAACAGATTATGAAATGCTTAAGAAAACTGAGCTCACCAAGGAACAAACTCAAGAACTTTTTGATTATGCAAAGGATAGAACTATTATTTTCTCAGCTCCATTTGATCTAGAAAGTGCTGAAGAGCTAGCTGAGTTAGGTGTGGATTGTTATAAAATTGCATCATTTGATTTGGTAAACCTACCTCTTATTCGGAAGGTTGCCTCTACAAATAAACCAATGATTATATCTACCGGTATGGCCTACTTATCCGAAGTTCAGGATGCGTTATTGGAGGTAGCTAAATGTGGTAATCAAAACGTTATCTTGATGCAGTGTACCTCTTCTTATCCCTGTCCTCCTGAAAGTATGAACATAAGAGCAATTGATACAATGAAAAATGCATTTAACAAATTACCTGTTGGGATATCTGATCATGTAATCGGCGACATGGTAAGCATCGCAGCTGTTGCTCGTGGTGCAAACATAGTAGAAAAGCACTTTACTCTTGATAAAGAGATGGAGGGCCCCGATCACATTTTATCGATGTTGCCCGTGGAGTTTAAGAAGATGGTTGAAAGTTTTTCGATAGTTCGAGCAGCTTTAGGCGACGGTATTAAACAACCAGCAGCAAACGAAGTAGCATCAATCATTCGGTTTCGAAAAACAATGTATACAAAGCATGCGATCAAAAAAGGCTCAAAATTAACCTTGGATGATATCATTTACACTGGACCTGCTTACGGAATCTATTCAAAATTTGAGGATCTAGTAGTCGGCCAAGTTATTACTCGTGACATAGCTAAAAATGTTCCTATCACTTGGGATATGCTAGGTGGAGCCCCAAATGAATGATGACTTTATTGACTCGGCTCTAGAAAGGGTATACGAACTTAAGTCTTTTGAAAAAAAAACTGTTTTTTCAATATCAACTACAACCAAGCAAGAACGGAATCCATATTTAACACCAGTTCGAGCTTGTAAAGATTTTGTACTTGGGGGCTGTGTTATTTTCGATCAAGAGAACCTCTCAAGTTTGTTAAAAAATATTGACGGTAAAGTAGATATTATTCTATCTGACAGTGAGAAAATGATCCCTAAGCATTTCAGAAAGTTAAATTCTGGAGAAATTCAACGGTTAGATAGGGTAGAAGAAGTAAGGATTTCAAACGTTTGTTTCCGAGCTATTAAAAAGTCTAATGTTTTTGAGTATAAACCAAATGATTTAACTATTAATTCTGCTTGGTCTTTTTTAAGTCAGCGACTGAATTATCTAGATGAAAAAAAAATATGTATCCTCGGAGCAGGTAACATCGGCTCTAAGCTTGCTTTGAAATTAGTCGAATGTGGAGCTGATGTGAGTATTTATCGAAGAAGTATTGACAAAGGTACTATTATCACAAACGGACTTAATTTGATTAAGCCGGAGTGCGTTACTAATAAAATCCAACTTTATTCTGACCCAGAACAAGCATCTTCTAGAGCTGATGTGTTAATAGGTGCTTCAAATGGATCTCCTATTATTGATGAAAATATAGTAAAGAATCTGAAGAGAGATTGTTTGATTGTGGATCTTGGGAAAAACAATTTAACTGAAAATGCTATAAAAATTGCCACTGAGCATTCAATGAATATCTTTCGAACTGATGTGACACCTGCAATTGAGGCATTTGTGCATGAATTATTAAAAACAAAAGATATCTTAATGCATTCGTGTGGGAAAAAAGATTTAGGTTTTTGTAATATAGTCAGTGGTGGTTACTTTGGCCGAAACGGAGATATTGTCGTTGATAATATCGACAAACCACTCCGTGTTTTAGGAGTGGCGCAAGGCAACGGATTGCTAAAGCACATTTTAAATGAAACAGATAAAGTGAATATAAAAAGGGTAAAAGAAAGACTCATTATAGAATAGCAACTTCATTATGAGTTACGGATTAAGGGTTTAAAGACCTATTGGAAATTACTCTGTGTTATTTGGGTATTTCAGCACCTGATTTGGTGGATTCCTAGGAACAGTCAATTTAGATACCTAAAGAACGAAAAACAAGGAAAAAAAATGACAAGATATTTTCGCGACGAAACAGGAATGTTTATAGATTGGAGTCAGTTAGATAAATTACCAGAGATCGATACATTAATTGATATAGGCGTTGGTCCTATGGGAACTCCTGATCTATATAAGCGTTTCCATTCTGCTAAATTACTTTTAATTGATCCATTAGATGAAACTGAAAACTATATAGACAAACATTTGTTTTCGCGAGATGTGATTTTCCATAAATGCGGCGTTGGTAAAGAGGCTGGTGAGGCAATGATACATGTACAGGAAGAGATAGGGAGTTCTTCCATTTTGGAGGTTGCAGATATAAATTATGAAAGCGATCCATTAGATAGGCGTAAAATTGAAATAAAAACATTAGATTCCATTACTAAATCTGAAACAAACCTTGGAAAGTTAGGCATAAAAATTGATACAGAAGGCTTTGAGCTAAATATAATTCTTGGAGCAACTGAGACACTTAAGTCTGCGGAGTTTGTTCTTGCCGAAGTTCGGCATAATCATGAATCTTTTCAGGGAGTATACAAACTTCATGAATTTATAAATGCAATGCATGATAATGACTTTATCCTATCAATGATTATTACTGCAAAGCCTTTTATTGCTGATTTATGTTTTCAATCGAGAAGAAGCCTTTAAATTTATTCTAAAGATATATGGGTATAAATTACTCTGACTCAATATGCAAGACATTCTCGAAAACTTAAAATGTGAGAAACATATTCGGATATAGTCAACTTAATGTTGATGAACTTAGACTGATTAAAATAATATTAGAAATACGAGAATTTGTAGATTGTTGGCAGTTTACTGAGAGGTGGTATTAGTGAAATGCTGATATGAAATATATACTTAAATTTACTATTTTAGAGCGTCATAAATTATATTTTTTACTTTAAATCTTCTAGTTAAGGTGACATTTAGAAATGTCCCATGGAAATAAATTCTTACTATGAAAATAATTACAATAATTCCAGCAAGGGGTGGAAGCAAGTCATTACCAAAGAAGAATATTCTTTTGTTAAATGGAAAGCCATTATTGTGTCATTCAATCGACTATTCATTAAAGTCTCAATTAGTAACATCTACTGTTGTTTCAACCGATATGAAAGAAATTGCCGATATTGCAAGAAATAGCGGAGCTTCAGTACCCTTTTTGAGGCCGGATGAGTTTGCTCGCGATGATACAAGAGATTATCCTGTTATTAGGCATGCTCTGGATTTTTTTGAAAGCCAAGGACAAATCTTTGATTTTTATATTTTATTGAGGCCCACCTCTCCGCTTCGTCCACCAGGGCTGATTGAAGAGGCCTTTGAAATATTCAAAAACAATACTCAAGCAAGTTCAGTTAGGAGCATGGCAAAAATTAAAGAACATCCATACCGAGCTTGGAAACAGGATACTGATGGAAGTGTTTATGGCTTTATCGAGACTAAGCCAGAACCATATAATATTCCAAGACAGGAATTGCCCGAGCTTCTTTTTCAAACTGGTGACATTGAAGTTATTAGAAGAGAGACAATTCTAAATGGTTCTATTTCTGGCGATTCTGTATATCCTTTAATCATTAAGCATGAAGACATGATTGATATCGATAGCAAGTCAGACTTGGATCGTGCAGAAAAATCAAATGGCAATAGATAAACAATTAACTCTTGGAACAGCAAAATTAGGAATGCCAGCATACGGCTTCTCAGATGGTTACGCTCTGACGGATCCGGTAAATTTTATATTGAGGTCGTTAAATAAGGGAATAAGTTTTATTGATACTTCCCCAAGGTATGGCAATAGTGAAGAATTGATTGGAAAAGCATTAAAACTAAGCAAAAAAAAACCTTCCATTAGTACCAAAATAGATAATCTAGTTACAAATTCTTGCGATACGTCAAATACAATGATTAAGTCGATCAATCAGTCAATAAGTAAACTTAATAGCCCCATTGATATTTGTTACTTACATCAAAATGACATCGAAATTATTTCTGATAAGTATGTTCATGAAGGAATTAAAGTATTGAAAGATAGTAATATGGTTAAAGAGTTTGGAACCTCGGTCTATTCTGAAGAGGAATTAATTTACTCATTAGATTGCGGTATCTATGACTGGGTCCAGATACCAGTTAATATCCTAGATACTTCTTTTTATCATTTAGCTAAAAATCATATTTCTAAAACTAAAATTGCTGCAAGATCGGTGTTTTTGCAAGGTTTAATATTTAATAGTCAAAAAGCTCGAATGAATATCAAAGATCATGATCAGTTGCTGGACACATTAGATCAGTTACGGAGATTAAGTTCTGAATTCGGAATAAACATTCAGCAGCTTTCGGTCGCATACTTATCATCGCTAGAAAAAATCAATCAAATAATTGTTGGAACAATTTCAGACCAGAAGCTGAGTGAGAATATGGTTTCTATAAAAATGCAATTGAATCAGTCTTTAATATCTTCAATAGAAAAAATCTCGAATAAATCAAAGGCTTGGAGTAATCCTAGGAACTGGAAATTATGAATACTTTCAACAAAATTTTACTAACTTTATTCTCAAAAACTCTAAAAAAAAATTTGAAATTCAAAGACCTACACAAAGGAGAAAGCTGCTATATAATCGGCAATGGTTCTTCGTTAAAATATTATGATCTGAAATTGTTTAATGAAAAAGTATCTATAGGCTGCGGTGCTTTATTCACTCACAAGGACTTTTCGCATCTAAATCTAAAATACTATTACGTTGCCCATCCTTTATTTTTCTATAAATTTTGGAAAAACCCTTACAGTAAACGTTATGAGAAAAATAAAGTTGGCGAGTTTTATAGAAAAAAAATGACACTTTATCCAAGCGTAGAATACTTTACCAGTTTAAGTAACTACTTTGGCATTAAAGGTCACAATATTAATTATTTATATCATTTTGGACAGTCAGATGAATTAAATATCGATAGCCAAATGGATAGTGTATTTTCTTTGATGGATGGATCCATGAAAGGAATGATTGGTGCAGCTCTTTACATGGGATATACCGATATAACTTTAGTGGGTTGTGATTATACTTTCTCTCCGAAGTTGCAAGGGCATTTTTATGAGAGAGGTCCAGAAAAAAGGAGTGAGGGTCCTGCATTTATAGGCAAAACTTTAAATTTGGTCAAAGACAAGGTGACTATCCGGACCATAACTCCCAATGAAGAGTTTAAGGGCGATATGCTCCCATTTATGACTTATAAAGAGCTTTTAGGGGTTGATCCTCAATATTCAGACAATAACAACATCTTATCTGAGGCAGATCTAAAAGAGTTAGATTTAATGCGCATGGATTACAAAATATTTTAGATTTTATAGCGGTCATACTAGCTTTGAGTGGGTTTTGACAACTCAAATTTTATTACCTTAAAATAAAAATTAATCAGTTTTCATAGAAAAAAAAGTAAATGAGGACTGCAAAAATGGAAAATACTGGAACTAACTGAAACAGCTACTTTTCCTCGATTCAACAAGTAAATAGGAAAATATATAATGAAAAAAATTAAATATGGCCGACAAGACGTAAGTGAGGCAGATATCGAGGCAGTGATATCTGTATTGCGTTCGGACTGGCTCACACAGGGTCCGGTTGGCAAGATATTTGAGAAAAGTGTCGCTTCTTATTGTGGAGCAAAGTTTGCCGTAGCGACCAATAGTGCCACGTCAGCATTACATGTTGCCTGTTTAGCATTGGGGGTTGGTAAGGGAGATATTGTTTGGACTTCCGCTAATACCTTTGTTGCCAGTTCAAATTGCGCGCTTTACTGCGGAGCATCCGTAGATTTTGTTGATATTGATCCAGATACTTATAATCTCAGCGTCAAATGTTTATCAGAGAAGCTAGTCAGTGCGGAAAAACTCGGTAAGTTGCCTAAGGTAGTAATTCCTGTGCATTTAAATGGACAAAGCTGCGATATGGAAGAAATAAGTTCTTTGAGTGAAAAATATGGTTTTAAAATAATTGAGGATGCGTCACATGCGATCGGCGGAATGTATAAAAACGAGCGTGTTGGTAAAGGGCGTTATAGCGATATTACAGTATTTAGCTTCCATCCTGTAAAGATAATTACGACGGGTGAAGGTGGAATGGCGGTAACACAATGTGAAAATTTGGCTCGACGTCTTACATTATTTCGTAGTCATGGTATCACCAGTGAAATTAATGAAATGGAGCCCCGATCTCTTGATGAAATATGGAATTATCAACAGATTGAACTTGGATTTAACTATAGGATGACGGACATTCAGGCAGCATTGGGTTTAAACCAAATGGAGAGATTAGATGAATTTGTCGAGAGGAGACATATTATTGCTCGGAGGTACAATGAAGAGTTGAGGAGTCTGCCTCTACAGACGCCAATGCAAAAAAATGATATTTATTCTGCGTATCATCTTTATCCCATTCGTGTTTCTCGTGATAGAACAAAAATTGATCAAAGAGAAACATACGACGCGATGTGGAAACATGGTATACAAGTAAATTTACATTACATACCAGTTTATCGTCAGCCATATTATGAACGGTTAGGATTTAAAAAGGGTTATTGTCCTGAAGCCGAAAGATACCATCAGGAGGCTATAAGTATCCCAATGTACGCATCGCTGAGCGAATCTGATCAAACGAGGGTGATCAGTGTGCTAAATGATATTTTTGGTTAACTAAGATACTGCAGTTTTTATCTTCCACGATCATACAATAGAGCTATTATGAATATTGCAATAATCCCTGCTCGAGGCGGTAGTAAAAGAATTCCACGAAAGAATATTAAAGAATTTTATGGGCATCCAATCCTGAAATACTCTATCGATTCAGCGCAAAGAAGTGCTCTTTTCGATAAAATAATTGTGAGTACTGATGATGCAGAAATCGCAGAGATTGCAAAAAGTTATAATGTTGAGGTGCCATTCTTAAGACCAAAAGATCTTTCAGATGATTTTGCAGGGACCACTGCAGTAGTTTCACATGCACTAGAATGGCTTAAGGAAGCCGGGGAAGAGTATGAATTTGTTTGCACTATTTATGCAACAGCTCCGTTCTTATCCTCTGATCACATATCCGAAGGCTACAGAGTTTTAAAGTCTTCCACGGCCACAAATGCCTTTTCAGCCACTGCCTGTCGATATCCAATTCAAAGGATGTTCAAGATCAACGAACAGAAGAGATGTGAAATGTTCTTCCCCGAAAATTTTGAGTCCAGAAGTCAAGATTTAGAAGAGGCTTATCATGATGCAGGGCAATTCTACTGGTCAAGGGTTAACAATTATGGAGAAGAATCGATGTTTGCTCAAAGCTCTATTCCTGTCGTTTTACCTGGTTACCTAGTTCAAGACATAGATTCTGAGGATGACTGGGCAATGGCAGAAATAATGTATAAAGTTCTTCTAGAAGCAAATTTACTTTAATGCAAGTAGTATTTCGTGTCGATGCATCATCGCAAATTGGTACTGGCCATGTTATGCGATGTTTGACTTTAGCTGAATGTTTAAAAGATGTTGGAATTGATGTAAGTTTTATTTGCCGAAAAAATTCTGGAAACCTAAGAGATAAAATTATCAAAAAAGGGTTTCGTCTTTTTGAATTGGAGCCCCTTGGAAAAGCAAGACATGACGATAAACTATTCCATTCTAACTGGTTGGATGTAACTCAAAGAGAAGATGCTGAACAATGCAAAGAAATTCTCGAAAAAATTAAGACTGACTGGTTAGTTGTTGATCATTATGCATTAGACCAAGAATGGGAGAGTGATTTAAAGCATCTTTGCACTAACATTATGGTAATTGATGATTTAGCGGATCGTAACCATAATTGTGATCTCCTAGTTGACCAGACTTTTGGTCGCATCGCAGAGCACTACATCGATCTAGTACCTAAAGGTTGTACTTTACTTATGGGCTCTGAATACTCCCTATTGAGGCCTGAATTTTTGGAGTGGCGTTCATATAGTTTAGAAAGACGGTCTCAAGTGAATATAAAAAATTTACTTATTGCAATGGGCGGAGTTGATCTCGAAAATCATACTGAAGAAGTTTTAATTAAGTTAGAAAGCTGCGCGTTGCCTTTTGACCTAAACATAACGATAGTACTTGGAAGTCATTATCCTCATTTTGAAAGCTTGAAAAAGAGAGTTGAAAGATCAAAATATACTATTAATATTCAAGTTGATGTTGAGAATATAGCCGAAATTATGGCTAACTCTGATCTTGCAATTGGAGCTGCAGGAAGTATGAGCTGGGAGCGGTGTTGTATGGGGCTGCCAACAATTCAGATTGTTACTGCAGAAAATCAAAAATTTTTGGCAGAAAAATTGTCCAAAATAAATGCCTCTTTGCTTGTAAATGAGAATAACTCACTCGAATCATTAATTAATAATGCCAACAAATGGATGCAAGATGTCAGTATCTCAACGGCTAAAATTACTGACGGAACTGGCAGTCTTAAAGTCGCAAGTCAGATAACCGATAATATATTAAAGTTTACATTGCAAGACTTTGGTGAAGTAGAGTTAATAAATTATGTTGACTTGAATTTTAATGATCAAGCCTTTGCTCTCAAGATGCGCAATGACATCTCCATTAAACGTTGGATGTATTCGCAGCAAAACATTTCTCAAAAAGAACATCTTGATTTTATTAAAAAATTAAATGGTAACAAAGAAAGATTTTATTTTCTTGTCAAATTAGGTGGCACCATTGTAGGGAGTATTAATTTTTCAAACATTTTACCCAATAACTCATTAGATTTTGGCTTATTTACTAATCCCTTTACTGAATTGAAGGGAGCAGGAAAGATTTTAGAAGCTGCCGGAATCAGTTATGCGCATTTTAAGTTTGGAATAAAGAAAGTTAAGTTGGAAGTTTTCTCAGATAATACAAGGGCAATTAATTTTTATAAGAAATGTGGCTATAGGTTAGTGGCATCGAATAAGAATGAAAGGAGAGAAATTCTTTTCATGGAAAAACAGTTGATATAGGTAAATATTATGACACATGCATTTGAAATTGATGGAAGAAAAATAGGAGAAGTATATCCTCCGTACATTATTGCGGAGATGTCGGCTAATCATAATGGCGAAATCAGCAATGCCTATCGGATTATTGATATGGCTAAGGAATGCGGTGCAGACGCCATTAAATTGCAAACTTATCGGCCAGATACTATAACAATGAATATAAGAAAGCCTGAGTTTATGATTAAGGGCGGTTTGTGGGATGGACAAAGCTTATATGAGCTTTATGAAAAAGCATTTATGCCTTGGGATTGGCATAAACCTCTTTTTGATTATGCTAAAAAAATTGGAATAACTATTTTTAGTTCTCCCTTTGATTCCACAGCTGTAGATTTACTCGAGGACTTGAATACTCCAGCATATAAAATTGCATCATTCGAGGCTATAGATATACCTCTGATAAAGTATGTAGCTAAAACAAAAAAACCGATGATAATCTCAACAGGGATGGCAAACTTTGATGAAATTCAAGAAGCTGTAGATGCTGCACTAGAATCTGGTTGTAAAGAATTAGCTATATTACATTGCGTAAGCGGATATCCCGCGCCTGCTGAGGATTATAATTTGAAAACGATGGTTAATATGCAGCAAAGGTTTGGTTTGGTAACAGGGCTTTCTGATCACACTATCGAAAATACGACTGCAATTGTAAGTGTCGGGCTAGGCGCTTCTATAATCGAAAAACATGTAACTTTAGATCGAAATGCTGGCGGCCCGGATGACTCCTTCTCTCTAGAGTCTGGCGAACTTAAATCATTATGTGATAGTACTAAAATTGCTTGGTCTTCTGTTGGTCGTGTAGATTATGGAAAGAAATCAAGTGAGATCGGTAATATTCAATTTCGTAGATCTCTTTATGTGGCTGAAAATTTATCTTCTGGAGATGTAATTACTGAACACAATGTAAAAAGTATCAGACCGGGTTATGGTTTGGCACCAAAGTACATGACGGAAATTGTAGGAAAGAAAATTAATAAGAATATGGTAGCTGGTGATTCTTTGCAAAGCGAAGACATAGAGGGCTTTCTTATTAAAGACCCTAATGTTCAAGATTAGAAAATTCTACTTAACATGAAAATATCTTCTGAAGAAAATGACCTTTACCAATGGGCTAAAGACCTTTTTCCAATTTGTAGAAGTCTTACTGGAACTGGCGTTAGGGAAACTCTCGATTACATACAAAATTTAATTCCGGAATTAACTGTCCATTCCATTAATAGTGGTGAAGATGTTTTTGATTGGCAGGTTCCTCCTGAATGGAATATAAAAGATGCATACATTGAGAATGAAAGCGGAGAAAAGATTATAGATTTCAAGACCAATAACCTTCATGTTGTTGGGTATTCTGAGCCAGTTGATTTAATTTTATCTTTAGATGATTTACAGTCACATTTGCATTCTATTCCATCTCAGCCAAATGCAATTCCATATATCACTTCATATTATTCCAAAAATTGGGGTTTTTGTATGACTGAGCTCCAAAGACAATCGCTTGTAGATGGTAAATATCATGTAGTGATAGATTCAGAATTGAGCGATGGTATTTTAAATTACGCAGATGTTGTGTTACCGGGTAGAAGTAAAAAGGAGGTGTTTATCAGTACATATATCTGCCATCCTTCAATGGGAAACAATGAATTATCTGGTCCTATTGTCTCTACTGCTCTTGCTAAATGGGTAAGCGCATTGAAAGACCCATATTACACTTATAGGTTTGTATTTATTCCGGAAACAATTGGTTCAATTGTCTACTTAAGTAAACACATAACGCACTTAAAAAATAATGTCGTAGCTGGTTTTAATGTTACTTGTGTTGGCGATGATAGATGTTATTCTTTTTTGCCTTCAAAAAATGGCAATACTCTTTCAGATAGGGTTGGCAGGCATATACTAAATTCAATTGATCCAGCTTATAAAAGTTATTCATGGCTTCATCGAGGGAGTGATGAGCGACAATATTGTGCTCCCGGAGTTGATTTACCTATAGCGACTATAATGCGAAGCAAATATGGTGAGTATCCTGAGTATCATACATCTTTAGATGATCTCTCATTGATTTCATCAAAAGGATTACATGGGGGTTTTAATGCTCTCATGAGAGCATTGGAGGCAATAGAATTTAATTGCTTCCCAAAGGTAACAGTTCTTGGTGAACCTCAGCTAGGCAAGAGAGGTCTGTATCCGCTCATATCAAACAAAGAAACTAAAGATGTTGTAAGATCTATGATGGATTTACTTACATATTCTGATGGAGTCTTGGATTTAATTGATATCGCTGAAAAGATAGGGGTACCCATCTGGGAGCTACATGAAATAGTTAATAGTTTAGTCGCCGAAGGGCTTCTTGAGTGCACTAGGGAGAAATTATGAGTAATTTGAAAGTAATTCAATATCTGCCTTTAACTCATCCGAGGGCTACCTTGAGATTTGTAAAGAGGTTAGATGCCGCAGGAGTAATGTCAATATTGGATTTAGAGGATAGTGCTCAAGATCCATTTGATAAAGATAAAACTAGAGATCTAAAGGTAAATGCAAGGAAAAATTTTCTGGAGTTAGTAAATAGCAAGAAATGGGAGGGAGATGAATTTAATCATTCGATTTATATTAGAGTAAATTCAGATAAGACAGAATTTTTCGAGGAAGATATTGAAACTGTCCTTAATATTTTTAATTCGGGCTTTCCGGTATCAGGTATTTTCCTACCTATGGTTGAATCATATACTCAAATAGAGAAATTATATAGATTGGTTGGTCAATATAAGTCTAAGAATAACCAGGAAGATTCGCTGGAAATAATACCCATGATTGAGACTGTAAAAGGAATGGAAGGCTTAGAAGATATCCTCAAAAGTGATAATAGAAGTTTACTTTTTTCAAAGGTTCATTACGGTCATTTTGATTATTGCTTAGACGCAAATCTATGGCCGTTTCCTGATCCAGATCAGGAGTCTTTTTGGAAGTTAGTGGAACCTATGATGAGTTTGATTTTGGGTCACAATAAAACATATATCCATACTCCATTTACATTCCCAAATAATATTGATCTATTTTGGAGCTCATCAAGACATCTCCTGAATTTATTTCCAAATGGAAATATCTGGGCGTGTACGTTGAATTCTGAACTCTCTCTTTCAGAAGAACCAGAAGATCAATTAGATTTTAAAATAGTTACTTGTGACACATCAACTGAGCATAAGAAAAATGAAGCTCGGCTAATTAAAGAAAACTTTTTAGCTGGCAGAGCTAATAAAAGATCATTTAGCGTATCAAACAGCAGATTTATCCCACCGCATCAATTCTTTGCGGCAGAAAAGTACTTAAAGAATAATTAGGTATAGAAAGCTTTATGATCACTCCAAAAGAATTGCAGTTGGAACTCTCAGAAGATCTAAAAAAAATTGGGTTAATTAGAGGGGACAATTGTTATATAGCCGGAAACATCGGTGCCTTAGCGCGGACTCGAATTAAAAAAAATGTTCTATTACCAACGTTCTTGGATTCCGTAAAGGAAGTTATTGGCCCTCTTGGAACGATTTTTTCACCATCAGCAAGTATGAATTTATGTAATACTGATATTCCATTTGATATTGCCAATACCCCATCATATGAAATGGGTGCTTTTGCTGAGCATTTAAGATTAGCACCAGAGGCTATAAGAAGTTTTCACCCATTTTGGTCAATTTCAGGTTTAGGAACAAATGCAGAGATACTCAAAAGAGTTTCTAGACATTCTTATGGTGCTGGGTCACCATGGAGTAGTTTTTTAGATTTAGATGCTCATCAAATTAATATAGGTTTTCACCCTTCAAAAGCAGTAACTTTAATTCATCATATAGAGGTTACTGCCTGTGTTCCTTATCGTTATACAAAAGAATTTCTTCATCCTATTTTGAAAGGGGATGGCTCAATATCAATAGAACCATTCTATATGTCTGTAATGTATAGCGATTCGGATATTCAAAAAAGAATTGCTCTTAATGAACATTATTTTGATGAAATGGAGAAAAGGAATTTACTTCAGTCACATATTCATAACTCAGGCTTACCAATATGGGGTTTTAGAATGAGGGATTTTTATAATGTTGCGATGAGTTTTTTTGTGGATGACATTTATAATTATCTTGAGCGGCCTCCCGTAAACCGGCCCTACAACTCTTAAATCTTTCATTTTGAGTAAAGAATTTAGATGCTAAGAAGATTATTAGTTACAACAGCTTTAGAAGCTTCATGGGGAGACAATCAAGAAATTATTTTTCTTGGTGAGTGGTGCAAGCGGTATTCAAAAAAACATCTCTGGCAGGAAAGAAAATATCATACTTTAGATTATCATTGGCGAGACAGGGCAAAGTTAAAAATAGATCATACTTACCTAGAGAATTTCTACGAAGCTACTTTACTGTCATTATCGAAATATTTAAATAAATATCACTGTAAAGATTATGATGTCGACTATTGGCGAATAATTATCGGTCCTTGGTTAATAAATTACTTACCTGTCCTATGGGACCGCTGGGAACTGATCTCTGCTTTTTCTCAATATGAGGGAGAGTTATCAACAATAGTAATTAACCAGGATGTCCCTAGAGAAATTCCAAATGATTACAAATATGCGGTTAATAATTTATATGATTCTCACTTGTGGAATCATCAAATTTTTGCCTCAATTCTCAATCATAGAGTTGATATAAATATAAACAAAGAGACGGTTTCGCTTGAATGTACCCAGAATGTAAAAATAGCAAACCAGACTCTTCAGGGTACATTAAAATCATTTTTTAGGAGAATTTTAGATAAGAGCAGTGAATTTTTAGAGCGATTTCATTCTACCAAAAGTGAAATAATTTTCGTTCAAACTTATTTTCCAAGAAAGGTTTTATTACAGCTTTTTTTTAGGTTAGGCCTATTTCCCCGTTCATGGAAAAAATTTGATCAAATTATTACTTACCCGCCTAAATCTGACAGAAAAAATATTGAAAAAATAAAAATTCCCTTTTCGAAAGAATCTTCGAAGAGTAGTTTTGAATCTTTTGTTTCAGAGAATATTTTATATGACATTCCAATTTGTCATCTAGAGGGGTACGATTCGCTTTACAATATACAACTCGATTTGTACAAGGCAGAGAATATTTTCACTGCAAATGCACATTTTGGTAATGAGCTCTTTAAGGTTTGGGCTGCTGAGCAAAAAAAACAAGGATCTAAATTAATTATCTCTAGTCATGGTGGGTCATTTAATGCGCTATTCTCAGTTTTTGATCATCAAGAAAAAATTTCTGATTTTCGCATAGTATGGGGCAAAAAATGGTTTGAAAATCAAGTAAGACTGCCCGCAAATAAGCTTCATCTAAAAATACGTTCTTACAATCGTCAAGGTGATATTTCCTTAATCGATAATGATTTCCCAAATTATAGCTACAGATGTGCTGCTATTCCCATGGGTCCACTTTCGCTCGAGACTTATGAGCAAGTCAGACGACTAATTAATTTACTTCCGACTCAAATACGAAACAAATTAAAAGTAAGACCGAAAAGATCTGGAAAGTGGGAGAAGGAACTCCGATATATCGATGAATTTGGTTCTGAGATAATATCAACTGAATCATCAATTGATGACACTATTGCAAAATCCCGGCTAGTGATTTGCACTTACCCTATGACTACTTTTGCCCAGGCAATGTTCTCAGGTGTTCCTTCAATAATTGTATACTGTGAAGAATATTTTGAAGCACAACCCATTTATAAAACATTAATATCCAATCTCAAAGATGCAGGTATCTTGCATACAACAGAAATTTCTGCAGCAAATCATATTGCACAAATTTTTGACGATCCTATGACATGGTGGAATTCTAAAAAAGTAAAATTAGCCCGATCACTTTTCAATGATATTTGTCTTACCATTGACGACGATCCAATCGGATTATGGACAAATTTTTTTAAGCGGTTATCTAACAATTAAATTACATCATAGCTAACAATACTTAATTTAAATAAGATATTTTAATTTTAAATGAAAAAAATAATCCATAGATTTTTTATAATCAATCAAAGTGCGGTTTTCAAAGCTAAAGTCCGCATTAAGGCGTGGATTCAACGAACCTGGGCAATAGTCTTCTTTATAAAAACGCTTTATCCACACAGACTGGTCTTTATTGCAGGACTGCCCAAATCTGGAACAACATGGTTAGAAAATTTAATTGGAGCAGTTCCTGGATATCGCAGACTGGTTTGTTATGACCTTAATAATAATCTTTTTGCCCATAAATTAGATTCCACCGTATTAGAGGTTTTACCATCAAGGGGAAATTTTTTCACAAAGACACATGTGGAGGCATCCATCGAGGGTGTTTCTTCGCTGAGAAAGTTTGGCATACCGACAGTTATTATAGTCAGAGACCTTCGAGATCAGTGCGTAAGTCGATTCTATCATGTACTCAATGAGCCAGCGCATCGTCACCATAAGCTCTACTCCTCAAGTGAGCGCTCTGAGGCTCTTTCTCATTGTGTAAAGATCACTATCGATGAGTACTTAATTTGGGTTGATGACTGGTTGAAAGCTGCTGAAATTGACCGTGATTGTTTTTTGGTCGTTCGTTATGAAGATATGTACTCAAATCCTAAGAAAGAATTCAATAGGGTACTCGCACATTTTGATATTAAGCTTACTGAAGAGACTGTTGATAATATTTTAAACTCTATATCGAAATCTTCACAGGATGGTAGGAATATTGCAGAGCGATTAAAAACTCACAAAAATACGCTTCGTAAAGGTGGCTCAGGAGACTGGAAGAACCATTTATCTGCGGAAGATATTAAAAGTTTTAAATTAAAAGCAAATCACCAGTTAATTAAATTAGGCTATGAGAGAGATGCTGATTGGTAAATCATATTGTATATTTGCTATAAAAATAACAACTAATAGTTTTGGAAAATATATTAAAAAAATATAAAAAAAATAAATAAAAATAGTGAAGTGCTAAAGAATTGTGAGATCTTATGGGTAAGTTGAGAGTAGGTATAGCTGGATACGGTATTGTAGGAAAGCGTCGCAGAGATTGCGTAGATAAAAGTAATCAAATGGAATTGATCGCAGTGTGTGATCGTACATTTCTTAAGGATGGAATATTTGCTGATGGAGTTAAATATTACAAACATTATTCTGATTTGATAAAGGAAAATTTGGATGTATTAATTATTTGCTTAACCAATGATATTGCACCTGAAGTTACTATTGCAGCTCTCGAGAGAAATTTACATGTTTTTTGTGAAAAACCACCAGGAAGAACTGTTGAAGATATTGAAAAAGTCATTTTTCATGAAAATCAGCATTCTCAATGTAAGTTGATGTATGGGTTCAACCACCGTCATCATGAATCTGTCAAGGAAGCACAGAGGATAATAGAAGGGTGTGAACTTGGCCAGATTATTAATATGAGAGGAGTCTATGGCAAGTCAAGGATGATTACTTTTGATCAACCTGATTGGCGTACAAAAAGAGAAATTGCTGGGGGTGGTATTTTATTAGATCAGGGTATTCATATGGTCGATATAATGAGGCTCTTTGGTGGTGAATTTAATGATGTCCAAAGCTACATCTCAAATGGTCATTGGGGTTACGACGTCGAAGACAACGCCTATGCAATAATGCGCTCAGAACGCGGTATAGTGGGAATGTTGAACTCTTCAGCAACTCAATGGCGACATAGGTTTAACTTGGATATTAATTTGGAGCGAGGTAGTATCATTTTAGGAGGAATACTATCTGGGACTAAGAGTTATGGCGAAGAAACACTAAGTGTTATTAAAGTGGATCATGAAAATGATTATGGTGATCCTCGAGAGCAAATTACTCACTATAATAATGACCCTTCGTGGGAAGAAGAGTTAAATTTATTTTGCAGGTGCATCATTGATGATACTCCGATACAGAGCGGATCATCATTAGATGCTCTTAAAACTATGAAACTCGTCTATAAAATTTATTATGCGGATTCAATATGGCGTGAGACTTATGACATAAAAGATCCAGATTCTCAATCTATAATATCTAGCTAGAGAGAAAAGAATATGGAAGAGAAAATTTTTTTAAAAGAATACTTTGATGAATGTAAGAGATTTTTAACTGAAAGCGATGTTACAAATAATATCATCGAGTCTAAGAAGATGATCTTAGCTACCAAGAAAAATGGAGGAAAGTTAATATTCGCTGGCAATGGTGCAAGTGCATCCATAGCGAACCATGCTTCATTAGATTTTACAAAACAAGCTAAAGTTAGATCAGTAAATTTTAATGAATCTGCTTTTATTACAGCTTTTTCAAATGATTATGGGTACGAAAATTGGATTGAAAAAGCATTAGGATTCTATGCAACAGCTGGTGATACACTGATCCTCGTAAGCTCCAGTGGCACATCCCCAAATGTTGTAAATGCTGCTAAGTATGCAAATCTTAACGACATCAATGTTATTACTTTTACTGGTTTTCATGAAAATAACCCTTTGAAGGCTGCTGGCGATGTAAACTTCTGGTTGGACTGTCAAGCCTACAATATAATAGAAGGAATACATCAGCTTTGGCTTTTATCCATATGTGACTTGATTATCGGAAAATCTGAATATTCAGTTTCGTGATATCTAATTATGCCTAACTCTTTTACTTTCAAAATAAGAACGGCAGTTCTATCCCATGACTGATTACAAAAATTTACTTTCGATTGCTAAATTGGCTGTCCAGGAGGCTATTAAAGTTTTGCAAGAGACGAATCATGATCGTGAAAAGTTTGAATTTTGTGATGATTTGCCAAGAGAAATGAAAGCTGAGGCCGATCGTATTGTAGAGAGTGTGATATTAAATGTACTTAGATCAACTAATGTGAAAATTCTCAGTGAGGAGACTGGAGAAGAAAATGATACAGGTGACTGTCAGCTTAGATGGATAGTTGATCCCATAGATGGAACAGTCAACTTTATTAGATTTATTGCTCCCTCTGCGGTTTCAATTGGTCTATGGAAGGATGGAGAACCGATATTTGGTGTAGTTGGCGAATATCCATCTGGAACTATTTATTGGGGAGGTCTTAAGTTCGGTGCTTTTGCGAATGAGGATAGAATTAGAGTTTCTGTTGTTAAAGATGCCAGTAAAGCTGTACTCTGCAGTGGATTACCGTCGAGGTTTGATTTTTCTAGTCAATCTATAGAGAAGTCATTCGAGATTTTTAGTGATTTTGGTAAAGTAAGAATGTTGGGTTCAGCTTCCCTTTCAATTTTACAAGTCGCGAGGGGCTCTGCTGATGCATATACTGAAAGAGATATTATGATTTGGGATGTAGCTGCGGCTCTTGCAATCCTTCAAGGAGCGGGCGGTAAATTCAGTATATCTCCTGGAAGGTTTGAAAATTCTCATGACATTTTTGCAAGTAACTGTCTAATTGAATTAGGAAGATAATATAAAGAATGGTATAAACAACTCGCTTTTAGCGATATTTACGTATCTAAAACCAGACTGAAAACTCTAAAAATTAATATTTATTCCCCGAAAAAGAATTAAAAAAATGCCAATTAGACCTAAGAAAGCGCTTTTAAATCCACAACTCATTCGACCCTCTGCTCTTGATTCTCGACCGAGATCTCAGGAGATGTTATGGCTGGATAAGAATGAAAATTTGGATAAGGAACTTTTAGCGGTAGCTACTGAAGTTCTCTCTTCGATTCCTTCAATAGCCCTGGCAACTTATCCTGATGCTGGCGAACTTTATAGAAAACTAGGGGAATGGGTTGATATCACTCCAGAAAGCTTGCTACTCACTCCAGGTAGTGATGGAGCTATTCGTTTGGTTTTTGATGCTTTTGTGGAGAAAGACGATGCCGTTGTGCATCTCAGGCCAACGTTTGCTATGTATGAAGTTTATGGACAGATGTTTGGTGCAAAGACAACTGAGATAGATTATTTTGCTACCGAAGATGGCCCCAAAATAGATACTGAACTTATTATTAGTGTTTTATCTGAAAAGACCCCAAAGTTATTGTGTATAGCAAACCCCGATAGTCCAACAGGATCTGTGCTTACGTCAGATGCTTTGAAGAAAATATTAAAAGTTTGTGAACAAGTCGGTACGGTACTTCTTTTGGATGAAGCATATCATCCATTTTTTGCATGGACAGGTATACCTTGGACTAAAGAATACAAAAACTTAATTATTGTTAGAACTTTTGCTAAAGCTTGGGGAGCCGCTGGGTTACGCGTTGGGTATGCTGTTGCGCATCCAGAAACCTCGAAATTACTTCATAAGCTTCGACCTATGTATGAGACTAGTACTTTTGCTATTGAGTTTATGACGAGAATGTTGGACCATGAACAAGCCATGACAAAGTCGGTTTCATCAATCAATGAAGCAAAGATTTATTTTTGCAAAGAGATGGAAAAATTGAGTTTTAAGACTTTGCCTACTGAAGGAAATTTTACCCATGTTGCATTCGGTGAAAAAAGCATGGCTATGCATAATGCTCTTAAGAATCATGTGCTGTATCGTGAATCTTTTGATCATCCCTGTCTTGCAGGTTTTACTCGATTCAGTTTAGCTCCCAAGTCTGTCATGAAAGAGGTTGTTAAAATTATTCACGGGGCACTAGAGGATCCAATATGACGAATAATATTGTAAAAATAGGTATCATTGGATGTGGAAGAATTTCTGGACATCATTGTCGTTCAATAGTTGAGACAGAAGGCGCAGATCTCGTCGCAGTTTGTGATTTGGATTTTGATAGAGCAAAGCATTATCAAGATCTTTTTGATGCTAATGCATATAGTAACTATCATCACATGCTAGAGCAGAATCCTGATATTAATACTGTAGTTATCGTTACTCCTTCGGGCATGCATTATGAGCATGCCTTAGAGATCGTGTCTCACTACAAAAAAAACATAATTGTTGAAAAACCAACTTTCCTAAAGCCCTCCCAAGTTCAAGAGGTTTATCATAAAGCTTCTGTAGCTGGTGTTGAAATTTTTTCAGTCTTTCAGAATCGCTATAACCTAGCGGTACAAAGAGTAATCAAAGGTTTATCAGATGGTGAATTAGGTGAAATAAGGTCTATTGCTGTGCGAGTTCGATGGTGCAGACCACAGCGTTATTATGATCTTGCGCCATGGAGAGGAACATTTTCGATGGATGGAGGATGCTTAACAAACCAAGGTATCCACCACATTGATTTGCTAAGAAAATTAGGTGGAAAAGTATCTAGTGTATGTTGTGTAACGAAAACTTTAGGAGCAGAAATAGAAGTAGAGGATACGGCAGCCGCGGCTTTAACTTTTCAAAATGGAGCTATTGGAACTCTGGAAATAACGACAGCAGCACGACCTATTGATTAT
>CACMAF010000005.1:0-84388 GCA_902611645.1 uncultured SAR86 cluster bacterium | reverse complement strand
TAAGCTTGGTGCTAGTTCCATATCACGTTTAGCAATAAGTCCTATTTGATATAACATTTGCAGATCTTCTTCAGTAAGTAGCTCCATCAATTTCAATGCTTCCCCTTTATTGAGGTCAATTTCATCAAGAATCTCTTCGGATACTTTGGCAAAAGATAGTAATTGTAGGTTTTCTAGAATTAAGTCCATCAACCTAAAATAATCGATACTTAATTGGTTGATTTCATTGAGATTATTCAATAAAGACTTTGGATCCCTTTGAGCAATATTGTTTATCAATTTGAGTACGTTGTCTGAAGGAAGTGTACCTAACATATTAGCTACAGCTTCATCAGAAAGTTTACCTTCACAAAAAGCAATGGCTTGATCGGTAATGGTTAGAGAATCTCTCAAGCTTCCTCTTCCTGCTCTAGCTATTTGCTCTATAGCATTCATGTCAAAATCGATATCTTCTTCTTTCAAAATATAAGATAGTCTTTCTACTAATTGTTTATTAGTGAGATTTTTAAGATTGAATTGCAGACATCTTGAAAGAACAGTAGCAGGAATTTTCTCAGGTAAGGTAGTAGCTAAAATAAAAATAACATGCTCAGGTGGCTCTTCTAAAGTTTTTAGAAGCATATTAAAACTTTGAGTTGAAAGCATATGCACTTCGTCCAACAGGTATACTTTATATCTTGAAGAACTAGGCATATGCATAACTGTTTCTAAAAGTTGTTTAGTATCATCAACTCCTCTGCTGGATGCAGCATCAATTTCCTGAAAATCCATAAAACTTCCATCAGCAATTGATAAGCATGTAGGGCATTTTCCACAAGGTTTAGAATCTAGTCCCTCTTCACAATTGAGACTCTTAGCTAATATCCTTGCAATGGTAGTTTTTCCAACACCTCGGGTACCGCTTAAAACAAATGCCTGATGAACCTTTTGATTATCTAAACTATTAGATAGGGCCTGAACGACATGTTCTTGTCCGACGACTTCTGAAAAGTCATTGGGTCTCCATTTTCTAGCTAAAACTTGGTAACTCATGTTGTCTTCGTTAGTATAGTTTAAGTAAGAAGAAGTTTTATAAATTTTCCCTATTGAATTCTGAAAAAGCTTTGTCTATGTCTTGGAATTCGTAGCCTCGGTAATTTAAGAATTTTTTCAATTTAAGTATCTCCTTTGTTTCCATAAGTTCTTTTCCGTTCGTCTTCTTTTTTAAAGCTTTCAGTGCACATGCCGTCCAATCAGTATCTCTTTGAATAGAATCAAAAATACTTTCTTTTATACCTCGTTGGCTAAGTTCATTCTTGATTCTGAGAGGGCCGAAACCTTTATTTTTTCTGCTTTGAAAATAACTTTCGGCAAATCTATCATCACTCAATAAGCCATCCTCTACTAGATCGTCAATGGCTTGAAGCAACATATCTTGAGATTCAACCCTGTGTGAAAGTTTTTGAAAAATTTCTTTTACGGAGTGCTCTCTTCTTGAAAGAAAATCCATAATCTTTAATCTAATTGTTTTTGGTTGATCTAAAATTTTCATTCTTCATTAAGTATATTCTTTCTAAATATAATAAAAAACATATAGAATTATGTTCTTTATTTTGGAACAAAATTATGCAGCTAAATTATTTAAATAAACCTTACTTTGAAAATGGGTCAATAAAAAATATATCTTCAGTTTTACAAGAGCTTGGAGTAAAAAACCCACTCATATGCACTGATCCTGGTCTAGCTTCCATTGGAATGTCTGACAAGATTAGGGGTCTTCTTTCTAATGAATTATCTCCTACTTTTTATGAAGAAACTCCCGCTAATCCTACCGAAGAGGCAGTAAATATTGCCCTCAAAGCATATAAAGAAAATAATTGTGACGGAGTAATAGGTTTTGGCGGTGGTTCAAGTATGGATTTAGCCAAAGCAGTTGCATTAATGGCTAATCATGAAGGAGACGTTGTAGATTATTCTGTTAATGAGGGGGGCGTAGGAAAAATTAATGAAACAATGCCGATGATAGCTATTCCTACAACTTCAGGGACTGGAAGCGAAGTATCATTAGGAGCAGTGATAATCATGAATGATGGAAGAAAGCTTATTTTAGCCAGTGAGCATTTAAGACCTGATGCTGCAATCTGTGATCCGGAGCTTACCCTAGGATTGCCACCTGTTCTTACTGCAGGAGCAGGAATGGACGCTTTAACGCATTGCATAGAAGCGATTCTTTCTCCAGTCATAGACCCACCTGCCGAAGCAGTAGGTTTAGATGGAGTTGAAAAGGTTGTTGGGGAAGAGAGCTTGATAAGAGCAGTAAAAGATGGCCAAGATAAAGAAGCAAGATGGAACATGATGATGGCCTCCACTGAGGGAGCAATGGCTTTTTCAAAAGGACTAGGCGCTGTTCATTCCATGAGTCATGCAATTGGTGCAGACCAAGAACTTAGACTGCATCACGGAACATTAAATGGTGTTATCTTGCCCACAATCTTGAGGTTCAATAGAGATCATGTTGGTAATAAGTACTCAAAAATATTGCGTGCCATGGGAAAAGAAAAATCTAATGATCTGGCTGAGGAAATAGAAATCCTCAATAAAGCCATCGGTCTACCCAGTGGCTTAAAAGAGATGGGAATAACAGAAGAAATGATTCCGGGGCTTGTAGCTCACTCCATGACTGACCCTAGTAATGCTACAACACCGAGGCTACCTACCCAAGATGAGTGGGAAAAACTCTTCTTAGATGCAATGTAGTTTAGGAAAGAATAAAGAAATTAAGGAAATAAAGTATAAGAAAGAATGCAAGGGCTATCGTTATACAACTTCTGAACGAAAATTTTCTGCCTGACCAATCTATTCTATCTTCCCTTTCAGTTTGAGACTTAGAAGCCTTCATCTTGCCTAAGTAGAAAAACACTGCAAAAGAAAGCAATGCAAGACCACCAAAGAAGATGGTATTTAAATCCATCTAGTTACTTCTTAGTTTTAAAAGTAATCTGAGTATTTCTAAATAAAGCCAAACTAAAGTAACCATTAAAGAGAATGCCCCAAACCATTCCATATGTTTAGGAAGTCCATTCTCAGAGCCTTGTTCAATAAAATCAAAATCTAGAACTAAGTTTAATGCAGCAATACCAACTACAAATAGACTAAATCCAATTCCCATAATTCCATTAGAGTGAATGAATCCAATACCTTCTCCTCCACCAAACAAGAGCATTCCTATATTAACAATATAGAGAAGTCCTATACCCGCTGTCGCGCTAACTATCATTAGTCTAAAATTCTCAGTCGGCTTAATTATGCCAGTTTTGTAACACACAAGTAGAGAAGCTAGTGTTCCAAAAGTAAGACCGATGGCTTGTATAGCAATACCCGGAAATTGAGATTCAAACATGACCGTTATACCACCTAGAAAAAGGCCTTGAGAAGCAGCATATAAAGGAGCTGTCATGCCTGCCGATGTAGGACGAAACATTGTTATCAGGGCCAGTATTAATCCTCCGATAGCCCCAAAGCCCATTAATGCAGGATTAGGGATGTTCCAGCTGATAGCTGCAGTTGCGAAGCACAAAGATAAAAGGATTCCAGTTTTATTTACCGTACCATCTAAAGTCATTTTTTGTGCAACAGGAAGATCTCTAAATTGAGCATCTCCATCAAATTTGTTTCCAAAGACAGGATTTCCTGATCTTCCGAAAGTATCTAAAGCTTGATGTTTTGACATAATTTTATTATCTATTAAAAAAAGTTAATTATATTATCTATTCCTATTACCAAAATTGCCAGTGCAATTGACCATATAAAGCAAGCAAGTATTGAGCTAATAAAAAAAACAATAGGTGTCATCGATGAAATGCCGGCTATAAACGGAATAAAAGGTCTTATTGCTGGTATCAGTCTTCCAATTAGAATTCCAACCCAACCATATTTTTCAAAAAAATCTTCTCCTCTATTAAAGACTGCTTGTCTTTTTTGTAAAAAATTGAGTCTCTTCAATCTCGGTCCAAAAAAGTAAACCAGAGTAAAAACTTAGGGTATCCCCAACCCAAGAACCTAATCCGGCTCCTATGCAAATGAAGGCAAGCTTAATATCAGATTCACTGAGTCCAACTGCAAATAATAAAAGAATCACACTAGGCCATATTGCACCTGAGATAAAAAAAGATTCAAGAAAACCTATAATAAACATCGCAAGGCCAGCATACTCTGGATTGCTTATAATCCAATTTAAGAACTGTTCTGAATTCATTTGAGTTAGGATAATTATTAAGAAATTTTTAATTTAAGGTAGATACATGATAAAGAAATGGGAAAAAAATTCTTCTAAATATTTATTAGAAAATAAAATCTTTAAAATGAGGGAAGATCTAGTCACTTCTCCAAAACTTGGCACAGAACATAGTGTTTGGGTAATGGAAGTACCCACGTGGGTAAATATTATTCCTATTACCTCTTCAGGAGAGGTAATTTTGGTAAATCAATATAGATTTGGTTTAGAAAAGACGTCCTTAGAAATACCTGGAGGAATGGCTGATCATGGGGAAGATCCAAAACAAGCAGCTATTAGAGAATTGAAAGAAGAAACAGGTTTTGAAGGAAGTGAAGTCGTTGAAATAGGAAGAGTAGAATCTAATCCTGCAATTTTGGCCAACCATACTTATACATACCTTGCTCTTAATTGCGAAAAATCTGCTGATCAGAATTTGGATGGAACTGAGGACATTGAGATTATCAGTAAAAATATTGACGAGATACCTTCTTTGATAAAAAATCGGGAGATTGAACATGCGTTGGTTATAAGTGCCTTTTATTTTTATAACTTGTATAGGCTGAGTGAAAATATGTAATGTGGACTGAAGAAGACAAAATAAAAGGAAAAATTCTTTTCTTTTCTCCGAATGAAGAAGGAACATCTTATTTTACAGACTCATTAATATACATTTGCGATCATAATGAACAAGGTTCACTTGGCTTAATTTTTAATAGACCTTTAGAGCTCGATTTAAAGGAGCTTCTAAGAGGCTTAAAGATCAGTGAAGTTGATAATGCTAAAGGGAATGTATTTTTAGGTGGGCCCGTTAATCCAGGAGCAATATTTATACTTCATAGTTCAGATAAATGCTGGAAAGGAACCTTAAAAGTGAGTGAAAATGTTTACATGAGTACAGATTTTGAGGCTATAGAGGATATTGCTAGAGGAGATGGTCCCAAAAATTTTAGGCTAACACTGGGTTATACAGGATGGGGTCCAGGACAGCTTAATACTGAAATCGCAGAAAATGCTTGGATTGCATTTGAAGAAAATAGTAATTTAATATTTAAAATAAATCCAAGTGACCAAATCAATGAAATGTCAAAAATAGTTGGTTATGATATTCGAATGATAAGTCCCAATTTTGGTAACGCATGAAAATAAGCAGATTAGTATCAATATTATTAGCACTTACCTTTTTTGGGTGCTCTGATGATATTCAAATTTTGGAAGAGAGAATTAAAACTCAAGCAGAATTAAATAATACAGAAATTTCTTCTGCAGAAATAAAAAGGACAGCACTCTATCTCAATGCTTGGAGTAAAAAAGATTTTTATAAGGATGCAATAAATGAGTTCTTAGAAGAGGATAAGTTAGATTTTCCTAAAGAAATTGAAGTTCTTTTTACAGGTAGTTCTAGTATAAGATTTTGGAATTCTTTGGAAGATGATATGCAACCTCTCAAAGTTTTAAACAGAGGTTTTGGTGGTGCCCATATCTCCCATGTCAATCATCATTTTGAAGATGTCATTCAACGTTACTCTCCTAAAGCTATTGTTTTCTTTTGTGGAACAAATGACTTAACTGCTTTGAAAACACCTGAGGAAACTATTCAAGATTTCGAAATCCTAAAAGACAAGATTCATCAAGCTTTACCTGGCGTTCATTTATTCGTAATAGGTATAAAACCGTCTCCAGCTAGAGTTTATTTAGAAAGAGAAGAGATAGCTTACAATGAGATGATTGCCGAAATAGCTTCGAGAGATGATTTGGTAACTTTTATTGATATCTGGGATGCTATGTTATCGGCTGAGGGAGAACGGATTACTGACTTTTTTGTTCAAGATGGTCTCCATATGAATGCTAAGGGGTATGAGATTTGGACAAAACTAGTCAGAGAGCACTTAAAAACAATGTTTACTCTTTAGGTAATAATCCAAACATTTTATAACCAATAAAATCATCTGAAATACCATTTTTTGGTCTCTCAGGAAGGGTAGTAATGGGAAAAGCAATAGGAGTTACGTCACTATCAATTTTTTCTCCTACCTTTATCTTAGATCTATCGACGCTAAAATGAAATTTATCATCGCCTCTAGTGCATCCATCAGCAAAAAAAATCGCGGTATGAACTATTCTGTCATAGTTTGAAATATTTGATTTAGCTCTGTGAAATGTCAAACCATGGTGAAAGGAAACATCACCCTCTTTCATAGTTTGATAATTTATTTGATCTGGACTTACGTTAGCAGTTTCCAAAAAATTATTTTCATCAACCTTGCCTGAAAAAATATTGATAAATTTTTTGTCCTTAATCTTATGAGAGCCTGAATAAAATCCTAATTGACCATTGGTCTCATCGACATCGCATAAGGGAATCCATGCTGTTATTGTTTTGGTTTCCTTTATAGGCCAATAAGGCTGATCATGATGAGGGTCCGTTTCTCTGCCGCCCGATTCCTTCACTAAAGCTTGATCATGCCATAATCTGATTACCTCAGTATCTAAAAGCTTTGATGCTATTTTGCAGACCCTTTGATCGAAAGTAAGCTTTCTAATATCAAGGTAATCTTCCCATAAATTTTGACATTGAGTAAATGACTGCTCATATTCTGATCGGTCTTTTAAAACCCTTTCATCAAAGTGTTTTCTCTCTTTAATAGCTTCTTTTATTACTTCTCTGTAAAATTTAATTTCAGAGCTATCAAATAAGTCTCTTACGACTACAAAACCGTCTTCGTTAAAACTTTTTTTTAAATCTTCAAACATGCTTAAAGAGATTAATTACAAACTTAATAAGAATATCATAAAGTGCTTAATTCTTTGTGGAGTTATCTTTACGAATCACAATGTATTTTCAGAGGCAAAGTACTACGAAAGCGACTCAAGCATCGAACTAATTTCAGAAACATACTCCATTCAACCTGGAGACAATTTTATGTTGGGTATGAAATTTAAACTTGCAAAAGATTGGCATACCTATTGGGAAAATCCAGGTGATGCCGGTGAAGGAGCTACTATAGATTGGATATTGCCAAAAGGTTTAGAAGCTTCATCAATTCTTTGGCCAGGACCAGAAAGGATTCCCGTTGAACCCTTAATGACTTTTGGTTACAACAATGAAGTGGTTTTGTTAACAAAGATATCTTCTTCAAAAGACATTGAGTTTCCTATTAATATTGAAGCAAGAGTTGGTTGGTTTACATGTAAAGATATATGCATTCCCCAAGAAGGTTTCGTAGCCATTCAAATAAATGAAGGTTTATTCATACCTTCATCCAATCGAGAAGAAATCAATAATTATTTAGAAACAGTACCTAGTGACTTTAATCAGGAATATAGAATTGAAGAATTAGATGATAGTTTCTTCCTTCAAACTGATATAAAAGATGGAGAACATTTCGATGACATCTATTTCTTTCCAAAAGAATATGGCTTAACCAGTTATGTTGAAGAACAAATTTATGAAAAGAATCAAAATAGTTTCATTTTAAAAATTAAAGCTTCTGAAGCTGATCTTAATTTCAGTAAATTTGAAGGTGTAATAGAGGCATCAAACAAAGAAGGTAAATCCTATTATCAAATATCATTCCCTCTGACTGCAGATTTACCAAAAAATGAACAAGGAATATTGCTATTGATCGTATTTGCTTTCCTCGGCGGGTTGATCCTAAACATCATGCCGTGCGTATTTCCCATACTCAGTATCAAAATATTGAGATTTATGGAACATGGAGAAAGTTCATCCTCGCAAGCCTATAAATTCGGCTTATTTTATACCTTAGGGGTAATCTTGAGTTTCTTGTTAATTGCCCTACTCTTAATCTTATTAAAATCAAGCGGTGAAAATATAGGTTGGGGATTTCAGCTACAGTACCCCTTAGTGATAAGTATTCTCTTTTATTTATTTGTTGCATTAGGCTTCATGTTTATGAGTAATTTAGTATTTGGCAGTCAAATGGGGCAATTGAGTTCTATTGCCCAAGTAAAGAATGAATCTCTTGAATCTTTCCTTACAGGCATCTTAGCGGTAGTAGTAGCCTCGCCTTGCACAGCTCCTTTCATGGGTTCTGCAATTGGTTTTGCATTGCTACAGCCCAGTGGAAATTCATTTCTTATTTTTCTTAGCTTAGGACTTGGATTCGCACTTCCTTACTTAGTGCTCAGTGTAAAACCTTCATTATTATCTTTCTTACCAAAACCCGGTGCCTGGATGGAGACGTTCAAACAATTTATGGCATTTCCTATGTGGGCTTCCGCACTCTGGCTTTTGTGGGTATTAAGCGGTCAGGTTGATAGCAATACAGTGTTATTGGTCTTAGTAGGAGGTCTAGTTATCAGCCTTTCATTATGGATATTAGAAAAGAATACTTCACCTCAAAAGTGGATAAGATGGTTGGTAAGATCTGTCGTTTTGATTTTGGTTCTAGCTTCAATATCAATTATTCCTACTGAATACAGCACTAAAGATACTCAAGAAGAAATAGTTTATAGCGAAGAAATATTAGATGAATATAGAGAAGCTAAAGAACTTATCTTTTTAAATTTCACAGCTGACTGGTGTATTACTTGTAAGGTAAATGAAAGAGTTGCTTTGAGTTCAAAGAAAGTGAATGAATTAATGAGTGAACGAAATATTATCTATCTAGAGGCGGATTGGACCAGGAAAGACGGAGTCATTGCCAAAAAGTTAGAACAATTTGGTAGAACTGGTGTACCTCTATATGTACTTTATCCTTCAGAGGGTGAACCAATTATATTGCCAGAAATTCTTACAGAAGATATTCTGTTGAGATATCTAAACGAGCTTAGCTGATGAAAAAATTTATTACTCTTACTTTTTTGATTTTCTATTTTTCACAATTCTTGTCGAGTTTTGTAGAAAATGAGGATAGCGCACCCGAATTCAAATTATCTGACAGCTATGGAAACGAAATATCCCTAAGTTCATTCATGGGTAAAAAAGTTGTACTGGAGTGGACAAATCATGGGTGTCCTTATGTTGCAAAGCATTACGAGACAGGAAATATGCAGTCTACTCAAGAATTTGCCAAAGAAGAAGAAATCATATGGTTGAGTATTATTTCCTCAGCTCCAGGTACTCAAGGATATGTTTCATCTGATGAAGCCAATAGGCTTACCATTACAAGGAAGGCTTCTCCAACACATGTTCTTTTCGATCCAACAGGCGAAGTAGGTCGAACTTATGATGCCAAGACTACTCCTCATATGTATATAATCAACGAGGAAGGTCTGTTGAAATACCAGGGAGCTATTGATGATGCTGGTGGTAGAGGGTTCATGAGTAGAGATCTTCTCAAAGCAAAGAACTATGTAAAAGAGAGCTTGAGAGAGATGGGCACCGGCGAAGAAATTTCTTCACCAGTTACAAAGCCCTATGGGTGTTCTGTAAAATATGCCTCTTGAGAGATTTATTCCGGGGCTTTAAATACAGATCCTAGCTTTTGTCCTAATCCCATATCTCCTGAAAACTTTACTTTTCCTTGCATGAAAGCTCCCATTGCAGCTTGCTGATCTCCAGAAAATACTTTCTCCATTGTCTCTTGGCTATCAAAGGTTAAAGTTAAACCTGGATCTTCGTGCTCAGACTCTACTACAGATAAAGCTCCATCATTTATATCCACATAGAAATTGGTAAGATCTTCGATATTAATTTGAATTGTTGCTTCTATTCCTTTTGCACCATCAGCATCAAAGGCAGTTTCAAGTCCAGTTTTTAATTCTTCAAAAGTCGCCATTTTTACTCCATTTCAATTTTTGAGAACTCATCTTCTCAAATTAAGTAAACTTAAACCACCCTATATGGAAATAAATTGATAAAATTTTTGTCATGGATAGAAAAGATATAGATCTACAAGCTAAAAAAGATTTCTCAAATAAAATTAATGAGCAAGCAGGAAGAACTTCTAGCAGAGAGTTAACTCTCACTAAGCACATGACTGATGAACAGAAAAAAAGTTGGAATGATTCCGGCTATATCTTAATACCTAATTTTGTTGATGAGACCATCTGTAATGAGATGAATGATGAAGTAATAAGCATCATAAAATCTATTGTTCCAGAGGATAGTTCTTTCAGTCACGCCTATGCGGGTGACGGTCACATAGCGATAAGAGAAATGAAACCCAGTAAAAACGCTACTAGCATCGAGGATGAAATATCCAAGCTCTTTAGAATTCATTCAAAAGGTATTTTTAATTCATTTATCAAAAATGAGACCTTGTGCAATCTACTGGAAGATATAATTGGACCTGATATAGATTGTTTTCTAAGCCAATTTATATTCAAGAATCCTGGTGCATGGGGACAACCCTGGCATCAAGATTCTTCTTATTTTCCTTTCGACAGAGAACCGCAAGTTGCAGCTTGGTTAGCAACAAGCGAAGCTACACTAGATAATGGATGTCTGGTAGTTCTTCCTGGTTCTCATCATGAACATCTTCATGAACATCTACCGGATGATAGAAAAGAATCAAATTATGGATATACCGAAATAAAGGATCATGATTTCAGCGATGAAATACCTATGACCTTAAATAAAGGGGATTTATTGTTATTTCACAGCTTCCTAATGCATAAATCCTATGACAATAAGTCTGATTCTAGAAGAACAGCAATGGTTTATCATTTTGCTGAAACCGGCACTGATTATGGAGCTATTGATAGTCCAACCAACGAATGGATCTCTATTAGAGGTCGTGGAGTAAATGCTTAGAGTTTTAAAATTAATAGGATTGGTTTTAAGTCCTTTTTTTTTGATACTTATCTATGTTTTTATTTCCTCTTCTGGCCTAGTTGGCAATCTTCCTGAAGATGGAGAATTAGTCTATTCTCCTAGACCAGTTGACAATATTCCATTAAGTGAAAAGCAAATATTCTTTGGAGATTTGCATGTTCACACTACCTTTTCACAAGATGCTTTTCTCTTCAGCTTGCCCATGCTTCAGGGAGAGGGAGTTCATCCTCCAGCTGATGCTTGTAATTTTGCTCGGTTTTGCTCCTCTTTGGACTTTTTTTCAATTACTGATCACGCAGAAGGTATGACTAAGAAGATGTGGCAGGATTCCTTAGAATCTATGAGGAACTGTGATTCTATTTCAGATGAAAACAATAAGGATCTGGTTGTTTTTGCCGGTTGGGAATGGACACAAATGGGGGCTAATCCAGAAACACACTATGCTCATAAAAATGTAATCCTTAGAGATTTAAATAATGTTCCTGATGTACCAATTGGGGCGGGCCTAACCGGTCTTGATTTGTTGATTGAAAATAGTCTTACACCCTTTTTGCCCTTAGTGGCTGATTTTCCTCCTGAAGCAATTGATTTTGATTTCCTTAAGTTCAGAGAAGAATCCTATTCGATTCCATTTTGTGATCAAGAAAGGAATTTAAATGAAGAATGTAAAGAAAGGGCTGAGACTCCGAAAGAACTATTTACTAGACTTGATGAGCTTGGTTTAGAAGCAATTGTAATACCGCATGGGACAACATGGGGAATACACTCTCCAGCGAATTCTAGTATGAGTTCCCAACTCTATAATGGTAATCATGATCCTGATAAACAAAGACTTATGGAAGTATATTCGGGTCATGGAAATTCAGAAATCTATAAGAAATTTCTTCATGCTGAAGAAATTTCTCCGGGAATATTCAAATGCCCTCCTCCAACAGATAACTTTGAGCCTTGTTGCTGGAGGGCAGGATTAATAGTTAATGAGCAATGTAAAAAGGAAACTGGTGTTGCATGTACAGATAAAGCAAATGATATTAAAGAACAGTTTGCCAATAATGCCTCAGGATTATTAAGATTTGGTCTAGTTGAAAATGCAACAGAAGAAGATTGGAATCAATGTGGACAGCTTAAAGATTCTTTTCTTCCAGCCTATACCTACAGGCCTGCTATGAGTTCTCAAGCTGCCCTAGCATCTCAAATTAATACAAGTGGAGTCTTAAATTCCTTTAAATTAGGTCTTATAGGATCAACAGATAATCACAAGGCCAGGGCTGGAGCTGGATATAAAGAATTTGCAAGAAAATCGATGGGAGATTCTTGGGGAGCTAAAGATAATTTAACCTGGATACTACCTCCTGAACGAGGTGCCTCTTTTTATTCAACAGGAGGTTTGGTTGCAGTGCATGCTGATAGGCTAGATAGGAATAAACTTTATGATTCTTTGTATGAGAGAGAAGTATATGCAACATCAGGTGAAAGAATCTTACTTTGGTTTAATTTGGTTAATGGTCAGGAAGAAGTTCCTATGGGAAGTGAATTAAGTTTTTCTGAGAATCCATTTTTTGAAGTAAGAGCTGTCGGATCCTATAAACAACTACCTGGGTGTCCTGATTATGTAAATAATTCTATGTCAAAAGAAGAAATAGAACGTCTTTGCTTAAATGAGTGCTATAACCCAACTAACGAAAGAAATTTAATAGATAGAATTGAGGTTATAAAAATAATACCTACCGAAAATTTAGATGCATTAGACAATGCTATTCAAGATCCATGGTTAGTGTTTGACTGCAATGATACCGGCCAAGGTTGTTTAGTGTCTTTCGAAGACAAACAATTTACTAAAGACAAAGTTAGTTCGGTTTACTACATAAGAGCCATTCAAGAAGAAAGCATGGCTGTAGGGGGAGATCCTCTTCGTTGTGAATATAACGAAAAAGGAGAATGTATCAAAATTAATCCCTGTTATGCCAGTGGACCAGAATTTGAACCTTCTGATGACTGTTTAGCTCCTATTGGAGAAAGGGCTTGGTCATCCCCAATTTTCTTAAACTATCTTAATTAAAGCTAAAGATGATAAGATGCCGTCTCAAAAGTTAATAATAGATGGACTTTAGCGGTAACCACATCCTTTCTATAGATCAGTTCGATCGTAAAGGCATAGAAAAATTATTTTCTGTTGCAGACAAATTAGAACCTTTCGCTTCCAAAGAAAAAATAACACGAGTGCTTGAAGGTGCAATCCTAGGGAATATGTTCTTTGAACCAAGCACAAGAACTAGGATAAGCTTTGGTGCTTCGTTTAACTTACTTGGAGGAAATGTTAGAGAAATTACAGAAGTAGGAAGCTCTTCCCTAGCTAAAGGTGAATCTCTTTCAGATACAGCTCAAGTTCTAAGTGGATACAGCGATATTATAGTTATGCGACATCCTGAGAATGGATCTGTAAAACGCTTTGCAGATTCAAGTAGAGTTCCGGTGATAAATGCTGGAGATGGATCAAATGAGCATCCCTCTCAAGCTCTTCTAGATCTCTATACTATTCAAAAAGAACTGTCAGAAAATAATAAAACTTTAGATGGTCTTAGAATCGCCTTAGTGGGAGATTTGAAATATGGAAGAGCCGTTCACTCATTATGTAAAATTCTCTCTTTTTACTCTAATGTAAAATTAAATCTTATTTCTCCTAAAGAACTAAAACTTCCTCCAGAATTATTAAATCAGCTAAATGAATCTGGTCTAAGTCTATCTGAGACTGAGAATCTTGAAGAGGGAATATGTGAAGTCGATATTATTTATATAACGAGAATTCAAGAAGAAAGGTTTAAGAGCAAATCAGATGCCAATAAATACAGAGGACTACTAAGCCTTAACCAGTCTATTTATACTGCTAATTGTGAACCTAATACCGTAATTATGCATCCTTTACCCAGAGACTCTAGAAGTGATGCAAATGAATTAGATAGCGACTTATACGAAAATCCCAATCTAGCAATTTTTAGGCAGGCAGATAATGGCGTTGTAATCAGGATGGCCATGTTTGCTTTAGTTCTGGGTATAGAGGACAAAATTGAGGAATCTTCAAAATTAGTCAACTGGAATGTAGGCTTGGATAATTAGGTTAAAGAACTTTCTATATCTTCCAATAAATCGTCGATAGACTCTATACCTACTGAAAGCCTCACTAGACCATCACTTATTCCAATCTCTTCTCGAATTTCAGGTGGAACTGATGCGTGAGTCATAATTGCAGGATGCTCAATAAGACTCTCAACTCCCCCTAGACTCTCTGCCAAAGAAAATAATTTCGTTTTTTCAAGAAAGTTAGTAGCACTTTCTAAACCGCCTTTTATTACCACGGATATAATGCCTCCGAATCCATTCATTTGCTTCTTGGCAATATTGTGCTGTGGATGACTTTCCAGACCAGGATAAATTACTTTCTCAATTGAAGAATGGGACTCTAAAAAAAAAGCAATATCCAGCGCATTTTTACAATGTCTCTCCATTCTAACTGGCAGGGTCTTTAAACTTCTCAATAGCAAAAATGAATCAAATGGATTCATAATTGAACCTACGGCATTTTGAAGATAAAGAATTTCGTTAGCTATTTTTTCTTTATCTGGCGAACAAACCACAACTCCTCCTATTAAGTCCGAATGACCATTCAAGTACTTAGTTGCAGAATGAACGACAATATCAAAACCTAGTTCTATTGGATTCTGAACAAAAGGAGAGCAGAAAGTATTATCACAAACTGAGATTAAGTTATGTTGTTTAGCAAAAGCGGAAATAGCCGATAAATCAGCGATTTTAAGAAGAGGATTTGTAGGGCTCTCAACCCAAATCATTCTGGTCTTATCATTAATTGATGCTTCAAGGTTATTTAGATCGCTTAAATCACAAAATGTAAAATCGAGTCCAGCAGAGCGTTTTCTTACATTCTCAAAAAGTCGATAAGTTCCCCCGTACAAATCATCCATGGCAATCACATGATCACCTGCATTAAGTAGTTCTAATACAGTTGCACTTGCAGCCATTCCAGAAGCAAAGGAGAATCCAAAAGTACTACCCTCTAGATCAGCTATGCAAGATTCCAGTGCTTTACGAGTTGGGTTGGTACTTCTTGAGTAATCATAGCCTTTGTGAACTCCTGGACTTTCTTGCACGTAAGTTGAGCTTGTATAAATAGGAGTCATTATGGCCCCAGTAGTTGGATCGGGTTCTTGTCCAGCGTGAATGGCTCTTGTTTCAAATCCTTGTTTGTTCTTTTTTACAGACATAAAACTATTTGAATTTATTACGATAGTAATTTATTAAATCTACTTTAGTTACGAAACCAATAAAAGTTTCACCATCAAAAATTATGGCCACTTTACCTTCAGTAAGTATTGAAAGTAATTCATCTTTCGAGGCATCAAATTGTAATGTATCTAAATGATCGATCATGTAATCAGAAACATTATTAGAGAAAGAAGATTGATCTTTACTGACAGCAAAAAGTAAATCTTCTTCATCGAGAATACCTATTAACTTATTATCTTTCATAACCGGTATTTGAGATACGTCCGATGCTCTCATTCTATTGTATGCAACAAGAAGAGAATCAGTTTCGTTAACACTTATCATTTCTCCTTGATCAGCTCTTCTGTTGATTAAATCCCTTAAGTCTCCATAGGTCTTTAAATCAAGGAGATTGTTATCCTGCAACCAGGCCTTATTGAAAGCTTTTGATAAATATTTGTTACCTGTGTCACATATAAAGGTCACTACATTTTTATGTTCCTTTTGCTTACGACACCACTTTGCTGCAGCAGCAACCAAAGTGCCTGTGGAAGATCCGCCAAGAATACCCTCTTCTTTCAAAATGATTTGTAAGACTTCAAAAGCTTCTTTATCTGAGACTGTTTCGGCATCATCCATAAGAGAGACTTCGAATGTATCTGGAATGAAATCTTCTCCTACACCCTCTACTAACCAGCTTCCGCCATCGTAATTATATTCTCCTTTGAGAACTGCATCTGAAATTACGGAACCTTCAGGATCGGCTGCAACCATGCAGATAGATGGATCTTTAGACTTGAAGAACTCTGCAAGTCCTGTAAGTGTTCCACCAGAGCCTACCCCTGCTACTACTGCATCGATATTCCCTTGCATTTGCTCCCATATTTCAGGTGCTGTGGTTGTCCTGTGAGCAGTTGGATTAGCGGGGTTACCAAATTGATTTGCAAGAAATGCTCCTGGTGTTTCTTTGGCTAACTTTCTAGCCATATCTTGATAATATTCAGGATGACCTTCTGGGACATCAGATCTAGTTAAAATTATCTCAGCGCCAAGACCCTCGAGGTGTAAGATTTTTTCTCGACTCATCTTGTCTGGAATTACTAAAATAATTTTATAACCTTTTAATGCAGCTATTAATGCTAACCCAATTCCAGTATTACCTGCTGTTGCTTCAATAATTGTCCCACCGGGTTTAAGTTCACCCGACTTCTCTGCTTCCTCAATAATAGAAAGACCGACTCGATCTTTTATGGATCCTCCAGGATTGTTCAATTCTAATTTCACATAAAGGTCGCAAGGCCCTGTATCAAGAGACTTCAATTTCATCATAGGAGTATTACCTATTAGATCTAAAAGGGAGTCATTCACGTCCATATTCATAAGGTGCAAATCTTACATTAATTCTTATAAAATGATATGCATCAATATAAGGATATGACTATGGAAGAAATAAATTTAAAACAGAAAGAATTCTGGTCTGGTTCAGGTGGTGATGTTTGGGTAAACAAACAAAGTGAGATGGATATTATGCTTAATCCATTGGGAACTAAAGCAATAAGTAAACTAGATTTAAGTGGAGTAACAAAAATAATAGATATTGGTTGTGGCTGTGGCGCAACTACTCTAGAAATTGCAAAGCAATTAGGTGAAGGAGAGATCATAGGGGTAGATATATCCGAGCCAATGCTGGCTAGGGCAGCTCAAAATGCTTCTGATCAATCTTTATCTAATGCTAATTTTCAAGTTTTGGATGTGCAAGTTGACGATATGCCATCTGATTTTGATATTGCCTTTTCTAGATTTGGCGTTATGTTTTTTGAAGATCCATACCAGGCTTTTTCAAACATATACAAATCTATAAAAGAAAATGGTCAACTCAGTTTTGTATGTTGGCAAAATCCATCTTTGAATCCTTGGCAGAGTTTATCCTTAGAAGTTATAAAAGAGTACCTTGATCTGCCCTCTCCTCCTCCAAAGAGCCCTGGACCATTTGCATTTGAAGATAAAAATTATATTTCAGATATTCTCAATCAATCTAATTTTAAAGATATAGAGATAGAAGATAATCAAGAAGACATTGTTATGTTTTCAGGAAAATCTATTGAAGAGGCTTGTGAGGACTATCTAACTATTAATCCTGTAGTGACTGAAATGCTTAAAAATTCAAAAGAAGAACTGAAAGATGAAATCCTTAAAGCATTAGTTCTTAAGTTTTCAGAGTTTCACAATGGCGATGGGCTGTTGTTTCCAAGTGCAACTTGGATAGTTACAGCAAGAAAGTAGCAATTGTTCGCTTTTTATACAAAAGAATTTGCGTTTGCACTAAATTAGCTCGAATAGCGTTGATTAGGAAATAAAAGCTTTGGCATAGAGATTGCATACTACAGGGTATGGAAACTAAAAAAAATCTAAAACTTAAAACCCTCGGTAAGATAGGAAAAGAAATCAGCTATTTCATTCCTTTGGTAATGGGAGTCTATTTCATAGCAAGCTTTGTAAGCTCGACCTAAGCTTATGTCTGCTGAAATAACGCCAAACAATACCAAAAAGAAATGGGGTATTGAAATGAGTGATTCGCTAAGAACTACACTCACAATAAGAATATTACTCGCTTATGTGATATTCGATACTATTGCTGATCTTCTATAAATCTAACCAAACTTACAGATCGTAAGTTTGTTGCCGTCTAAGTCTCTGACATATCCACCATAAAAAATGGGCGCCCTTTGACCTGGAGCACCTTCGTCTGAAGCTCCCAGAGATATAGCCTTTTCATAAAGAGCATTGACATCTTCTTCAGTTTCCATAGTAAAACCTACCATGCTTCCATTTCCAACAGTTGCCTCTTCACCATCGTAAGGTACAAATACTGCAAAATTTGTGTCATCTCCTGGGATAGTCCAAAAAAAACTTCTTTCATTAGGTCCAAAGCTGGTTGCTCCCATGTCTTCAAACAAAGCATCATAAAAGCTTTTTGCTCGTTCTAAATCATTAGTTCCAACTGTCACATATTTGGCTATTTTTCCTTTCATACCTTCTCCTTTATTTTTATCTTGTTGTATTCATCCCTAGTTAAGAATTCTAAAACTGTAGCATTAATACAGTATCTCGGTAAACCATTTGGCCCATCTGGAAATACATGACCTAAATGTATATCCGAAGTAACAGATCTTATTTCAATCCTTCTCATTCCATAGCTATTATCCGCGAGTCTGTATACCGAACCTTCAACAGGTCTCGTAAAAGATAACCAGCCTGTTCTCGAATTAAATCTATATTTTGTATCAAATAAAGGGGCTCCACTTAATTTATCAACGAAAATTCCATCGGGCGTATTCTTAAAGATTTCGTATTCCTTGCAATATCTTGCATCTGTCCCGTCATTAAATGCCACTCTGTATGCCTCAGTATTTCCTAGCTTAAATAAACCCAAGGCTTGATAAAATTCTTTTGGGGAAAGATATCCCTGATGTCCGAAAACTTCAGAACCTCCTTCCAAAAAAAGGATAGTAGGAGTAGCCCAAGTTGGAGTTTTTATCACTAAACCTTCCAAGTTGGATGCATCTCTGTAAACCAAAGGGATGCTTCCTGCGTATTCATCAGAAACATCTTCACGAAATTTTTGGCAATATGGACAGAAACCTTCAGGTTCAATTACTACTATACTCTTTCCAATCTTTAAAAGATTATTGTCTTTTTTCAGCTCATAATCGTTCCTAACAAACTTAATGCCGGTTGAATGATCTGGGCAATAACCATTAGGATTCTTCTTTATGTAGTCTTGATGATAGTTTTCTGCAACAAAAAATTTTGATAAAGGCTTTACGATTGTTTGAATATCACCGTATCCTCCATCTTTTAATAATATTTGATATTCCCCAATTAATTCCAAGATTTTGCTCTGCTGCGCCTGATCTGAATACAAAATAATTGATCTATATTGTGTTCCTATGTCATTGCCCTGCCTATTTAGCTGAGTGGGATCATGAGATTCCAAATAATGAATTATCAATTCTTCAAGTGTGATCAAATTTTTGTTGTAGGTAACCTCTACAACCTCAGCATGATTATTTGGGTTAAATTTATTAGAGAACTTTGTAATATCTCTATAAGTTGGTCTTACCCCTTCTCCATCAGCGTAACCTGATACAGCATCTATGACTCCATCAAGCGCCTCATAACCTTTCTCCGCTCCCCAAAAGCAACCAGAACCTAGTACGATTTTCTCTACATGGCTGGTAGATTCATTCTCAGAAGAAAATAACAGAACACTTAAAAAGAGACTATAAACAGTAAGAAACTTTTTCATCTTAAATTAAAGGCCCCAATTATTATTCGCCAACCAACTTATCGAAATTACAAAGCCCCAGATGGATTGAGTAATCAAAACTATTAGACTCCCTATAGTACCTAGTGCTCTAAATATGCTGCTTGCCCCTTCTCTGGTGATACCATAAGCGTGAAATATTCTAGAAATTAAAAAAATATCTCCAAGGATCGCGATAGCCAGAGTTGGAATGTTTCCAACTGTCTCCAGAAGGAATGAAAGAATTAGAAAAAGAAGTGCATTTTCTAACAAATTAGCGTGAGCTCTTGATATTTGTAACAATTCAAAGCTGTCACCTAAGCCAAGGTTTGTTCCGGTTTTAAACCTTTGACGACCAGTTAAATAAGCCAATAACAATGCAAGTATTGTGAGTGCGCAGGCATAAAAAAGTGTGACCATTTTAATTTCTATAATTCAATTTGATAAAAGTGTATTGTAATAAAGTTATTTAATTAGGGGTATAAAATGAAATCTTTCTTTTTAATTTTCATGATATTTTCTTTATCAAGTTGTGCAGTAGCTAGTTTAACCACAACAGCTGTATCAACAGCTATCAAAGTGGCTGAAGTTCCCTTTAAAGTAGTTGAAAGTGTATTATCAGATGAAGAGGAAGAAACTGAAGAAGAGCAATAGGCTTGGTAGACACGAGTGGACTCGAACCACCGACCCCCACCATGTCAAGGTGGTGCTCTAACCAGACTGAGCTACGTGTCTATCGCTGAAAGCATTATATAGAGAATATTAAGAGTTTGATGACAAATTTAAGGTACACATAAGGGGTAAAACCTCTACTTTTCTAATAGATAGAGATTTGCATGAGTAAGAGTTTCCTTTGTATACATGATAAATGTAAGATAGAAATACGAAAGAAGAAAATAAAAAAAACAGAAGTAGAAGGGCTTTGTGTACAACTAAGAGGAGATTTAAATGGATAAAAATACCTTACTAACAATAACTGCTTGCATATACTTTTCAATGGCAATTGCTCACACTGCTAGGGTTGTCTTTGGTGCGGAAATGATTTTTTTTGGCATAAGTTTGCCTTATATAGTTTCAATATTAATTGCCATCGGAATCTCTTATCTTGGCTGGAAATCACTTAATTATAAAGATTGATATTATTGCTCAAATGAAAGACGTATTTATTTTCTTTTCTGCCATAATAATTTTTGTATTATTAATTAACATTTATGATTAAAAAACTTTTGTTAATAACAGGAGTTCTGCATTCTACCTATGCTTGGACTGATGTAAGAACAGATGATGAAACTATCCAACTGGAATGTGAAGAAACTTATTGGTTTCAAATTGATTTAGTCAGAAATGAGCATCTTGCTTGGAAATATGATGAACCCAAAACTCCGCTTATTCTGAAAAGTATTGAAATAAAGCCAACCGAAATTAAATTTGTTGTAAATAATGAAGATGCACTAATCAATAGAAATACAGGTCAGGTAACTTTAAAAAAATGTCCTGCTTGTAATTTGTTAACTTATCAATGTAAAAGGATTACTATTGAACAATCTGCAGAGGCAAGAGAAATAAGACTGCAGGATATTGAAAGTTCGAGATTATTCTAGATGAACAAACTTAGTGAAGTTTTATTTAATCTGATAATCCTCACAGATTTTGAGGATAAATAAACATAACCCTGATGAATATACTTAAAGTATTTAGTTTAGTTGTTCATTGGGGAAGTTTCCTATCGGGAATTCTTTTTGCACTCACTGCGCTTTATATTAGTGTCCTTCCAAATTTATATAATATTCAAAGGTTTGGTTTAATTGTGTTTGCTTTATTCGTTTTCTTTTCTTGTTCTGGATTAGGTTGGCTAGCAAGGTACACCTTAGCTGGGAAGATACACTTTCTACCCTGGAAGAAAATAAATGATTAAGAAAGATTAATTAATATTATTCTTTATATCTAAAATAATCCTCAAATGTTGATAATTTTATTAGTTATATTAGCTGCTTGGGAAGTTTATTGGACTTATCATGCTTGTTGGATTGCTTCCAAACTAAATGAAAAAAAGTCTTTTTTATTTTTTTTAATTTTTAATCTTTTAGGAATTCCCGAAATCATCTACATTTATAGGAAGAAAAAAGAATATACTAATTTGAATGAATAACTGGGTGAATTGGGTAATAGGTATTTGTCTTATAATTGTAGTTGCAATTGAACTCTTCTTTTAAAGAAATATGATTGAACTTATTTTATTAGCTATATTAATTTTTATCGGAATATTATGGTTTAGAAATTTATCCGATAACTCTAATAAAGAAGATAATCCAGATGTTGAAAAAGCAAGAAAACAAATGACTAATAAATGGAGTGTCTACATCTCAATACTTGTAGTGAGTGGTTTTTTTGTATGGTTACTTATTACAAATGGAAACTTTAATTAATGATCTTAAGTCTATGCCAAAAAAACTTTATAAAATTGGTGATACAAAAAAAGACCGAAAAGGTAGGAAAATTTTCTTTAAAGGTTATTCAACTGAGCGCTCAAAGAAAGGTTTTCCTATAGAGCTTTGGGAGCCTTTTGAATAGTGATAAAAAAATTGCTCAAATTGTTTTGGAGAGCAGGCGTTGATGAGGTCAAGCCGCCTATGCGTCAACTAATGACAGAGGACGAATTTAGTAAAAGGTCTCTTATAGGTGATGAGGGGGATTATGACGACATGTCTGAGCTGATAGATGAGTTTGGTGAAAGCCTCGAGGAAGAAGAAGTCAATTCGGTATTCGATAACCTAAAGGAAAATAAACGAAATTAGGATATATCTATGAAAAAATTACTGTTAACACTATGGTTTTTATCTTCTTATAGTCTTTATTCTTTATCTTTCGATGATCAACTAAAAAATATTATAAGTACCGATGATTCCAGATTGAGCAAAGTTGAAGAGTCAATTAAGAAAAAGTGTGATAGAACATTCCCTAATTATGGAAATAAGCTCAGAAAGAAATGGGTAAGTTGTAAAAGGGCAGACGCGAATTCTGCCTAGATGCTTATTTTCTTCTTTCTATTTTGAATATGAATAGCCTTTTGATTCATCGCTAGTGTCGCTTCATGAAGCGCCTCTGAAACGGTGGGGTGACTGAATATAGTTGTACTAAATTCTTCCGATGTAACTTTATTATCCATTGCAATCAAGCCTTGTTGCATGATCTCAGATGCGGAAGTTCCAAAGACTTGAATCCCTAGTATTTGATCTGTTTGATTATCGGCATGAATGGTAACAGAACCTATTGAATCTCCAGATGCGAGTGCTCTTCCGCTAGCAGCAAAAGGGAAAGATCCAGATTTGTAATCTACCTTAAGCTTCTTAAGCTCATTTTCACTTCTACCAACCCAAGCCACTTCTGGATGAGTATAAATAACATTGGGAATGTGTGCATAATTGATTAGGGAATCTTCACCAGATATTCTCTCTGCAACCATAATTCCTTCTTCCGAAGCTTTATGAGCTAACATTGGTCCTCTCACAGCATCTCCAATTGCCCATATGTTCTTAGTCTTAGTCTGGCAATGTTCATCTACTTCGATAAAGCCTTTATCATCTATGGAAACTAAATCATTATTGAATAAATCTTGAGTATTGGGCTTTCTTCCAATTGCTATAATCATTTTTTCAGCCTTCAGATTAATATTTTCTCCATTTTCTTGGAACATAACTTCCACACCAGTCGTTGTATCTGAAATATCTAAAATGTTAGACCCAAATCTTATATCTAACCCTTGTCTGTTAAATTCTCTAAGAATTTGTCTAGACATCCTTGCATCCAACATTGGCAAGAACTCTTGTTGAGCTTCCAAAATTGTTACTTCGGACCCTAATCTTGCCCAAACACTTCCTAATTCCAGCCCGATTATTCCTGCTCCAACAACTATTAATTGTTTGTGTATTCCATCAAACTTCAAAGCGCCCTCACTATCGACGATGTTGTTTGTGAAGTTGATATTATTTAATTCTGTAGGTCTAGAACCAGTAGCAATAATGATATTCTTGGTTTCATAAATATGACTTCCACTATCTTTAGATACTTCAACTGATGTATCAGATGTAACTTTTGCTTTGCCTTCGATCAGATCAATCTTATTAGACTTAAATAACGCACTCACTCCATTAGTCAGCTGCTTTACGACTTCATCTTTCCTGGACATCATCTTTTTCAAATCAATACTTACATCCTTTATTTCTATACCATGTTTTGAATACTGGTCCTCCAACTGATAATGCTTATATGAAGAATCTAGTAACGATTTTGATGGAATACAGCCAATATTTAAGCAAGTTCCACCAATAGATGATTGCTCAACACACCCTACTTTCAATCCGAGTTGTGCAGCTCTTATTGCAGAGACATATCCCGCCGGTCCGCTTCCAATTATTAAAATGTCGTACATACTAAAAATGTAGTAATCATATCATCTATAAATTCTCCTTATTAATTCTTTATTCTTAAGAGATAAAACTTTAAGGTATATTTATAAAGTGAAAAAAACTCATTTTGGGGCTTTTAATTAATTATGATAAGACTGATACTGATGCTGCCAAATTTTATCCTTCTGTGGTTATCTGGCAAAAAACAAATCACACTAGGAGGAAGAAAATTACTTCCTGCATTTCAACTTATTTGTGAGCAAAACGAAAAGCTTGGAATCCAATATAAAGATATCTCACCAACTGACTTAAGAGCGAATTATATAACTCAGAATATTGCCAAGATTGGCCTTGAAGAGATAATTACTTCAAACCACAAGGTGCCAGTTGAAGGCGATACCATAGAAGTAAGAGAATATTCTTCTGATAGTATTAATAAATCTGGATCATCACTAGTTTACTTTCATGGAGGCGGTTGGGTAATTGGTGATACCGATACTCATGACAATGTCTGCAGATATATCTGTAAGAAATTAAATATAAAAATATTTTCAGTAAATTACAGGCTCTCACCAGAATATAAATTTCCTATTCCCTTTAATGATTGCTTTGATGCTTACGAATGGATATCAAATCATGCAGAACTCTTAGAGGTTGATCCAGAAATGATATCAGTCGGTGGAGACAGTGCCGGAGGAAACTTAGCTACTTCAATATGTATTGAGAGGAAGAAAAAAGAAAAACCTCTACCAAAGGCTCAGCTTCTTATTTACCCTGCGACCGACCTTAGATTGGTAACTAATTCAATGATAAAAGATTGTAATGAAGGATTTGTGCTTACTGAGGAGTTGATGAAGTGGTTTGTTGATCATTATCTGGATTCGGATCAGCTAAAAAATGATCCACGAGTTTCGCCTTTGCTAGCAGAAAAGCTTGATGGCCTTCCCCCGGCTTTAATTATAACCGCCGGTTTTGATCCATTAAGAGATGAAGGACTGCAATATTCAGAAAAGATGAAACAAGACAATGTTACTGTTGTTTACAAAGAATATCCGGCTTATATCCATGGTTTCTTTAATATGCTACAAGTTCCAGGTATAAAAAAATCCATAGATGAGATATGTGAAGAGTTTAAAGGGCTCATAAAATAAAAGGCCCTATTTGACCTTTTATTAGTTAATAATATGAAACCTTAATCTCTAGTAATAATAGCCTCTGTAGATTGGTCGGAGTATTTAGAAAGCTCTTCCCTTGCAATTACTCTTCTATGCACTTCATCAGGTCCATCAGCTAATCTTAGTGTTCTCATGTGAGCATACATGCTAGCTAAAGGAAAGTCCTGACTGACTCCTCCGCCACCATGCATTTGTATTGCTCTATCAATTAACCTGCATGCAACAATAGGTACATGTACCTTTATTTGTGCGATTTCACTTCTAGCTACTTTATTTCCAACAGTATCCATCATATGCGCGGCATTTAATGTGAGCAGTCTTGATGTTTCTATATCTATTCTACTTTCAGCTATATAGTCATAGTTAGCGCCTAAAGTTGAAATTTTCTTTCCAAATGCAATTCTTTCTTCAGATCGTTTGATCATAAATTCTAGCGCCCTTTCCATAACACCGATGGTTCTCATGCAATGATGGATTCTTCCTGGACCCAATCTTCCTTGAGAGATCTCAAAACCTCTTCCTTCACCAAGAAGTAAATTTTCTTTTGGAACTCTTACATCTTTAAAAGAAACACGACCGTGTCCATGAGGTGCATCATCATATCCAAAAACATGCATCATTTTCTCTATTTTTATTCCTGGAGTATCCATTGGAACAATTATCTGAGATTGTCTTTGATGTTTAGGATTATCTGGATTGGTCATGCACATAAAAATGAGAACTTTACATCGAGGATCGCCTGCTCCTGATGTCCACCATTTCTCACCGTTAATCACATACTCATCCCCATCAAGCACTGCTGATGAACATATATTTGTGGCATCAGAAGAAGCGACAGCAGGTTCGGTCATTGCAAAGGCAGATCTTATCTCTCCATTCAATAATGGCTTTAACCATCTTTCTTGTTGCTCCTCATTTGCATATCTTGCCAAGACTTCCATATTGCCAGTGTCCGGAGCAGAACAATTGAATATTTCTGAAGCTATACCAGATCTTCCCATAATTTCAGCTAAAGGAGCATAATCCAAATTACTCATGCTTTCACCCATAGGATTCTCTGGAAGAAATAAATTCCAAAGACCCTCAGACTTTGCTATTTCTTTTTTATCCTCAATTATTTGTGGAATTTGCCATCTATCTCCTTGCTGGGTAAATTCTTCCATTTGTTGGGCGTATATAGCTTCGGCCGGATATATATGATCATCTAAAAATTTAGAGATACGCAATTGCAAATCTTTGGATCTATCAGAAAATTCAAAACTCATTTTTTCCCCTTATCATTTATATAAATACTGTTTTAGTGTATTATAAATCTTAGTTATAACGTTTTATTATTAATTTTGTAAATCATAGAGATATATAACTTGTTAGTCTATAAAACTCAGTTAATTCTGCAAAAAAATCTAATCCAACATGAAAATTAAAGACACAGACCTAAATTTATTCATAGCATTTGATGTCATCTATACAGAAAAAAACTTGACCAAGTCTGGGCAGGTTCTTGGTATAACACAACCGGCAGTAAGTAATGCGTTGGCAAGGTTAAGAGACCTTTTTAACGACGAGTTATTTATAAGAACCTCAAGAGGAATGATTCCAACACCTGTTGCAAATCAATTGATTGGAGACATAAGAAACGCTTTATCCCTAATACAGAATACAATTTCTGTAAGTGAAAAGTTTGATCCATCAACTGCAGAAATGACTTTTAAAATTTCAATTGGTGATACTTCAGAATATAGACTTCTTCCTTTATTGATCAAAGAACTTGCGGAGATAGCTCCTAGGGTAAAAGTAGAAACCTATCTCACCCCTAGAAAAGACGCTCCGAGAGAACTCGCTTCAGGTGCTATAGATTTTAGCATTGACCCTCCCCTTCAAAGTGATCAACACCTAAAACATGAAAAAATATATCAAGAAGATTATGTAATGATCGTAAGAAAAGATCATCCCATATTAGATAAGGAAAAAATAACCATTGAAGATTACCTAGATCTTTCTCATATCCATATTTCAAACAGAAAGACTGGCATGGGCCATGTGGACATGACACTCTACAAATTAGGTTTGACCAGGGATATATACTTAAGAGCTCAACACTTCCTTGTAGCACCTTACATAGTTGAACAGTCCGATATGGCCATAACTACTACCAAAGGGTTTGCCGTCGATCGAAATCTAGCCTGGAGAGAATTACCTTTCGATATTGATCCACTAGTTTTGCATCTGTATTGGCACGAGAATAATGATAACGAGTCTTCATCAAAATGGATGAGAGATCTGATGCTAAAAACTTACGGAAAACTTCAACAAGTTAGTTGATTATTGGTGCGGATGAGAGGACTCGAACCTCCACACCTTGCGGCACCAGAACCTAAATCTGGCGTGTCTACCAATTCCACCACATCCGCGAGAGCGATCATTATAGGCATACAAGTGAAGAATGTAACCTATTCGTTTTCAGCTTGAGACAAGGCTAACTCAAGTTCATTAAGCTCCTCTCTTAGATTAAGTAATGATTGATTTACCTGAACGCGATATGCATTAAAGGAATCGATACTCTCTTCAATATTTGTCAATCTATCGGATCCTATTTCTACAGGTGCAGTATCATCAAAGCTATCTATCTGACTATTAATATTTTCTTGAATATTTTTAATTCTAGCTAACTCGAGTGTAAGGGCTCTTTGTTGAGCAGATAAAACTTCGTCTTTTTTATCTATACTTTCAATTTTTTCATTCAAACTCTCAATAGAATTTAAATTGTCAGAAATATTTTTTCTATTTCTCTTATTACTAAGATCCCACAATTTTCTTACTTCTTTATTGACAAACTTTAAATCTGCATCGACTTCTTCAGTTAAGATACTTATTTGATCATTCTTCTCTGCAAGTCTCTCTTCCAGAATACTAATTCTTTCCACAAAATTTTGTCCAGCTTCTTGTTGATTTCCTGAGGTATTAAAAAACCATAGAAATAAAATTATCAAGCCGATTGAATTTAACACCAATAACAAAGAGGAAAATAAAAAACCTCCTCCACCTGTCCTTCTCGTTTTTCTATTTGAGGGCAATTCCGGTCTTTCAGGTTTTATATCCTTTTTTTCTTCACTAAGATTTTGATTCATAGTTTCTTAATTTGCTCTTTAATTCTATTTGATCGCATATACAATAGATTCTAAAATAGAGTTTAACAATTAATCTAAAATAGAATTAGATTAAATTAGAGGAATATTATGAATTTTGAATTTTCTGCTGATCAAATGCAATTAAAAGATATTGCTAGAAAATTTCTTGAAAAAGAAGAATCAGTCAAAAGAGCTAGAAAAGTGTTAGAAGGTGAAGAATCATTTGATCAAGATCTCTGGGCTCAAATTATAGAAATGGGTTTCACTGCTACTGCAATCCCTGAAGAATATGGCGGACTTGGATTAGGGTATTTAGAATTATGTGTTATTGCTGAAGAGCTAGGAAGAAGCTTGGCTCCAACACCTTTCTCTTCTAGTGTGTACCTGGCATCTGAAGCAATATTAAATTTTGGTGACGAATCACAGAAACAATCTTTTCTTCCAGGTCTTGCTTCTGGAGAAAAAATAGGCACCTTTGCTCATAATGAAACCAATACTTCACCTACAGAAGCTAACATCAGCTGCTCTTTTACCGGCGGAACTTTATCGGGTACAAAAATTGCTGTAGCTGACGGAGATGTTGCAAATACTTTTATAGTGACGGCAAATAACGGGACAGGTGTAAGCCTGTATCTAGTTGATGGATCAGCTGATGGCATTCAAATAAAACCTCAATCTACACTAGATCCTTCAAGATCTCATGCTTCTATCACTTTTACTAATACTCCAGCGACTGAACTTAAATCAGACTGGTCAGATGTTCTATGTTTACTTGATAGAGCAGCTGTTTTGTTTTCATTTGAGCAATTAGGTGGTGCTGAAGCTTGTATGGACATGGCAAAGGAATATGCTATGGGAAGATACGCATTTGGAAGATCTATCGCTTCCTTCCAAGCAATAAAGCATAAGCTGGCAGATATGTTTATAGCTGTCGAACTTGCTCGTTCAAATTGCTACTACGGTGCTTGGGCACTAAGTACCGATGCTCCTGAGTTACCCACTGCTGCTGCAACTTGTCGCGTTAGTGCAAGTCAGGCTTTTCACGAGTGCTCAAAAGAAAACATTCAAACTCATGGAGGTATGGGTTTTACTTGGGAATTTGACTGCCATCTCTATTACAGGAGATGTCGCCAACTAGCTGCAAACATAGGTAGCCAATCAATTTGGAAAGATAAACTAATCGGTTCTTTAGAAAGAGCCAATCAAATATAGGAGAAAGATATGGACTTTAATGATACTCCCGAAGAAGCTAAATTTAGAAAAGAAGCTTACGACTGGCTTGCATCAAATGCTGAACTTAAAGAAGGACCAAAAGATAGTTGGAGAGCATCGTCAGAAGAAGAAGGCCTAAAGCAGGTCAAAATATGGCAAAAGAAACTTCATGAAGGTGGATGGGCATGTCTTCATTGGCCTAAAACATATGGTGGCAGAGAGTCAACTCCTATAGAGAGGGTGATATGGGGCCAAGAAGTCTCGAAATTCAAAGTACCTGGAGGCTACCTAGAAATTGGTCAAGGAATGGCTGGCCCAGTAATGATGATGTATGCAACTGAGGAACAAAAAGAAAGGTATCTACCTCCTATGGCAACAGGCGAAGAAATTTGGTGTCAGCTCTTCAGCGAACCAGCTGCTGGTTCTGATGTGGCAGGTATCAAAACTAAAGCCGAACTGGATGGGGATACTTGGACTATTAATGGACAAAAGGTTTGGACTTCCGGTGCCCACTTTAGTGATTACGGAATACTTGTAACCAGAAGTGATCCTACTGCACCTAAGCACAAAGGTTTAACGTTCTTTTTTGTAGATATGAAGTCTCCGGGGATAGAAGTAAAACCAATTAAACAAATTTCTGGCGGTGCGAATTTCAATGAAGTTTATTTCACTGATGTAAAAATACCAGATAGTCAAAGACTAGGGGCTGTAGGAGATGGGTGGAAAGTTTCTCTTACAACATTAATGAATGAAAGATTAGCTGTTGGTGATGCCTCGGGACCTGACTTCGAAGAAGCATTCTCGCTTGCTAGAGGACAAGACCTAAATGGTAAATTAGCCATAGAAAATGACTCTGTCAGAGAAAAACTTGCTGATTGGTATTGTCAACAAAGTGGATTGAAATATGCAAAGTATAGGAATATTTCAGCCCTATCAAGAGGAGAAACACCTGGACCACAGTCATCTATAACAAAAATAGTGAGTGGGAATAAACTTCAGGAAATTGCTAATTTTGGTCTTGATATGCTTGATTCAGCGGGCATTGTGAGATCAGACGAAGAAGGTGCTGAGCAATCCATGTATCAGTTTGGCTTTTGGGGAGCTGCTGGTATTAGAATTGCCGGTGGTACAGATGAAATACTTAAAAATATTATTTCTGAACAGGTGCTTGGTATGCCTCAGGATATGAGAGCAGATAAAGGGCTACCCTTTAACGAAATACCTACAGGAAATAAGTAGAGAAAAAAAAATCAAACAAGGCGTAAACTCTTTTCTTAATTCTGAGTTTGCGCCTTTTTCATTAAAAAATAACACCCTCTTTTCAGAGGAATTCGATGATCTCTACTCATCTTCGCAAGGTGCAGTCGCAGAGTGTAATCATGTATTTATCAAGGGGAATAACCTTAAAGAGAGATTTGAAAACCTCGAAGAAAATTCAAGGTTTTACATCGGAGAGATAGGTTTTGGCATCGGAATTAATTTTATTACCACATGCATGGCTTGGTTGAACTATGTTAAACAAGATCAGGTACTAGAGTTTTACTCCTTTGATAAATATTTATTCAGATTAAGTGATTTTAGAAAGTTAAATGATTCGTATCCGGAGCTTAAAGAATATATTGCTGAATTAGAACTTAACTATCCAAGAAATATTCAAGGTGTTCAAAAAATACCGTTATTTGATGGGAGGATTATTCTTAATTTAATTGTCGGAGAAATTGAAAATACTCAAAAATATATTAAATTAATGAATAACGTTGATGCATGGTATCTTGATGGATTCTCTCCTTCAAAAAATCCCGATCTTTGGTCAATAAAGCTACTTAAGTATATTTATAAATCTTGTCATGAAGAAACAACATTTTCTACCTATACATCTTCTGGTTTAGTAAAGAATAATTTGACTGAATCTGGTTTCAATCATAAAAGAACAAAGGGATTTTTAGATAAAAGACATATGCTTAAAGGTAAGGTTGTTAAGGAACAAAAGAAGAACCCTTTAAATACGAAAGTGGCAGTTATTGGATCTGGAATAGTAGGATGTATATTGAGTTATATACTTGCCAAGAAAGGAATGGAGATTGATTTATATGAAAAGTCTGACAATATTTGTTCAGGGGCCTCTTCACATGAACTTCTTGTTACCTACCCGAGACTTTCTGCTCACGACACTGCCTTTGGTTCTTTCACACTCCATTCATATATCTTTGCAACAAATTTTTATAAACGGCTAAAAACAGATGCCTGGAAAAGAACAGGAGTCATTATCCTTAACCATGATGCAGCTACAGAAAAAAGGCATGCATCTCTTCTTGAAAAAAGAGCTGATGGAGAGATCTATCGATTTATTGATCCTGTCGAAGCTTCAGAAATATCAGGAATAGATATTAAATTGAATGGGCTTATCTATGAAGATGCAGGATATATTCTACCTGAGGAGATGTGTAAATTTCTTTTAGAATCTCCAAAAATAAATGTTTTTACTTCTTCACAGATAAAAAACATAACAAAAAAGAAAGAAACTGTTAATTTCAATATTGGAAACAAAGAATTTAAATATCAGAATGTTTGTTTATGTACTGGTAGCGATACTTCTAAGATTTTAGATATAGATGGTATGAATATAAAAAGGGGTCAAGTAACCCATATAGAAAGTCTAGATAATGTTTCAAAAATCAAATTACCTATTTGTGCGAAGGGATATATTTCACCTCGAGTAAATAATATTCATCTAGTCGGCTCAAGTTATAGCGATAGTGAAGATAATGAATTATCTGAGGATGACCATTTATATAATCTGAATAACTTAAAGTTAGTAATAGATGAAGAAATGAATGTTGTCTCTGGACAAACAGGTCACAGAGCAGTTTCCAAGGACCACATGCCTCTTGTGGGGAAGAAAAATGGTATCTTCATTAATACCTGTCATGGCTCGAGAGCATCTGTTACTGCACCTATTAGCGCTGAAATTATTGCAAGTATGATTGCAGGAGAGGCACCGCCTTTAATGGGCAGAGAATTAGAGTCCTTATCACCTGAGAGATTTAATTAAAATTAGTAAGGACCTCTTGAATTAAAGAATCTACACCAGCTTGATCATACTTATCACTCGCTCTCTTGAATCTAGTGAAGGCATACCACACAACATCGTCAGTCTTAGCATCATGAAATCTAATTGATATTTCATCTTTTTCTGACCTAATAAAACGTTGGTCCCTGGAATCAAGGTATCCATATCGATAATAACCATAGCCTCCAAGATCTGTTGCTCTTTCTATTTCCCTCATTGTACCTATGTAAAATCTCACTGTTATATCAGCCTTGTCGGAATTTTTAAGTCCTTTTTGAGTTAATACAGAGTCCAATGATCTTGCGATTCTTTGAATAAGGATAGGGTTTATGCTGAGCATCTCGTCTTGATCATCAAGAGAAGGTGTGACAATCGAATAGGTTTTATATGCAGATAAGTCATACTGCGAATCAGAGTCAGATTGAACAACAAGAGAGCTAGCACATGAGGTAAGTAATGATAAGAAAACTGCACTAATTGATATTCTAATTTTATGTTTCATATGTAATTTTTAGAAAAAAATGAATCTTCTTCCTAATTTCTTTTTGCAGCCATCATATTGTACTTGATACCTATCAGCTTGTCTCTGTACTTTGTCCGCTACTGATAATAACCATGGCTTAGTTCTATAACTTCCTCTTTTATACCCATCTCGCCCTTCATGATATGCCAAATACAGAGCCCTAGCATTTGTAAGCGATATGCCTAGTTGCTTATGAGTCTTATAATTGTACCAACCTACAAAATCGACAGAATCTTCAAAATCATTTCTACTAACAAACCACCCCCCTCGGTCATTTAGGTACATCTCCCAAGTGCCATCAACTGCCTGAGCATAGCCTCTAGCACTAGTAACTCTTTTCCAGGGTATAAAACCTAAAAGCTTTCTTCTCTCTGGTCGTGCGTCAGCCCTAAAGCTTGATTCTTGTTTAATAATAGCCATTGAAACAGAAACTGGAATTTTCCATCTTTTCTCAGTCTTCTTTGCAGCCTTATACCAGCTGTATCTTTCTTTAAAGATCTTACAAACATCTGTGGTAGTGCTTGGAGGACTATTTGATGCACAAGCATTCAATATTAATAAAATGAAAATACTTATAAATACTTTATACATCTAACTGTCCAGAATCTTTAAGGCCTCTTCTTCATCTAGAATTGGAATGTTTAAATCAGAGGCTTTTTTTAGTTTTGAACCGGGTTTTTCTCCCGCAATCAAAAATTCAGTTTTACTAGAGACAGAACTAGAAACCTTCGCACCTACTCTTATTAATTCTTCCTTCAGCTGGCTCCTTGCAATGCTATTAAACGAACCTGTAATAACAATTGACTTAGAGCTGAAAGGATTATCTCCTTTGATTTCAACTTCTTTGGGATTGACTCCTAAAGTAATTAAATCTTCAACTAAACTTATATTTTCTTCTAAAGCTAGAAATTCTTTTATGAAATTAGATGCAACCGGTCCTATGTCATTTATCTCTAACAAATCTTCTTCTTTTGCCGAGAGAAAATTAGTTATGCTATTAAAATTTAAAGCCAGGTTCATAGCTGTTGCTTCACCAACCTCCCTTATTCCAAGAGAATATATAAATCTTGGTAAAGTAGTTTCTCTGCTTTCTTGAATTGAACGAATTAAATTAGTAGCTGATTTCTCACCAAACCCTTCAAGATCAATAATATCCTTTATTTCTAGTCTAAATAAGTCAGCGAAATTTGATACCAAATTTTTTTCTACCAATAATTCAATTATCCTTTCGCCTAAGCCATCTATGTTTAAAGCATTTCTCGAAACAAAATGTATTAAAGATCCAATTCTTTGTGCAGGACAATCAAGCCCCATAGTGCATCTAAGGATAGCTTCCCCTTCTATTTTGACTAAATCCTTCTTACAGCATGGGAGTCTTTTTGGTAAGGATATCTTTAAAGATCCTTTTTTTCTTTTATCCAAATCAACAGAAATAATTTGAGGTATGACGTCTCCAGCCCTTTTAATATCGACTGTATCGCCTTCCCTCACATCCAATCGCTCTATCTCATCAAAATTATGAATGCTGGCATGTGAAACGGTAACGCCTCCTATATTGACTGGTGAAAATTCGGCTACAGGAGTAATGCTTCCGACTCTTCCGACCTGATAAGAGATTTTTTTTACTAAAGTTGTGCCTATTTCAGCAGGAAATTTTCTGGCAATGGCCCATCTGGGCGCCCTGGAGACTTGTCCCAAAGAAATTTGCTTACCTAGGTCATTTACTTTGAATACTATGCCATCAATTTCGTAAGGAAGTTTATCTCTCGCATTCGAAATTTTATGAAAATATTCTCCACAAGCTTTTAAATCATCAGCCACGTCGCTGAAAGGATTAATTGGAAGCCCCCATGATTGATATTGTTTTAACATCTCTGATTGGGAGTCAGGAAGTTTAAAATTTCCTTCCTCAATGAAGCCAATACCATGAGCGTAAAATTTTAAAGGCCTTGAAGCAGCAATTGAAGGGTCCAGTTGTCGAAGACTACCAGCCGCAGCATTTCTTGGATTGGCAAAAGTTTTTTCTCCTTCTTTGATTGCTTTTTTATTTGCTAAATCAAAATCCTTTTTTTCGATAAAAACTTCTCCCCTTATCTCTATTAGGCTTGGCAGGTCAGAACTATCACCTATAAGTGAGAGAGGTATTGAATTGATGGTTCTTATATTATGAGTGATATCTTCACCAATTTTTCCATCTCCTCTAGTGCTAGCTATATCTAGGTGACCGCTTTTGTATAACAGATTTACTGCAATTCCATCTAACTTAGGTTCGCATGAAAAGCTTATGTTGCCTTCGACAAGTAGCCTCTCCTGGATGCGTTTATTAAAGTCTTCCATATCATCATCATTAAATGCATTGTCTAAAGAAAGCATAGGAGTCAAGTGTTCTATTTTCTTAAAACCATCAAGAGGCTTGCCGCCGACTCTTTGGGAAGGAGAATAAGAATATTGATATTTTGGAAATTTGGCTTCCAAATCGAGTAGCTCATTAAACAGAGTATCATATTGATGATCTTCAATAGAAGGTTCATCCAAGGAATGGTAGTTATGAGAATGGAGATTTATTAGTTTGTGGAGTTCCAGTACCCTTTCTTTGATCTTTGGACTATCTTTCATCAATAACCGAACTAACTAGCAGAAGCAAAAAATTGCCTTTGATATTCATGAAATTGATTTTTCATATGTTCAATCATTTGTTTGGTCATAGGGTTTCGATCTTCATCCAGTATTTGGCATTGGAAGGTCTCCTGGATGCTTTGAGAGACCTCAACAAATAACTCGAAAGATTCGATTGGATTAGTTAGGTTTTGGGGGTCAAGAACTAATGCAATATCATTCGATTTAATAGATTCAGAAAAGAAACCAGGGTTCTTGCCATTCAAGATCGTAAATGAAGGAGCATTATCCGAATCTAATATTGTAAATATGCCTTTTTCTTCATATCTGTAGTTATAAAAAACTAAGGCTTGAGATAATGAAGATTCAGAAAATACTGCATCACTTTCGTCGTGAAGATGAATAATATTTAAGTTAAAAGGAGGAGCAATACTTAAATCTTCTTCATGATCATCTTCTGATGATAATAATTCAGATTCTTCTTTATCTTCATACCCCTGCCATTCCTTTTCAAAATCTTCACTTTCTTCAGATGAGAGATTGATTAGATCAACTTTCAGCTTGCTCCTTCTTATTCTTAAAGCTCTTCTAATACCGTCTATGAAGACCAATGCTAATAAACAGCCAATAAGTAATGTAAGAATTTCTGCCAGATTAAACATATTAACTTGCCGCCATTTCCACAGCTTGATCTACATCAACTGCTACCATTCTAGAAACACCAGGCTCTTGCATTGTAACTCCCATAAGATGCTTACTTTTTTCCATAGAAATCTTATTGTGAGTGATGTATACAAACTGGACTCTCTGGGACATTTCCTCAACAAGGTCGATAAATCTCATGGTATTGAGATCATCTAAAGGCGCATCTACCTCATCAAGAAGACAAAAAGGGGCTGGATTAAGTTCAAAAAAAGCGAAGACAGTAGCTATGGCAGTGAGTGCTTTCTCACCACCTGATAATTGAGAAACGCTTGCATTCTTTTTTCCTGGTGGTCTTGCAGTAATTCCTATTCCACAGGTGAGTAAATCATCTCCCAGCATCACCAATTCAGCATGACCTCCCCCAAATAATTTTGGGAAAGAAAGAGATAGACTTTTGTTTAATTTATCAAAAGTATCTTTAAAAGTGGTACGAGTCTCTTTATCTATTTTAGTTATGGCACTTTCTAGAGTTTCTAGAGCTTCCATAAGTTCTTTATGTTGCTCATCAAGTAAAGTTTTTCTTTTTAACTCTTGATCATATTCTTCCATTGCTACTAGATTTATTGCACCCAATCTAGATATCTTTAATTCAATTTGCTCTAATTCAGCAGCATAGTTCTCAACTGTTTTGTCTTTGTCTAAATCTTCTTTTATTTTTGAGAGATTTCCATTTAAACCAACAACTTGCGATTCAATATTCTCTTGTTCAATCTTAGAGGCCTGTCTGTCTAACCGAAGATTTTCTAGTGATTCTCTAAGTGTTATTGCGGCCTGCTCTTTCTCGATCTTTTCTCTTTCAATGTTATGTATAGAGGCGTTACATTCTTCAATATCTTTCCTTGATTGTAGTAATCTGTCTTCAACCTTGAGTCTATCTGATAAAAGTGAATCTAGTTTATTTTGTATTTCACTGATTGGCTCTTTCAATTCATTCAACTCGACTTCGAGTTTTGAATTTTCTCTTTTTAGATCATGCAACTTACCATCTATATGAGATCCTTCAGAATTTAGTGAGGCAAGTTTTGCCTGTAATTCAGCATACTTATCGGTCTTATCAATTAAGTTTATTCTTTGTTGCTTCGCACCCTCAGATGCATTAACCAAAAAATCTTGCGTCAACTCAGTCAACCTTTCAGGTTCAGATTCTAGGTGGCTTATCTCCTTCCTTATAGAATCTACCTTTGCAAATACATCTTCAACTGATTCTTTTTTAAATAACTTGGATTGTATATTTTCAATGGCAGTAGAAAGATCTACTATTAAGTTTTTAGTTTGAGTAATAAATATAAGCCAAGATCCTTCTATTTTTTTGGCCTCAGCTTTATTAGATTCCTCATCACCCGATTCTTTAAGAAACTCTAATTCCTTTTCAATATTAATGAGTTCTTTTTGAGCAGACGATTTATTCTCTTCAAGATTTTGTAAATCCTTAGATCGTGTTTCAGTAAGAATTGAATTAGTGGAAATTTTTTCATTTATTTCATTAACTCTGCCTTTTTTAAGAGAAATTTCTTGTTCTGTTCTAGATATATCGGCACCGAAACTATAAAACTCTTGTTGAACTTTATCTAATGCTGTTTGTAGCTCAATTTGCTTTGCCCTTAGTTTAATAATCTCGCTATCAGATGTATTTTTTTCAGAATTTATCTCTTCGACTCTGAGCTCCTGTTTCTTTACTTCCTGTTCTTTTAACATTAGTACTGATGAAACATCTCTCCATTTAGAACCTAGGAGTATTAATTGAGCTTGCGTCTCTTCTTTTCTTAGCTCATGATATTTTTCTGCAGCCTTAGCTTGTCTCTGGAGTTTAAATAATAATCTTGTAATCTCTTCCCTCAAATCGTCTAATCTTGATAAGTTTTCTTTAGTTCTTTTTATTCTTGATTCGGTTTCTTTTTTTCTCTCAAGGTATCTTGAGATGCCGGCTACTTCTTCTATGTAGCCTCTCATTTCTTCAGGTTTAGCGCTGACTAATTGCGATATCATCCCTTGTTCGATGATTGCATACGATCTAGGTCCTAATCCTGTGCCTAAGAAAACATCAGTAATATCTTTCTTTCTGCAGCTTGTTCCGTTTAAATAGTAATTAGATTGACCATCTAATTCTAAACTCCGCCTTACAGAAATTTCACTATAACTTGAGAATTCTCCGCCTATACGTCCCTCTTTATTGTCAAAAAATAATTCTACTGACGCTTTTGAAACTGGTTTTCGTGAAGAGGAGCCATTAAAGACTACATCAGTCATAGAATCACTTCTTAAATTCTTTGCTGAACTCTCACCAAGAACCCATCGAACGGCATCGATAACATTAGATTTCCCACAACCATTTGGGCCAACAATACACGACATACTTGATGGAAAGGTAACAGAAGTTGGATCAACGAAAGATTTGAAGCCGGAAAGCTTGATAGAATTGAGTCTCATAATTGTAATTCCTTTAGGGGGCAAGAAACCACTGCCTTGAATAAAGGCATGAATGAAACAAAATTAACTTTCATTTGCCCAGAAATTTTAGTCTATATAGGCTTTGGAAACTACTGATTTTTTCTTTTTTTTACTGCTTCTATCAGCGACCTTAAATCATCTTTCTCTTTCTCAGAATTCAACAAGGGAATAGCTTGATTCCATAATTCAATTGTCAATTGAGGATTGTTTTTTTCAAGTTCAGCTAAACCCTTCAGAGTTAAGGCTGAAGGATTATTTGGATTTTTTTTAAGTGCTTCTTCTAACAAAATATATATAGTGTCACTAAATTCTCTACCAGAACTCATAAACAACACTTGGGCATATTCAGCAACTACTTCTCCGTCTAAATCATTACCAAATCTATTGTAAATCTCCATATAAAGATCTCTAGAAAGCATAAATTCATCAATGTTCTTTAACTGGCGTGCAAGAATGTATAATTCTCCTGGCTCAACATCTCTTTTTTTGATAAGTTGAGCAATCAAGTTTTTTACTTCTTCTCTTTTATTTTCTTTACCTTGCTGATTCTCTCTAAGAAATATATCCAATGATTGTTTCTGATGGGCTAATTCTAGAGATCCATCAGAGAGTATATTTTCATAAACTAGCAAAGAAGAAACTGAAACTAATCCAGCAATAATTATTTTGATATTAAGTTTAAAAAAATCATCCTTTTCAACTAATAGAGCATACAAAGGAATAAATATGATTAAAAAAAAATAGATATAGCTCATTAAATAATTCTTTTTCTGACAAAAATAATTACTAACACCGATAGGAGTATCAAAATGAATGGACCGAACCATAATACATATGTAGCTGGCTCAATAGGCGGATTATAGATTATGAAATTACCATATCTATCAACTAGATGATCTTTAATTTGTTTAGAGGATTTGCCTTCTACCACTAATTCATAAACTTCTCGCTTCAAATCATTTGAAATAGGTGAATTAGAACCTGCAAGATTTGAACTTTGACATTTAGGACACCTTAACTCATTTAAAAGAGAATAAAATAATGACTCTTGTGCCTCACTTGTAAAAGGATATGCCTCATTATCAAAATTTACTTTCTCCTCAACACTTATTTGTGTAGAACAAATGAGAAATAATAAAAAGAAAATGAGTTTATTCATTGAGGTATTTAGAAAATTTTTCTTCCCACACCTTTTCATCTATTACACCAACATGCCTCTCTCGAATAAGACCATTTTTATCAATAAAGAAAGTTTCAGGTGCCCCATATACTCCCAAATCAATGGCTAATCTGCCTTCGAAATCATATATAGAAAATTCGAACGGGTTTCCATCTCTTTCAAGTAAATCAAGAGCTTTTAATTGATTATCTTTGTAATTTAAGCCGTATATTGTAAGTCTTGATTCCTCTTTTAATTTCATTAAAAAAGGATGCTCAACCCTACACGCTATGCACCAAGTAGCCCAAACATTTATCAAAGCTGGCAATTTAATAATGTCTTGCTTGGTCAAAATCCTGGATTCGTCTGATAATGATCCAAGTTTGAATTCTGGAAAAGAGCTATCTATCAGCGCTGTCTCTAACTGATCATCTCTGTCGCTTAAAAAAGAGAAAAGAACAATGATTAATGAGGCAAAAACAACTAGGGGTAATGCGTTTATAATTTTTTTCATATTCTTTTAAATTGTCTTACTCCTGCCAAGAAACTACCAATTGCGATCAAAAGAGCACCTAGCCAAATCCAACGGATAAAAGGTTTAATTTGAACCTTAAAAGACCAAATATTAGATTGTAAATTATCTCCAATAGATACATATAAATCTTTGAAAAGGTCTGCTTGAATTCCTGCCTCAGTTGTTATCTGGCCTGAGGGTAAATAAGTTCTTTTCTCAGTTACTATATTAGAAAGTTCCGCTCCATCATCAAAAGATACAACAGCAGATTTAGATGTGTAATTTGGTCCCAATAAATCATCTATAGATTGGAAATTAATGGTTTGATCACTAAATTCTGTTGAATCTCCTGGCGCTAAGATTATCTCTTTTTCCAGAGAGTAACTTGATACTACCCCTACTCCAATGATCAGAATAGCCATTCCTGTATGGGCAAAAGTTACAGCTAATCTCTTTCTTAAGAAATTCCAATAGCTCAAATTTCTTTTTTTCGTTATTTGTAATGTTCCTACTAGTATCCACGACGCTAAAAATATTGTCGCAAAAGAACTGAGATATAGATTATCGAAGAGAACAAATAAAATGAGAATGATTAGCGAAAATATAGATAATGACTCGATGAGTAGTCTAGGTAAAAAATCAAAAGACGAAGATTTACCCCAAGAAAGGTAAAGGGCAACGCCTTGCAGCGATCCTAATGCCAAGGCAAAGGGAAAAAGTATAATTTCAAAGTAAGGTGCCCCTACCGATATTTGCTTTCCTCCTGTAAATGCCTCGTAGATAAGGGGAAAAATTGTTCCAAATAAAATTGAGATAGCAAGAACAACTAGCAGCAGGTTATTCAATAAGAAACCAAATTCTTTGGAAGTGAGTTCATATTTGTTTTCTTCAATATGTCCAAAGTCCATTATTGAGTAGATAAAAAGACTACCGATTACAAAAAAAGCAAGAATAGCTAATATAAATAAGCCCCTTTCTGGATCTAAAGCAAAGGCATGAACGGAAGTTAATATTCCAGACCTCACCAAAAAAGTACCTAGTAAACTCGTAGCAAAAGCAAAAATTGAAAGAAGTATGGACCACTTACCAAAAACTCCTCTATTTTGGCTGGTGATCAAAGAGTGGAATAAAGCAACTGATAAAAGCCAAGGTACGAAGGCTGCATTTTCTACAGGATCCCAAAACCACCATCCGCCCCAGCCTAATTCATAATAAGCCCACCAACTCCCTAACGCTATTCCCAATGTTAAAAAACTGCAAGATAGAAGCGTCCAGGGTCTAGAATGACTAGCCCAATCTCTAGTGTCTTTTTTAAACAACATTGCAGATACTGCTATAGCGAAGGGTATTAATAAACCAGAATATCCAAAATAAAGTAAGGGTGGATGCACTGTAAATGCAAAATCTTGTAATGAAGGATTAAGATCAGCACCATTTAGAGGAGGTATAGGTAGAATTCTCTCAAAAGGATTGGATGTGAAGAGTGTAAATAGTGAAAAAGCAAAGATGACCTGACAAGAAATAGAAAATACTGTTACGAGAAAGTCTTTATCTTTAGAACGAGTAAAAAAGATAAACCCTATTAGCCAGGCATTCATCGCTAGAATCCATAGAACTAATGATCCTTCATGGGCACCCCATGTTGCTGCTAACTTATAATAAACTGGTAGATTGATATTTGAATTTTGGGCAACATATGCGACAGAAAAATCATCTACTAGAAAAGAATAAATTAAAGATAGAAAAGAGATTGTTATTAATATAAAAAGTGTCACTGATAATTTCTTTATTGAAATCTCAAGTGATCTATAGTTCGCATAAACTACTAAAAGTGGCAGTGTCCCACCCAATAGACTCAAAATTAAATGGACAATTAAAATTAAATGGCCGAATTCAGGTATCATTCTTTTACCTCAATTAGCTTGGCGACCTCTGGAGGCATATAATTCTCATCGTGCTTTGCAAGAACTTCGATTGCCTTAAAGGTGCCATCAGTTTTCAAATTTCCTCTTACAACTACTCCAGCATTTTCGTCAAACAAATCTGGCAATATACCTTCGTAATTTATTATCAACTCATTTTGATAATCAGTGACGGTAAATCTGACATTTAAAGAATCTTTACTCTTTTCAATAGAGCCTTGCTTAACCATTCCTCCAGCTCTAATAATCACATTTTCATCAATATCAACTCCTAATATTTCACTAGGTGAGTAAAACAAATTCATATTCTCGGATAAAGCTGAAACAACAAGCCAAGTTGCTAGAAGTGATCCGATTAGAACTGCAATCAAAGCATAGAGTCTCTGTTTTCTTAATGGGTTCATGAAGATCTGATTAGTTTAATAAGTTTTCTTTTCTTCTTAATGGCATAAAGGATATTTAGACTGAGAACAAGAATAACAAAAGCCATACAGAACCATACAAAAAGGCCATTGCCATCCATATAAAGTAAATCATTAAAGTTTTCTAACATTTCCTAGTTTACAAATATTTGCTTGACCCAATTCTTTGATCTTTCTCTGTCAATAACCTCATTCCTAAGATTTAAAGTTAATGCAAAGGCGAAAATTAAATAAAATCCAATCACACACAATAAAAGAGGTTGATACATTTCAGGAGACATTGAAGGAGAAGATGTCAATGTAAAAGTAGATGGCTGGTGAAGTGTTTGCCACCAATCTACTGATTTTTTTATCACGGGTATAATCGCCAAGCCTACAATCGACAAGATAGAGACTGCCCGATCAGCTTTGGTTTTATCTTCAATTGATGAATGCAGACCTATTAATGCAGCATAAATAAATAATAATATAAGAGTTGAAGTGAGACGTGCATCCCATACCCACCAAGTTCCCCACGTAGGCTTACCCCACACGGAACCAGTTACTAAAGCTATGAGAGTGAAGCTCATTCCTATAGGTGCCGCAGATTTCAACATCATTCCTGATATCTTTGCTCTCCAGACAACATTAATAAGACCACAAGCCGCCATAAACATAAAAATTGACTGACCGAGTATCGCTGAAGGGACATGAATATATAAAATTCTATAAACATCACCTTGCTTATAGTCAGTTGGAGCAATTAGTAATCCCCAAAAAAGTCCTACTGATAAAAAAATTATGGCCAAAATCCCTAACCAAGAAGTAATCTTTGAAGACCATCGATAAAATAAAGGAGGTGATCCCATTTCAATAAACCACCTTTTAGTAACTTTCCAAATCCTAGTCATAATTCAACAGCAAGGCTTCTACAGTTAACAAACATAGTAATGGAATACCTATTGCAAGCATGGCGCCCATTAACATTAGAAAACCTGAATAATCTTGATTATTGAGCGAAAAAGTTATTACAGAAGTACCCATTAATAATGTTGGTATAGAAAAAGGTAAAACTATAATTGCGCTTAAAATAGCTGATTTTCCTAAAGATAAAGCAGCACCAAGAGCACCTAGCAAACTCATAAAAGACGTTCCAAGAAGAAGGCTTATAATCATAGGAACAAAACTTTCTAAAGGAAGATATAAAATAATTGCTGCAAGAGAAGAGGCAAGGAGAATCGGAAGCCCGGTAATTAGCCAATGGATCATTACTTTTGCAAATACTAAGACAAAAGAAGGTTCTAAAGAAATAAAGAAATCATCAAGAGAACCATCTCTAAAGTCTTCACTAAATATACTTTCTACCGCAAGCAATGAAGCTAGTAAAGCGGCAATCCAAATTACTCCAGGAGCCAAAGAGCTTAATAAACTTTCTTGAGGTCCCAGTGCCAAAGGAAAAAAAGTAATAACAATTAAAAAAAAGACTAAAGGCGTTACATATGTTGAGGATCTTCTAAAAGCAATTATTAAATCCCTTTTTAATAAAAGACCTAACCAATCCAATACCGAACTATTCATATCAAATCTCAACAAGGGTTGCATTAATGTTTGAGGATCTGTGCCCTGTTATAACAAATGAGCTGCCCTTTTGATTAAGTTCATTAATTATTTCTTTAATTAGATCAGAGGCAGGGTCATCTAAAGCAGTAAAAGGTTCATCTATAAAATAAATTTTAAAATCTTTGAGCAGCCATCTTGCAATTGAAATTCGCTTTCTTTGTCCTACAGATAGATCTGATGCCATCTCATTTATCTTATAAAGACCTACCCTCTCAAGGCACTTATTTATATGCTTTTCGCTCATCCCTTTTGCGTTGTGAGTTAACTTCAAGTTTTCAAAAACCGTAAGCAAGTTTTTTATGCCCATTTGGTGTCCTTGATAGAAACAGTCAAAAGATCGATATTCCTTGAAATTATTATCTTCATCCAGCCAATTAATAGTCCCTTCCTCTTTGTTAATGAAACCTAATAGTGTTCTTAGTAATGTAGTCTTTCCAGAACCATTAGAACCAACAATTTCTATATTTTGACCAGGCAGAACTTCAAAGTTTAAATTTTTGAATATGGCCTTTTCTGATCGAACACAAGACAGGTTCTCTACTTTTAAATTAGGAAGCATTGATAAATCTATTTTAACAAAAAACTCCTTTAAACTGAATTTTAGATGCTAATGGCTTGGGACAATTATGTTCTGTTAAAATGAAACTTCTTAATAGGAAAAATTGTGAATAAAATAAAATTTGCCCAACGATCATCTGTTGAATTTGTAGAAGAAGGAAATATTCTTGCACCTAAATTTAATGCAGAGGACGTCATCCCTGTTGTTGTTACTGAAACTGTATCAGGTTTGGTGTTAATGCTTGGTTACATGAATAAAGAAGCTTTAGATAAAACAATTCTTACCAAAGAAGCACACTACTGGAGCAGGAGCCGAGAAGCTTTATGGAAAAAAGGTGAATCTAGTGGAATGGTCCATAAAATAGATGAAATACTTATAGATGATGATCAAGATTCCATCTGGCTGAAAGTAACCATAGGAGGCTTAGGGGCAAGTTGTCATGTTGGTTATAAATCCTGCTTTTATCGATCAGTAGATTCAATAGAAAAAGATGAAGTTATTCTAAATTTCACCGAATCGGTGAAAATATTCGATCCAGAGGAAATTTATCCTGGTATTGAAAATCCAACCAAGCTTTAGGTAAATTTCCTTGATAAACTAACTTGCCGCTTTAATGGCTTGATCAATATCATTAATAATATCTTCTACATTTTCAATACCAACGGATAGTCTTACATATCCAGGTGTTACGCCAGCCGATAATTGTTCTTTTGGGGTTAATTGACTGTGCGTTGTAGAGGCTGGATGAATTGCCAGTGATCTTGAGTCTCCAATATTTGCAACATGGTAAAGAAGCTCTAAAGAATCAATAAATTTCCTTCCTGCTTCGACTCCTCCAGGTAACTCAAAACCTATTAAAGCACCATAGCCGCCTGTTAAATATGAATCTGCCCTCTCTTTACTAATGCCTTCTGAAATTCCAGGATAAGTTACTGAAGAAACAAGACTATTATCCTCAAGATATTGAGCAACTTGAAGGGCATTCTTGCCGTGCTCTCTCATCCTTAAAGGTAAAGTTTCAAGACCCTGAATGAATGACCAGGCATTAAATGGACTCATTGCTCCGCCTAAATCTCTAAGCAAGGTAGTTCTAGCTTTCATAATATAGGCTATCGGCCCCATTTCTTTAGTAGCTTCAGTCCAAACTACTCCATTATAGCAAGGATCAGGTGTATTAAGAGTTGGTTGTCGATCTGGACCAGCTTCGGTCCAATCAAAATTTCCGCCATCTATTATTAAACCTCCTATTGAAGTTCCGTGACCTCCAATATATTTTGTAGTCGAGTAGGTAGTTATTGCTGCCCCATGATCAAAGGGCCTACAAAATATTGGAGCGGCAGTATTATCGACTATTAGAGGAATTCCATTTTTTCTTCCGAGATCTGCAACTTCTTTAATAGGAAAAACTTGTAGCTTTGGATTAGGTAGGGTTTCTCCAAAAAAAGCTCGTGTTTTGGTGTCTGAAGCCTTGATAAACATCAAAGGATCTGTTGGATCAACAAATCTAACTTCAATGCCCATTTCGGATAGATTGTTTTTGAACTGGTTGTAAGTACCTCCATATAAATGAGAAGAGGCAACAATATTATCTCCAGCTCTGGCTAGGTTCTGAATGGAATAAGCCGAGGCGGTTTGTCCTGATGAAACCGCTAAACCAGCTGCACCTCCATCAAGAGCTGCCATCCTCTCTTCGAGAACAGCTGTAGTAGGATTCATTATTCTTGTATAAATATTACCTAATTCCGCTAAAGCGAATAGATCTGCAGCCTTTTCAGTACTTTCAAACTGATAGCTAGTTGTTTGGTGTATGGGAACAGCTACTGATCCTGTAGTCGCATCTGCTCTCCAGCCTGCATGCAGTGCTATTGTTTCTAAATTTTTACCTTCGTTACTCATCTTATTTTCTCCAAAAAAAAACCTGCCAGCTTTCGCTAAACAGGTTTGTCTTCAAGTATCCTATTTAGCAGTATTTATAAAGCACCCGCAATCTGGTTCAAATCGGTGCTTAATGAATAATAATCAAAGAGAATTTAAAATCAAGACTAAATTGCTAAAATGTCTTTAAAATGCCCCGTTAGCTCAGTCGGATAGAGCGCTGGATTCCTAATCCAGAGGCCATAGGTTCAAATCCTGTACGGGGCACTAGAATTATGAGTTGGAAAAAAGAAACAACAGAAATTAAAAAAAGAAGAAAACTTGCTAAAGCACAAGGTGGAAAGGATGCTATTAAGCTTCAACATGCAAAAGGAAGGCTAACTTTAAGAGAAAGAATAGAGCTTTTGTTAGATCCTAACTCTTTTCAAGAACAAGGTGAAATCGCAGGCGGGTCAGAACTTAATGATGAAGGTAAGTTGGAATCTTTAACACCTGCAAATTTTATCCTAGGTTTTGGGAAAATTAATGATAAACAAGTAGTAGTTGGTGGAGAAGACTTTACGGTTAAAGGTGGATCACCTAATTCAGCAGGTCTAAGAAAAAGTGTTTATACAGAGGAGCTTGCCCTTAAGTACAAAATCCCACTTATCAGGCTTCATGAAGGTGGTGGCGGATCTGTTGCTGGTCCTGGAAAAAAATCTGGAGGCTATGGAGGTGATCCGGTCTTTTCAAAGTCTAGGTTTAAATCTATTGCAGATACTTTGAAAGAAATTCCAGTAGCATCAGCAGCGTTAGGTCCTGTTGCAGGTATGCCTGCTGCTAGATTTGTTGGTTCACACTTTAGAGTAATGACAAAAGAAACGGCTCAAATACTTGTTGCAGGTCCTGCAGTTGTAGAAAGAGCTTTTGGGAAAAAGATGTCTAAGGAAGAGTTAGGTGGTTCAGAAATCCACAAGGTAAATGGCGTGACAGATAATGTTGCCTCCACAGAAGAAGATGCATTCTTACAAATCAAAAAGTTCCTTTCTTATTTTCCTCAAAATAAATATGAAATTACTGAAAAAATAGACTGTGACGATCCTATAGAAAGAATGGAAGAAGATTTACTATCAATTATTCCAAAAGATAGAAAAAGATCCTATGAAATGAGAGACATAGTCAATTTTATATTTGATAAGGGATCTTTCTTTGAAATGACTAGATATTATGGACGAGGCATAATTACGGGCTTTGCAAGGATTAATGGGTATGCAGTTGCGATTTTTGCTAATGATTCAAATTTTTATGCTGGGTCCATGTCCGCAGAGGGAGCTCAAAAAACCACGAGATTCATACGATTATGTGACACTTTCAATATTCCAATTGTAAGCTTAGTAGACGAACCAGGATTCCTAATTGGTCCAGATGCAGAGAAGGCTGGAACAATTTTACATGGCACTGAAGCAGTATTAGCAACTACAGAATCTACTGTTCCATGGACTACGGTAATGATTAGAAAATCATTCGGGGTAGCTGCTGCAGCTCATTATGGTCCAGATGGTTATGTTCTTGCTTGGCCTTCTGCTGAGTCTGGACCTCTTCCACTAGAAGGTGGAGTTGCTGTAGCTTTTAAAAAGGAAATTTCTGAGGCGGAAGATCCTGAAGCAAAAAGAAAAGAGCTAGAAGAAAAAATGGCTAAAAATCAAAATCCGTTTCCTAGGGCGGAAGCTTTTTCAGTTCATGAAATAATCGATCCAAGGGAGACAAGAAAATATATTTCTTTATGGGCTGAAAGAATTCAAAGCCAACTGAAAGCCAGTCTAATTAGCAGGTAAACAAAGTAAATTTAACTTAACTTTGTCTAATCCTAATATATACTTATAGGTCAAATATACGGAGAGTAATAATGAAAACTTATGAACAATTTTATATAAACGGAGAATGGGTTGATCCTGTGGAAGGAAAAAACATGTTTGATGTTTTAAACCCTTCTAATGAAGAAGTAATAGGACAAATTGCTATGGGGACTTCGGCTGATGTAGATAACGCTGTTAAAGCAGCCACCGCAGCTTTTGATAGCTTTAGCCAAACTACAGTCGAAGAAAGATTAGCCATACTTGGCAAGATTGTTGAGGTCTATCAATCTAGGTATGACGAAATAGCTGAAACCATTTCTTCAGAAATGGGAGCCCCATTATCTTTGTCGAAAGCAGCTCAAGCCGCCACAGGCCTTGGCCATTTTGCACAAGCAATAGAAGTCTTACAAAACTTTGAGTGGGAAGAAACAAGAGGTAAGACAGTCCTAAGACGCGAGCCTATAGGTGTTGTAGGTATGATTACTCCATGGAACTGGCCGATTAATCAGATCTCCTGCAAAGTAGCGCCTGCACTAGCTGCAGGATGTACGATGGTTCTAAAACCAACTGAAATGGCTCCTTTAAATGCAATGATCTTTGCTGAAATACTTCATGAAGCCGGTGTACCTGCAGGAGTTTTTAATCTTGTCAATGGTGATGGTCCTACTGTAGGCGAAGCAATGTCTTCTCATCCCGGCATTGATATGATGTCTTTTACTGGCTCAACAAGAGCCGGAATAGCGGTTGCCAAAGGTGCTGCAGACACTGTTAAGAGAGTAGCACAAGAATTAGGAGGAAAATCTGCAAACATAATATTAGATGACGCAGACTTTGAATCTGCCGTATCTGGAGGCGCAAAGCACTGTTTCAATAATAGCGGCCAGTCTTGTAATGCTCCAACCAGAATGTTGGTTCCAGAATCAAGGCACCAAGAGGCAAAAGAAATAGCGAAGAAAACAGCTGAGGCTACAAAAGTGGGTGATCCTTTTGCAGAAGATACAGGTATCGGACCAGTAGTAAGTGATGTTCAATTCAATAAAATTCAAGGTCTGATTGAGAAAGGTATTGAAGAGGGAGCTGAACTAGTGGCGGGTGGGCCAGGAAAACCTGAAGGTCTAAATGCAGGATACTTTGTTAGACCGACAGTATTTGCAAATGTAAATAATGACATGACAATTGCAAGGGAAGAGATATTCGGACCCGTTCTTTCAATTCTTCCTTACAAAGATGAAGAAGAAGCAATTGAAATCGCTAATGATACAGAGTACGGCCTTTACGGTTATGTATCATCTGGGGACGTAGAGCATGCTAAAAAAGTTGCGAATAGAATAAGAGCTGGAAGTATAGCCATTAACGGAGCTGGTGCAGATTTCACAACTCCTTTTGGTGGGTATAAACAATCTGGAAATGGAAGAGAATGGGGTATATTTGGATTTGAAGAATTCTTGGAAGTTAAAGCAGTTGTGGGCTTTACAGGCTAAATCTTATCTAACTAAAAAGGCCGCATAAGCGGCCTTTTTTATACTTGATTAAGTAATTTTTTACCCTCTTTCAGACGTTTGTAATTATCAATAAACAGTTCAACTGCTCTCAAAGGTGCCCTTGGACCCCAAGCTGAATCGTGAGGGGTAATGAAACAATTTTCTAGAGTCCATAAAGGTGAACTCGGATCGAGAGGTTCTGGATCGGTAGTATCAATAGCAGCGCACAATATTTTCTTTTCTTGAAGAGCTTCTGCAAGACTAACTTCATCTACTGATTCTCCTCTGCCTACATTTATAAACATCGAGGATGTCTTCATTAACTCAAATCGAGACTTTGAAAAAACTCTATAAGTTTCTTCACTAGATGGGAGACAATTTATTACAAAGTCACAAAGAGGAAGCATCTCGTCTAGTTCACTTGGTTTAAACAATTGGTCAAGATTATCTGATATAACTGGTGTTCTCTTTGTAGCGTATACTTTCATGCGAAAAGCTTTAGCGAGTCTTGCAACTTCTTGTCCTATCCCGCCAAATCCGGTAATTCCTATTGTCATATCCGTAAGCTCTCCAACAGACATCATTTGTTTCCAGCTCTTTTTTCTTTGAAGTTCTATGTGAGCATCTATAGACTTTATGGATCTTAAAATCTGAGCAAAAACATAAGTGGCTATTGGAATGGCATGAAGACCACCTCCATGAGAAAAAGTTTTAGCATGAGAAATTAAGGCTTGTGCTTGAGGAGATTCTGTACCAGCCCATGATCCTTGAACAAAAGAACACTGATCAATCAAGGCGAGATATCTTTCGAAAAAATTTTCTGACTTTAAAGCCTTGAACATAAGTTCGTAAGAGACCAAAGCAACATCTGGCTTACCCTCTCCTGATATTATATTTGCCTCTGAATCTATAAGAATGAACTCGTCATTTTTAAAGTTTTTTTCAAGCAGTTCTTCAAAAGATTTATAGGTAAACTCACTTAAGCAAATTTTCATATTTAACCAATAAATTAAGAATAATTGAGCTTATTATGTACTTCTGCCCTTTCAAGTCCATAATCTTCTAGAGAATATTTATGTTCAGCTTTCGCATCATTAGAATCTTCCCCGATGTAAGCTTTCATAAGAGATAGAGTTCGATCATCCAACGAAATAGAAAAATTCTTGTATATATCTTTTATTAAATTAATTGGGTCATCTAATAAATCATCATATTGAACTTGCATATATTGATTTGAGGATAAGTCAAATCTTTGGGCCTCATTCTTGTCATTAGATTTTGCCCAAAAATTAAGTGTGTCTTGACCTAACCGTTTTCTATCCAAATCTTTCGAGAACCCTTTTCTTACTTGGGCGGTTAAGCTACAAATTGAAGGAATAGTCTCGACAGGATCTCGAGTAATGTGAATAAAACATGCATCAGGATAAACACTTAATATTTCTTTAAGATTACCTAAGTGACTTGGGTCTTTAAGCAACCATCTCTTGGGCTTAAGTTGATTCTCAAGAATACTTAAAAATTTATGGTGCCATGAATAACTAATCCGAGTATCACAATTTGATAAGTAATTTAGATAAGTAGGAACATTCGCCATATAGAAATACAAAATACTTTGCAGACCAAATACCTTAATTAATAAACATTCTTCAGGACTTGTAGATTTTATTTTGTGAAGATTATCAAGATTTGGGATAAATCTTTCTTTAAAGAATAAAATTAAATCAGATTGGAATATTCTAGCTTTCTTTCTTAAGCCATCTTTTTTTAGCAAAGGAAAAGGCTTCATCATCTCCCAAAACAAGGGGCTTCTGGTATCTTGATCTTTGCTTAAAAGATTAAATAGAAATGTTGTTCCTGATCTAGGCAAACCAATTACAATGAGAGGCTTTGATACTGAATGTTTTTTTAAACTATAAGCCTTATCGATAAGTATTCGGTTATTTATATGTTGTTTTAATTGGTATTCAACAGCTATTTGCCCGATAGAACCTAAATTAGCCTCGTCATTAAGGGAATCTATCAATACATGAAATGGCTCCTTAGATTCCTTATCCGCGGAAACTAATTCTAACTCACGAATAAACTTAGATTTTTCGATCATCTAATTTTAATCTGTCTAATTTCTCCAAATCCCTTGATTTACAGGCATATTTTTATCAATGTCTTCATATTTTCCAGTATAGGCAATATGCTCCCCTTCAAGATTAATTAATGTAATTGCCTTATCATTAACTAATAAGGGCTCAAATTGAGTTTTAGAAGTAAAACTTTGTAAGTATTTATAAGACTCCCTAGCATTCATGGCACCTTTGGCAGATTTTACTTCTACCTCTTTTATTTTCCCCTTTGAATTAATGATGTAGGAAAATTCAATTTTAGTTTTGCCTGATTTAACGTTATCGGGCTTTTCAAAAAATTTGGAAACATAACTAGGTGTGCAAAAAAGAAGTTTACACACTGTCTCATCCCCTTTTTTTTCTTCAGGCCAAGTTTTCAACTGACAAGAATTATCTGCACATGTTAAACAAGTTGAAAAGGTCTGATCTCTAAATTCACTTAATTTAGCTGCAGTATCTTTATTAAGTTCTTGATTGATATTACAGATAGGTGAACTTGAAACTGATAAAGCGAAAATGCCTAAATAAATTACTACAATAAATTTCCACATAAGATGTCCCCAGAATTTAAATCAGAATAACATTTCATTCTTTATTGAGTCTATAGGTTTAATGAATATACATCATTACTCAATGGAAAACTTAGTAGTTGTATGATTATCCTATGACTGATTCTTAATAATGTTAAAAGAACCCAATATCGTTAATTTTGACTCTCTTTTCATTATAGATTTTGTTTGCTTATCTAGGTTCCAGTTATTTATGAAATGCAGTGTAGATGCAGCAATATAGATTAACCAAAGATTAAATCTATATTCATCAATCTTTTCGTTTCCGAGGTACTTTTGTTTGAAGGATTTCATTCCTATTTCTCCACTTGAGTATCTTGCATCCAAACAAGTCACAGCGAGGTCTGCTAGCGGATCTCCAATAGCGGCATATTCCCAATCAAGAATACCGCTTATTTTTTCGTTTTTCCAAAGTATGTTCCCTGGCCAATAGTCTCCATGTAAAAGACATTTCTTTCCTTTATATTCATCTATAGTAAGATTTTTTATAAAGTTTCTAATCTCATTCCAATCTTTTCCTTTTGGAATATAAGAAAGTAATTGATCTAGAGGATCAACTCTAAGAGATAACTCAGATAATTTATCAATTTCTATTTGATGGATATTTCTAAGTTGGGTTGCCATCAATTCATGATCGCAAATTACTTTTTCATTAGAAGTTCCTAATGATCCATCTAAGTAAGACATTATCATGAAAGGTCTGTGTAAAATCTTGCAGCTTGTGTCTAAATAGATTGCTTCAGAAACCGGTAAGTTGGTTGTATTGAGTACTTTGAGTAAATTAAATTCTGTTTCAATTGAGTTATCAGCTGGATAAGAGCCCTCGGATCGGAAAACTAATTTGGCTTCTTTATTAGCTGTTTGGATATCCAGAATGAAGACATCGCATGAAAACCCTCCTTCTAACCTTTTTGCGTTAGTAAGCCTTCCATGAGGATAAAGAGTATCTGATACTTCAAATAAATCTTTTTCATGTATTCGTTTCACACTAACTAAACCTTAAGGTTATCTATTAATCTCACATTATTGATAGTAGCTGCACAAAAAAGAATAATATCTTCGAGATCATTAGATGATTTTAAACTGACTCTAGATCTTGCCTCGAAGTAGTCAACTTTAAAACTATTTTCTTCCAGTAATTCGATAGCTTCACGTATAGCTTGATCTAGAGACGATAAATCTAAAATAGATTGTCTTACTTTGCACAAGCTTGTATAGATTAAGGCTGCTTTCTCTTTTTCGTCATTGCTCAAATACTTATTCCTACTACTTTTTGCTAAACCAGACTCCTCTCTTTCAGTTGATATTCCTTCAATCTTAATATTTAGATCATGTCTGGTAACAAACTCTTTAATAATCATTAATTGTTGGTAATCCTTTTCGCCAAAATAAGTTGATTTTGGTTTAAATAATTCAAAAAGTCTGTTGACTATCGTGACTACTCCATCGAAGTGATTTGTTCTTGTTTTTCCACATAAAATTGAGGATAAGTAAGGATCGGCTTTGCATTCTCGTATATTACGAAGTAAATCCTTTGACTCTGGAAGGAATAGAAGAGAACAATTTGTGTTTTCTAGTTTACTAATATCTTCATCTAAAGTTCTGGGATAAGCACTGTAATCCTCTTTTGGTCCAAACTGAAGAGGATTAACAAAGATGGAAACACATACGAAATCAGAAATTTCACTTGCTTGATTTACTAACTTTAGATGGCCCTCATGAAGATTTCCCATCGTAGGGACTAAGGATATGTGCTTGAATTTTCTTCGGTGTATCCTTAATGCCTCTTCAAGTTCAGCAGTATCGGAGATTATCAGCATTACTTAAAACTATGTTCTATACCAGGAAATTTTTTTTCTTTTACTTCAGAAACATAACTTCTTATGGCATCCTCAATAGAAGATGCGTCTTGCAGGTAATTCTTCACAAATTTAGGAGGCTTTTCCATTTGAGTTATACCAAGCAGATCATAATTTACCATTATTTGACCATCTACTTCGGCACCGGCCCCTATACCTATCACGGGGATCTTGAGAGAATCGCTTATATTTTTTGCTAATTCAGAAGGAACACACTCTAATAAAAGCAGGCTTGCACCGGACTGTTCTAACAATTTAGCCTCTTTTATTAACTCTTCTGCTTTATCAGGATTTCTGCCTTGCACGATATAACCACCTATTCGATTTACAGATTGCGGAGTTAAACCCATATGAGCACAAACTGGAATCCCTCTTTCAGCAAGAAGTTCTGTTGATCTACTTATCCACGAAGTGCCTTCAAGTTTGACGCAATTTGCACCAGCCCTCATCAATGCCGCTGCATTCTCAAGTGTTTGTTCTTCTGATGCATAACTCATAAATGGCATATCAGCCATAATCATAGAACCATAGTTTGCTCTTTTAACACTATCGAGATGATAGAGAATATCTTCCATTGTTACAGGCAAGGTACTGTCGTGACCTTGTAAAATCATTCCTAAGGAATCACCAACTAGAATAACTTCTATACCGCAAGAGCTCTCTAATGCTGAAAATGTTGCATCATATGCAGTGAGACAAGCAATTTTCTCTCCTCTTGCTTTCATTTCATTAAGAGTTGAAATAGTCACCGGATTTGATGATGAATAAGTACTCACAGATACCTCCTTGATCCAATTTAAAAGCGAATAATATAGAAAGTTTCAAAAAATAAAATTTTTTTTACAGTAATGTTGCAACAAAACTGTACCAAACAAAATATAATTATTATCAATATGCGATCAACATTCTCAAGAAGAAAGTTTCTTAAAGTGACCTTCGTCATGTCTGGAGCACTCATGGCTTTTCACGCAAGCGGAAACAAAACACTTTTTTCGGATAACAAAAAAGGAAAAGAGAATATAAATCATTGGAATGGTTCGCTAGTTAAAGATCCTGATACTTTATTTGATTTGCCTAGTCCACTCCATTACAAAGAAATTATGCAGACAGGTAACTTGATGTCTGATGGTTTGGTTTATGGAGGAGATCCAGATGGTATGGAGTTCTTCCAATTGGATAAGAATAGATTGGCCCTAATTATAAATCATGAAACTACTAGTCCTGATAAATCCTTAGATGTTTCAAAAGCCTATGACACAATCAATGGGATTCCTTACTCCGGCGGAACTAGTACTTTGATTCTAAATCCTGAAACTCTTGAAGTGGATGAGTCCTTCAGAAGTTTAAGCGGAACAATTAAAAATTGCGCAGGCGGCAAGACTCCTTGGAATACTTGGATTTCATGTGAGGAGACTTATCAAGAAAAACATGGCTATGCATTTGAGGTCGATCCCAGACGAGATTCAAAAGGTTACAAGAGATTAAGCGGAATGGGCAGATTTAAAAGAGAAGCTGTTGCAGTAGATGTTAATGATAAAAAAGGAAGCGTATATCAAACTGAAGATGATCCAACTGGACTCTTTTATAAATTCGTCCCTAAATTAAAAAATAGGTTAGATGGCGAAGGAAAACTTTATGCATTAAGTATAAAAGGCCTAGTTAATGCCAATAATAGTAAAAAGGAAATTAAAATTGGTGATTCTCTTAAAACATCTTGGGTCTCTATATCGGATCCAGAAGCGGCCTCAATGAAAACGAAACTTCAAGGGAGAGAAAGTGGTGCAACAACATTTAATGGATCAGAGGGAATCATTGTCGATATAAATAACCTTAATCAAAGTGAAATTTTCTTTACTTGTAAGTCTGGAGGATTTGCAGGTTTAGGACAAATTTGGAGATACAACCCGTCAAATGATTACATCACACTATTTTATGAATCTAGTTCCAAAGATGAATTCTGGATGGGAGATAATATTACTATATCTCCTTGGGGTGACTTGATAGTTTGCGAGGACAATGACAGTAATGCTTGTAAATTGATAGGATTTACTCCGGAAGGCAAACTGTATGTGTTAGGAAAAGTATCTTCTAAACGTTCGACAGAGATATCTGGAGTTTGTTTCTCCCCAGATGGAACGAAAATGGGGCTAAATCTCCAGCATGAAGGTAAAACCATTATTATAAGCGGAGACTGGGATAAAATTAAAGCCTACAGTAGATCTATATAAACTTAAAAATTAAACTGAAAGTTATATTTTATTCTTTAGAGACTTTTATTAGCGCGGAACCTAAATTGGCTACATAGAATGGCTGAGAATTATCTCCAATTATCATCCCTGTTAGAAGCCCAGGCATGTCACCTATAAGCTCTTCAGTAAGAAGATCTGCGAAACCTTCTCCATTCTCCATATCTTGCAAGCCTATTTGCAAATTTTCATGACCTACCTCTGTCTGTGCATCAAATACAACTGAGGTGTCTCCAGTTTCTAAATCTATTGCCAAAATTTGGTTTGACAATAGTGACGCTACCCATAATTTGCCATCATGATTGAGCTCCATATTATCAGGCGTTGGTATACTTGCTAATATTACTTGGTTTGAAAGTGAGCCTGTCGACAAATCCAAATCAAATACGAGGACTCTATTTTTCATCATTTCTGAGAGATAAAATTTGTTACTTCTCTCATCTATGTAAAATCCGTTCGCAAAATAAAGTCCGTCTATGATCAATTCAGGAGTTACTTCACCTTCAAAACTTGAAATACGATATAAGGCACCGTCTGGAATAGCTCTCTCTAGAGCTTCGAACACTCTTTCCTCATTTTGATTTTCAGTTGATTGAGTGAACCAAACTGCTCCAGTTGAATCTTCTCTCGCAGTGTTTACTCCATACTCATGAGAATAGAGAATTTCTGTTGAGTTACTTTCAATAGAAGATTTATAAATTTTTCCGTTGAAGACATCCGCAGTGAGGACAAATTTTTTATCCGGTGACAGGTGCACGCCGTTTGGCCCGGATTCAACTTTTGGAGGATTATGTGCATATTCCAAAGCTTCAAAATTACCAAAAGGAGTTACATTTCCAGATAGATCAATTTTAGCTAAACCATGTCTTTGATCAGCAACGATTAAAGTTCCATCATCAAGTATGACACCATCTTCGGCTCTGGAAAGTTGATTACCTTTCGGATATTCCATTCCCTCGGATAAACTCCATGAAGATTTATTAGATGAACTATCTTCAGCAGAGCAACCAATAATAAAAAGAATAATAAAAGGTAAAAGGGTTTTTTTGAAAACCAATAGAAGTTTTAAAATCATGTTATCTCCTTAAAATTAATTGATCTAATCAAGTGGTACTAATTTATTTTTATACAGTCTGGTTGCCACCAATAGATCACTGTTATATTCATTTATAGATAATATTTTTCCATCTTTAAATTTATAAACAAAAACATACTTATTATCATATTCACCGTTTATACCTTCGGCATCTCCTTCCATAATAACGGCCACACCGTTCTCATCTCCAATCATATCTGTAGTAGTTAAAGTTATGCCATTTGGCAATAAAGAACCAACAACATTGGGTATCCAATCATCAAAGTAAGCTTCTCTATCAAATGCAATATTCGATATTTCAGTCTCTCCCATAAAAGTAAAGGTAAAATCTGGATGCGTTAAAGGTTGAGCCGACTTTGGATTTTCTGATAATGCTAAATCAAGAAAATCTCCTGCCATTTTTTTATTTTGCTCAGTTTTATCTGATCCTGAACAGTTAATTAAAAAAATTGTTAAAAATGTTAAAGCTAAACTTTTTAATTTCATAATTATTCCTTGTTGTACAGAAATATTAACTGAATTAAGTTGCGGATGTTATTTTTTTTATTGCATAGATAGGCTGGCGGAGAGGGAGGGATTCGAACCCTCGATAGGGGATTACCCTATACTCCCTTAGCAGGGGAGCGCTTTCAACCACTCAGCCACCTCTCCGGGACCATCTATTCTAAGGCTATGTCTATTATTGTCTAATGGAATCTGCTGCCTTCTCGGCAATCATGATTGTAGGTGCATTAGTATTACCTCCAATCAAGGTAGGCATGATTGAAGCGTCTACAACCCGCAAACCTTCAAGGCCATGCACCTGTAAATTATTATTTACAACCGCCATGTCGTCATCACCCATTTTGCAAGTGCCTACAGGATGATAAAGGGTTTCTCCTGTATTTCGTATCCACTCATCGAGTTGATCATCATCGTCAACATCTACATCACTACCAGGCTTAGATTGATTTCCTCTGTAAGGATCAAATGCCTTTTGTAAAAAAACTCTTCTTGTTTCTCTAAGTGCATTTCTGGTGTCTATCATGTCTTGTTCTTCAGATAAATAATTCGGGAACATGAGAGGCTCATCACTTGGGTCAGAGCTTTTGAGTGCTATATGCCCCCTACTTTGTGGTCTACATATATAAATTACAGCTGTGAATCCATGATCCTTATCCACACCTTCTCGACCATGAAGATCCTTTGTCTGAATTGAAGTAAAATGAAGTTGAGTGTCTGGGATGTCTTTATCAGGACTAGATTTGAAGAAAGCACCAGCACTTGTTGGGGGGTATGCAGCATCTCCAGTACCAAACAAAAGGTATTTCACTCCAGATAACCCTGTATTTAATAAACCGGCTGATCTATGAAGTGTTACTGGCTGAGTTGCATAAAAGGAATTTAGTACTCCATAATGATCCTGAAGATTTTTTCCAACTCCTTTTAACTCATGAACGATATTTATATTATGTTTTTTTAATTCTTCAGGGTCCCCTATTCCACTATTCATTAGTATCTGAGGAGAATTAATAGCCCCAGCAGACAAAATGATTTCCTTATTTGATTTACAGATGAATGTTTCTCCATCTTTTAGATACTCGACACCGATGGCTTTCTTTCCTTCAAAAAGAATCCTATTAACCTGTACATTTGTCTCTGTTGAAAGGTTTTTTCTCTTGAGTGCGGGATGAAGATATGCTCTTGCAGCGCTCCATCTTCTAGGTCCAAAAGTTGTATCCTTCATGGTATGTTCGTATCTAGAGAATCCCTCTTGTTCTTTACCATTAAAGTCATCGGTTAATGGGAAACCGGCTTCTTGGCCTGCTTCTAGAAAAACATCCATTAAAAGATCATCTGTTCGGGAAGATTTTTTTACATTCAATGGCCCATCAAATCCATGAAACTCATCATCTCCATCACCTTGAAAATTTTCAGCTTTTTTAAAATACGGCAGAACATCATCATATGACCATCCTGTATTACCAAGCTGCCTCCATAGATCATAGTCATAAGAGTGACCACGAATATAGACCATTGCATTTATCGAAGATGAACCACCCCAAACCTTACCTCTTGGCCAGTAAAGTTTTCTATTATTAGTAGTTGGTTCAGGCTGAGTCTCATAACCATAATTTAGGTTACTTTTTTTAGGTACTATTTGTGAATAGCCTGAGGGCATATGAATAAAGAAGTTTCTATCTTTGCCACCCGCTTCAATACTAAGAACAGAATCTTTTCCATTCTCAGAGAGTCTATTAGCCATTACACAACCTGCACTCCCAGCACCAATGATGATGTAGTCAAAAATTCTTTCCATTAAATTCCCCTAAATTAAGAATTTAGAATAAGCAATTCTAAGCTAAAAACAAGTAATAAAAATGGAAAGATTTAAGAATAGTTATCTGCGTAAGAATGATTTACTTCGCTATGTTTTTGTTCATCATTTCTTACGGCTATTATTAGATCAGAAAGTTTAGCGTTACGATCTAAACCGTAATATTGAATGGCAAGTAAAGGAGCTTGGAAATTTTCAATTTCACCATCTTCAACCTTTTGTAAATATTCTGTGTAACTCTTTACAGCCTCATCTTCGAAATAACCGATCATTCTATGGGCTGTCCTGGTGAAAAATAAATACACTATTAAGTAAAAAAACCCGAAGATCATTTGCGCTAATAAGACAAGAAGTCTCTCAAAAAAATTAGGTTTCGCTATTTCAATAAAGAACATCAGATGCATTCTTTCATTTTCAGCTTCCGCCAACATCTCTCTGATAGATTCACCGTAACCCACTTTCATAGATCTGAGGCTCTTAAAATGCATTAGTACCCCAGCTACCATTCCAGGCACTCCTGCAACTGTCTCCAAGACAACAGCCCTATGCCCGTATCTATCAACAAAAAAGGTGTCGGCTATGAATCTAAAGAAGCGAGTCATAGAGTAAGCAAATTTGTCCGATATAAAACCCGGAAGCGTGGTTATGAGAGTTTTGATATTATTAAGACTTATATGTTGGTATATGCCGCAATTATATAGAGTAAATTTTAAAAGTAAATTCTTTTATGCACCTTTAATATGACCAATAATCTTTTGAGTGATTTCTTCTGTAAGTTCCTCAGGTATTTCATGCCCCACCCCTTCCAAAGTCATCAATTCCGCATTTTTTATGCCTTCTGCTAGAGCCTGTCCATGGTCATAAGGAAGTATTGCATCTTCTGTTCCATGAATTACTAATGTAGGGATATCTATCTCAGATAGTCTCACTCCTCGATGAGGGCTTTGACCTACAGCTGCTCCATGTCCTGGAAAAGGATTGTGCCCATGAGCAATAACTTCCTTAGCTTGTTCTCTAAATTTTTCTTCATTAAATGGAAATCTAGAACCACTTAAAACTCTATAATTTACTACTAGAGCATCCTCATACTCACCTTCCATATTTAATTTCATGGATTCAATAATAGCCTCCATCATCTCTTGTGTGGGACCTTGCAGATTTGAATCTTCTAGTCCGATACCTGGAGATGACATTATAGGAGTTAATGATGAAACCCGATCCGGGTAATCTAAACCTATTACTTGGGTAATCATGCCCCCCATAGATGCACCTATGATATGAGCTTTTTGTATATTTAAATGATCCATAAGTCCCACTGCATCGGATGCCATATCCTCTAGGGTATAAGAGACTTCAGAGGCTACAACTGATCCAGCATTAATATTAAAGGTTGGCTCAGTGGTAACCCAAGTGCTTTTACCAACATCTCGATTATCAAATCTAACAACGTGAAAACCTGATTTTACAATTGGATTTATGAAATCCTCTCTCCATAAAAGTGCATTTGCATTCGCACCCATAATCAAAAGGACGGAAGGGTTAGAGGGATTGCCGAAGTCTTCCCACCAAATATTGATGTTGTTTACTTCGGCTATTCCTTCAGACATATAGATTAGAAATTTCTTCTAAACTCTACGCCATATCTTCTTGGTTCACCCCAATAGTCAGCTGTCATACCGAGGCTGAAGTTAGTTCCTCCAATTTCGATATCTCCAGATTGACTGAGCATATTGTTGACATAATCCTCATCAGTAAGGTTTGTTCCCCATAGTGAAATTGAAGTTTGTCCGTCTGCCAGATTCCAAGTAATTCTTGCATCTACAAGCTCATAGTCATCGGCAACAGATGAAGGAACATCTTCAAGCGTATAATTTTCCTCATCATGATAGCTAATCCCTATGGTGCTTTGAATGTCAGATCCATCTCCAAGATCATAGGTATGTATTAAACTTACATCCCAAGTTAATCGATCATCATTGCCGCCAAAACCTGTATCAGTTATGTCTCTCTCAACCACCAATGTAGATAGAGAGCCATCAGCATTAGTTACAGTTGTATTATCTTCAATTATGAATTCATCATACTCACCTTCGAATGTAGCTAACATCGCAGTGAGCACCAAAGAATCAGATAACTGAGCAAGAATTTCAAATTCCATACCCTCTAAAGTTGCTTCCTGTGCGTTAACCAAATCAGCAATTGGAGTACCATTTACAATTCTTCCAACTGTTACCTGTTGATTTTCATAGGTTGTACTGAATAAAGTGGCGTTCACTCTTAGCCTGTTGTCTAAGAATTCTCCTTTCATTCCAAATTCATAGTTATCGGATGTTTCTGGTAAGAAACGTCTCATAGCAACGTCACCATTAAAACCACCACTCGAGTATCCCTTACTATAACTAGCATAGAAAAGTACATCATCAGTTTGTTGATAACTAAGGATAGCTCTGGGAGTTGTCTCGCTATACTCAACTGTTCTTGTACATCTATCTGAGGTAGCAAAACCAAAGGCATTTGTAACCATAGTTGGACAAGCATAGAAAAGATTAAAAGTACCGGGCATTCCTATTGCAGATGCATCTTCATAGAGCTCAGAGCTTCTAGTATATTCTCTTTCATCCTCAGTATACCTAGCGCCTATGGTCAAATCTAAATTATCACTTAGACCATAAGTACCCTCGAAAAACACAGCCTGATTTTGCATGTTAGTAATACTTCCTTGAGTCTCACTTCCTAATAATTTAGTTTGTAAGGCAACTGCTGCCAGCGCAGGAGGGAGCAAAGGCGAAGGGTTTACACCTCTAAATAAAGGGACATCAATAGTTGCTTCTCCATCCTCTTCGAAAGCATAGAGACCGACGACCCAATCCATATTTTCTGTTGACCCTGAAAGTCTCAGTTCTTGCGACCACTGTTCATGAGTCATAGTGTCATCGTGAATCTCTAAAAAATTAACTCCAGGTCCGTTTCCCATAACCCATCCCCAAGTACCGTTAAAGGCATCTAATTCTGAGTAATTACTGATAGACTCAATGGTTCCAACTTCAGTTTCAAAGATTTGGGTAAGGGTAATAGAATCTTTTTCTGCTGTATTGTTCTCATTAGGAGAAGTATCCAGAGAGACATCTTTTGTTGTAGACCTACAATTTTCTTTTAATGCATCATATATCCCAAAGATATTTGCTACAGCTCCTAATCCTCCAGAAAGAGCACCATTCTCTGGACCTGTGAATCTACATGAACCTAAAGCAGCCCTTTCATCTTGATCAAATCTACTAAATGCTAAGTTTGCCGAGTAAGCATCCGTATCATATTTGAGTTGTGCCCTGAAAGATGTTGTATCTTCGTTTCCTCTATCATTTCCAGTTATAGAATTGATGATATAACCATCCGTTTCCTTAGTTAAAAATGAAAATCTAAACGCTAATGAATCACTAAGAGGTGTATTGAACATACCTTCAATCAATTGATGACTATCTGATCCTGCACCTAGTCTGATTTTACCTTCAGTCTCTTGAGTGGGTTGATTAGTGATAATGTTTATCAATCCTGCTGTCGTATTTTTGCCAAATAGTGTTCCTTGAGGCCCTCTTAAGACTTCTACTCGTTGAAGATCATACAAGTCAACTAGCCCTCCTTGAGGTCTAGCTGCATATACGCCATCTGTATAAAGTCCAATTTTCGGATCATGAGGTATAGCCCAGTTCGCCTGGCCAATTCCCCTCATGTATACCTCTAGAACACCACTGTTTACAGAAGAAGCTTGAATACTCAAGTTAGGAGCTAACTTTTCAATATCTGTTAACTCTACAATATTCCTAATCTCTAGCTGCTCTTCATTCAAAGCACTTATAGGTATTGGAACACTTTGTGAATACTCAGCCCTCTTTCGCGCCGTAACAACTACTTCATCAAATACAGATACTTCTTCTTCAGCAAGTATGCTCGTTGTTGGAATAGTTATGAGCGAAAGGCATAGTAAAAAAATCCTTGTTTTCATTTTTCCCCCATTTTTTAGTGAAATCTAATCTATGTAAGAAACCATTTTACTATCATATGCAACATTTAGACAGCTTTTGGGTGAAGGGACTTATGAAATTCTTGTCAAAAAATCGTCAATATTTAGCTCTGGAATAGATTTTCCCTGTTTGGACGGAGTACCAACGTAAAGGTAACCTATTATCTCTGAATTTTCCGGTAACTTTAATGCATCTACTACATATGGGTTAAAAGCCATTTTTCCTGTTCTCCAGACAGCTCCATAACCCAATGAATCAATTGCAAGGAGAATGTTTTGTGCTGAAGCGCCTAATGAAAGTAATTGTTCTACTTTCGGTACCTTGGGATGTTCTTTAACATCTGCAACAAGAACTATAATCATTGGGGCTCTAAAGGGAGCATCCTCTAACTTTTGTTTTAGTTCTTCAGTTAGAACGTCAGAATCCTTCTTCGCCGCATCTAAAAAAGCCTTAGAGAGTTTATGTCTTCCTTCTTCTCTCACTTCCAGATATCGCCAAGGTCTAAGCCAAGCATGATCAGGAGCACGTAACGCAGCTTTATATACTTCAATCATCTCTTCTTCTGAAGGTGCAGGCTCTTCAAGAAATGGGATTGAGTTTCGTGTCTGTATATCTTTTAAAATTGACATTATTTTAGATTTGCTCATTTTACTATACTTGCAATGTATAAATTAGATTATCTTCATTTAAACTTAATCTATAATTGCCTCCATGAAAGGCATTCTTTTAATAAATTTGGGCTCTCCTAAGGACTTAGAATTTGAATCAATCAAAGATTATTTAAAAGAGTTTTTATCAGATGATCTTGTCATCGATTACCCGAAATTTTTACAGCAAATTCTTGTGAATTGGATAATTGTTCCTTCCAGGTATAAAAAGACTCGAGAAGCTTATTCAGAGATATGGACTGATCAAGGCTCCCCTCTTATAAATAGCACTTTACACTTAGGAGAAAAAATAAACTCTAAGGCAGGAGTTCCTGTTGAAGTCTCTATGAGATACCAATATCCAAGTATTGAAGAGGGTTTGCTTAAGCTGAAAAATAAAGGTTGCTCTGACATTTTTGTTGTTCCTCTCTACCCTCATTATGCTATGTCGACTACGTTGACTACAGAAAATGAAGTGAAAAGGATTGCAAGTGAACTGAATTTAGGTCTCAATTTAAAATTTATTGGTACTTTCTACAATAAAGAAGAATACATAAAGAGTTTAAGTGCTGTGATAGCTAAAAACAGACAAGAAGATAGTGACTTTCTTTTATTCAGCTATCACGGAATTCCAAATCGGCATCTATTGAAAACGGATCCAACAAAAAAACACTGTCTTAAGGTTGAAAGATGTTGTGATGTACAATCAGACGCAACACCTTTCTGTTACAAAGCTCAAGTTTTAGAAACATCTAAGTTATGTGTAAACGAATTAAATTTAAAAGATCATGAGTGGGGAGTTTCTTTCCAATCTCGTATAGGTCCTGGTTGGATAGAGCCATTTACAGATAAAGAACTAGTTAATTTAGTCAATCAAGGAATAAAGAAACTGGATGTTGTTTGTCCTGCATTCGTAATAGACAATCTTGAGACACTTGAAGAAATGAATATTAGTGGCAGAGAGACTTTTTTGGATGCTGGTGGCGAATCTTTTAATTACATACCTTGCTTAAATACAGAGGAATCTTGGGTAGATTTCCTCGTCACTGCCTCAAAAAGGTAAAAGGGATCCAGAGGGCCTGGATCCCTTTCTTAATCATCCTTTGGGGAGGGGTATGATTAATCTGTTAATATTTTCAGTCTGTAACAGATTCCGACTAGGGTTAGAACGAGTCCACTGCGCTTGGAACTCGTTCTAGGGCGCGGTTGTAATAACTAATCTTAATAAGTTAACTATATTAGTTATTACATGCTGCAGTAAATCAACCTTGGTTGATTAGAACCTTCTCGTTATTGACAACCTAGCATTCACTTCTTCACCCACCGATGCTTGGTGAGTACTGTGTGAGTGCGGGAAGTAAACTTCATCTGTAATGTTCTCAACATTCAATCTGATAGTCAGATCTTCGGAAACATCATAGAACGCAGCAAAATCAACCCTTGTATAATCAGGTAGGATTAAACCAGGTTTGTTATTGCTTATATTTGATTCACCTTGTCTAGTGACACCTAAACCATAACCAAACTTGTCGTTGACTTGATAAGTGGTCCAAAGAGACATGGTATTCTCAGGGATTTCTCTAGGCTCTCCTCCAGAAGATGTTTCTCCATCCATGTCACTGTAACCAAATGAAATGTATAGTTGGTCGCTTACTTGTCCCTTGACTTCAAGCTCAATTCCATCTACTTGAAGTCCAACTATCTCAGCAGCTTCGCCTGATTCATCTCTTGTAGCGATTGTTTGTTCACTATCAAAGTAACTAGCTCTAAGACTCAAATCAGGGGTAATATCCCAATTAATTCCAATTTCTGAGCTTTCGTATACATCCGGATCAAGGGCTGCTGAACTTGCTGTAAGTTTCTTATATTGTTCACCAGATCTTGGCAAAAAGCTTTCACTATAACTTAGATAGAGTGAGATATTTTCTTGAGGTTTAAATATTATTCCAGCCCTTGGGGAAAACTCGTCATCATCTCTTGACCGTGACGAACCAGCCTTGGCATCATCAACGGTAATGTCAAATTGATCTAGCCGGCCTCCAAGGAGAATTACTAAGTTATCTGAAAGATCCATTTGATCCTGTATATAAAAAGAAGTTACTTCAATATCTGAAGTTGTACTGCTCTTAAGTTTTGTAGTGTAATCCACCATAGTGGCAACGCCCGCTGAATTAGTAGCTATATTCAAAGGTCTACTTACGTTAAAAGATTCTTTATCTTTTCCTGTAGTTGACCAATATGTGTCGAATCTCACGTTTTTGTTATCTGTATCGACTACTTCAGCTCCTATTAAAAGAGTATGGGTTGCGCCACCTATTTGAAGTTCGTTTACAAGATTGGCAGAAAAAATGAGATTTTCACGCTCGGTTGGGTCATAGTATCCATCAAGAGTAACGACATTTGTCGTTAAATCATATCCTGATGCGTATAAATTTTTATACATTTTTTCAAATTCACTAGAAGTTAACGTAAATATTGCTTTTGAAGTGTCTGTTAAGTCTGAAGTTAAAGTCCCTCTAAATATATCTGCCTCTAACGTAGTCAAGTTAAGATCAGAAGTTCCAAATACCACATCCTTAAGAGCTTCAACGGGCTGCCCATTAGCTGTGGGTATACCTCTATCGATAAAACGTTCATGATCAGCATACTCATATGAGAGATCCAAAGTAGTTCTGTCACTCATTTGAATCCTTACTGTTGGATTAAATCCAACACGATCGCCATCAAAGAAGTCTCTATGGTTTTCTAAAGTGTCACTGTGGATATTTAAACGAATAGCAGTGTTGTCTCCGGTGGCAGTGTTGTAATCAGCTGCAAAATCAAATGCGCCGAAATCATCAGCTCCTATATCAAATGAACCGAACTGCTCTCCAATTTGTGCTTTCTTTGTGACCCTATTAAGAATTCCACCTGTTCCACCCCTACCAAATAATAGAGCATTAGGTCCCCTTAGAATCTCAACTTGCTCTATGTTATATAAAGATCGATAGTATTGAACATCATCTCTTACACCGTCTTGGTAAAAGTCAGCAGTTGATCTTACACCCCTGAATACGACTGCATCTCTGTGTCCCTCACCCTGAGAAGTATTTACTCCAGGCGTGTAGCTTATAATATCTCCAATTTCCCTAATGCCTTGTTTTCTTATATCTTCATCAGTAACGATGGATAGACTCTGGGGAACATCTATAATAGCTGTAGGTGTTTTAAGTGCTTTAACTTGATCTGAATAAAGTACTTTACCCTTAACTACTATTTCTTCCACCGGCTCGTCAGCATACAAATTAGCCGTAAGAACCAAAGCCGCTAGTATTAATGCCTTATTAAAAGCTTTAATTATTTGAATCATCTTTTTAACTCCCGTTGTGTTAAATACCTTATAAGATCCAAATGAGAATGAGAATGAGAATAAGAATGGTTCTTATTAATTGCGAAGCATTATAGATGAGAATGATTCTCATATGCAACAACTTAATGAAGTTTTTTTAAATTATGGGAATTTTGTATCACAGCTGGAATGAAATACTTATATAAAAGCTATTCATCCAGTTCTTTATCCAAATCAAAAGCATCATGCAATGCTGCTACTGCTTTAGTCATTTCTGATTTTTTAATTACTACTGAGATCTTTATTTCCGAAGTTGTAATCATTGAAATATTTATCTCACTTTTTGCAAGTGCCTGGAACATCTTGCTTGCAACACCTGCATGAGCCCTCATACCTCTTCCGATTACACTAATCTTTGCTATGTCATCATCTACATCTATTAAACCTCCACCTAGGGTAGTAGATGTTTTTTTGAGAATCTCCTCAGCCTGTTTTGTATCATCTTCATTGACGGTAAATGTAAAATCAGTGGTGTTATCAGCCCCAATATTCTGGACAATCACATCCACCTCGATACCAGCATCACTTATTGGGCTTAAAATCTTTGCCGCAACACCTGGAATATCCGGCACGCCTCTGATTGTTAGCTTGGCCTCAGAGTCTATACTGCTTATTCCTGAAACAATTGGTCGTTCCATAATATTTTTCTCCTCTTGAACTAATGTTCCTTCGCCTTCGTTAAAACTAGACAACACCCTAATTGGTAAATTAAATTTACTGGCATATTCCACTGCTCTTAATTGTAAAACTTTTGCACCAGAACTTGATAATTCTAACATTTCTTCAAAACTGACCTCCTTGAGAAGCCTAGCTTTGTCATAAACTCTTGGGTCTGTGGTGAAAATGCCATCTACATCTGTATAAATTTGGCATTCATCAGCATCCAAAGCTGCAGCAAGAGCGACTCCAGTAGTATCAGACCCTCCCCTTCCAAGAGTAGTAATGTCACCAGACTCATTCATTCCTTGAAAACCAGTAATCACTGGCACAAAACCTTCATTTAATTCAGAGGTAATCTTACTTACTTCAACATCTAATATTCTTGCCCTACTATGGCTTGAATTGGTTTTTATACCTAATTGATATGCAGTGTAAGACTTACCTTTTATACCTCTTTTAAGAAGGGCCATTGCTAATAAAGCTACCGATATTTGCTCGCCCGTAGATACAAGAGCATCATATTCGCGGAGATCGGGTTCGGGATTAATCTCTTTTGCTAATTTAATAAGCTCATCGGTACTATCTCCCATTGCGGAAAGAACCACGGTTACCTTATTTCCCATAAGAATTTCAGATTCAATATTATCTGCCACAGCTTCAATGCGTTCTGCATCAGCAACTGAGGTACCTCCGAATTTTTTGACGATTAATTTGCCCATAAAAAAGGCGGGTATTCTATATTATTGATTATTTAATGAAACAATTAAGTCTGCAACTGAGGTTAAAGCTAAATCTAAATCATTAGTATTTTCTACTCCACCTTGAGCAAAGTCTGACCTTCCTCCTCCACTTCCACCTAATTGATTGATTAAATGTTTCATTATTTCTCTTGCATCTATATCTACATCTTTAGAACATGCAACTATCGCGGGTGCTTTATCTTCAGATATCGAAATCAATACAATTATAGAGTTCTCATTTTTATTTCTGAGCCTATCGGCAATTTCCCTTAATTCTTTTGAGTCAGTATCTTCAAAAGTACTAGAAATGAGCTGATATCCCTCTACAAGCAAAGATGAATCAATTAAAGCCTGAATGGATGACCCTATATCTTCAGATTGAAGTTGTTTTGCTTCTTTTTTCAGAGACTTATTTGTATTCATTAGATCTTCAATTGCCTCAACGCAGGTATCAAAGATTTTAAATTCCAAAGGCCCTCTATTTAACTCTTTCAACAAGTCGTTGTTTTCTTCTTTTATCTGAATAATCTTTTTTAAAACTTGATCATTTGAGCAATTGAGGGTTTTTGCAAAGGATAAAATTTCTTCTTCTAGAAAACGTAAGTAATCCAATGCATCAACTCCATCTCTAGAATCAATATCTTCAATAAAAAGTTCATTAGTAATAGCAGAATAATTTTGCGAAAGCTCATCCAATAATAAATTAGCGCCAATGCCAGTAACTGCCTCTATTCTTCTTACACCAGCAGATACTCCTGATTCAGAAGTAATCTTTAGCATGCCTATTTCGCCTGTCCTCTCAACATGAGTTCCACCGCAAAGCTCAATAGAAAAACCATTTCCAATATTGAGGACACGGACCTCTTCGCCATATTTATCACCAAAAAACGCTATAGCGCCTTTTTCAATGGCTTCACTGATAGGTAAAATCTCAGTGATTGATTCAGAATTCTTCTTAATCTCTGAATTAATTAAATCTTCAATAGCAAGAATATCTTCAGTATCAATAGAACTATTATGAGCAAAATCAAATCTCAATCTTGATTCTTCAACTAATGAGCCTTTTTGTTCCACATGATCGCCCAACACTTCTCTCAGAGCGGCATGAAGTAAATGGGTAGCACTATGATTGCCCTTTATCCTATTTCTTTGTTCAGAATTTATCTCCGCAACTACTGAATCACTCTTTTTTATAGACCCTGATTTAACATGTCCTAAATGAATAAAATGGTCCCCTTTTTTTTGAGTGTCATACACTTCAAAAATACAATTATTTGATTTTATGAGTCCTGTATCTCCAACTTGACCACCCGACTCAGCATAAAATGGTGTTTGATCAAGCAATATCAAAGCTTCCTCGCCTTCATTAATTTCTTCTTGGAACGATGAGTTCGAAATTATTTCAATCACATTTGAAGTTGACGAATAAGACTCGTAACCTAAGAAATCTGTTTCACCTCTTATATCCAGAGACTCAGGAATTATAGAGTTGAAATTAGAGGAAGATCTTGCACGTTCCTTTTGCTTTTGCATCAGGACTTCGTATGTATCTTCGTCTATAGTCAAGTTTCTTTCTCTGGCAAAATCCGCTGTCATATCAGCTGGAAAGCCATAGGTATCATAGAGTTTAAAGACAATTTCTCCTGATATTTCATTACCTTCTAAACTCTCTAATTCTGTTTCAAGAAGCTGCATACCTTGCTCTAGAGTAAGCGCAAATTGTTTCTCTTCCTTTAAGAGATTAGCTTTTATGATCTCTGAGTTCTTTATTAATAGAGGATATGTTTCTCCCATTTGATCTTCAAGAGTAGTAACAAGTTGAGAAAGAATGGGATCTTTCATTTCAAGCTTATAAGCATGTCTTAGAGCACGTCGGATAATCCTTCGTAATACATAACCTCTTCCATCATTTGAAGGAATCACGCCATCCGCAATTAAAAATGAAGCAGCTCTAAGATGATCAGCAATAACTCTCAGAGAAGGATTCGAAAAATCCTCTTCTTTTGTTAACTCCCCTGCCTTAACAACAATAGCCTTTAGTATGTCCGTATCATAATTATTATGTTCGTTTTGTAATACAGCTGCCATCCTTTCCAAGCCCATGCCTGTATCGACGCATGGATTCGGTAATGGCTTCAGAGATCCATCTTGACCTTTATCAAATTGAGTAAAAACAAGGTTCCAAACTTCTATATATCGGTCTCCTGGTTCATTGCCTGGTCTTGGAGGATCGCCTTCAAGATGATCGCCATGATCATAAAATATTTCACTGCATGGTCCACAAGGTCCTGTATCTCCCATTGTCCAGAAATTGTCTTCATCACCGAGTCTTGAAACTCTTTCAGGATCAATACCTATCTTTTTGATCCAAATTTCTTCAGACTCATCATCACTATCATGGACGGTTATCCATAATTTTTTTGGATCTATCTTGTATCTTTCTGTTAAAAGTTCCCATGCAAAAGAAATTGCATCTTCTTTGAAGTAATCTCCAAAACTAAAATTGCCGAGCATTTCAAAAAAGGTATGGTGTCTGGCGGTATAACCGACATTATCAAGATCATTGTGCTTTCCACCTGCCCGCATACACCTTTGTGAACTGACCGCTCTTGTATAATTTCTTTTTTCCACTCCTAATAAAAGATCTTTAAAAGGTGCCATTCCGGCATTGATGAATAACAAGGTGGGGTCATTCAATGGAACCAATGAAGCACTCTCGACGAGTGTGTGACCTTTCTCTTCAAAAAAGTCTAAATAAATCTTTCTTACTTCATTCGTTGTAAGAGGAGAAGTTGCCATTAGAATATTTCTGAAAAAAAGTTCATCATTGATTGCCAAGATCTTTTATCAGCATTCTTATTATATTGAACACCAAAATCTAAATCATCAGCATCTGGATTAGTGAAAGCATGATATGCATTACCATAACTATGTAGTTGCCAGTCCGCTCCAGCTTCAGTCATCTCTTTTTGGAATTCGTCCACCATAGCTAATGGAACCATTGGATCCCTTTCACCATGTAAAACGAGAATCTTTGCATTTATACCATCACTTGAAATGTCTGATCCCATCAATAGACCATGAAAACTTACAACACCATTTAATTCAGTTCCTGACCTAGCTAAATCAAGCACCACTAGACCACCAAAACAATATCCAATTGCTGCAATCTTGGAAGAATCAACACCCTCAAGTTCTTTTCCTGCTTGTAAAGCAGCATTTATTACTGACTTAAGCTTTTCTCTATCTTCCACAAGTGGAGTCATCAAAGATTGATTTTCTTCAGTAGAAGAACCAACCCTGCCATCCCCATACATGTCTACAGCCATTGCAATAAATCCCTCCTCAGCAAGCTCACGTGCTTTAAGCTCTACGAAATCGTCTTTTCCAGCCCAAGTGTGTGCTATTAAAATTAAAGGTGCTTTATCTAGTTCAGGATGCGCGACGTAAGCTTTGAAGTTTTGATCGCCTAAGTTGTAATTAATTTCTTGTGTTTTCATATCATTTACCTAAGGATTGAAGTTCAGATTTAAATCTTTTTGAGTTTTGTACATAATGCTTTGCAGATAAGATCAAACCTTGTTGCTGATCTTCGTTAAGCTCACCTTTTACTTTTCCAGGAGATCCCATCACCAGAGAACCATCGGGTATTTCGGTGCCCTCGGTAATTAAAGAATTTGCTCCTATTAAACAACCTCTTCCAATTTTTGCTCCATTTAAAATTACCGAGTTTATTCCAATTAGACTGCCGTCACCTATGGTGCATCCATGCAACATGACTTTATGGCCAACAGTTACGTCTTTTCCTATATTTAGAGGAAATCCCAAATCTGTATGCAAAACAGAACATTCTTGCACATTTGATCCTTCACCTATTGTAATTAGTTCTGTATCACCTCTCAAAACAGCACCAAACCAAACGCTTGAATCATTACATAATCTAACCTTACCTAAAACAGTTGCAGACTCGGCAACATAAAAATTGCCATCAATAACTGGTTCATGTTCTCCAAGTCTATAAAGCATAATTTTTCCTCTACTAATTACCTTTTGTTTTTAAATCTATGTTTGCGTCTAAAGCTACATTCAAAAAATCGACAGTCATCATAGCTGTAAGGCCCCATATTATATAAGAGTCATACTCATAGGCGGGCATAAAAAATATATCTCCATCTCTATTAATTTCGTCATTTCTATGCCTCTTGTCTTCTAAAAGGAACTTAACAGGAACTCTAAAACAAGCTTCTATTTCCTCAGAATTATTATTTAATACAATATCCTCAGGGACTAAGCCCACATAAGGCGTTACGCTGATGTTAAATCTTGAAACTACTGTGTCGATGGGTCCTATAACATTAACTTTTGTTTTATCTAGTCCAGTTTCTTCCTCGGTTTCTCTCAGCGCTGTATTTTCTAAATCAACATCTTCCTTTTCATACATGCCCCCAGGGAATGAAACCTCTCCTCCATGTGTACCAACTTTATTAGAGCGTAAGGTATATATGAGCTCTGGCTCATTGGATTCTGTAACAGCTATTAGCACTGCCGCTTTTCTTAACTCAGCTACAGGCGGTTTTCCAGAATAGGTTTGTATTTTGTTCGCAATCTTATCTAACATCAATAAATGTAATATCTCATTGAAGATAGTTTATACTTCTGGCGCCTTAATCGAAATAAAATAAGTAAATGAAATACTGCAGCGTGTGTGGTTCTCTGACGGTGAAAAAGATACCTGAGGGTGACAATAGGGAAAGAGACTGTTGTGAAAACTGTGGCACCATACATTATACAAACCCTAAAATTATTGTTGGGACTATACCTTATAGAGGTTCCGCAGTTCTCTTATGCAAAAGAGGTATTGAGCCTAGATATGGAAAGTGGACTTTGCCCGGTGGCTTCTTAGAAAATGGAGAAACTGTTTCACAAGGAGCTTTTAGAGAAACTCTTGAAGAAACGAATACAGAAGTAGAAATGGGCGAGCTGTATGCCATCTACAATGTCCCTCAAATCAATCAAGTTTATATGCTTCATTTAGCAAAAGTTATTTCAGATGATTTTTCACCAACTTCGGAAAGTTTGGAAGTGCAGTTCTTTAAAGAAGACGAGATACCATGGGATGAACTAGCCTTTCCTTTTGTTCCAATGACTCTTAAAAACTTCTTTTCTGATGGTAAAGTTGGCGAGTATCCCCTAACTACTGAAACAATTGAGAGAAAAAAATAATCTCAGTTAATAAACTCTCTTGCATTATTAAAGAATTTTATCCAAGGACTATAATGTGTCCATTCATCAGGACTCCAAGAATATTGATCTTTCAAAAATGCTCTCTCGGGATGAGGCATCATAATAGTAACTGTTCCACTGATATTAGTTACTCCAGCAATACCATTTAAAGACCCATTTGGATTTGCGGGATATTCTTCGGTAAAGCTATCCTTATCATCTGCATATGTAATCGTTGTGTGATGATTGTTATTTAATTCAGAAATATCACTCACGGATGCCTCTACCCGGCCTTCTCCATGAGCCACTGGAACTGGGATAATCGAATCTCCCATATTTTTAAAGAAGATTGAAGGAGAGTCTTTTACAGAAACTTGAACTAATCTCGCTTCAAATTTCTCTGATTTATTTCTCTTGAAATCTGGCCAATTAGTCGCTCCAGGTATTAAAGATTTTAATAAAGATAATGTCTGACATCCGTTACATACTCCTAGTGAAAATACATTTTCGTTATGAAAAAAGTCTCCAAATTGTGTCCTTAAGTCTTTATTAAAAAGAATACTATTTGCCCAACCACCCCCTGCACCTAAGACATCGCCATATGAAAAACCTCCACAAGCAACTAAACCTTCAAATTCAGCTAGAGTATGCCTTGCTGATATCAAATCAGTCATATGTACATCAATGCAGTCAAAACCAACTTCATTAAAAGCTGCAGCCATCTCGTTTTGACCATTAACTCCTTGTTCTCTAAGTATGGCCACTCTAGGTCTAGTGCTATTTATTTGAATTTTTTTAGGTATAGAAAAATTTATTTTCGGTCTCAATCCTAAATTATTTATATCAGAGTCATGTCTAAACTCCGCCTCTGCAGTGATAGGGTTATCTCTTAGAGACTGAATTTCAAAACCTACTTTATGCCAGTTCTCTATTAAAACTTTAAGAGGAAAAGATAATATTTTCTTGTCTCTATAACTAAAATTAATTTCTTTTTCTGTAGAAATATAACCGAGGTTATGAGAATGATCTTTAAGGCTCGATTTATCAAGAAGCTCATAAACATAATCTAAATCTTTTGTATTAACCTGTATTACTACTCCTAATTCTTCATTAAAGAGAAAATCAACTAATTTATTATTATCTTCCAAAACGGAATCTAAGTTAATCTCTAAGCCCAATCTGCTTGCAAATGACATCTCAATTAAAGTGGTTATTAGTCCACCATCGGATCGGTCATGGTAAGCCAATATCTTTTTATCAGTTAAAAGCTTGTGAATAGCTTCAACAAAATTCGGCATTTCTTCTAAGCATTCTACGTCGGGCGATTCACCTCCCATCTGTTTATTTACTTGAGCTAAAATGCTGCCTCCCATTCTTTTTTTACCCTTTGCTAGGTCTATAAAAATTAAGGAAGTATCTTTATCTGCTTTTAATTGAGGGGTTGTCGCAATTCTGATGTCCTTAACAGCCGCGAAACCAGACACTATTAATGATAATGGAGATATTACTGACTTATTATTTTTACTTTCAGACCATTCTGTGGACATTGATAAGGAATCCTTTCCAACAGGAATAGTTATATTCCATTTAGGACAAAGATCCATTCCAATAGCTTCTACCGCCTCAAATAGGTCTTTATTTCCATCTAATTTTCCTGGTGAACCCATCCAATTAGCAGAAAGTTTTATGTCTGAAAGCTTAGCAATACCGGAAGGAATTATATTTGTGATAACCTCAGCTACTGAAATCTTTGCGGCCGACTTAGAACTTATCAATGATAGTGGGGTTCTCTCACCTATCGCCATAGCCTCACCAGATTTGCCTGAAAAACTAGTTTTACATAAGCCATAATCTGCAACTGGAACCTGCCAAGGGCCGACAAACTGATCTCTAGAGATTAAACCTGTAACGGATCTATCTCCAATGGTGATTAAAAAACCCTTGCTTGCGACAGTTGGATGTCTTAGAACTTCGCAAAGTAAATCCTCTGTAATTTCTTCTGGTATATTTAATGTGGAACTATTTTTACTTGAACTCTGAAAAGATAAATGAGTTTTTGGAGGCTTTCCAAAAAGAGTCTCTAAGGAAATACTTATAGGATAATTATCAAAATGGGAATCATAGACTTCAAGATCATTACCATTTGTAATCTCACCGACAACAGAATAGGGGCATCTCTCCCTTAAGCAAATAAAAGAGAATCTTTCTAAATCATCTTCATCAATTGCTAATACATATCTCTCTTGAGATTCATTGCACCATATTTCCATCGGACTCATTCCCGGCTCTGAGTTAGGGATATCACGCAGATTAATTAGGCCACCATGTCCACTGTCTTTTACAAGTTCAGGAATTGCGTTAGAGAGACCTCCTGCACCAACATCATGAATAAATAATATTGGGTTATTTTCATCCTGCCAGCACCTATCTAGCACCTCCTGACATCTTCTTTCCATCTCAGGATTTTCTCTTTGAACTGAAGCAAAGTCTAAATCTGTATCGCCTTCTCCGGAAGATAGAGATGATGCAGAACCTCCACCTAATCCAATTAGCATTGCAGGTCCTCCAAGGACAACTAATTTCGAACCAACTGGAACTTTCTTCTTAAATGCATGCTCTTTTTTTATATTGCCTAATCCACCCGCTAGCATTATCGGTTTGTGATATCCAAAATGAATATCATTATTTTTAGCTTCATAAGTTCTAAAATAACCAAGGATATTTGGTCTTCCAAACTCATTATTAAATGAGGCCGCTCCAATAGGTGCATCAATCATTATTTCTAGTGGCGACGCTATTCTATCTGGTTTATCTTCATCTATTTCCCATCTCTCTTTTAGGCTTGGCAAACGCAAGTTAGAAACGGAAAATCCGGTTAAGCCTGCTTTAGGTTTTGCTCCAATTCCTGTTGCACCCTCATCCCTAATTTCTCCTCCAGAGCCAGTGGAGGCTCCTGAAAATGGAGATATAGCAGTCGGATGGTTATGCGTTTCTACCTTAATAACCAAATCAACATCTTCTTTATATGATGAATACTTGCCATCTCGTGGGTAAAACCTTTCTGCTTTATTTCCTGAAAGAATTGCAGCATTGTCTTCATAAGCAGATATGACTCCTTCGGAAGAATTAATATGGGTATTTCTTATCATATCGAAGAGACTATTTGGCTGGGTATTTCCATCTATTGTCCAGCTGGCATTAAAGATTTTATGCCTACAGTGTTCTGAGTTCGCTTGAGCAAACATCATCAACTCGGCATCGGTTGGATCTTTATTAGTCATTGAATAGCTATCGAATAGATACAATATTTCTTCATCGTTAAGTGCCAAACCTAATTCAAGATTGGCTTGTTGGAGGGGGAGTAATTGTTGCGAAGATATATCGATATCTCTTACCGGGTTTGGCTGGTGATGAGAAAAAAGATTAGCGGCATCATTTAAATTTAAAATAATTTCTTGTGTCATCCTATCCGCTAAGGAAGTACCAGCCAGTTTTAAGTCTTGGGAGTTTATTTTTTCTGAACTTGAAAAGTAATCCCCTTTTTCAACTCTCTCAACGAAAGAAAGTCCGCAATTTTTTAAAATTTCTGTAGCTTTTGAAGACCAAGGAGATATTGTTCCTATTCTGGGTGTTATAAAGAAGAAACTTAATGCTGAGAAAATTTGATTATCACTGGCATTCAATAAGCCAAATAATTCTTGTGATTCTTTTTTTGTAACTCTAGAAATATCCTTGTTGAGGAGGCAAAAATAAATTTCTTGAAAACCAATATCCTCTATATTTTTCAGCTGAATAGATTGTCTAAGTTGGTTTAATTTGAATTCAGAGTTATTTTCAGCGCCTAATATGGCAATGATTTTTGGTGAAACTTCGATAATAGAGTTCATTGATATCAAATCAACATTGTAATTAAAGCCATTGCTAAGTAAATACCTTATATAGTGGTTTCACTAAGAAAAAAACACTATATATGGTATACTTTAATTTGTTATTGTTTTGATTGTAGAAATTTTCTATATATCTAAGCAGAAAATTTTGGGGAGTCATGTTGAATAATTTAAAATTTCGATACTCTTTTGTTGCTTTCCTCAGTCTATTGACTGTTTTTACTATAGAAGCTCCTATTCTGGCGTCCTATGCAGAAGAAAATAAGTCATTTCTTCAGGATGATTTGAATTATTTGTGGAAAGAAGATAAAGCCGGATTTAATACTTTTCTACGAAGAGCACATACAAGATTGCCAAAATATGAATCTTATTTCCAAGAGGCAGCAAAGGATATAGATGTTCACTGGACTCTGATCGCAGCAATAAGTTACCAAGAATCACACTGGAATCCTAAAGCTATATCCAATACAGGCGTTCGTGGAATGATGATGTTGACACAGAAGACAGCTAAAGAAATGGGTATAAAAAAGAGAACTCATCCAGGAGACAGTATTTCAGGGGGAGCGAAGTACTTTCAAAAGATAATGGACAAATTCCCAAGTGAGATTTCCAAGTTAGATACCATTTGGATGTCTTTAGCTGCCTACAATCTGGGCTTTAAAAATATTGAAATGGCTCGAGATCTCTCGAAATCTGTTGGTCTTGATCCTAACTTATGGTCTGAAGTCTCTAAGGCCTTAGAGGTAATATTGGTTGATCGCTACGGAAAAGAGTCAAATGAATTTGTTAAATATGATCAAGTCATGCAATACGTAAAACGTATAGATTTATACTACAAAACTTTATCCATGCTCTACAAAGATGAAGAACTCCTTTTATTAGCTCAAAAGTAGTTTTTCTTTAAGTTCCTCAACTCTATCTCTGTAACTTGCAGCCTCTTCAAATTCTAAATTCTTAGCATATTTATACATTTGATCTTCAAGTTTTATTATTTCTTTCTTGACCTTTTCAGGGTTATCAAAATTCTCAATTGGATCAAAATCTATGGCTCCAAGTTTGTCCAGTTTTCTTCTTGTTTTAGATTTTCCTTTTACAGATCTTGCTCCTTCCATAATATCCCCTATACTTTTTTTAATTCCGATAGGTTTTATAGAGTTCTTTTTATTAAAGGCCTCTTGTATATCACGTCTTCTATTAGTTTCCTCGATAGCTCTTTCCATAGATCCAGTAATCTTATCTGCATAGAGAATTGCTTTACCTTCCAGGTGTCTGGCTGCTCTTCCGATTGTTTGAATTAGAGAACTTTCAGATCTAAGAAAGCCCTCTTTGTCTGCATCTAAAACTGCTACTAAAGCGACCTCTGGAATGTCTAGACCTTCCCTTAATAAATTAATTCCCACTAAAACATCAAAAGCGCCAAGACGTAAGTCTCTTATTATTTCTACTCGCTCCACAGTATCAATATCGGAATGAAGGTATCTTACTTTGGTTCCATTCTCATCTAGATATTCTGTAAGATCTTCAGCCATTCTTTTTGTTAAGGTAGTTACTAGCACCCTGTCCCCTTTCGAAACTATTTGATTTATCTCCTCTTGGAGATCATCTACCTGATGAGTAGCAGGTCTGATTTCAACCTCAGGGTCCGTCAAGCCTGTTGGTCTAGCAACTAATTCAGTAACACTTCCGGAATTTTCGAGTTCATATTTTGCTGGAGTTGCAGAAAGAAATATTCTTTGACCAGATAATTTCTCCCATTCATCAAATCTAAGAGGCCTATTATCTAAAGCTACTGGAAGTCTAAAACCATAATCGACTAAAGTTTGTTTTCTAGATCTATCACCACGATACATTCCACCCAATTGAGGTAAAGAGACATGAGACTCATCAATAAAAACTAGTGCATCTTGGGGCAGATATTCATAAAGAGTTGGAGGCGGCTCTCCAGGTTGTCTGTCTGACAAAAACCTAGAATAATTTTCTATACCCGAGCAAAATCCAAGTTCTTTGAGCATTTCGATATCATATTTTGTCCTTTCCTCAAGTCGTTGGGCTTCAACTAGTTTATTTTCTTTTCTCAAGTAATCTAATCTTTGCACCAGTTCTTCTTTTATAAACTCAATTGCCTGTAGAACTTTTTCTCTTGAAGTAACGTAATGAGATTTAGGATATATCGTTATCCTTGGAACTTCCCTTAATATTTCACCAGTAAGAGGGTCAAAGAGTTTTAATGCATCTATTTCATTTCCAAAAAGCTCTATTCTTAAAGCTTCTTTTTCAGAATCTGCAGGAAATACATCAATTACATCGCCACGAACTCTGTACATAGATCTTTTGAATTCCACTTCATTTCTTTGATATTGGAGTTCGGCAAGTCTTCTTAAGAGTGTTCTTTGATCTACTTCATCACCTCTATCTAGATGAAGAACCATCTGCAGGTAAGATTGAGGATCTCCTAGGCCATAAATTGCTGAAACAGAAGCCACAATAACAACATCTCTCCTTTCCATTATTGCCTTTGTCGCAGATAACCTCATTTGTTCTATATGTTCATTAATGGATGCATCCTTTTCGATATAGATATCTGTGGTTGGAACATAAGCTTCGGGCTGATAATAATCGTAATAAGAAACAAAATATTCGACTGCGTTATTCGGAAAATATTCTTTAAACTCACCGTAGAGCTGTGCTGCCAGAGTTTTATTATGGGCCATCACTATCGCTGGTCTTTGAACTTCCTGTATAACGTTTGCCATAGTGAATGTTTTACCGGATCCAGTAACACCCAATAAAGTTTGATTAAGTAATCCATCATTTAAACCCTTAACTATCTCCTTGATAGCCCTCGGTTGATCGCCAGCAGGTTTGTAGCTAGAAACTAAGTCGAATTTTTTTGACATACTTTTTATAAAAAATATTATAACGCTAACTTTCAAAGCGTTATAATTAGATTAATCCCCGATAGCTCAGTTGGTAGAGCAAATGACTGTTAATCATTGGGTCGCTGGTTCGAGCCCAGCTCGGGGAGCCAAATTCAAGGCTCACTTTAAAAAGTGGGCCTTTTACTTATGGTAGTATAATTTCTTATATGCCGGCTAAACTATTTAATCCAAATTCTGAGGAACCTTTTGTTTTAAGTCGCTCCAGAATAGATAATTTTATAGAATGTGAAAGATGCTTCTATCTAACAAATAAAGTTGGAATAGCTAGACCTCCCTCCTTTCCCTTCAACTTAAATAATGCAGTTGATGAACTTTTAAAAAATGAGTTTGATGTCTATAGAGAAAAAGGAGAGCCTCATCCAATAATGGTAGAAAATAACCTGAATGCTTTACCTTATAAGCATCCAGATCTCGAAGAATGGAGAGAATCATTAAGACACGGAATTAAGAGATATCATCAAGAAACAAATTTAGTATTACGAGGAGGATTAGACGATCTATGGATTAACACTGACACTAATCAATTGATTGTGGTTGATTACAAAGCTACATCTAAAAAAGGAGAAGTTAGTATTGATGCAGACTGGCAGATTGGTTACAAGAGACAGATTGAGTTTTATCAATGGTTATTGAGAGGAAATTCTTTTGATGTATCAGATATTGGATATTTTGTTTACTGTAATGGCATTTCTGAAAAAGATGAATTTAATAATATTCTTGAATTCAAAACGAAGCTTATACCCTACAAGGGTAGTGACTCTTGGGTAGAGCCCACTCTTCGAAGTTTAAAAGAAAGTTTAATGAAGGATGAAGTACCAGAAGCCAATCCAAAGTGCAGTTACTGCTCCTATGTCAAAAAAACTTTAATGATCTAAACTAAGACTTCTTCCATATTGTTTTTGTTCCTTTATCTTCTAAAGTTATACCTTTTTTAAGAAGATCGTCTCTAATTTTGTCAGAAAGTTCGAAGTCCTTATCTTTTCTAGCTTTATTTCTTACCTCAATGGCAGCCTCAATATCTTGATTACTTAAATCGATGCCACTTTTGAAGTAATTTTCGGGATCATCTAAAAGTATTCCTAATATATTTGATAGGGAAACGAGTTCTGAAGCCAAGATACTTGCTTCAGTTAACTTATCTTCTTTCTTAAGAATGTTTATTTCTTTTACCATCTCAAATAAGACAGATATGGCTAACGGAGAGTTAAAGTCATCCTGCATTGCATCATGAAACATCCCTGAATATTCAGTAGGAATATGCTCATCAGTTTCATAAGAAAGCTCTTGTAAAGAGTTATAAAGGCGATCAAGGGAGTTTTTTGCTTCCTTCAAACCCTCATCAGAGTAATTTAATGGACTACGATAGTGACTAGAAATTAAGAAAAAACGGAGAACTTCCGAAGCATTCTCATTGAGGGCTTCCTTTATTGTTATGAAGTTCTTGAGAGATTTCGACATTTTCTGGTCATCAATTCTTAAAGAGCCGGTGTGCATCCATACTTTTGCAAACTCTTTTCCTGTGACACATTCTGATTGAGCTATTTCATTTTCATGATGAGGAAACTTAAGATCTGATCCACCACCATGAATATCAAAGGTTTCACCCAAAGCATCCATGCTCATTGCTGAGCACTCTATATGCCAACCCGGTCTTCCCGGTCCCCAAGGTGAGTCCCATTTCAGTCCCTCAGTATCCTTTTTCCATAAAACAAAATCTGCAGGATTTTTCTTATCTAGATCAATATCAATTCTTGCTCCAGATAACATATCTTCCAATTTTCTTTTGGAAAGCTTTCCATATTCTTCAAAAGATTCTGTAGAAAAGTAAACATCTGATTCACCCACATATGCATGACCCTTATCTATAAGTTTTGTTATGAGAGAAATAATCGAATCAATATTATCGGTAGCTCGAGGTTCAGCATCAGGACTAATCATTCCTAGTGCCTGGAAATCATTATGCATTGAATTTATACAATCTAGAGTTAACTCTGATGGACTTATATTCAACTCTTCAGCCCTCGCAATAATTTTGTCGTCAACATCAGTAATGTTTCTTATGTATTGGACTTCATAATCTATACTTCTTAAATACTTGACAATAAGATCAAAAGATAGGAAGGTCCTTGCATGACCTATGTGTGTATCATCATAAACAGTCATACCACACACATACATTCGAATCTTATTGTCCTCGATGGGTTCAAAGATTTCTTTCTTTCCTGAAAGAGTATTAAAGATTCTCATATCTGCGAAGCCTCTTTTAATCTCTCAAGAACTCTTTCAAGACCTATAAGTTCAATGACTTTATCCAATTCAGGGCCTCTAGATTGTCCTGTTATAGCTACCCTTAATGGCATAAATAATTCTTTTCCTTTTTTACCAGTTCTAGCTTCAATATCCTTACATGTTTGTTTCCAATCGGATATTCCTGCATTCACGACTTCAAGTGCC
>CACMAF010000004.1:0-97067 GCA_902611645.1 uncultured SAR86 cluster bacterium | reverse complement strand
CGTCCTCTGTTAATCCTCTAGATCTAATGAAGAGAGAAGGCTATGGGAAGTCGATATTTGAGAGGCAAAGAAAAAGTATCTTTCCCTGGATAATAGGATGTGATTTTTCTGGTACGGTTGCCGAAACTGGAACCAATATTAATAAATTTAAAATAGGGGATGAGGTCTGGGGCTGCAGCTCCAATGCAAACTCCGGCACTCATGCAGAATTTGTGTGCATTGATGTAGACGAAATAACTCATAAACCAGGTCGGTTAGACCACTTGCAAGCTGCATCTCTGCCTTATGTAGCACAAACTACTTGGTCGGCAATTATTAGATGGGCAGGTCTTCGACCTCAGGATTTAGAAGGAAAAAAAGTCTTCATACAAGGTGGTGCAGGGGGTGTGGGATGTTTTTCCATACAGTTATTCAAAAGTATGGGTTGTGAGATAGCTACAACCTGTAGTGAAAAAAATATGGAACTGGTTAAATCTTTAGGTGCTGATCATGTAATAGATTACAACATCTCAAATTTTGAAGAGGTATTGAGTGATTATGATATTGCGTATGATCTTCTGGGAGATCATGTATCAGATCATGCAATAGAAAAATGCTGTTCTATCTTAAAGAAAACTGCAGAATCACATTACATAACACTAACCCATCCACTGGTAAGTACTATGGATACTAAAGGTATTCTTCTAGGTGCTCCTCATGCTTTGTATTTAAGACAAATGCAGAAAAGAAAATTTCGTCCAATCAATATTCATTGGTCTATATACAGACCAAGCTTATCTGGTTTAGAGCAACTGACAGAATTGGTTCAGGATGGGACAATAAATCCGATTATAGATTCAGTTTTTAAAATAGAAGATATAAAACAAGCTCATAGAAAAGCAGCAACTGGACACATTAGTGGCAAAGTAATAATAGAACATCAAAGATGACAAATTTAAGTGTTAATGTAAATAAAATTGCTTGGTTAAGAAATGCTAGAGGCGAAGGCAGACCCGATATTATTGAATTATCAAAAATCTTAATCGATTGTGGAATTCAAGGGCTAACTGTTCATCCAAGACCTGACTTGAGACATATAACACCAGATGACGTTTATGATATTTCTTCACTCTGTATAGAATCAAATGTTGAATTTAATATTGAGGGAAATCCATATTCAGAACGCACAGAGATTTATCCTGGTTTTATAAATTTAGTCAAAGAAATTGAACCTGATCAATGCACATTAGTACCAGATTCGCCTGAACAGATCACTTCTGATCATGGATGGCAGATTAAAGATAATGATCTTGAAAATATCAAAGAAATAGTTGATACACTTAAAACAACTAAAACCAGAATAAGTTTCTTTGTTGACCCAGATACATTTCACATAGATCAGATAAAGTTGACTGGAGCTGATAGGATTGAGCTTTATACGGGTCCATATGCTGTCAATCCAACTCTTGAGGTGGTTTCTCTGTATGAAAAGGCATTTAATCATGCAAAGAGACTTGGATTAGGTGTTAATGCAGGTCATGACCTAGACTTAAATAATTTGCAATTATTTCTATCAAAAGTACCTGCCGATGAAGTATCGATAGGTCATGCTTTGATTTCGGATGCACTTATCAATGGCCTAGAAGTTGTAACTAAGCAATTCCTAGATTTATGTAAATAATGTAAGATAGAGAAATGACAATAATTGAAGAATTAGAAAATCAAGTTAAGGAGAACCCGATACTCTTATACATGAAAGGTTCACCAGAAGCCCCTCAATGTGGGTTTTCATCAAAAGCCTCGCAGATATTAATTGCGTGTGGAAAACCTTTTTCATTTGTGGACATTCTTTCAAATCCGGAAATAAGAGCCAATTTACCGCAATTCTCAAACTGGCCAACATTTCCTCAACTATTTGTGAATGGAGAGTTAATTGGAGGCTGTGATATTATTTCTGAGTTGCATGAAGCAGGGGATCTTCAAACAATTATCGATTCTGCTGAACAACAGGACTAATTTCTTACTTCTTACTTAACCTTTCTGTCATCTCTTCTATATGAGATGGTCTTGTACGACAACACCCAGCAAGTATTGTGGCACCTTCGTCTATCCATTTAGAAACTTCGTCAGTATAAGTTTTCTCATCTATAACAGATGCTGAGGACCAATGGTCATTTTCAGCACTGATGTTTGACGAATCATTTTGAATTGCCTCTATCATCTCTGAGTTAGCAAATCCTCCTATAGGTTTGTCAGTGAGTTTATTTAGTTCCTTTAATGATTCGGTGACAAGATTAGCGCCACAACAATTAATCAAATAAGCATCGCAAGCCAAATCTGTAACTGCTTCAAAAGCTTCAACTACTGTTTCGCCACTAGGTAACATATTTAGTCTGTTGCCATGTAAAGTCCAACTTAACCATCTTTTAGCTTTAGAATTTTGAATTGACGAGAGGGCAACTCTACCTTCATCACTATTTGCCATTGTTTCGCATAGCATTATATCTACTTGTCCTTCTAAGATTTCAGCCAGCTCACCATATTGATCAGCCATTTTCGAGGTATCTTGAATAAGATCAGCCCTATAACTAGTCTCCAGAGGAGGCAATGAAGCGGCAACCATTATATTCTTACCCGATTCTTTGATGGCATCTTTAGCAAGAGAAATTGAAAGAAGTGTTAATTCCTCAAGTTGATCTGACATTCCTGCACGTTCTAAGATTGGTTGAGTCACTGCATAATTATTAACAGTGATGTATTCAGCTCCTGCTTCAATATAATCTAAATGTATTTGTTTTATAACTTCTGGATTGTCAATAAGAGCTAAAGCAGACCAGATTGACTCAACGTGAGAAGGTACTTCGACTCCTCTGAATCTTAATTCAGAGCCCATTCCTCCATCACCTATGATTAGATTCTTCAAGTAGTTCCCCTAAAGTGTTAATTTTTAAATAATTTTATTAAATAGTCGAGCACTTTGTTAGGTTCTTCCATCATCAAGGAATGTCCAGAGCCAAGTATTTCCTCTACGAGAGGTTGATTAAAATTATCAATTAAATCTTGTGCTTTAATCCTTGGTGTTAGGAAATCATTAGAACCTAAAATTAATTGTACTTTAGCCTCAACTTTTTTTGCCTTATCAAGACCATGAGTAAATTCAGAGCATGCCTTCAGGTCCTTATAAATAATTCCTTTTTTACTTTTCTGCATCAGTCTTTTAGTTGATTCTGTCATCCACATCCCGGGTGTTTTATTGCCACCTAATCGTGAAGAAAAACTATATCCCATAAACGTGAGTATATTTATAGCAACTTTAGGATTACTTTTTGCAGATTCCAATAGTGCTTCATTTACCTGCATTGGAAAAGCTGTTCCTATCATAGATATTGCTTTGACTCTTTCAGGTCGAGAAGATGCCATCTCTAATGCTATGAGAGAACCCATACTATGCCCAACTAAGGAGCATCTTTGAATTTTATATTTATCTAGAAAATTATAAATGTAGGTTGAAATCTTAGGTATTGAATCTAGTGGTTTATCTTGATTTTTTCCGTGACCAGGCAAATCTATTGCTAGTACATCTGTTTTTTTCCTAGAAAAGTATCTTACAGGTAAGGTCCATACCGTATGATCCATACCAGTACCATGAATAAAAATAATAGGTTCACTATTATTAATTTTTTGTTGAACAGGATGATAGTACATTTTATCGATTCGCTTGTTTTAATGCTTCATCAAGATCTTCTTTTAAGTCATTTATATCTTCAATACCTATTGAAAGTCTTACTGTAGATTCAGTAATTCCAGCATTTTTTAACGCAAGAGTATCCATTCTATGATGAGTCGTGCTAGCAGGGTGGATCACCAATGATTTTGCATCACCTACGTTTGCCAGATGAGAGAAGATGTTTAATGATTCAATAAATTTCTTCCCTGATTCAAGTCCACCCTCAATTTCGAATGTAAAAACTGCTCCACAACCTCTTGGAAGAATTTCTTGAGCTAGTTTATTGTCTGGATGATTCTCTAATTCAGGATAAGAAACATTTTTAACTTCTTTATGTTCATTAAGAAAAGAAACAATCTCACGAGTATTTGAGATATGTTTTTCCATTCTTAAACTAAGTGTCTCTAGTCCTTGAAGAATTAAAAAGGCGGTGTGAGGACTCATGCAAGCTCCAAAGTCTCTTGCTCCCTCTTTTCTGGCTCTATTGATAAAGGCAGCAGGCCCAAACTCTTCTACAAATTTCATATTATGAAATCCATTATAGGGTTCATTTAGTGTTTTAAATTTCTTATTTGAACTCCATTCAAAATTACCACTATCCACAAGCAGCCCACCTATAACAACTCCATGTCCTGAAAGAAATTTAGTAGCTGAGTGAAAAATTAGGTCAGCTCCATAGTCGAAAGGTTTCATTAAATAAGGCGTGGTAAAAGTTGAGTCTACTAAAAGTGGCAATTTATTTTGATGTGCAATATCTGAAACCATTTCGATGTTCATAACATCAAGACCAGGGTTACCTAGAGTTTCACCAAATATTAAACCTGTATTTTTTTGTATTGCCGACTTTATGTTTTTAGGTTTCCTAAAGTCCACAAATGAAGAGGTTATCCCAAACCTTGGTAATGTATATTCAAGTAAATTATGACTTCCTCCATAGAGACTCTTGGAAGCTACTATATGTGAACCTTTACCTATTATTGTTGTAATTGCTAAAAAGAGCGCAGCTTGTCCGCTAGCTGTTGAAATTGCACCTATTCCACCTTCCAATGAGCTGATTCTCTCTTCTAGAACTGCATTAGTAGGGTTAGTTATCCTCGAATAGGTATGACCAGCTCTTTCATTATTAAAAATTCCTGCTGCTGTTTCTGAGTCTGGAAAGACAAAAGATGAAGTTTGATAGATTGGTGTCGCTCTTGAGCCAAAGTCTGAATCAGGTTTATTTCCTGCGTGTAAAGATAATGTCTCTAGATTTAAATCTTTAGGTTTTTTCATAATTATTAAAAACTTTGATATAAGTTATGACATTAGAATTCATAGCAGCATATATAGCAATAAAGTGAACGAAATAAAGTTTACTAGGTACAATTGTTAAAAATTGAGAATTACAAAATATGAGTAAAATCTTATTAATAACTTTTTTTCTTTTTAGCTGGATGATTACAGCTACAGAGCTAGACAAACAATTAACCATTGGGGATGTTGAATATCTTGGTAAATATCAAACAGATAGTAATACTTTCATTTTCAGAGGAATACCTTATGCAGAACCTCCTATTAATAATTTGAGATGGAAGTCTCCAATACCCGCAAAAAAAAAACCTAAATATTGATGCAAGACAATTTAAAGCTGCATGCATGCAAGATAGATACAATACTGATTGGTACCATACAGTCATAAAGGCTTTTGGAAGTGATCCATCCCTTTTTGATCACATCAATTCAATGTCAGAGGATTGTCTTTATCTGAATATCTGGACTAAATCATTAGAAACTTCTGCTAGAAAACCTGTAATGGTATGGATCCATGGTGGAAATGATACCGCTGGTTGGAGTTATGAGCCTGACTATATTGGTCATAATTTAGCCAATAAAGATGTTGTGGTGGTATCAATTGGCTATAGGTTAAACATATTTGGTTTTTTTAGACATCCGAACATGAACGAACAAACAGGTAATTTTGGACTAGAAGATCAAATCCTTGCTTTGAAGTGGTTAAAGAAAAATATTAAATATTTTGGAGGTGATCCCAATAACATAACTATCTTTGGGGAATCTGCAGGTGGTGCCTATGTTTCATACCATTTGGTCTCGCCTGCATCTGAAGGATTATTTGAAAAAGCTATCATACAGAGCGGTGGCTATAACCTTATTAGTTCTTATAGCTTATTAGATATTCAAGAAGCTCATAATTTCGCTAAAAAGGCCACAGAAGCCATTAGTTCAAATAATTTTGAAGCCTTAAGAAACACAGATCCAAATAAATTGTTAGATATATCTAAGGCAATGGGTTATCCATTTCATCCAATTATCGACGGGAATTTGATACAAAAAGAAATCTTAAATATTTACTCTAGTGGAGATTTAAATAAAGTTGATCTTATTATTGGGAGTAATAAAAATGAGGAATACCTTTATATAGATAAAGAGTTGACCCTTGAAGATTTGATCAAACAAATTGTAGAAATGAATCCTGATAAAACTGACAAAATAATATCTCTACTGGATTTATCTGATATACCTTTAGCGTCTGATAGACTAGGGACAAATCAATTAACTGCTTGCCCTTCAATTTTTATTGCAAGACAAATGACCAAATCTGGCAACAAGGTCTTTCAATATTTGTTTAGTAAACAAAGGCTTAAAAGTGAAAATATTCTTTCTTATCATGGAGCCGAGATCCCATATGTTTTCGGTACTCATGATGTATATCTCCCCACAACAAACAATGACCTAAAGCTTACTGTTAATATGATGAATTATTGGACCCAATTTGCAAAAACAGGGAATCCAAACTCTAATAAAACTAATGTTTATTGGGACGAATTTGGTGATGATGAGAACTATATAATTCTTGATACTACAATTAAGACTGATAAAAAAATGGAGCGAGAGCTCTGTGACTTAATATTTCAAAATTAGTTAAAAAATTAAAATTAATTTGATATATTTAAAACTGTAATTGGGGAAAATTATGCGCAAATATATACCAGCCTTTGAATTAAAAGATTCAGTCCTAAAAAAAGCTTTTTCTTTTGGAAGTATAGCCGCTTTAGGATCAGTGCATTCTGGTGATTTACTTACTGCTGAAACAGAAGAAGCAAACGGGGTAGAAGAGATTATCGTTACCGCTAGTAAGAGAGAATCTAAAATAGAGGATCTCCCAATGAGCGTACAAGCTATAGCTGGGTCAAGATTAGAGAGTGCTAATGTTAATGACTTTATGGATTATGCAGAACTAATTCCTTCTCTTTCCTATATCCAGTATGGACCTGGAAGATCTGCTTTTTATATCAGAGGAACCTCAGATGGAAACTTTGGAAATCTAGCTGGTCCCAATACCACCGTTGCCATGTACATAGACGAATCTCCTATTAACACAGTTGGTTTAAATCCTGACTTACATATCTACGATATGGAAAGAATTGAGGTGCTTAACGGACCTCAGGGAACCTTGTATGGTTCAAGTGCTCAAGGAGGTACTGTTAGACTCATAACGAAAAAACCTCAACTTGACCAATTTGATCTGGGTGCAGAATTAGACGTATCTTCTGGATCAGATGCAGATAATTCAGAAAGTGTAGAGGCTTATATAAATTTACCAATATCAGATAATATTGCAGCAAGAGTCTCTGCCTATAATGTAACAGAAGGCGGTTTTATTGATCTTGTTGGCGGTACTAGAACTTTTTCAGGTAGCGGTTATGAAGTTCCACTATTAAGCGAAGATGATCATAATGAAAGTGAGGTCGAGGGTTTTAGAGCTTCAGTGAGAGCATGGATCAATGAAAATTTAATGGCGACGCTAACCCACATCAGTCAAGAATCATATACTTCAGGAAGTTGGGATCACCAACCAGAAACCTTGGGAGATCTAAAGACCAGTCGGATTAAGGACGAATTTACCGATGATCAATGGGATCAAACTAGCCTTACTCTAGAGGGCAATATTGGTGAATCTTCTTTTACCTATGCAGGTACTTTCTTTGATAGAGATGTTCGTTATCTTTGGGATTACAATGATTATGTTGAGTATTATAGTCTAGATGCAGTTGGCGTTAATGGTTTCGGTTATGCGAGCTATTACACTTGTGATTATTATTCCTATTATTATTACGGTACATACGATTGTAATAATCCAACAATGTGGGCAGATTACTCTCTCAGTATGGAAAGAGATACACATGAATTAAGATTCTCTGGTGGTGAAGAAGGAGATAAAGTTCAATGGTTAATTGGCGTATTTTATGACAAATTGGAAAACCCATATCAATACACTTATAAATGGCCTGGTTTACAAGACGAGTGGTCAAATGGGTCTTTTGGAGGCACTGGCATAGCTGGAAGAGAAGGAATCTGGTGGGATGCAGATAATCTCAGGGAAGATGAGACTAAAGCAGTTTATGGTGAAGCTATTATTTCTCTAAATGATAATACTGATCTAACAGTTGGCTTAAGAGCATTTGACTCTAAATTAACCTTTGATGCAAAGGATGGTTATTTTGGTGGGTATGGAATAGATTACTATGGACATGAAGCTAATAGAACAGAAAAAGATTCTGGCATTTCTCCAAAATTAGCTATATCTAGAACATTAGAAAACGATGCTCTTTTATATTTTAATTTTTCTCAGGGTTATCGACCTGCAGGAACAAATAGAACTAATAAAAATAGTGATTCAGCTCCTTTATATTACGACTCTGATGAACTAAATAATTACGAGGTCGGTTATAAATATTCGAATTCTGATGGCACACAGAGATTTAATATTGCAGGATATATGATGGATTGGAAGGATATGCAAACTGCTGTATATGACCGTGATTTAGCAACTATACAATTTAATACAAATATTGGCGATGCAAGAATAACTGGTGTCGAGCTAGATTGGACAATCATTACAGATAATGGATTCTTCATAGTTTTAGGAGCATCTCTTATTGATCCAAAGCTTGAAGAAGACTTTGTGCTTAACGGTGTAGTTCAAGCAACTTCAGGTACTCAATTAGCAAATGTTGCTAAGCAGAAAGCTTCGATTGCGATTAATAAAGAATTTAACTTTGCTGGAAGAAATGCGTATTGGGATTTAAATTTATCTCGGACAGGAAAAAGAGAGTCTTCTATAACTAATCCTGTAAATCAACCTGCATATACTTTAGGAAGTTTTTCTTCGACTCTAGAAGGGGAGAATTGGGACGGCACTTTATATATAGATAATATTTCTGATGAAAGAGCAGTCATATGGGAATATCAAGGCTTTAGACCAGAAACGAAGTTTACTAATAGACCAAGAGAAATTGGTATTAGACTTAAATATAAACTGTAAAGATTATTTTTTTAATATCTCCCTTATTATTGACACTGCCATTAAGGGGTAAATAAATAGTAATGGCAATGACGTAATTAGTATTAAGTCTAAAGCCACGCTATGGTCTGAATATAAGACAAGTACAGCAGGCAAGATACCCAAGACAACAGCCCAAGCCAATCTTAAATTCTTATGAGGCTCTTTTATTTTTCCTTTGATTTTCAGAACATGGGACGAGATTACATAAGACATTGAATCGTAAGAAGTAGTTATAAATACAATTGTAATAATGCAAAAGATACAAAGCATTATTGAACTAGCGGGCAGGGAGGTAATTACAGATATTGCTGTCTCTGCATGACCTATATCTTTCATATTTTGTACTACATTTATTTCATTGTTGAGTTCACCATTCATTGAATAGCCTCCCAGCACAAGGTAAAAGAGCCAAGTACCAAGTGTGCCGAAAAACAACATTCCTATAATTACTTGCCTCAGCGATCTACCTTTAGAAATTCTTGCTATGAATAATCCTACTAAAGGTCCAAATGCTACCCACCAAGCCCAGTAAAATATTGTCCATTCTTTTGCAAAATCTGACGGTTCACTAATACCAAGCGTGCTCATGCTCCAAAAGTAGCTAAATGAATAATGAATGCCAGATACTGATAACTTGAGTAATTCTTTAAAGTCTGAAGAAAATACTATCAAACATAGAAAAACTAAAGCCAATATAAGATTAATGTTACTGAGGATCTTTATGCCGTTTTCTAAACCTTTATAAACACTATAACCATATAAGACCACACATAAAAGTATTACTCCAATATTTATATGTAAACCATTGTTTATATTTAATAAATTTGTAAATCCGCTTGATAACATTGGTATATAAGAACCAATAGTGCCACCAGCCGCTCCGACTGTAGCTAGGATAAAAATAAGATCTATAAATCTACCAAAATAAGAGGATTCAATATCAGGTATTCCTAGACCCTTTAAGCTAGAGCTCAATCGTAGTGAATTAAGGTTATATTTATAAAATGCTATTGATAGTGCGATAGCAGGTATACCGTATATTGACCATGCACTTAACCCCCAATGAAATAATCCATATGCAGTTGCAAGAGAGTAAGCTTCAGATGAATATGCCTCAATACTAAATTGCGGTATTCCGATATAATACGTCCATTCTACTCCTGACCAGTAAATGATACCTCCACCTATTCCGGAACAAAATAGCATTCCTATCCAGCTGAAATATGAGAACTCAGGAGAAGTATTTTTGCCTCCTAAGGTATATTTTCCATAGTTAGTAGTTGCAAGAATGATTAGAAAGAGAAAGCTCACGATTGTTAGAATGAGATAAGAAGATCCAAAATATGAAACTACTAATGAATAAATATTATCGATTATCTTTTTAGCCAAATTTGCATCCCATAAGATGAATGAAGCAGTTGCAATAACGGAGATAAAACTAATGAAAAGCGAAATGGCATCGATGCCATATGACTTTATTGTTTTATAAATATCTTCCATATAGTGAAGCATAACTCCGTCTAAGATAGAATGAAACTATGTCTAATAAATCCTATACGGAGGTAAGTATTAAAGAAGCATATGAAAATGCTGCATCTTTACTTGAATCTGGTGAAATAGATTTAGCGGAATACCAGCTGGCTGAAATTCTAAATAAATTTCCTGATGAGCCCAATGCCCTTCGTTTAAGTGGGCTATCTAGTCTTCAAAAAGGAAAGCCAGAGATTGCTCTTATTCCATTAAAAAAGGCTTTGAAAGTTGCGCCCGATTTTTATCAAGTATATGAAAATCTATCACAAGCATGGGTTTTATTGGGTAATCTTGAAGAGGCGGAGATTTGCTTAAAAAAATATTTAGAACATAATCAGTCAAGTTTTTCAGCCTGGAAAGCGCTAGGTGATATTCTTTTTGATCAGAGAAAAGAAGAAGAATCCGAGAAGGCATATAAGAATGCCATATCTACAGATCCTAAATATCTAAAACTTCAGGAAGCAATGGTATTGATACAAAAGGGAAATCTTGGAGAGGCAGAAAAAATATACAGAGAAATATTAGCTGAGGATCCTGAAAATGTAGATGCAATAAGACTCTTAGCACTGCTAGCATCAAGAGCTGGATCTAATGACCATGCAATTAGAATGTTAGAAAGTTGTGTAAGAATTGCCCCAGATTACGCGTTGGCATGGGAAAACCTGGCAAAACTTTACAGGCAAAAGGATGATCAGGAAAGCCTCATTAAAGCATCTAAATGTTTTTTAAAAGCTACTGAATTAAGACCTGACTGGGCAGAAGGTTGGGCAGGATTAGGAACTATGCAGACAAGAAGTTCACAACATAACAAAGGCATTGAATCGTATCAAAAATCTTTATCTCTAAAAGAGAACCAGCCAAGAGTGCATTTGAGTCTAGGGCATGTTTATAAAACGACAGGTTCACAAGATAAATCTATAGCCGCTTATAAAGATGCAATTAAGTTTGATGAAAAATTTGGAGAAGCCTATTGGAGTCTGGCAAATTTAAAAACATACAGATTCGATGAAAAAGAAATGAATAATATGGAAGTGCAAATAGATAATCAGGATCTACCAGAAAGAGAAAAAATACATTTTTTATTTGCATTAGGTAAAGCTTATGAAGATGTTGGTGATTACGAAAAATCCTTCAAATATTATGATCTTGGAAATCATTTAAATAGAGGAAGGACTTCATATGACCCAAAAGCAATAGAAGCTCTAACAGATCGGTTGATATCTTTTTTTAATCTAGATCTATTTCATCAATTTGAAGATTCTGGTTATCACACAAACGAACCTATCTTTATAGTCGGCCTTCCTAGATCAGGATCAACTCTTGTTGAACAAATTCTCGCATCTCATTCTTTGGTAGAAGGAACTATGGAACTCCCTAATATTATGAATATTGCAAGAAAATTAGGAAATTCATCAAAAGAGAATACTGCATACCCAGAGATAATAAGCAGTCTTAATAGAACTGATTTGATTAATCTAGGCAAGACTTTCATAGAAGAAACTAAATTTATAAGAACTGATAAGCCAATTTTTATAGATAAGATGCCTAATAACTTCAGTCATATTGGATTAATAAAATTGATATTACCAAAAGCTAAGATTATAGATGCCAGAAGAAATCCAATGGATACATGCTTTAGCTGCTACAAACAATTATTTGCCAGAGGGCAGGCCTTTACTTATGACAAAACTGAAATAGCTAGATATTATTTAAATTATATTAGGTTAATGGATCATTGGGATGAAGTCCTTCCAGGACATGTTTTTAGGGTTCAACATGAGCAATTATTAGAAGATCAAGAAAAGGTTACGAGAGATTTATTGAACTTTTGTGATTTAGATTTCGAACATGCAACTCTAGAATTTTATAAGAATTCTCGGGCGGTAAAGACAGCTAGTTCCGAACAAGTTAGAGAACCCATTAATAATAAAGGGCTCCATCAATGGAAAAAATACGAGTCTTATCTTGGTGATCTAAAATATCACCTTAAGAACTTAATCTAAAGGTCTTTAGTGAAATTACAATTTCTATGTATACAATACGCACCCTGTTATGACGGATAAGAAAATTAATAAAATAGTTTTAGCATATTCAGGCGGTTTAGATACTACTGTCATACTGCACTGGTTAAAAAATACCTATGATGCTGAGGTCATAGCTTTTACAGCAGATATCGGACAAGATCATGACCCTGAACATGTCAAGGAAAGAGCAAATGCTATTGGAGCTTCAAAGATTCTTATAGAGGATTTGAAGGAAGAATTTACAAAGAATTATATTTTTCCAATGATCAAGGCAAATACATTGTACGAAGGTGAGTATCTTTTAGGAACATCAATTGCAAGGCCATTAATTAGTAAAAGGTTGATTGAAATTGCAGAAGAAGAGGGTGCAGACGCAATAGCTCATGGTGCAACTGGTAAAGGAAATGATCAAATTAGATTTGAAATTGGATCTTACTCATTAAATCCAGATATTCAAGTCATAGCTCCCTGGAGAACCTGGGACTATTCTTCAAGAGCTGACTTAGTAGATTATTGTAAAGAACATCAGATAGAAATTGATGCAAGCCCAGATGATCCTTTATATTCAACTGATGAGAATTTACTTCACACGTCTTATGAAGGAGAGATACTAGAAGACCCATCTATAAAAGCACCGGGAGAAATTTGGCAAAGAACATCCTCATTAAAAGATGCTCCAGATGAAGAAGAGACAATTTCGATAGAGTTTAGATATGGTGAACCAATTTCAATCAATAATGTTATTAGTTCTTCTTCGGAGATCCTGTCAGAATTAAATCATCTAGCCGGAAAACATGGAATTGGTAGACTTGATCTTGTTGAAAACAGATATACGGGCATGAAGTCAAGAGGATGTTATGAAACTCCTGGAGGAACTATTCTTTTGAAAGCTCATCGTGCAATAGAATCTATAACACTAGATGCTGAAGCTGGACATTTAAAGGATGGATTAATGCCAAAATACGCTCAACTTATCTATGATGGATATTGGTGGAGTCCAGAACGAGAAGCTCTTCAAGCCTTGATTGATAAGACTCAAGAATTCGTTTCAGGTAGTGTCAAAATGTCATTGTATAAAGGCAATATAACTATTTTAGGTAGATCTTCAGATCTAAGCCTTTATGATTCAAAAATTGTCACTTTTGAAGACGACGAAAATACTTATAATCAAGAAGATGCAACTGGGTTCATCAAGATCAATTCTCTTAGATTGAAACAGATAGCAAGAAGGAAGAAGAAAGAAGAAAGTTAATCTGCAACGCCTAGTTTCTTTTGTAACTTAGTATTGGAAGTCGTATAACCGAAAGGAACTCTTTCACCAGGATTCGATCTTCTGAAAGCTTCTTGGACCGCTAAGGTAGTTTCATGAAATCCACAAAGAATAAGATCTAGCTTGCCGGGGTAATCATTTATATCTCCAACTGCAAAGATTCCTTTCGTTGTTGTTTCATATTTTTCTGTATCTACGGAGATTTTTTTGTTATTCATATCTATACCCCAATCAGCAATAGGGCCTAATTTTTTATTAAGACCAAATAAGAATAGAACTTCATCACATTCGATCTCTTCTATTTTCTTTGACTCAAAGTTTTTAACTAAAACCCCCTCAATTTTTTCTGTACCAACTAGATCTTCTATGACGTATGGAGTTTTCAAATCGACATTACCTGTTTCTACTAATTCTCTCATTTGAGCTTCAGTATTAGGTGCACCCCTGAACTCATCTCTTCGATGAATTAATTTTATCGATTTTGCTATATCAGCTAATTCGACTGTCCAATCTAATGCACTATCCCCACCTCCAAAAATTAGCAGATCTTTGTCTTTAAATTTCTCTTTAGATTTAACAGAATAGGAAACACCTCTATCAAGAAAGCGGTCAGGATTATGAATATTTGGAGGCCGTCTGGGCTCAAAAGATCCGGCGCCTGCAGCTATAAAGATACTTTTAGCTTTAAATTCGTTTCCTTCAGATGTAGTTATCTTCCAAGAAGAGATATCCTCGTTTTTCATTTCTTTTAAACTCTCGACTCTTTCATTTAAGAATACATCATATTTAAAAGGTTCTATCTGTTTCAGTAATGCATCAACATGTTCTTGTGCTGTTTGATTGGGGACACCAGGTATATCATAAATTGGCTTTTCAGGATAAAGCTCACTACATTGGCCGCCTATTTTATCAAGGTTATCTATTAGGATGCATTCAAGTCCTAAGAGTCCTGCTTCGAAGACAGTAAAAAGACCAACTGGTCCTGCACCGATGATTATAATATCTGTCTCTTTAGCCATTACCTTACTTGCATACCAGGTATTGCACCCTCATCAGGTGATAAAATGAAAATTCCTATGTCATCTTCACCTGCTGCTAATATCATTCCTTCTGATGTACCAAATCTCATTTTTCTATGTTTCAGGTTATTTACACAAACTACTAATTTATTGACCAAAACTTCTGCATCATAAGATTTTTTCATTCCAGCAAATACCGTTTTATTTCCGTAATCTCCTACATCAAGTTCTAATTTTAATAATTTGTCAGCTTCTTCTACAGGTTCAGCATTGATAATTTTGGCTATTCTTAAGTCCAATTTCATAAAGTCTTCGATATTAATTTCATCCATCTTAATTTCCCATTAATTTAGCCAAATGATTGTCATCTATTCTTGTGACTATGGCTTCAAAATTATCTATTTTACAATTTAAAATAGTCTTATTTATTGAATTCCATTCTATTTTATCTTCTTTTAAGAATCTTGAACTCTTATCAACAAAACCAGGTATAACAGGTTGTAACATTATAGTTAGTATTCGAAATAAGTTTAATGAGGTAGTGCAAATCGAGTGTACCAATTGCTCATTTCCTTCTTCTTTTATGAGAACCCAAGGTTGTTTGGAATCAATATATTGATTGGCTTTATCGGCTAATAACATTATTTCTTTAAGTGCTTTACTAAATTCAAGTTTTTCATAATGATCAGCTATTTTCTCTGAAGTAACTTTAAATTCTTCGATCAAATCTGGAGAATCTAATATTTCTGAAAGATTATTATCAAAATTCTTATTAATAAATTTTGCAGATCTGCTGGCTATATTTGCATACTTATTTACTAAATCTGAGTTACATTTTTGTTTGAATTCATCTAAATTTAGATCAATATCATCCACGCCAGTACTTAGTTTGGATGCAAAGAAATATCTAAGATAGTCTGAATCTAAATTGTCGATATAGTTTTCTGCCGATATAAAGTTACCTCTTGATTTAGACATTTTTTCGCCATTGAGTGTAAGAAAACCATGAACAAAAACTCCATTAGGAGTCTTTAGATCTGCATTTGCTAACATTGCAGGAAAAAATAACGTATGAAAGTACATTATATCTTTACCTATAAAATGGAAAACTTCCGAGGCCGAATCCTTGCTCCAGAAACTTTCGAAGTCTTTTTCGCAATCTTGTTTTATTAAGTAATTTAAATGACTGGCTAAATAACCAATTGGTGCATCGAGCCAAACATAAAAATACTTATCATCGTATCCTGGTATTTTGAAACCAAAGTAGGGCCCGTCTCTGCTAATGTCCCAGTCTTTTAAATCAGCATCTAACCACTCATTAAGCTTGTTTCTTACTGGTTCTTGTATTTTAGATGTGTCTAGCCATTCATTAATCTCATCCTTCAATAGACTAAGTTTAAAGAACAGATGTTCTGATTCTTTAATTATTGGTTCTGTACCTGTTAGAACAGATATAGGATCTATTAAATCTATTGCATTATATGTAGCACTGCATATCTCACAATTATCTCCATATTGATCTTCTGCTCCACAATTGGGACATGTTCCTTTGACATATCTGTCAGATAAAAACATGTTTCTTGAAGTATCAAACAGTTGGTTTATAACTTTCTTTTCTATGAGACCCTTTGCATGCAAAGCTTTATATATTCTTTCAGAAAGAATTTTGTTTTCATTACTATGTGTTGAATGATAATTATCATGTGAAATTTTAAAATCTTCAAAAGTACTCTTATGTTCTTTATAGATGATTTCAATTAATTCTTCAGGGCTCATAGAGAGTTCATCTGCTTTTAACATTATAGGAGTTCCGTGCGCGTCATCTGCACATACGTAAGTACATTCATTTCCATATAATTTTTGGAATCTAACCCAAATATCAGTTTGTGTATGTTCTAATATATGGCCAAGATGTAACGGTGCATTTGCGTAAGGTAAAGCGCTTGTTACTAGAATTGATCTTTTTTCAGAATCTTGTGCCATTGTAGGGTTAGAATATTAGACAAATGTTAATTATAACCTACTTGCATGAGTTCTTTTTTAACAAAATATGGCGCAATCAGATAATAAACTAAGAATTCCTGAAACTCTCAGAAAGGTTAAGAATATCGTAGGTATTTTTTCAGCTAAAGGAGGAGTTGGTAAGTCGGCTATTTCTCTCCAAATCGCTCTAGCTTTGAGGGATAAAGGATTTTCTGTAGGATTAGTTGATGCAGATATTTATGGTCCATCACAACCTATAATGCTTGGTTCATCTGCAGGTGAATTGAAGTTATCAAAAGCACAGGTTATCGAACCACTAACCAAAGAGGGTATTAAATTCATTTCGATGGGCTTAATTTCTGGTGAAAATATGCCTGTAATTTGGAGAGGTCCAATGGCAAGTGGAGCCGTTATGCAGTTACTATCTCAAACTGATTGGGGAGAATTAGATTATCTTATTGTAGATACTCCTCCTGGAACGGGAGATGTTCAATTAACCTTACTCCAAAGAATACCTTTAACTTCCTCAATAGTTGTCACGACTCCACAGGAAGTTTCAATTTCTGACTGTAAAAAAGGTATTGAAATGATTAAAAAATTAGATAAACCAATAACAGGACTTATTGAGAATATGAGTTGGTTTAAGCCTGATGATCAAGATAAAAAATATTTTTTATTTGGAAAGGGCGGTGGTAAAAAACTTTCTGAGGAATATTCTATAGATTTATTGGCTCAACTCCCTTTGGTGGAAATCTCTGAAGATTCCAATATTCAAAATCATCCACTTTTAAAAATGGAATTTGTTAACATAGCTGATAAATTAGTAAATTCATTAAAAGCTCTTAAGGAAAAGAAATCATCCGGAATACCTCAGATCAACATAATCAAATGAATATAATAAAGATTTGTTTTATTGGAATTATATTAACTTTAAGTGCTACTGCTGTGTCTGAAATTGATCCATTAAAGAATATTAATGAGAGAACACATGTTTTGAATCAAACTTTAGATCTTCAACTTGCTTCTCCGATCGCTAGGTTTTATAAAAGAGTAACCCCTGACTTTATAGAAATATCAATTACAAATTTCACAAGTAATATAGAAGATCTCAGCATAGCAATTAATAACATTTTACAAGGTAAGCCCACTGATGGAATTTCTGACATTACAAGATTTACAATAAATTCAACTCTTGGAATTGGTGGATTTATTGATGTTGCATCTGGACTCGGTCTTGATAAAAATGATGAAGATTTTGGTCAGACATTAGCAGTTTGGGGTATACCCGATGGTCCTTATCTAGTTCTACCAGGTTTAGGGCCGAGTACAATGAGGGATACACTGGCTATGATTCCAGACGCATTTTTGACTCCTCTGTGGTTGATAGATCATGATCGTACAGCGTATTCTCTTACTGCAATTGATTTAGTTGACACTCGGGCGAGATATCTTGGTTTGGAAAGTGTTGTAATAGGTGATAAGTACCTTTTCTTCCGTGATGCTTACTTACAAAGTAGAGAATTTGAAATTCTAGATGGACAAGTCAATGATGACTTTGACGAATTTGATGATTTTAATTAATCACCCCTGACTTCTAGCTTTATATTTATGTAGTCACTGTGACTTATGTGAATTAAATCAGAAATTTTTCTTAAAAGGTGCTCCTCGTATTTGTCAAGATTTCCATCCGCATAGGCGACCTTCCAAAGATTCTTTAAAAGACTTAATTTATCATCATACTCAAATTCATCATTTACAATTCTGGTGTACCCATAAAGTGAAGTGCTTTCAGCAACAGTATTTTCTGCATCTTTTATAATTTCATCGATATCAGCTTCTTCAATAGCATAAGTCTCCATCAATGTTAGCTTCAAAGAAGTTTTTTCAGTTTCATCGAATTCTTTGTCCGCGAAGGCAATTTCAACTAATAATGCTGCACAGGCATTATTGAGTTGTGACAAATCAGATTCTTCCTCAATTTCTTCTTTATTACCAAATTTGGTTATTAATTCTTTAATTTTGTTAATCATATGGCTATCTCTGATAGAAAATTCTTATATTTGTCTAATGGATGTACTTCATTGCTTAAAGATACTAAGTACTTTCTTATGTTTTTTGCACCATCAAATCCTTTAAACAATCCCATTAAATGCTTTGTTATTTGAGATATTTTAGTTCCTTTATCTACTTCAGATTTAATATACGGAAGAAGTCTATAGAGAATGTCACTTCTTCGAATAGGATTTTCAGCATCGGAAAAGATCTCACTATCAACTTCGGTCAAAATAAATGGATTATCATATGCTTCTCTACCCAACATAACACCATCCACATTTTCTAAGTGTTTTATAGATTCACTTATTGTCTTGATTCCTCCATTAATTATGATGTTGAGATCAGGAAAAGTTTCTTTGAGTTTATAGACTCTTGGGTAATTAAGAGGTGGTATTTCTCTATTATCCTTGGGACTCAATCCATTAAGCCATGCTTTTCTAGCATGAATTATAAAGGTCTCACATCCTGATGAACTGACTTCTTTTATAAATTTATCTAGGTAAACGTTTTCGTCCATATCATCGACTCCTATCCTGCACTTAACAGTAATAGGTATATTTACCGACTTTTTCATAGCATCAATACATCTAGATACTAATTTTGGTTCTTTCATCAGTACAGCACCAAATCTTCCTTTTTGTACTTTGTTGCTAGGACAACCAACATTCAGATTTACTTCTCTAAAACCAAATTCCTCAGATATCATAGATGCTTCGGCTAATGAGCTTGGATCAGATCCTCCTAATTGAATAGCTAAAGGGTGTTCTTCAGTTTTAAACTCAAGTAATTTTTTTACATCACCATTTAGAATAGCGTTCGAATGCAACATTTCAGTGTATAACAAACTTCTCTTGGTTAATAATCTATGAAAGTATCTACAATGACGGTCTGTACGATCCATCATTGGAGCTACGCAAAATCTATGATCCATTAAGGATGGAGCGGTAGGGCATAATAATCAAAGAACAAGTACATGATTATCGTGCAAATTACCAGCGTCAATAGCATTACTGGTAAACCTTTTTTCGCCCACTTAAGAGGCGTAATTGCTAGATCAGGATTACCTGTTGTCTTCGCAAGTTTTTCTGAAACCGTAACAATGTATACATTAGCTGTAGAGCCAATGTGTGTTCCATTACCGCCCATTCCAACACCTATCGCTAGACACCAGCATAAAGCTGCAATATTTACCCCAACTGATTCCAACGAAGCAATGATTGGTATCATGGCCGCAGTAAATGGAATATTGTCTATGGCTGCTGACATAACAGCTGCAACCCACATTAAAGCGATACAAGTCAACATAAAGTTCTCTTGTATAACTTCTCCACTCACAGGATCAACGATGAATGGGACAATATATTGACCTAAATATTCAAGAAATTTACTTCCCTCAACACCTCCAACAAGCATGAAGAGTGCAACAAAAAACATTAGCAATGGTATTTCATGTGTCATATTTTTCATAACATCTTCAAATTCAATTTCTTTTGCAAGAATGGTTAAAAGAATCAAACCTGTTCCAGCTACCATCCACGGCTCCCAATGGATTGTGTTATGAATTATGAAAAGAACAACCATCAATCCAAGTATTGAGAGAGATTTATTCCAAAGACTCTTATCTTTATATGGAATGGTTTCTTCAAATTTCCCTTCAGGTACTATTGCTAATTCTTCTTTAAATAGGAATTTCATAAAGTACAAAGTTGCTAACCAGGCGACTAAGACAATAGGGAACATCTTATAAGCGAAGGGCATAAATGCTATGTCGAATGCAGAACCAATCATTAAATTTGGTGGATCTCCAACAAGTGTAGCTACACCTCCTGTATCTGAGAGTAAAGCTGCTGCCATCAAATACGGAATAGCACTGACTCTCATTTTTTGACATATCAATACTATCAAAGGCCCAAATATTACGACTGTAGTAACGTTGTCTAATAACAGAGATATAACAGTTACTGCAGTTCCAAGTAGCGCAAGAAGCAAATACTGTCTTCCTTTTGCGATTTTTCCAATATTCCCAGCGAGGACTTCAAATCCTCCCGTATTAATCATAATAGACACAACGGCCATCATGGCACCTAATAAAAATACTACATTCCAATCTACTGCTTCAAATGCTGCTTCAGGTGAGTAAAACCCATAGGATTGACCTACAACAAGCATTACAGCTGCACCTGCCATGGCGACTTTTACCCTATGAAATCCATGAAGTGTTTCTGTAAAGATGAGAGTAAAACTTGCAGCTAGAATTATTCCAGATACTAACATTCCTTGATCCATCACTATTGTGTGCATAATTACCTTCTTTTAATTTATTTATGTATTTTAAACTATTCTCTAATAGCTTAAACTTAAAAAATGATTCCCGTAGATAATAATTTAGTATTTACACCTGAAAATATCAACACTTCTTCTGAATCAGGTATATCAATAATCTTGAGAAATCAAGAATTCTTAACATCTAAAGCATCTGAAGTCTTGTTATTTGAAGATGAGGATCTACGGTGGTCTGAAATGACATTTAGCAATAAACATTTCTTAGGTTATCTTGATAATAAGCCTTGTTTCGTTTCTTGTTTAGAGGATTCTTCACCTATATCAGATGGAATGATATTAAGCCCTTTAAGAAGTCTTCTTGGAAGAATTCCAGACTCAATATTTAATATTTTCTCTAGATCTCTTCAAATAGATAATTGGTATGTTTCCAATCAGTTTTGTGGAGGATGCGGCAAGGGTATAAAAGTTCATCAAACAGAAAGGGCTATGATATGTGAGTGCAAGAATAAGCTTATATACCCAACCATTTCACCATGTATCATTGTCCTAGTAACTAATGGTGAGGATCTCTTATTAGCTCATAATAAGAATTTTCCTGGAGAGTTTTACAGTACTCTTGCAGGCTTTATTGAACCTGGTGAGTCGGCTGAATCGGCGATTGAGAGGGAAGTATTTGAAGAGGTGAGTGTAAGAGTTAAAAATATTACTTATTATGGAAGTCAATCTTGGCCTTTTCCAAGTCAACTTATGCTCGGATATCATGCAGAGTATGATGAAGGAATTGTTAGTCCCGACGGAGTAGAAATTGATAAAGCAGGTTGGTTTAACTTTAAAGATTTACCTCAAGTTCCTACAGGAAATATTTCTATTTCAGGAAAGTTAATTGAAAGTTATATTGAAAAATTAAATGGTTAAGATTTATTTCTGGGATCGTTTGAAGCTCTTCCCCAATCTTTAGCACTTTTAACTTTTTCTTTAACCTCAGTTTCTTTAACTATATCTGGTTTAGACTCCTTAGGATCTCCTGTGTAAGGTTTATCCTTTTGTAAAGACTCAACTTCAACAGATTTTTCAATCTGTTTATTGTCTACTTTGTGACTTTTTTTTGAATCTTCCTTAGAAGATTTTTGTTTGTTATTGACTTGGACCTTATCAATATCTTTATCAGTAATATTTTTCTTAACTTCATCTACTTTAGGTTTCCTTAATTCCTTATTAGCTGATTTGTTCTGAATTTTTTCCGCATCTTGTTCATTCTTTTTGTGATTAACTTGCTTTCCAGTCTGTGATTTCGGTTTGGAGTCTTTAGTTTGAAAATCTTTTTTATTTTCTTTTGATTTTTCTCTAAAAGAATTTTTATTTTGAGGTTTCTTGATATCTTTATTTCCAAGATTTTGTTTAGATTTTCTTTTATTTTGGATCTTGTTATCAGAGTCTTTTTTATCTGGACGAGCGTTATTGGATCGTGAATTATTTCTATTTTGTTGTTTCCTATTTCTGTTATCTTGTCGCCTCTTATTACTTTGATTTCCCTTATTTAATTTAGAATTTGATTTCTTATTGTCTTTCGACTCAAATAAATTCAATAATTTTTTAAATAAACTTTCGCCTTTCTTCTTAGGTTTTTTTGGTGGAGTAAGACTTACTGCAGGTTTTTCAAATTTAGGCTTTTTATAAGTTTCTCTATTTGCACCATTAGCTCCAATCTCGCTTTGAATATCATAGCTTGCATTATCTTTAGCTTTCTTTCCATTGGCTTTAAGCCTAGTAACTTCAAATCTATTATCAGAACGGGTAGGATCAGAGACAACTATTACTCTAACATTAGTTCTTTCTTCAATCTCATTTACTCTGGCTCTTCTCTCATTAAGCAAAAAAGTTGACATATCAGATGAAACAACAGCTCTAACTTCTCCGCTTTTCTTTTTACTTGCTTCCTCTTCGATAAGCCTAAGAACAGCAGTAGATAAACTTGCAACATCCTGCGTCCATCTCTCTTGAAGGGAAGGTCTTAACCTTTGTCTAGACATTTCCATTAAGCCAAATCTAGATATCCTACCAACTTGGACTTTTGCTCTATCTATTGAAAGAGCGGACCATAATTTGTCTTCAACTGCACGTTTATTTTTCAGAGAAAGCATATCTATAAAGTCGATTACTACAAGACCTCCGATATCTCTAAGTCTTAGTTGTTTGCCTATCTCAATAGCAGATTCTATATTTGTATTCAATGCCGTCTCTTCTATATCACTGCCACCGGTAGCTTTTGCTGAGTTTACGTCAATTGCAACCAAGGCTTCTGTTTGGTCAATAACTATAGATCCTCCGCTTGGAAGAGAAACTTCCCTTTGATAAGCGGTTTCTATCTGACTTTCTATCTGATATCGAGTAAATAAAGGAATTGCCTCATCATATTTCTTAATCTTTTCTTCGAAGTCTGGCATTAATTTAGAAGTAAAATCATAAGCTTTTTCGAAGGCTTCATCAGTATCAATTAATACTTCTGTAATATCATCTCGCAAAAAATCTCTTAATGAACGTGATACGAGATCATTTTCACGAAAGATTAGGAAAGGGGCCTTTCTTTGCTGATTAGCTTCAGTAATTGCATCCCATAGATTTACCAAATAGTCTAAATCCCATTTTAATTCTTCTAGAGAAACACCATCTGCTGCAGTTCTGACTATCAAACCCATATCTTTTGGGATATTGAGTTTTTTAAGTTTATCCCTTATTTCATCTCTAGCCTTTCCTTCAATACTTTTAGAAATACCACCAGCTTCTGGGTTATTTGGCATTAAAACTAAGTAATGACCGGGCAGAGATATAAATGTACTTATTGCTGCTCCTTTTGTTCCCCTCTCTTCTTTTTCGACTTGAATGATAATTTCATCCCCTTGAGTCAAAATTTCATTTATTGGAACTTTTTGATTTTTGCCTTTGTAAAATCCTGGATGTAATTCTTTTGTAGGTAAAAATCCATGTTTTTCTGATCCAAAATCAACGAAAGCCGCACCTAAACTTTGTTCTACACGTGATACACGTGCCTTATAGATATTTGATTTTTTTCTTTCTTGACCAACTTGTTCTATATCAAAGTCATATATGCTTTGACCATCAACAAGCGCTACCCGCAACTCTTCTGGCTGAGTTGCATTAATAAGCATTCTTTTCATTTTTTACCTTATGTAGGGAAGCAGAAAGCAAAAGCCAAATATTATGGTTGTTTTGGTAGGCGAATTACTTAATCTGCCACGCCTACGTAGCGATCGTTCTTGTGAGCTTTTTAGCTAATCTGCTTCTTAAATTAAACTCTAATTCTTTATGCGCCTTACAATTAACTGATTAAAATGCGCAATCTGGCAAGTATAATAGCTTATAAACTATCTATTACAAAGCTAAGTTAAATATGGAAGAAATTTTTCATCAAGTATCGTCATATAAAGTAACTTCTGATTTCGAAGGGGTCAGGCTTGATAATTGTTTAATTTCAAGGCTAAAAGGGCTGCCAAGGACAAAAATTTACTCCATTATCAGAAAAGGTGAAGTAAGAGTGAATAAATCGAGAGCCAAACCAAGTCAAAAGCTTAAATTAGGAGATTTGATTAGAATTCCACCCTATAAACAGTCTCTAAAGGTGTCGGGCATAGCATCAAGGAAGGATAAGGACAAAATTTTTGAATCTATAATAAAGGAGGAAAAGGAATTTTTAATATTAGACAAACCTGAAGGTATAGCATGTCATGGAGGTAGTGGAATTTCATCTGGAGTTATTGAAGTAATAAGAAAGATAGATAATAAATACAAAGATGCTCATCTAGTTCACAGAATTGATAGAGATACTTCTGGTTGTCTTGTAATTGCATTAAAAAAATCTTTTTTGAGAAAATTACACCAAGAGATAAGAAATAAAGATGTAGATAAAATCTATGATCTCATTGTTTTTGGAGAATGGCCAAAGAGCTTAAATAGTATCGAAGCTCCATTATCTAAGAAAAAAATAGGTTCAGGTGAGAAACAAGCCGTTATTCGCTCAGATGGAAAACCATCAATAACCCAATTTCAAGTTATCAAATCCACACAGAAATTTTCACAGTTAAAGGCAAAAATCTTAACGGGAAGGATGCATCAGATAAGAGCTCATGCTAATTTTCTGGGATATCCAATTGTAGGAGATAAAAAATATGGTGACGAAAATCTTAATAAAAGTGAGAGAAAAAATGGTCTAAATAGAATGTTACTACATGCCTTTTCAATCAATTTTAAAAACCTGGGTATTGAGTGTACTGCGGATACACCTAAACTATTTTCTGAGATAATGTCATGAAAATATTAAATTTAAATGAAGGCTCATTTCCTATAGAAATGTATTTAAACTTAAATTCCATAGATGTACCTGATGTTGGAACTTTAAAGGACACTCTAAAAGTAGAGCTAAAAATATCGAAATTTTCATTAAACCTTCTTAAATGTGATGGTTATATCAGTGCTCAGTTTATCGATACCTGTCAATACTGTCTTAAGGAGACAGAAGTTCTTATTGATGGATCTATTGATGTAACAATAAAAGACTTAAAAGAACTTCATGCAGATTCGTCAGGACAAGATCAAACTCATTATCAAGATTTAGAGTACTTCAATATTGATAATCTTATAGAAGAAGAATTGGCTTTAATTTATCCTGATATCGTTAAATGTGATAGGAAGTGTCTAGCAAAGGAAGACACATTGATTGAAGAAAAGAACTTACCGTTTAAAAAAATTAGAGACTTGATCGATTAGTTAATTTAAAATCCTCGCCGGAGCATATTATGGCAGTACAAAAAAGTAAAAAGTCTAAATCAAAAAAGTTACAAAAGAGAGCTCATCAATCTCTTTCTAATCCAACTTTATCCAATGATCCAGTCACTGGTGAAAGACATCTCAGACATCAGATGACAGCTGATGGATTTTACAGGGGGAAAAAAGTTGTTGAAATTAAACAAAAAGAACAAGAAATAGAGGAATAGTACTTTGTCACGAAAACTTGGTTTTGTTTTCCCAGGACAAGGTTCCCAGTCTGTTGGTATGCTCTCCGAGCATTTCGCTGGCTCTAAAATTTTTAATAATATTTTTGACATAGCTAAAGAAGTTCTAGGTGTTGATTTCAAAAAACTTATTTTTGAAGGAACTACAGAGGATTTGTCAGCTACAGAAGTAACTCAGCCACTACTCTTAACAGCAAATCATGCTATCTGGAGAAATACTAATATAAGTCCATCAGAAGTAGAGATTATGGCTGGACATTCTCTTGGAGAATATTCTGCATATGTAGCAGCTGAATCTTTTAGTTTTGAAGAAGCTTTAACCTTAGTTTCTTTAAGAGCTAAATTCATGCAAGAAGCCGTCAAAGAAGGAGAGGGCGGAATAGCAGCAATTATAGGTTTGGATTATTCGGAGCTATTGACTATTTGTGATGAAATTACCAAAGATGGAAATTTAGTTAGTATGGCAAATATTAACTCTGACAATCAAATAGTTATATCAGGTACAAAAATTGCCATAGATAAAGCTATAGAGGTATGTAAGGATAAAGGGGCAAAAAGGGCTATACCTCTAGCAATGAGTGTGCCATCTCATTGTAAGTTGATGACCAAAGCATCTGACAGATTATCTGAAGCGCTAGAAAAAATAGAATTATCTCCTCCAAAAACTAAAGTTTTACAAAATTTTTCTGTTTCTCACTCTGACGACCCAAATACCATAAAAAAGAATTTAGTATCACAGTTATATAGTCCTGTGCGTTGGTCAGAAATAATGGATTTTTTCGAAAAAACACAAATAACGAGACTCTATGAATGTGGACCAGCAAAAGTTCTAACGGGACTAGTTAAAAAAAGATTTAGAGATATTGAGATATCCTCTCTGAGTGATTACGATACGCTGAATACCTTTTAAGATGTCTGATATCAAAACTGCACTAGTAACTGGAGCCAGCAGGGGCATAGGAAAAGCTATAGCTGAAAAACTAAAAGCAAATAACTATAAAGTTCTTGGAACGGCCACGAGTGATTCTGGACTAGATACATTAAAGAGTAATGGTATTGAAGGTTATCTATTGGATCTTAATTCAAAAGAGTCAATTGAGAACTTTTGGAGCAAATTAGAAAGTGATAACAATACTGTATCTGTATTAGTGAATAATGCAGGTATTACTAGGGATAATATTATTCTAAGAATGTCTGATGAAGAATGGTCAGATATCATGAATGTCCATCTTTATGGAGCATTTCAATTGAGTAAAAGAGCATTGAAAATGATGCTAAAAAATAAATGGGGTCGGATAATCAACATATCTTCCGCTTCAGCCTCGATTGGTAATAGGGGTCAATCTAATTATGCGGCCGCAAAAGCAGGTGTAGAAGCATTTACAAAATCTCTTGCAAAGGAAGTGGGTAAAAGGGACATAACAATAAATGCAGTTGCTCCAGGATATATTTCCACCGACATGACTGAAAATAACAAAGGGGTAAATGTTGATTATTTAGTTAAGGAAATACCACTCGGTAGATTTGGTGAACCAGAAGAAGTGGCTTCTTTAATAACTTTTATATGTTCTGAAGGTGCTTCTTATATAACTGGACAAACTATACATATAAATGGTGGCCTCTATATGTAGTTATTTGACATTTTATTTTTTAATAAAACTTAACAGAAGAATATTTTTTTAAAATTAGTATAATGCCCACATTCTAAAAACCACATAGGTGTTTTGGTTAGGAGAGAAAATATGAGTGTTGAAGATAGAGTTCAAAAAATTGTTTGCGAACAGCTTGGTGTATCTGCAGAAGAAGTTAAATTAGAGGCTTCTTTTATAGATGATCTAGGGGCAGATTCACTTGATACTGTTGAATTGGTTATGGCCTTTGAAGAGGAATTTGAAATCGAAATTCCTGATGAAGAAGCGGAAGAAATTCAAACTGTAAAAAATGCTGTCGACTATATAAATAGTAATTCGTAAATTCTAGCCTTTAGGCTTCCATGTCACGCAAAAGAGTAGTAATTACTGGTCTTGGTATGTTATCGCCCGTCGGTAACAATGTTACTTCTTCATGGAGAAATTTAATCGAAGGTTACAGTGGCGTTAAAAAAATAGATAAATTTGATACTTCAGACTTTGAGACTAAATTTGCTGCTACCGTAGATATTAATTCCGAAGATTATCTAGACAAAAAAGAAATAAGAAGAACAGATCCATTTATTCAATATGGTTTGATCGCATCAAATGAATGCTTGGACGATTCAGAACTAGATCTGGAAAATACAGATCTCAATAGATTTGGTGTTTCTATAGGGTCAGGTATCGGTGGTCTTGGTACCATTGAAGAAAATAAAACTTTACTTTCTGAAAGGGGTCCAAAAAAGATTTCTCCTTTTTTTGTGCCAGGAGCTATATCTAATATGGTATCTGGATATGCTTCTTTAAAATTTGGGTTAAGAGGTCCAAATATATCTATTGCCAGTGCTTGCTCTAGTGCAAGTCATTCAATTGGTTATTCGTTTCGTAGTATTGTTCATGGTGATGCAGACCTCATGCTTACAGGTGGCTCTGAAATGGCTACGACACCTCTTGGAATAGCGGGTTTTAATGCAGCCAAAGCCTTATCTACCAATAATGAAAATCCAACAGAAGCTAGTCGTCCTTGGGATCAAGACAGAGATGGATTTGTTTTGGGAGAAGGAGCGGGTTGTTTACTTCTTGAAGAATATGAACATGCTATTGCGCGAGGAGCAAAAATCTATGCAGAGATTATTGGTTTTGGAATGAGTGCAGATGCTCACCACATTACCTCGCCACCAAATGAAGGAGAAGGAGCCGCACTATCAATGCAAAACGCAATTATTGATGCTGGCACAGAAGCTTCCTCTATTGACTACATAAACGCTCATGGAACATCAACTCCTGCTGGAGATATCGCAGAAACTAAAGCAATAAAGTCAATTTTTAAGAATGAAATAGATGACCTGATTGTAAGTTCAACTAAATCTATGACAGGGCATCTTTTAGGAGCTGCTGGTGCAATTGAAGCTATTTTCTCAATATTAAGTATTAAAGATAATATCTGTCCACCTACCATAAATTTAGATAATCCTGATCCGGATTGTGATCTTAATTACTCTGCACACTCCGCAACAAAAAAGAAAATAACCCAGTCTCTGTCCAATTCATTTGGATTTGGAGGCACAAATGCTACTCTAATTTTTAAAGAATTAGATTAAGTGAGAAATTTAAAATTTATCTCCATATCATTAATATTTTTTGCAGTATTCTCTTTAACAATATTTCATTTCAAAGTTTATAAAGAGTCCTCTGTGATAGTAGATATTCCTGAAGGATCAAGTATCTCTTTGATATCAAATATATTATTTGAAGAAGGTTTAATTCTTAATCCAGTTCTTTTTAAAACTTACGCGAGATTAACTTTATCAGACAACAAATTGCAAGCAGGAGAATACTCTATTGATTCATCTCAATCTATATACACTCTGAATAAAAAACTTGTAGAAGGAGATTTTTACTATAGAAAATTGACACTTTTTCCAGGTTCTACTTTAAAGGATATATTAAATCTTGCTAATTCTTCAAGTTTAATAAATGACTTAGATAGTATTGATATTATCCTAGAGGAAGGAATATTCTATCCCGACACTTATTATTATTTAAAGGGAGAGACTTTCTCTTCTATTCTTTTTCAGTCTCATATGAGATGGAAAGAAATCTCTAATAAGCTATGGGAAAGCCGGGATGATAACCTTCCGTATGCCAACATAATGGAAGCAACAACAATGGCATCAATTATTGAAAAGGAAGGTGTTGAAAAAGAGACTATAGCAGGTGTATTTGTTAATAGATTGAAACTTAATATGAAATTACAATCTGATCCAACAGTGATTTACGCATTAGGTGATAAATTTGATGGCGATATTAAAAGAAAAGATTTGCGTATAGATAGTCCTTATAATACATATCGATATAGGGGCTTACCGCCTGGACCAATATCTATTGTGAGTGAGGATTCATTGCGTGCAGCACTTAGACCTAAAGAAACTGATTATTTATATTTTGTATCTATGGGCAATGGTTTTCATAAGTTTTCAAAAAATCTAGCAGATCATAATAAAGCTGTTTTAGAGTATCAAATAAATGAAAGGTAAATTTATTACGTTAGAAGGGATTGAAGGATCCGGAAAATCTACAAGCCTAGAAGATATCGCCAATACACTCAAAAAAAAATCAATTGACTATATCTTAACCAAAGAACCAGGAAGTGGTTCTTTAGGGAATGAGTTAAGATCACTATTACTAAGTAATGACAATAAAATTTCAGGCGAAGTAGAGCTTTTGTTAATGATGGCCGATAGAAAGAATCACCTTGATAGTTTGGTAATTCCTAATCTCAAGAATGGAATTTGGGTCATATCGGATAGATATTTAGATTCTACATATGCTTACCAAGGTGGAGGTCGGAATATGGACTTTGCTTTAATTGATGAATTATCAAATAGCCTAAATTTACCAGCTCCTGATTTGACTATATTGTTTGATTTACCTGTAGAAATAGCCTTGGAAAGAGCCAAACGAAGGGCTAATTTAGATAGATTTGAAAAAGAACCAATAGATTTCCACAATAGAATAAGAAATATATATAAATCTAGAGCTGAGGAAGACTCAAATAGAATAAAAATAGTTGATTCTTCAGTTAGTTTTAAAGAAGTTAATGCTCAAGTTATGCATATTATTTCTCAATTCCTAAATGAATAGAAATTTACCTAGTTGGTTGCAAAGACATATTAATATTTTTGATATTGAGCAGATTCACCATGCATTTATTATTTCTGGTTCCAAGGGTATAGGAAAAAGTCTACTTATCCAAAGTTTATCTGAAAAGCTCTTAAATAATAAAATATCATTAGAGAACAATCCGGATTTCCATAATCTAAAAATACTTGATGAAAAAAAATTAATAGGGATAAACCAAATTCATGAATTAAGAGATAAGTTATATGAATCCTCTTTTTTAGGAAAAAATAAAGTTGCGGTCATAAATGAGATAGAAAAAATCTCTATAGATGGTTTAAATGCTATCCTTAAAATTTTAGAAGAACCTCCAAAAAATACTTACTTTTTACTTTCTACTAATTTTTTAAATCAAATTCCTTTAACTGTTCAAAGTCGATGTTTTGACTTACGAATTTCCTCACCAGAAATTGAGCAAAGCTTAGAATGGCTTTCTCATTATCAAACAAAGGATGCATTAAAGGCTTTAGAAATAACCAATAATTTACCTATTAAAGCTAAATATTTTTTAGATAACAATTTACTTGATGCTAGGGATAAATTTGTAAAAGATGTTTCGGGTATCATCAAAGAAGGTAAGGACATTATTTCCATCTCCGAAAAATGGGTCAAAGATAATGATACCCTTAATTTAAAATTAGAATGGATGTCACAAATTCTTTCTGACTCTATAAAATTTCATGCGGATAAATCTATTGAGAGTCTTACCAGCGATACTGATGCTATCAGCAAGTACTTAAGTGGCGCAGCTTCTCCAGAAAAAATACATAAGCTGATATCTAAAACTAATTATTTATGGAATTTATTTTCCAGAGATACAAATCTTAGAAAAGATTATCAACTTGGTGCTTTGTTTATAGATTGGGAAAAATATTTAGGAGTCAGCAAAAAAGTTTAATAATCTTTCATTAAATTCATCAGCTTTTTCTATATGTAGAAAATGGCCACAATCATCTAGAATTTCTATTTCTAAGTTCTGATAGAAGTCTTGCATTCCATCAGCTAGTTTGTAATCAATACATCCATCATTCTTTCCATGAAAGTAAAGACAGGGTGGCTTAATTTTAGTTCCAAGAAGTTCGGATGACTTAGTATTAATTCTCTCTAATTGGAGTGATTCTTGAAAACTACACCTATAATAAGCTAAGGCCTTAGACAGTACATTTGATTTACTCAGCGCGGTCACAACATTATTAGAATATTTTTTGTAATCAGTTAAGTCGGGAGACCATTCCCTCCATAATCTATGAATAAACTCATAGTCATTAGTTGGAACTGAAATATCAGCTAATGGAAGTTGAAAAAAGAACATATACCAAGATTTTCTTTGTTGGTCACCATCATTTAGCAGTGCGGTTTGAAAGCTAACTCCGTGAGGAACAGATGCAGTAGAAAATTTACGTATCAAGTCCGGTCTCAATTGAGCTATACCATTTACGATTGGGGCACCCCAATCATGACCATAAATATATATTTTCTCTTTACCGCTGACCGACTCAATAAAATCAATCATTATTTCGGATATTCTCAATGTTTGATAAGTATCTAACTCATTATCATTCTCTGAATAACCGGGCAAAAAGGGAGCTATAACCTTAAATCCATTTTGTGAAAAAAAGTTAATTTGAGACTCAAAATTTTCTGCACAATCTGGAAAACCATGAACCAAATAAAGAGGTTTGCCAGAACCCTTAGCGAAATAATTAATATCATTAGAAGTTTTTTTATCCATAAATGATGCAAACTTTAGTAATTAGATGTAGAAAATTTAATACCTTCAAGTATTATTAAATCTGGATATAGTGACAATTTAATAAGGAAATATCAATGATAGAAATATGGTCTAAACCTAATTGTGTATTTTGTGATAAAGCAGTAATGCTTTGTAAAATGAAATCGCTAGAATTTAAAAAATATATGATCGATGTAGATTACACGAAAGAAGATTTTGAAGAAAAATTTCCTGATGCAAGAACCTTTCCACAAATTACCATGGATGGTGTATACATTGGTGGTTTTACTGAACTAGATGCGCACCTAGATTAGTGGAAACATTCACTAATATTTTAGAATTTCTAACCTACTGGCTGGTTGATCAATATTGGTTTCCTGTCTTCTTAATTGGTTCAGGTATCTTTTTTACAATTTACTTGGGTTTTCCTCAGATTAAATACTTTAAACATGGTTGGAGGATTCTGAGCGGTAGATATGTCAAAGATGATACTCAAGGCGAAACAACTCCTTTTCAAGCCCTTACAACTGCACTATCAGGAACTGTAGGGACTGGAAATATTGGAGGTGTTGCTTTGGCTATATTTCTTGGCGGCCCAGCAGCTATCTTTTGGATGTGGATTACTGCCTTTTTCGGCATGACTACTAAATTTGTTGAAGTCACTCTCGCACACAAATATCGAGAGATATTGCCCGATGGATCTATCTCTGGTGGACCAATGTATTACATTGAAAATGGTCTCAATATGAAATGGTTAGCTATTTTGTTTTCTATTTGTTTGCTACTTATGTGTATTGGTACAGGAAATATGCCCCAAATTAGTAGTATCGCCGTAATTATGAACGATACTTTTGACATTCCTAAATATGTCACTGGAGCTATTCTCGCAATATTACTCTGGATGGTGATTATTGGAGGTATAAAGAGAATAGCACAAATTGCATCAAAATTAGTTCCGTTTATGGCTTTTTGGTATCTCGTGGGATCATTTGCAGTGATTATTTCAAATTATGAAAATATTATTCCTTCGCTTCAATTGATTTTTATCCATGTATTTACGCCCGCTGCAGCTGTTGGCGGTTTTTTAGGGGCTTCAGTAGCTGCTGCCCTCACAAGAGGAGTTAATAGAGGATTATATTCAAACGAAGCTGGTCAAGGTTCAGCGCCTATTGCCCATGCTTCCTCTAAGACTGAAAATCCCATTGAGGAAGGGATGGTATCAATTTTAGAACCATTCATAGATACCATTATCATCTGTACAATTACCGGTCTTGTTATTCTCTCATCAGGTGTCTGGACTGAGAAATTTGAAAATAAATTTGAAGAAAGTGCGATGTGCTACCTTGATGGAAATTATTCTGATCAAAATCAGGAGGATATACCACTCCTTCAAGACTATCTCTTATCTTGTTCTGGAAATGAAACTTTTACTGGAAGAGAAGAGATAGTGGATGGTGTGATGCAAAATACTTCAGTTACTTTGATGCATAATCGTTCTGTTGCAGAACAAATTTTATATAAGCTGGACGGAGAGGTTTTTAATGGTTTTGTAGATATTGAAAATGGAAAATTAAATTCTACAAACTTAACTGTTGAAGGAAATTCATTATTAATAGGCGCAGATCTAACTGGAAAGGCTTTCACGAGAAGTATATTTGGTGAATATGGTCAGTATATTGTTGCAATAGGTTTACTGCTATTCGCATTTTCTACTGCAATCGCTTGGTCTTATTACGGCGATAGGGCAACAGTACACTTATTTGGGGAAGGGTGGGTTATTTATTATAGAATTATTTACGTCGGAGCTTTTTTTACTGCAGCAATAATCGATACAAAAATTGTATGGGATATCGCAACAGTTATAGGACCCATTGCCACTGTCCCCAACCTATTAGCAATTTTGTTTTTAAGACAAGAAATAAAAAAACTTGATGCGGAATATATTGTCGTAAAAAATTAAATGACACTCAAAGCATACTCAATTTTTCTTTTGATCTCTATTTCGATCTTAAATCTCAAAGCTTCTGATTATGAAATTACAGTTTTAGCCACGAATACTGCAAATTTCGGAGGAATTGGTGAGTGGAGCTTTTCGGCTCTATTAGAGAGTGATGATGAAAAAGTTTTATTTGATACTGGATTTAATGAGAATACAGTACTTCATAACGCAAAACTCCTTGGAAAAGATTTAAGTCAAGTAGAGAAGGTGATCCTTAGTCACTTTCATGGCGATCATACTGGTGGTCTGATTAAACTCAGAAAAACCTTCATGGAAATAAATCCAAAAGCATTCTCAACTGTTTACGTTGCGGAGGGTTTTTTTGAACAAAGGTATGATCAAAATGGAGAATTAAGAGGTTTTATTGGAGGTTTCAACAAAGTTGATAACTTCCTAATGGAGACTGATAAATTAGGTATTAAATTTATAATCCTTGAAGAACCAAAAGAAATTTCTAAAAACTTATATTTATCTGGACCAGTTGAAAGAATACATGAAAAAGTTGTTGTATCTCCAGGTTTTTATACAAAAAAAGATGGGAAACTTTATGATGATTTAGTACATGATGATCAATCTTTAGGAGTATTGACTGAGCAAGGCTGGTATATGATGTCTGGATGTGGACATGCCGGCATGATAAATACCGCACAAAAATTTCAGAAAATTAAAAATAAAGATGTAATAGGAGCTATAGGTGGATTTCATCTGTTTAGGGCTAGTGAAGAAGTGGTAACAAAAACAGCATTGGCATTAAAAGAGTTCGGATTAAAACAGCTTGTAGGTGGACACTGTACAGGTATTCATGAAGCAAGAAAGATTGCAGACATTGCAAAAATACAAAATAATGATCTTTCTCATGGAGCTATAGGAACTGTTGTCACTAAAGATCTTAAAATTTTAAGAAGTTCTGTTGAGTGATGTTCGAACGTGAACTGATCATTTTAATTGTACAGATTATTGCTGCACTTGGCGTTGTTGTATCTGTTGTTTATCTTGGAGTACAAATAAATCAACAAAATAAAATAACCAAAGCTCAATTTGGTCATTCTCTCACGCAGAGGCTTTATGAAAGATATTTTGAAACTTCAACTAATAAAGATTATGCCGAATTTTTAGCAAAAGATTGGAATGCTGATGACTTAACCCCAACAGATATCACAAGAATTCAAATGGCTGTGATAACATATTTAGTAGATATTTTCGATGTATATGACAAGGTACAAGAAGGACTAGTTAATAAAAGTCATCTTGAAACAAGAATGAATACTCTGAAGTTAGGTGTCATGAAAACAACGGCTGCAAAAGTTGTTTGGTCTTATTGGAAAAATAATAGAGAACAAAGCTTTATAGATTGGTTTGAAAGTGAGATTTATGATGATGAAGCAGCAGGGAATGTCTCTCTAGAAGAGTCTCTAAAGATGTCTAAAGAAGTTAACACTGTTAGATAGTCTTCAGAGTAGCAAGTAGTTTTTTTAAATTAAAAATTTATAGTAATATTGATATAAATATTTAAGGGGAACAACTTGATCAAGCTCGTACTAAAAACAGTAATTATTTTCTTTCTTTTCAGCTGTGGAAAATCTGATGATAATAAAATTGAATTATTTGTATCTGGAGCTCAAATAGCCGGTGTGAATGGTATGCATTTTGGACCTGATGGTCTTCTTTATGCTGCTTCTGTTATAGGTTCAGATATTTCAATCATAGACACAGAAACCAATAAAATTGTAAAAAGATATGATTTGTCAGATGGTGTCATTGGCCCTGATGATGTAGCTTTTAATTCTAAAGGAGAATTTTATTGGACTTCAATTCTTACAGGTGAAGTAGCAGGCTTTGATATAAATGGAGAAAAGGTTATAGCAGGTAATCCTGGACCTGGCGTTAACCCAATCACATTTTCTGATGATGATAGATTATTTGTTGCTCAATGTTTCTTTGACAATGGATTGTTTGAAATGGATCCCTCAGGACAAACTGCTCCTAGAATTATCAAAGAAGAGATAGGAGAATTTTGTGGATTAAATGGTATGGATTGGGGCCCTGATGGAAGACTTTATGGACCTAGATGGTTCAATAATGAAATAGTTAGTGTAAACGTAGATACAGGCGAGATCAGAAAGGAAGTAGGGGGGTTGAATGTTCCTGCTGCTGTGAATTTTAACTCTAAAGGTGAACTTTTCATTTTGGATACCGGTGATGGAAAAGTTGTAAAAGTTGCCGATGGCATCAAATCAGACTATGCCTATGTGGAACTTGGTTTGGATAACCTGGCCATTGATTCTAATGATGATGTCTTTGTTTCAAGTTATTCAGAAGGAAGTATTTTAAAAGTATCTCCAGATGGTATTGAAAAGGTTTTACCCGGAGGCATTTCACATGCAGGTGGCATTGCAATCTCGGGTAATGATATTGTTGTTGCTGATATACAATCTGTTAAAGCTTATAGCTTAATAGATGGCTCTGAATCTTGGAATTATAAAAATGTATTTAGAATTTCACCTCATGGGGCAAATACATCAGTCTCAACTTTCGATGATTATGTAATATTATCTAGCTGGTTAGATAATCACGTTAAGATTATGAGACCAGATACTGGTGAAATTCTAGAAAGTCTTGATGGATTAAATATACCAGTTTCAGCAACTAAATATGGAGATCGAATAGCGGTAGCTTTGCAAGGCGATAAATCAATCACTTTATTTAATGTCCAAAATGGAGAAGGGGAGATATTAGCAGACGGATTCATGGCTCCTACTCATGTAATAAACTATGAAGAAGACTTGCTTGTTTCGGATAGATTAAGGGGCCAAATAATACGTGTTAATAAAGGAGGAGATCAAGAGGTGATAGTTGATGGTCTAGATTCTCCTGAAGGAATTGCGATAAAAGATAATTCCATCTACATTTTTGAAGGAAATACCGGTCAAATAAAAAAGTTTACTGAAGGTCAGATTACAGTTATAGCTGAAGTCATGCCTGGAAGTCCGGTACAATCAGAACTTCAACCTCCTTCAATGGTATTCAACGGACTGGCTATTAAGGATAATTATCTATATATATCAGGGGAACTGGAAAGGTCTTTGTTTCGTCTAGCTCTTTAGACATCACATAAAAGTCATAAAAAAATTTGTGACAAAAATAAAAAAATGAATTATCTTAATCACAAGGAGAATTCTATGAAAATTTTAAGAAATATATTGCTCACAACTATTTTGTCATTTACTGCATTCACTTATTCTGATGTTGCAGAAGTATATCAATGGAAAGCTTTTCCAGGTAAAAGTGCTGAAATGATGGAAAGTATGGAGAGAGCTGCTGAAATCCACAGAAAACAGGGTGCTCATGTATCAATTGATGCTCACAATGTAGGATCTACGCAACTAGTAAATTATGTTTTACGTTGGGATGATGGAGCATCATATGCCGCCACTAAAGATGCACAGACTAACTCAGAAGAATGGGTCGAGTTTTGGGCTGAATCAAGTGCTAATCCTTCTGGTGAAATGATGGCTAGTTTTCAAGGAGCTAATATAGACCAAAGTGTCATGGCGTCTGATTTTGATGGTTCTTATGTTTATTCCGTAGCTGTATGGGAAGTACAACCCGGTAAGGCATTGGAATTAATACAGAGATTTCAAACTGCAGAAAAAATACTTGAAGATGCTGGGGCGCGTGTAGAAATATATCAAGGAGGTTGGGGTTCAGTGAATGAATTTCATTATGTTTTGATGTACGAAAATTGGGCTGCTCTTAATGAAAGCTTCACTAAAATGGGCCCGGGTAGTGATTGGGCTGAGTATATGGCTAGTTCAGCTCAACAAGAAATTATTTCTACTCAAACAGCATTTTTCACTGCACAAACAATGGGACAATAATCATGAAAAACTTTATTTTATTAATTTCATCATTTTTATGTTTAAACCTAGCTTCTCTACCTACTTGGACTGCTCTAGAAGTTGAAATTAAGCCAGGGAAATATGAACAGCTGCAGCAGGGTTTAGATGAATTGATGAACTCACCAGTAGGAAAAATGTATCCAGGCTCAGTAGAACTAAACTGGCATTTAAATAATGGCGACAATCCAGCAACACATACAATAGTCAATCTTTTTCCATCTATGGTAGCTTCAAATGAGTGGGGGGCTGTATTTTGGTCTCCAGAAGCTACATCTATTAGACAAAAATGGTTTGACACCCTCAACGACAGCGCTGATGTTGTTAGGGACATGTCATTTATTCAAATTGCGAATTGGCAACCAGAGGAAAATCCTCAAGACTATCCTTATGTTGAATATGTACCAATGCAAACAACAGACACAAGAGCTGTGATTGAGGCTTTAAATAAATTCATAGCAACTGATGATGGGAAGAAGTTCCCAGGATTAGTTTCTATGCATCAATGTAACTATTGCGGAGAATCAGATACTAATTCTGCCCTAATAGTTCAATTTAAAGATGTAAAGGATTTAGAAAGCTGGTATGAAATAACTACTACTTCTGATGCTTTTGTAGATTACTTAAGTGATGCAAGAGAGGGGACTACCTTCCTTGGAAATTCGTTGGTTCTAGTTTTAAGTACATGGAACAATACACCCGAGACTTTCAATCAATAGAAAGGAAAAATAAAAAAGGCTCCAAAGCGGAGCCTTTTTTATGCTGCTGTAAAACCTCCGTCTGCTAAATATACACCACCATTACAGTATGAAGATTCATCTGAACCTAGAAAAAGAGCCAAATTGGCCATTTCTTCATTGGTTCCATATCTGCCTGAAGGTATATTGGCAGTTACGTTTTCTCTGAAATTAGATGGATCGTCTGGTTGGGATTGAGTGCCCAAGGATTCCATCATTCTGTTATCAATGGGACCTGGGGCTAGAGCATTAAATCTAATACCTTTCTCTCCGTATTCTAGACAGGCGGTTTTAACCATTCCACAGACAGCATGTTTACTAGCAGAGTAGGGACATAAACCGGGAAAGCCTACAACGCCTGCGCCAGAAGCAACTGCTACTATAGAACCATAGCCTTGATTTTCCATATGAGGTATTGCGTATTTAAAGTATAGCCAGACACCTGTGACATTGACAGTCAGTGTATGATTAAAATCTTGCACTGAATAATCAACTAAAGGTTGCACAACCCCTTCAGTTCCAGCATTTGCAATTACGATATCAACTGAACCAAAAGTGTCCTTAGTTTTTTGTACCGAATCCCTAATAGCTATTTCATCTGTAGATTCAGCGACACAAAAAGCAGCATTATTAGGTTTGCCTAAACGATTATGTACTTCAATAAGTTTATCTTCGCTTCGACCAACCATCATTATATTGGCTCCCTCGTCTAAATATTTTGATACAGTTGCATAACCAATGCCGCCAGTTGCTCCTGTAATGATGGCATTTTTATTTTCTAATCTCATAGAGACAATTAATAAACTCTTTTTAATTCAGCTATATTTGTAGTTGGTGACCCATCTAACATAACCGTGTTCTGAAAAGTTATTGAATCATTGTTATTCATAACCCATTTCATACCTGTAACGAAACTTTCATGTTCAGAATGTAAATCCACCTTAGATTTGTCTAATTTAAAAATCATAGTATCTTCAGATAGACTTTCAACTGCAAAAACTGGTTGAGTTCCTAAGCCACAATAGTGTCTTATAACCAGATCTCCATCGTCATCACTATATGTCGTTAGCATTTGGACTCCGTCTTCAATAAGAGTCTCAGTAATAGTATTACCTCCAGAAGTAAGGGCAAATTCGTAGGATACGTTTATAACAGCTCCATTCAGACCCTGGATCATTGTTCCTTCCCATTTACCTAGCTTTTTCTTAACTTGTTCAAAAGCTGTACTTTTTTTCTCAGATGCCATTTCAACATCACCAATCTTTACCACTTCATCAGAAGCAAGAGAAAATGAAAATAAGAGAGAAATAAGCAGATAAATTGTTTTTATTTTAGTTTCCATTTGTTTCCTCATTAATTAAAACTTTTCTATAATTTATAACATCTTCCAATAATTGCAATAGAACTCATATTTTTTGTCTAACTGGCTTGATACTAGATATAGGTGATATGAATTCTTAAAACACTACATTAGGTTATTATATATGCGCATAATATATATTATGTTAAATTAAATATTATCCACAGATTTATCTAAATGTATTATCACGTGTAAGGTTTATTATGCTCTACCCTAAATACGTCTGGTTTTAGTACTTCATATTCCTTAGATTTAACAGTAGAAACATATTTGAATTGGACCTCTACATCTAATTCCGTAATGTTCAATGAAACGTATCCTTGGTTTCTGCCATTCACCCATACTAAGTCTTTATTATCCTTTATAAATTCATTCTCAATGATTCTAGTTTTATCTTTAAAAGTATCACTAAAATTAGGCGATGATATTGCGGGTGCTCCTATCTCTATTCCAACAAATTCATTATATTTATCATATAAATTTGAAAACCAAGAATTATGAGAATCACCTGCTAATATCAAGTTAGATTCAGAATTTGATATATATTTATAAAACTCTTCCCTTTCTCTTGGATATCCATCCCACTGGTCAGTATTAAACGGTAGTTCTTCTCCTGCCAATTCACTTGTGTAATAAGAACTATCATTTGAAATTTCATCATTTTTAAATATTTTAGGTAAATATTTTGGTCCAATTAGAAGTTGTTGTCCGAATATTGACCATCTATATTTCTTATCAACTTTATTTCTAACCCATTCCAATTGCTCCTTACCAAGTAAAGCTCTAGGCTTTAGAAGGTCTTTTTTAAACTCCTCTTTATTTAATTTATTGTCTTTAAAATATTGTCCAATCTCTAATTGCTTTTCTCTTCCATAAAGTCTCGTATCCAGCATCATTAAATTTATTAAATTACCTACTGAAAAACTACGCCATATTTTTTCTCTTTCCTTAACTTCACGGATAGGCATCCATTCATAATATGCACGTATAGCATTATTTTTTCTGTCATAAAATGAGCCTTCATCTGGCGAATGGTTTTGAGCTCCTAACTTCCATGTATCATTAGTTATCTCATGATCATCCCATACAACAATCATGGGTTTTGATTTATGCAGAAGTTGAAGATCTTTATCGCTTCTATAGGTAGCATATCTTTTACGATAATCATCTAATGATATGATTTCATTTGATGGATTAACTTCTCTTCCCATTCTCTTGGCATCAGACGATGCATATCCCTCTCTGTTATATTCATATATGTAATCACCTAAATGTAAGACTAAATCTACATCGGCATCTCTTGCCATTTCTTTATATGCATTGAAATATCCTGATGGATAATTAGAACAACTGCAAAAAGCTATATTAAATTTATTTGGGTTTTTTACTGGTAACGTAAAAGTTGTACCTATTTCTGAATAAACTCCACCTGATTCAAATCTATAAAATATTTTCTTTGCATTAAATTCCATCGGAATCGGAGCATCTACCTTTACTGTGAAATTATTTTCCTTTTCTGAGATAAATGATCCATTAATGATTGTATTTAAGAAATCTTTATCGGATGAAACTTCCCAATTTACCTTTTGATTTGAGGAACTAGGAGAAGTTAATTTTGTCCATAAAATCACATGTGTGTTAGTAGGATCGCCACTGGCAACTCCGTAATCGAATGATATAGTTTCTTTTTTTGTTGAGGGAAATATCTTGAAAGAAAAAGAAGCAATTGTCAGTACTAAAGCTTTAAAAAATAATCTTCTGTTCATATATCGAACATTACCAAATATCTATTAAATTTAAGTCACAGTATTGTGTATTTTTAATGGAAAGAAGATCAATAAACTATGGAAGAATTAATTGAAATATCTGCCCTACCCCATATTTCCTTAAACTTATTGAGAGCTTCAATAGATTCTTCTTGATTATTTAATTCATTTTCTGCGATATGTAGTCCGAAGTAAGACCATCCATTTCTAGGGTAATCTTTTAAATCTCTTTCAAAAACTAACGCTGCATCCTCAAAGGATTTATTCATCAAAAGTGCATGACCTAAAGTTTGACGGGTTGGATAATACCAAAATGGAGGTTCTGTATATGGAAGAGTATCTTGGATTGTTACAGCTTCTTTAAAAGAAACTATAGCCTCACTATATTTACTGGAGTACATATCAATCGATCCTGAAGCAAGTAAAGAAGCTATTTTCATTAATGATTTTGTTGGGTGACCTGCCATTACCATAGCGTTTACTTCTTCAGATTCAATATCATTTAATATCATGCTTTGAAATCTATTTGCTTCAAGTGAGTTTCCGTTAGCAGCATGCGCAACAGACAGAGCATAGTTGAAAATAGAATTAGAAAATTTGAAATCATCATCTGGTCTTTCATAAGAAAAAACTTTATCCCATTTCGCAAATCTCACGTAAGACAATAAAGGTATTGTATGAAAGAATTCTAAGAAAGGTATATTTCTGATTTGCTCTGGCGAAACATAATTTGATACCTTTATCGCTGATTCAATAGATAAGTCACTCATACCTTCCATTGTTGATGCAGCCCAAAGGAAATGGACATTATGAGGATAATATAAGGCTGGGTAAAAACCTTGAGCATTACATTGAGCAATATACTCCTCATCGACCTTGGCTGCCGCTATGTTAGCTAATGATGCATCCTCATATCTCCCCACTCTCCAATAGATATGAGATGGCATATGTACTAAATGACCAGCTCCAGGAACCAAATCAGCTAACCTGTCAGCGGCCTCTTCTGCCCTACCGGGATCACTTGATGCTTCTACAGCATGTATATAAAGATGAATAGCTAAAGGATGATTTGGATCTTTATCAAGGACTGATTCGATAGTATTGATGACTTTAATTGTATCTGGTTTAGGATTACCATCTTCTGCCCAATAGTTCCAAGGCATTGTATTCATCAAAGCCTCTGCATATAACGATGCTGCATCAGTGTCATCGGGATATTTAGACGAAAGTGCCTCCATTGCTTCAGCATAAGCAATATCAAGTGGTACCCTTGAGGAATTTACATCCCCGTTATATCTCGATTTTAAAGTCAGAATGAAGTCCTTTTCTTTCGGTGAGGCAAATTCTATTAGCGACATAGCTTTATTTGTTCTCTCAAAAGCATCAAGTCGCTCTTGAGGACTCATTATTGCTTTGCCATCACTTGTAACATTAATATTAGGACCTAAGGCCAGAGCTTCTCCCCAGAAACAAATTGCACAATTAGGATCCAATTTTTGAGCAGCTTTGAAGCTTCGAATAGATTCGGCATGATTGAAAGCAAACGCCATAATCAGACCCTGATTAAAATAATCCTGTACGCCTTCAACTTTAGAGGAAATGGTAAAAGAATGAGATCCAAGTCCATTTAGTAATGGTGCACCAGCTTTTTCTATTAAATCATTTCGATCAATCGAAGTATCTTGAGAACATGAATAAACAACAAACAGAATAGGTAAAAGTAATTTTAATTTCATGAAGTTAATATAACAAACTGATCTATACATTCAAGATGAGTCATTGAGCGCCTAAACTCTGTAGTACAATCTCACTTATGAAGCCATTAAATGGGGTAAAAGTAATCGACCTGACACATATGTTAGCTGGACCCTATGCTGGAATGGTTTTAGCAGATTTAGGAGCAGAAGTTGTTAAAGTTGAACCCTTGGGAAGCGGAGAAATGACTAGAGGATTATTAAAAAATGATCCAAATTATTCTTTCAAAAACTTTGGAGCTTATTTTCTAACTTTAAATAGAAATAAGAAAAGCGTTTCTATTGATCTTAAAAACAAAAAAGGTCTGGAAGTTTTTTATGATCTAGTAAGATCCGCTGATGTAGTACTTAATAACTTTAGTGCTGGAGTGGTTAGTAAGTTAAAAATTGACTTCGAAAGTTTGTCTTCCATAAACCCAAAGATCATTACTTGTTCTATAACTGGGTTTGGTGAAACTGGTCCGCATTCTACCAGACCTGCATATGACCAGATTGTTCAAGCCTATAGTGGTGGTATGTCAATTACAGGAAAAGATGCCAAGTCACCTACACGTGCTGGAATACCAATTGGAGATTTAGGATCTGGACTATATAGTGTAATCGGAATCCTCTCAGCCCTATACTCAAGAGAAAAAACACAAAAAGGACAACATATAGACTTGTCTTTACTTGATGTTCAAATATCACTTCTAACTTACATGGCTACTATGCAAACTTTATCAGGCATAGATCCTGAACCAATTGGAAATGCTCACTTTGTTCATGTGCCTTATAACAGTTTTACAACTAGTGACGGTTATATCGTGATAGCGGTTATAACAGATGAATTCTGGCAATCTCTCAAATCAGTATTAAATGTTGGCTCTTTGGATGATTCCAGATATGATTCTTCTATCGACAGACTTAAGAATCAATCTTTTATAGAAAATGAACTTAACAAAGTTCTTTCTACTCAAACATCAGGTTATTGGATTGATAAGTTAAATAAAGCGAAAGTTCCCTGTGCACCTATCAATAAATTCAGTGATGCATTAAGTGATGAGCAAGTAAAACACAGAAATATGATAGTAGAGGTTGAACATCCTGATGGTGGTTTTGTTAAAATGCCTGGAAACCCAGTTAAGATGTCTTATACAAATGAGGAATCCTACTCTTCCCCACCACACTTAGGAACCGACACAAGAGAAATATTAAAAAGTTGGTCAAAATATGAAGATGATAAAATTGAGAGCCTTGAAAACGAAAAAATTATCCAATCAATAGACTAGGATATATTTATCCAAAACATATGCAGCTAAAGCTATAAAAATGGTAATTAATGCCAAACAGAGTAGTAACGTTTTAAATTTAAATTCTTTTTCTTTCATCTTTTGCTTTAGTAATTAAGCTATCTGTTAGAAAATGTATTATATATGGCAAAACAAGATTTAATAGAAATGGATGGAGAGGTTATAGAAACCCTTCCTAATACTACCTTTAGAGTTAAATTAGATAATGATCATGTCGTTACTGCTCACATATCTGGAAAAATGCGTAAACACTATATTCGAATTCTTACGGGTGATAAGGTAAAAGTGGAAATAACCCCTTATGATCTATCCAAAGGAAGAATTATTTTTAGAGAAAGATAAATTATTTATTTATTTCTTCTATCAGAGAAATTAGAAAATTAAGTCTATGCCCACCGGAGTATCTATCTAGGGCTGCTACATCTCTTGCACTGTGCATGGCTATAACAGTTTTTGAATCTGGATCTACCCAGATAAACTGTCCAAAAATACCATCAGCATAATATGCTTTATATCCAAATCCGGCTAGCCACCACTGGTATCCATAATAACTGAAACCTGAAGATGGTTTAGTAGACTTGATCATCCAATCATTAGGTAATGTATTTCTACCATCCGGTAAGACACCATTTTTTAACGCAAAAAGTCCTATGCGGGCATAATCTCTCAGTGTTGCATTTATACAACAACCTCCAAGCTCTTGGGAATAATCACTATCTAACGCCCAATAAGCATCAAACTCCATTCCAAAGGGTTGCCATATTTTCTTTTCTAAATAAGTAGAGAGATTTTGTCCAGTTGCTGCTCTTACAATTCCTCCTATGACATTGGATTCAGCAGTGTTGTAGTTAAATTTAGTACCAGGTTTATTTGATACTTCAAGTTTATTAAGATAGCTATAAAGCTTGTTATCATTAAATCCGGAAGCTATGTTGACGTCTGAATAAGGATCAGCATAATCTTCGTTCCAATCTATACCTGAAGACATTTGTAACACATCTTCTATGGATACATTCGAATAATTTCCTCGATTTAAATCAGTTACATAAGTGGATACCGGATCATTTACCGATTTGATAAAACCATCTTTAATTGCAGCACCGATCAGCATAGATGTAACAGATTTAGTTACTGAAAATGACATCCACTTTGATGTTTCATCATTACCAAAATTATAATTTTCATAAAGGATTTTATCGTCCTTCACTACAATTAGGCCGGCAACCTTAAAAGTATTTATATAATCTTTTATAGTAAATTTCTTACCTCCATATCTGTAGGTTAAAGAGTCGAGATTTATTAGTTGGTAAGAAAGAGAATAAGGGTCAGAACTTTTATTTATAAGTCTGGTTGGAAGGATATGTTGTATATTTTTGAATCCAAGAAGTTTCTCTTCAGTATTCCAAAATAGGATTGACTTTGGAGCTTCATCACTGCTCAACTCATTTTCAGATCCAAAAAAAAGAAATGAAAGACAAATTAAATATGCAGCTAAGATAAACCTCATCAAGAGACTTTTTCTTTTTTCTTTGAGGTTTCTTTAAAATCTACTTTTATTTCATTATCTTCCAGAGATACGAAGGCAATACCACCAGATTTTGATAATTTGCCAAATAGAATCTCTTCAGCGAGGACTGTTTTTATACTATCTTGTATAAGTCTCTGCATAGGTCTAGCACCCATATTCTTATCATATCCGTTCTCTAGCAACCAATCTCTAACTTCTTCGGAGACTTCGAGTTGAACTTTTTGAACCTCTAATTGAACTTGTAGTTCAACTAAAAATTTATCGACTACCGTACGAATAACTTCTGTTGGCAAAGGATTAAATTGTATGATTCCATCAAGTCTATTTCTGAACTCAGGAGAAAAGGTCTTCTTAATCATTTCCGTAGCATCACTTGTATGATCTTGAGATTGAAAGCCCATACTAGCCCTGCTCATATCTTGAGCACCAGTATTTGTTGTCATTATTACAATAGTATTTCTAAAATCAGCCTTTCTACCGTTATTATCCGTTAAAGTTCCATGGTCCATAACTTGTAGGAGTATATTGAAAACTTCTGGGTGTGCTTTTTCTATTTCATCCAACAGTATTACTGAATGTGGATGTTTATTCACAGACTCAGTGAGTAAACCGCCTTGATCATAACCGACATAACCAGGAGGAGCTCCAATCAACCTCGAGACCGTATGTCTTTCCATATATTCGGACATATCAAATCTTACAAATTCAATACCCATTATTTTGGCAAGCTGTTTACTAACCTCTGTTTTGCCTACTCCAGTAGGACCAGAAAACAAAAATGATCCAACTGGTTTTTCATCTACTCTCAGTCCTGCTCTGGCAAGTTTTATTGCAGAAGAAAGACTCTCTACTGCTACATCCTGACCAAATATGACTCGTTTGAGGTTTTCCTCTAATTTTTCTAAAGATTTTTTATCGGATGAAGATACTGTTTTTTCCGGTATTCTAGCTATGGATGCTACGATCTTTTCAATGTCTAGTTCGTTAATAGTTTTTTTTCTTTTGGAAATAGGAACTAATTTCTGTCTAGCCCCAGCTTCGTCGACTACATCAATTGCCTTATCAGGAAGAAATCTATCATTGATATACTTTGAAGCCAAAGAAGCAGCTGCCCTTAAGGAACCCTCTGTATATTTAATTTCGTGATGTTCTTCAAAGCGATCTTTGAGTCCTTTTAATATATTGAAAGTCTCATCAACAGTAGGTTCACTCACTTCTACCTTTTGAAATCTTCTTGATAACGCTCTGTCTTTTTCAAAAATACCTCTAAATTCTTTGTATGTAGTTGATCCGACAAATTGAAGTCCACGTTTTGCTAATGCAGGTTTGAGAAGATTGGAGGCATCCATAACGCCACCAGAAGTAGCTCCCGCACCTATGATGGTATGAATTTCATCAATAAATAATATTGCAGAACTATCATCTTCTAATTCTTTCAAGACTGCTTTTAATCTTTCTTCAAAATCTCCGCGATATTTTGTACCTGCCAGTAGCGCCCCCATATCTAATGAATAGATAACACTATCTTTGATCAAATCTGGAACTTTATTCTCTGTGATTAATTTAGCTAATCCTTCAGCAACAGCTGTTTTACCGACTCCTGATTCACCTACTAATAGAGGATTATTTTTACTTCTACGCGCTAATATTTGTACAACTCTCTCTATTTCAGAAGTTCTACCTATTAAAGGGTCTATTCTCCCTTCTAATGCTTCTTTATTTAAGTTAGTGGTAAATTGTTCAAGCGCATTATTTGACTCTGGTTCATTAGATTCACCAGTTTCTACGCTATCAGGATCAGTATTTTCGCTTCTTCCATGACTTAAATACGATACGGCATCTAGTCGAGTTAAGCCTAATTGCTCTAAAAGGAAGACACTTTGTGACTCTTTCTCACTAAAGATAGCCACAAGTATATTACTGCCTTTAACTTCGTCTTTACCTGAGGACTGAACGTGAAAAACGGCTCTTTGTATTACTCTTTGAAAGCCCAAGGTTGGTTGAATATCAATTTCAGTTTCGTTTGATATCTTAGGTGTTGTTGAACCTATAAATTCTTGTAGATCAACGCGAAGTTGTTCAATATTTACTTTGTTTGAAGTTAATAGTGCAATTGCGTCAGAATTTTCTAAAAGCGCAAGCAAAAGATGTTCGACAGTAACAAATTCATGTTTTTGATCTTGTGCAAGTTTAAAAGCATTATTTAAATTTTGTTCTAATTCTTGGTTAATCATCTTCGTCAACTTCCTCTATGTCGCTTAATAGCGGGTGACCATTTTCTTTAGCGAAATTATTTACTTGAGCGCTCTTAGTTTCTGCCACTTCTTTAGTAAAGATACCACAAACTCCCTTTCCATGTGTATGAACAGCTAACATTATTTGCTGGGCCTTATCACCATCAAAACCAAAAAATATTTGCAATACATAGACTACAAACTCCATAGGTGTGTAATCATCATTAAGGAGAATAACTCTATAAAGAGAGGGTTTCTTAACTTTAGGTTTTTCTAAAGTTGCTACTGAAGAAGTATCTTGATTTTGGTCTTCGCGATTTTTATTATTTTTTACTAAAAGCATTAATCCATATTTGAAATTATTGCTTCTCCAAATTCAGAGCATTTTAATAGGCTTGCCCCACTCATAAGCCTCTCGAAATCGTAAGTCACAGTTTTTTGACTGATCGTTCTAGCTAAGCCTTCAATTATTAAATCTGCAGCCTCCATCCAACCCATGTATCTCAACATCATTTCTGCTGAAAGAATTAATGATCCTGGATTAACTTTATCTAATCCAGCATATTTTGGGGCAGTTCCATGAGTCGCTTCGAATAATGCTATTTTTTCACCTAAGTTTGCACCTGGTGCTATTCCTATCCCCCCTACTTCTGCTGCTAAAGCATCCGAAATGTAGTCACCATTTAAATTTAAAGTAGCTATTACACTATACTCGTCGGGTCTTGTAAGTATTTGCTGAAGAAAAGCATCGGCTATAACATCTTTAATAACTATTTCTTTTCCTGTAATTGGGTTAGTTAATGTATGCCATGGTCCTCCGTCTAATTCATTGGCATCATACTTTGAAACTGCAAATTGGTAACCCCAATCCTTAAAAGACCCTTCGGTAAACTTCATTATGTTACCTTTGTGAACCAAGGTAACAGAGTCCCTATCATTGTTTATAGCGTACTGGATAGCTTTATCTACTAATCTCTCAGTACCCTGCTTAGAAACTGGTTTGACACCTATTCCACAATTTTCTATAAATCTTATTTTATTTACACCCATTTCTTCAGTAAAAAACTTTATTACTTTATCAGCCTCTTCAGTTCCTGCTTCCCATTCAATACCTGCATATATGTCCTCAGAATTTTCTCTGAAAATCACCATATCTGTTTTCTCAGGAGACACAACTGGGCTTGGTACTCCGTTAAAATATCTTACCGGCCTTTGACATACGTAAAGATCTAATTCTTGTCTCAAAGCAACATTTAAGGACCTTATGCCACCTCCTACTGGAGTAGTTAATGGGCCCTTAATACCTACTAGATAAATTTCTAAAGCTCTAAGTGTTTCAGGCGGAAGCCAATTGTCTTCTCCATAAACCATTGTAGACTTCTCACCGCAGTATATTTCCATCCATTCAATCTTCTTCTTACCTCCATATGATTTCTCTACCGCACTATCTACTACACTAATCATAGCAGGTGTAATATCGGAACCTATACCATCTCCTTCGATGAAAGGAACTATGGGATTGTCAGGTACTATAAGTTTTCCTGATGAATCCATTGATATCTTAGAACCACCTTTAGGTTCTATTATGTGCTCAAATTCCATGATTGCTCTGTATAATTAAAATTGGTGGTGCATTATATATTATTTAGATGAATAGGTTAATTGAGCTAAATGAGTAAAGGAAAAGTACTAGTTGGACTATCTGGAGGAGTAGATTCATCTGTTACAGCTTTATTGTTAAAAGAACAAGGCTATGAAGTACATGCTCTTTTTATGAAAAATTGGGATGATGATGGTTCTCCATATTGCAGTGCAAAAGAAGATTTCATGGATGCAGTGTTTGTGTCAGATCAATTAAAAATTCCATTAGAACAAATAAGTTTTTCAAAAGAATATAAAGAATCAGTCTTTTCTTATTTTCTTTCTGAATTAGAAACTGGAAATACACCTAATCCAGATATCTTATGCAACAAAGAGATTAAATTTAAAGAATTTTATAATTACGCAATGTCTAATGATTACGACTTTATAGCTACCGGACATTATGCGATAACTGATAATCAAAGTTTATATAAAGGTATAGATAATTCGAAAGATCAATCTTATTTCTTGCACGCAATAGATAAAGAAGTTTTGCAGAAAACCATATTTCCACTGGGAGAACTTAAAAAAGAGAAAGTAAGACAAATAGCAAAAGAAAATAGCCTTATAACAAGCAATAAAAAGGATAGTACAGGTATTTGTTTTATCGGTGAAAGGCCTTTCCCTGAATTTGTAGGGAGCTATCTATCAGGCGAGGAAGGTAACATAATAAATGAGAATGATGATGTGATAGGAATTCATCAGGGGTTAGTTTTTTATACCCTAGGGCAAAGACAAGGTTTAGGAATCGGTGGTGTTAAAGGATCTCCCGATCTTCCCTGGTATGTAGCTAAGAAGAATCTAAAAACTAATGAACTCTTATGTGTCCAAGGCAATGATCATCCTCTATTATTTTCTAGAGAATTGTCTACAAAGAATCTCTTTAAACTCGAAGATTCACTTCCGACAAGCTTCGAGGGAACTGCCAAGGTAAGATACAGACAGGAAGATCAGGGATGTGAAATCTATGTTGAAGATAATGCTTTGAATATAAAATTTCATAAACCACAAAGATCTGTCACTCCAGGTCAGTCGGTAGTAATTTATAAAAATGATAAATGTTTAGGCGGTGGAGAGATTTGCACTATTAATTAACTCTATTTTCTTAGATCTAGTAAGTTTCTTAATCTCAATCTCTCTCTTTAGAGATCTACTTTTATCGTGAGTATGTTCTTCATAAACAAGAGTGACTGGAAGCCGACTTTTAGTATATTTTGCTCCTTTACCAGAATTATGAGTATCAATTCTTTCAGAAAGACTGTTACTAATTCCGGTATATAAACTACCGTCAGAACACTTCAAAATATACACACACCATTTCATTCAGACAAAAGCAGAAGCGATCCAGAGAGTTAGGACAATAATAACAACCAAAGTACAAAGCCAAGCCCTTATTCTGTCCTCTTTATCCATCAGGCTGAAGCTGAATCCAATTCACTTAATCTAGAATAAAGATTAGAGATATTTTTATTTTCTTCGCTAATAGCTTGACCAACAGAAGCACCAAAATTTAAGAAGCAATAAAGCATAATGTCAGCTAGAGTAAATCTATCACCACAAATAAATTCTTTTCCATCAAGTTGTTTATCAAGCCACTGTAATCTTTCTTGTGCAATCATCTTTAAGTCATCTGCAGCTTGAGGTATGAGATGTAATCTATCTTTAAAGAGTTCATATCCTTCAGCGGATCTAAAACCATTTGTTAAAGGCTCGATAATTTGTAGGTCAATTCTTCGAACCCACATTTTTGTCTCAGCTCTCTCTTCAGGCGTTTTACCGATAAGATCACTATGGCCATTGATTTCATCTAAAAATTCACAAATTGCTGTTATTTCTGCCAAGAAATCTCCATTATCAAGCTCTAAAGCTGGCATTTGACCAGAAGGATTTCTTTTGAGATGTTCTTCTTGTCTATTTTCGCCAGCCATTAAATCAACTTCAATTGTTTCAATATCAAGACCAAGTTCAGCTATAAACATTCTAACTACATGTGGGTTTGGACCCATTGAATTAAATAATTTCATTTTTTCTTAAGGTTCTTTTACTACCTTTCCTCCTTTCATTACAAAATCTACTGTCTCAAGAATTGATATATCCTCCAAAGGATTTCGTGAGACTCCAATTAAATCAGCATATTTATCATTTACAATGCTTCCTAAGTTTTCTTTTTCGCCAAGTAAATCAGCTGCATAAATAGTAGCGCTCATTATTGTTTCTTTTGCAGGCATGCCTCCTTTTACCATCAAAGAGAATTCTTTGGCATTTTCTCCATGCGGTGAAACTCCACTGTCTGTTCCAAAGGCAATCTTAACACCGGCTTGATAAGCCATTGAAAAGGTTGACTGAAGCTTAGGGCCTATTTCTAATGCCTTCTTTTCTACAAAGGGAGGATAATAACCCTCTAATAGAGCTTTGTCCGAAACCCATTTACCTGCTAAAAGAGTAGGAACATAATATACTCCATTATCCCTCATTAAAGCTGCTCCTTCATTATCCATTAATGTTCCATGTTCTATTGAGTCTACTCCAGCTAATACTGCTCTTTTAATTCCTTCAGCACCATGTGCGTGAGCAGCTACCTTAAATCCATAATCTTTTGCAGTAGAAACAATTGCTTTCATCTCGTTTATTGTCATTTGGGGATTTTGACCATCTTTAGCATTACTCAGGACCCCTCCAGTTGCTGTAAATTTAATAAGATCCGCATTTTCTTTATAACGAAATCTTACTGATTCCATAGCTTCCTGTTCACCATTCATAACACCATCTTTAGGGCCTAAATCGTCGGTTAATCTCTGATTTAGAGAGTTTGAAGAATCCCCATGACCTCCTGTTGAGGATATAGTCTTGCCAGAAGAAAAGATTCTAGGTCCAATTACTATTCCATTATCAATTGCATTTCTTAGTGAAATGGTTACCGTATCTGAATCTCCTAAATTTCTAACGGTTGTAAAGCCTGCAAGCAAAGTATTTTCAGCATTTTTTGTAGCCCGTATAGCATAGTCTGCAGCATTCCAAGTGACTCTCTCCAAATAAGCATTTCTAGAGCTTTCATTTGAAAGATGTACATGCATGTCAATTAGTCCTGGTAAAATATAATAACCAGTAAGGTCAATATAAATATCATCAGGTTCAGGATTAACATACCCTTCTAAAACATTTGCTACTCTATCTCCAACAATGACAATGGACATTTGCGGTTCAATAGTTCCATTTTCAGCATTAAATAAGTAGCCAGCATGAATTAATGTCTTAGCATTGATTGCAATTCCAATGCATAAAAAAACTAATGTTAAAAACATTTTTGCCATACCAATAGTTTGTATCTAGTTTATCTTCAAGGCAAGGATTAAAAACATTAAGTTATAATAGAAATATGAAATCTGAAAATCTATTATCTATTTCGCCTTTGGACGGCAGATACAATAAATCTGCGTCAGATTTAAGGGTTATTACTAGTGAATTCGGGTTAATAAAATACAGAGTAATCATTGAAATCAAGTGGTTCTTGCACCTCTCAAGTAATTCGAAGATTAAAGAACTCCCTAAATTAAATATTAAAGAAATTACGTATCTCAATGATTTAATTAGTAATTTTAATATTACCGATGCTAAACGTGTCAAATCTATCGAGAATAAAACTAATCATGATGTCAAAGCAGTTGAATATTTCTTAAAAGAAAAATTTAAGAAGCACAAAAAACTAGACAAATATTCTGAATTTATACATTTTGCTTGCACCTCTGAAGACATAAACAATCTCTCATACGCATTAATGATTAAAGACGCTTCAGAAGTCGTTAATGTATTAATTAATAAATTAGAAAAAAAGCTTAAGTCTTTGTCAAAAAGATATTCAGGAAAATCAATGCTTTCAAGGACTCATGGTCAAAGTGCCTCTCCTACTACTATGGGCAAAGAATTCTCAAACTACTTCTACAGAATTAACAAACTTTCTAATGAAATCAAACGACATGAAATGACAGGAAAAATTAATGGAGCAGTAGGTAACTATAACGCTCACCATGTTGCTTATCCGAACATTGATTGGGAGAAGGTTGCAAAAGATTTTGTTAAAAGTTTAATGCTCAGTTTCAATAGTCACACTACTCAAGTAGAGCCTAAAGACTCTATTGCCTTGTTATTAGGTGATTATGTAAAGCTTAATAATATCCTTATAGACTTAAGTAGAGATATTTGGGGATACATATCATTAGGTTACTTCAAACAAAAACTAAAGGATGGCGAGGTTGGTTCTTCAACAATGCCTCACAAGGTCAATCCTATAGATTTTGAAAATGCAGAGGGTAATTTCGGAATGGCTAATGCCAACTTAACTCATATCAGTAATACAGTTACCATATCTAGATGGCAAAGGGATCTAACAGACTCCACTGTCATGAGAAATATAGGTACTTGTTTCGGATACATAAACATTGCACTGAATTCTCTACTTAAAGGTTTAAATAAACTTGAATTAAATAATGAAAAATTAATTGATGATTTAAATGATTCCTGGGAAGTTCTTACTGAAGCTATTCAAACAATTATCAGAAAAAACAATATACCCAACGGTTATGAATTAATGAAGAAACTATCCAGGGGTAAAGACTTAAACAAATCTGATTTAATAAAATTTATAGAAAATATGGAAGTTCCGCAGGACGAAAAACAGCGTCTTTTAGAACTTACGCCTCTCTCCTATACAGGCTACGCAGAGAAGCTTTCTAAGAGCTAAAAGTTAGTTGATTTATAGCAATATCTCGTTAAACTGACGCCTCCTTAAAACTAGATTACATTCTATTTTGTTGAAGTAGTTTTAGAGAATAATAGTCAATTCATATAAAGAAAAGGGAGAAAAATGGCCTCTTACAAAGAATTAATAAAAGAACTTACCGATCTAAAAAACAAAGGTAATGCTTCCAATGTGAACATTGAACCTGAGAGTGCAGCAAGAATGAAACTTCAAAATCAGTTTCAATCAGGTCTTGATATAGCTAGGTATACAGCAGCCATAATGAGAAAGGATATGGATGAGTATGATGCTAATCCAGAAGCTTATACGCAATCTTTAGGTTGTTGGCATGGATTTATTGGACAGCAAAAACTTATTTCAATTAAAAAACATTTTGGCAATACAGATAAAAAATATTTATATCTCTCCGGTTGGATGGTAGCAGCCCTAAGATCTGAGTTTGGACCCCTACCGGACCAGTCCATGCACGAAAAAACTACAGTCGCATCTTTGATAAATGAACTTTATACTTTTTTAAAACAAGCAGATGCTAGAGAGCTTGGAGATTTATTTAGGCAGTTAGATGAAGCTGAGGGAGACGCTAAAGCAGAAATTCAAAATAAAATAGATAACTTTCAAACACATATTGTTCCAATTATTGCTGATATTGATGCAGGTTTTGGAAATGAAGAAGCAACATATCTTATGGCTAAACAAATGATTGAGGCTGGAGCCTGTTGTATTCAAATTGAAAATCAAGTTTCTGATGAAAAACAATGCGGACATCAAGATGGTAAAGTGACAGTTCCCCATGCAGACTTCTTGGCCAAAATAAATGCAGTACGTTATGCTTTTTTAGAATTGGGGGTCGACGATGGAGTCATAGTGGCAAGAACTGACTCATTGGGAGCTGGTTTAACAAAGCAAATAGCTATTACTCATGAAGTAGGAGATCTTGGGGATCAATATAATTCTTTTCTAGATTTAGAAGTGGTTTCTGAGGATCAAATGAAACATGGTGATGTTCTCATAAACTATCATGGTAGAGTTGTGAGACCTAGAAGGCTTCCAAGCAATCTATATAGATTTATGGAAGGCACCGGTGAGGCAAGATGTATTTTAGATTCAGTTACCAGTCTTCAAAATGGTGCAGATCTTATTTGGATAGAAACAGAAAAACCTCACATTGGTCAGATTGGTGCAATGATGGATGAAATTCGAAAAGTTATTCCAAATGCCAAACTTGTTTATAACAACAGTCCTTCTTTCAATTGGACATTAAATTTCAGACAGCAGGTTTTTGATGCAATGGAGAAGGCTGGAAAAGATACTTCTGATTATGACAGAGATGATCTTATGGATGAAAAGTATGACACAACTGAACTGGGTCTAGAGGCTGATGAAAAAATAAGAACATTTCAGGCAGATGCTGCCAAGCAAGCTGGTATTTTCCATCATCTAATCACCCTCCCTACTTACCATACCGCAGCCTTATCCACTGATAATCTTGCAAAAGAATATTTTGGTGATGAGGGTATGCTAGGTTATGTAAAAGGTGTGCAAAGAAAAGAAATACGTGAGGGCATTGCATGCGTCAAACATCAAAATATGGCTGGATCAGATATGGGAGATGATCATAAAGAATATTTTGCTGGAGAGGCAGCTCTAAAGGCTTCAGGTGAAGACAATACTATGAATCAGTTCTAATTAACTTTCATAAAAAAAGGGAGCTTTTGCTCCCTTTTTTATTGTTCTATACATTTTGATGGATTTCCACCACATAGTTCACATTCGCGACCTGGCTCCAAATTAGATAGTCCACCGCATGACCCGGCTATAGGCTTTTTGCCAAAAAATAAACCTACAGACATAAGAGTTATTATCAGTAGGAGAACTATAAAAATTAAGAAAGTTTCAAACATTCTTACATTTTAACCTTTTGTAGCTCTTTAGAAAATAATAAATTAGGTTTGCCGTCTTGCTCATAAATAAATAAAGCCTTAATCTCATATTCGTTGGCATAATCCATAGCAGCCTCTAATTCCATTACGTTCAATGTAGTGGCAAGAGCATCAGCGATCATAGCATTATCGGAAATTACCGAAACAGATTTCCTGGATAAATTGTTGGGTGAACCTACTATAGGATTTATTGTATGGCTGTATTCTTCCTCATTAAAAATTCTTATATTTCGATAATCGCCTGAAGTAGCCATGGCAAAGGAGTCATGATTACTAGAAATAAATGAATGAACAATTTTGTCAGGTTTTGAGGGACTTACGACTCCTACTTTCCATGGCGTATTGTCAATTTTATACCTGGTAGTCCTAATTTCTCCTCCAAGTTCAACAAATAGATTATCAATATTCAATTCACTAGAGAGATGTTTATATACCTTATCAATCGCAAAACCCTTAGCAATAGATGAGAAGTCTAATGCAACATCTCTTTTTCTTTTGACGGCTGATGCTTCTTCATTTATCTCTATAGAATCACAACCAACTTGAGTTTTAAGATATTGAATATCTTTCGGAGGTGGTTTTTGATTCTTTTCAAGGGGTCCAAAACCCCAAGAATCTACCAATTTACCTATTGAAACATCATATAGACCTTTAGATTTATTGCATGTATCAATTGCATACCTCAGGACTTCAATGAAGTCTTGAGAAACTTCTACCCACTCATTTATACCAGAATAATTTACTTTGTTTATCAATGAATCATTTAGATAAGTTGACATTGATAAATTAACTGAATTAAAAGAATCAAATATTGATTGTTCTAAATTATTATATTCAGAAAAGACAATTACATTATAGGTAGTCCCCATAATACTTCCTTCGATTCTTTGAGGTTCATCATCATCTAAAAATAAACTCAGAACTAGAGCTGATATTAAGATTAATAAAATCAGTATTGGAAAAGTTTTTCGGATCAAACTTTAACTGCCAAAATCATCAAATTTTATTGCTTCAGGCTCTACTCCAAGACTATCTAACATATCAAAACATGCAGCCATCATTGGAGGTGGACCACACATATAATATTCACAATCTTCTGGAGCAGGATGATCTTTTAGATATTGATCGTGGATGACTTGGTGGATGAAGCCTGTATGCCCTTCCCAATTGTCTTCAGGTAAAGGATCAGATAGAGCTACATGCCATTCAAAATTATCATGTTCTTCTGCTAATTTGTCATATTCATCTGTGTAGAACATTTCTGTTAAGCTTCTAGCTCCATAAAAGAAAGTGATTTTGCGTTTAGAGTTTAATCTCAGTAATTGATCAAAAATATGAGATCTCATTGGTGCCATACCTGCACCGCCGCCAATGAACACCATCTCTGCATCAGTCTCTTCTGCAAAAAATTCTCCAAAAGGTCCAAAAATAGTGAGAGTATCGCCTTCTTTTAAATTAAAAATATATGAACTCATTTCACCTGCAGGAAAATCTGTACCAGGAGGGGGTGAAGCAATTCTAATATTGAATTTCATTATTCCTTTTTCATTTGGATAATTGGCCATAGAGTAAGCTCTAATGACTGGTTCAAGTGTCTTTGAGGAGTTTTCCCAAACACCAAATCTATCCCAATCTCCATGATATTCTTCTTCAATATCAAAAGATTTATAATCTAATTCATATGGAGGTATTTCCATTTGAACATAACCGCCGGCTTTGAAAGCAACTTCTTCACCTTCAGGTAATTTGAGAACAAGTTCTTTAATAAAGGTCGCAACATTTTTATTTGAAATAACTTCACATTCCCATTTCCTTGCACCAAAGACTTCGTCAGGTACTACTATTTCCATATCATCTTTCACAGGAACTTGGCAAGATAGTCTCCAACCTTCCTTTTTTTCTTTATTAGTGAAATGAGATTCTTCAGTTGGAAGAATAGATCCTCCACCACTTATAACCTTACATTTACATTGAGCACAAGTTCCACCTCCACCACAGGCAGATGATAAGAATAAATTCTGAGCAGCTAAAGTTTGCAGCAATTTTCCTCCAGCCTCTACCTCAATTGATTTCGCAGCATCGTTCATAGATATATTGATATTACCTGAAGAAACTAAAAGTTTCCTTGCACCAAGAATTACAAAAACCATCAAATTAACTGCAATTGTAAAAACAAGTACACCAAGCACGATTTCATTTTGAATAAAGTTCATTTTATAAAGATATTCCTCCGAATGATAAAAAACCAAAACACATTAGTCCAACTGTTATGAAAGTTATACCTAATCCTTGCAGGCCCTCAGGTATATCGGCATATTTAAGCCTCTCTGTTATTCCAGCTAAAGCAACAATAGCTAGGGCCCAACCAGTTCCTGCTCCCAGTCCGTAAACTATGCTTTCAGTAAATTCTAGATTTCTTTCAATAGAAAAAAGTACTCCGCCAAGGATTGCACAGTTAACTGTAATTAAAGGTAAAAATACACCAAGTGCATTATAAAGAGCTGGTATATAACGATCTAAAAACATTTCTAGTATTTGTACTAAAGCCGCAATGATTCCTATATAACATATGAGTCCTACGAAATGTAAATCTGAACCAGGAAAGAGTGCATCTGCTTTTAAGAAATAATTGAAAATTAAGTTATTTATTGGCACTGCAAGCCCTAATACAACAATAACAGCAATCCCTAAACCAATCGCGGGTTGGATTCTTTTAGAAATGGCAAGAAAAGTACACATGCCAAGAAAAAAGTTAATTGCTATATTCTCAATGAAAACAGCTTTAATAAAAATACTAAGATAAGACTCTAGCATTAAGCTGCTCCCTTCTCACTTTCAAGACTATTTTTAGATATCTTAAATTCTGGCTCTTCTATTTGTTCTGTTTTCCATTGTCTGAGTGCCCATATAGTGAATCCTATGATGAAAAAAGAACTTGCTGGAGTTAAGAAAAAGTTATTTGCAAGATACCATCCACCATTAGTTGTCAGAGGCATTATTTCGATTCCATAAAATGTTCCAGCACCCACGAATTCTCTTATGATGGCAATAACAATTAAGATGACGCTGTAACCAAGCCCATTACCAAAGCCATCAATTGCGCTCATCAATGGCCCGTTCTTCATAGCAAAGGCTTCTGCTCTACCCATAACTATACAATTAGTAACGATTAAACCGACAAATACTGACAATGTCTTACTACTCTCATAATCGAAAGCTTGTAGGACTTCATCTACAAGCATCACGAGTGTGGCTATTATAGATATCTGTACAATGATTCTAATATTCGTTGGGATATGATTTCTTATTAGAGATACAGAAAGATTTGACAAGGTTACAACGGTAGTTAGAGCAACACACATTATTAATGTTATGTAGAGGTTGCCCGTAACAGCAAGAGCAGAACAAATACCTAAGATTTGCAATGCAATAGGATTGTCATTGAAGATAGGATTGAGTAAAACTTCTTTCGCTTTAGACATCTTTTACCTCACTTTGCTTAAGTCGATTTATTAGAGGCCCATAACCCATATCTCCAAGCCAAAAAGAAAGTAAATTTGTAACTCCATTACTTGTAATGGTTGCACCAGATAAGCCATCTACTTGATATTTTGCAAGAGTACTGCTTTTATCAACGGAGCCTTTAATAACAGAAATAAGGATATCTCCAGAATCAGAATATACCTCTTTTCCTTTCCATATGGATTTCCACTTAGGATTATCTATCTCACCACCAAGACCAGGTGTTTCTTTATGATCGAAAAACTCTAATCCAATGATTGTTTTAAGATCTGGTTCAAGAGCCAGATAACCTTTCATAGTTCCCCATAGTCCATAACCTCTTACAGGCAAGATAACTGCGTTTAAAGAATCGAAATCATAATGAAGATAGACTGTTTGGAAATTCTCACGTCTTTTTAGAAGTGCAATGTCATTTTCAGCGGTCAGTTCAATAGATGTAGCTGGATTTCTAGAATAGGCACTTTCTTCATAATCAGTTAAACTAATTTCAGAATCAAACTCACCAGTTTCTAGATTAACTATTCGTGCTTCTATAGACTTAAAGAGCTCAGTTACATCAGTTTCATCGTCAAGCAAACCAGCAGCAGAAAGTATCTTACTTTGTTTATCAAGTGTCTTGTTAGCTTCTTGAAGATCTCTAAGTTCAACGGCTGAAAAAGAAATTAAAGCAGAACAAACAAGGCATAGTGAGACAGCAACAATAAGAGTTTTTCTGATTGTATCGTTATTGTTCATTAGTTTGCCCTCCTCAGTCTTTGTTTGATATTTCTCTCTTGAACAAAATGATCAATAAGTGGCGCAAATAAATTTGCAAATAAAATTGCCAGCATCATACCTTCTGGATAAGCTGGATTAACAACTCTTATCAATACCACCATTACTCCAATTAAAATTCCGTAATACCATCTACCTAAATTTGTATGAGAACCAGAAACTGGCTCGACAGCCATAAATGTAAGACCGAAAGCGAAGCCTCCAATTACTAAGTGCCAGTGAAAAGGCAATGAAAACATTGGATTGCTATCTGAACCAATTAAATTAAATAATTCTGATGTTAAGAATGTTCCTAGTAAGACTCCGGCAATAATCCGCCATGAAGCAATCCTTGTATAGAGGAGAACTATCAAACCTATAAGAATAAACAAAGTTGAAGTTTCACCTATTGAACCTGGTATTGAGCCAAAAAATGCGTCGCTCCATGAATATTGAGACTGTATTCCATTAAGACCTTCTTGCGCTCCTATTCCTAATATTGTTGGTGAGCTATAACCGTCAACTGCAACCCAAACAGAATCGCCAGACCAATCTACTGGGTAGGCAAAATAAAGAAATGCTCTTCCAGCTAAAGCGGGATTTAGAAAGTTTTTTCCTGTGCCTCCGAATATTTCTTTTGCAACAACGATACCAAAACTTATTCCAACTGCCACTTGCCACAGGGGAGCATCGGGAGGACAACATAATGCGAATAAAACAGTTGTTACAAAAGCACCTTCATTGATTTCATGTCCTCTGAAAATAGCAAATACTACTTCCCATGCTATTCCTACTATAAAGGTAACAAGGTAAATAGGTATGAAATAGCATGCTCCAAACCAAATACAGTCCACTATACTTTTAGGATCATAGTTGCAAAATATGTCTATAAAAAAGAAGTGCCAATCATCTTTGTTTATAGTTCCCAGCTCTTCAAAAGCAGCGAGTGACTGATATCCCAAGTTATACATACCATAGAACATGGCAGGAAATGTAGCCATCCAAACCACAACCATAACTTTTTGTAGATCTACACTATCTCTTACATGAACAGATCCAAAAGTTCTTTTGTCAGAAGAATAAAAAAGATTCTCAACAACATCATATAAGGGAAAGTATTTTTCTAAAGAACCCCCACTAGTGAACCTAGGTTTTAAACCATCTAGAAATTTTCTTAATGGTTTCATCTATCCTTCAACCTCAATTTTGGTAAGTCCAGCTCTTAATAAAGAGCCAAAATCATATTTTCCTGGGCAAATATAGCTACATAAAGAAAGATCTTCTTCATCTAACTCTAGTCCCCCTAATGCTTGTAATTTTTCTGTATCCAATAAAACAATGTTTCTAAGAAGCATTATTGGCAGCATGTTGAATGGCAAAACTTCTTCATATGAGCCAATTGGCACTATAGGACGGTCTGAACCATTCATTAAAGCTTTAAATTTAAAAACTTTCTTGGGGAATAAGGAAGAGAGAAATACTGGCATCTTTGAAAATTTTCTTGGACCAGGAGTGAGCCAGTTCATAAACTCTCTATCTTTGGAATTAGGCTCAGCTATTACTGAAATTTGATTATGGTATCTCCCTAAATAAGCAAAGGGGCCGATAGCTTCTCTTCCAGATATGATTGATCCTGAAATAATTCTATTTTCTCTCTGTGTCAGTTCTCCGGCTGTTATTTCATCTGTAGAAGCTCCAAGTCTTGTTTTAATGTAGCTCGGACTATTTACTTGAGGTCCAGCCAAAGAAACTATTCTATCGTTATCAATGTACCCAGACTTAAACAACTTTCCAATCGCAATAATATCTTGATAACCAATAGTCCAATTAACATTGGTTAAAGAAGCAGGAGAAATAAAATGCATGTGAGTCCCTACGAGCCCAGCAGGATGTGGACCAGAGAATATGTGTCTTTTAAGTTGGTCATCTTCTTGTATTTCAAGCAAAGAATTATTAGAAACAGAGACATGAATTGGACACTCAACTAATTGCTTTAGAACCAAAAGCCCGAAGTTGAAATCTTCTTTACTCAAGTTAATAATTGTTTCAGGGTTAGGACTTAAAGGTTGAGTATCAATAGCCGAGATAAATATGTTAGCAGGTAATGATTTTACAGTTGGGACCTTACTGTAGGGTCTAGTTCTAAAGGATGTCCACATACCAGACTCTATAAGCTGGTCTCTGATAACATTTGAAGAGCAGTTTTTTAAAGTATCTACAGTAAAATTGTCAAACTGAACAGAATCCTCTGCTTGAGAAATTTCTATGACAATTGATTGTAAGACCCTTCTGTCTCCTCGATTTATTGCTTCAACCCTACCACCTGCTGGTGATGTAACAACGACTCCTGGATTTTTCTTATCTTCAAAGAGAGGTTGCCCTATTTTTACACTATCACCTTCTTCAACTAACATGGTGGGTTTCATACCAATATAGTCGCTCCCCAAAATAGCAACAGATCTGCTTTTTTTGGAGTCAACTATATCTTCGGCAGGTGAGCCGTATATGGGTATATCTAAACCTTTTTTTATTCTAATCATTCCCTATTTGATGTATGGGAAAAGTACCCTAGAGCGCGGTGGTATTATAATGATCTGAGGTCTAATTTACTAGGATGTTTCGCTAAAATTTGGATATCGTTGATAAGTTAATCCGACCATCTCTTTTGCCAATCCCAAAAGTTGTGCGGTATATCCAAACTCATTGTCATACCAAACGTAAAGAACACATTTATCTCCATTTACGATTGTCGCAGCTGAATCAATTATGCCAGCATGCCTATCCCCTACAAAATCTGTAGAAACAACTTCTGGAGAATTTGTAAAACCTATCTGTTCTTTTAAATCTGAATGAAACGCCTGTTGTCTAAGGAAGTTATTGAGCTCTTCTAATGAAGTTTCTTTACCTAGTTGAAGATTCATTATTGCGAGAGATACATTTGGAGTAGGAACTCTTACAGCATTTGCTGTCAATTTGCCTATAAGTTCAGGAAGCACCTGACCTACTGCTTTTCCCGCTCCAGTTTCAGTAATCACCATGTTAAGGGCTGCACTCCTTCCTCTTCGAGCTTTTTTGTGGAAATTATCTATTAGATTCTGATCATTAGTGTAGGAATGTACGCTCTCGATGTGACCTGAGATAATATTAAACTCATCATTTAGGACCTTTAAAGTTGGAACTATAGCATTCGTTGTACATGAAGCAGCCCCTAAGATTTCATCATTATCTATAATTTCGTTGTTTATACCATGAACAATGTTTTTTATACCTTCTTTTGCTGGGGCAGTAAGTAGTACCTTAGAAATTCCATTGCAACTTAAATGAGTATTTAAACCTTCTTTTGTTCTCCAGACTCCAGTATTATCAATCAATAAAGCTTTATTTATGCCGAAGTCAGTATAGTCAATCTCTGAAGGATCGTTGGCATAAATTATTTTTACTTCATTACCATTTATGATTAATTTGTTCTCTTCTTCTATAACACGAATTGTTCCTTTGAAGGGACCATGAACAGAATCAGTTCTCATTAGATTTGCTCTTTTAATGATGTCATCATCGACAGCTTTTCTAACTACTATTGCTCGCAACCTAAGATTATCTCCTCCACCAGAATCTTGAATTAACATTCTTGTTAACAATCTTCCTATTCTTCCAAAACCATAAAGAACAACATCCTGCGCTTGTTCCAATATTGATCCTTTAGTGCCAATCAAATCATTTACCGATTCTTTTACGAAATCTTCGATAGAGAGATCCTTATCATCAAACAGGTATGCTGCAGCAATAATTCCAATGTCAACTTCAGCCGGTCCTAATTCTAGATCACTAAGAGCTACAATGACTTGATAGGTTTCAAATTCACTCATCTCATTGTTTTCGGTTTCTCTTACAAATCTATGAGCATTCATAATTTCTGAAACTGATAAGTTCACCAGTGGCTTTCCATATAAAAGAAGATGGACATTGTCTCTATAGATTCTTCCAATCATAGGAAGCATCTCTTCTGCTAATGCTTGTCTATATTGAAAGTCGCCAAAAGGATCTTTTGGAAGCTCAGGACGAGTCCTTTGATCGGGCTGATTTTTTTTCATCTAAAGAGAGGTATATTTTTTGAGGTGGTAATCTGTATTACCAAAAATCGTCCCTACAGTTGTGAGCCTTTTAAAGTAATGTCCCACATTTAACTCATCAGTAACACCCATACCACCATGAAGTTGAACAGCTTGTTGACCTATAAATTTACCAGCTTTACCGACTTGATATTTTAAGCCTGATATAGCTTTTTTTGCATCAGAAGCTCCTTCTTCATATTTCATAGTTGCCATGTAGAGGAGAGACTTACATTGTTCATACTCCATGAACATATCCACCATTCTATGTTGCAAAACTTGGAATTTACCTATTGGAGTACCGAATTGTTCTCTGGTTTTTGTATATTCCACTGTTGTTTTATAAAGAACCTCCATCGCGCCTACAGCCTCTGCTGAAATTGCAAGAATCGCTTTATCAATGGCAGAATCTAAAATCTCAAAACCTGAATCTAAATTACCTATAATGTTGTCTTTTGAAACAGAAACATTTTCTATGGTTAGATCTGATGCTCTTCTTCCATCTACAGTTTTATAATTTGTTTTCGACAATCCTTTAGAATCAGAATCCACTAGAAATAAAGTTATACCATTTTCGTCTAATTGAGAGCTAGAAGTTCTTGCTGAGATAATGATTTTATTAGCAGAAGGACCGTTCATGACTACTGACTTGTATCCATTCAAAATATAATTTTCACCCTCAGATTTAGCCTCTGTAACAACATCTGATAAATTGAATCTGCTTTGTGGTTCTGCATATGCTAAAGCAAGATGCATTTCTCCTGAAATTGCAGGCTCTAGAATGGATGACTTTTGTTCATCAGAACCATGATCATCAATAAGGCTTCCGGCCATGATCATAGTTTCTAAAAATGGCTCTACTACGAGTCCTTTTCCAAAAGCCTCCATAATTAGCATGGACTCAATTGCAGACCCACCGAACCCTCCACTATCTTCAGAGACACTTATACCTAGCCAACCTAGTTCAGCAAACTTTTGCCAGTTTGATTCACCAAATCCTAGATCAGAATTAGATAAAGATTGTCTCGTTTCCCAGTCGTATTCTTTTTGAACAAACTGATCAACTTGATCTTGAATTAATGTTTGTTCTTCATTAAAAGTAAAATCCATTGTTATAACCCCAATATTGCCTTAGAAATGACATTTCGTTGAATTTCATTACTTCCGCCATATATAGATACTTTTCTGTAGTTTAAATAATGAGGCATTACAGGCGCTGCATAGTCCGGTCCAACTGTTTCATTTGTACCAATCTCATTCTCTAAGTAAAAGGGATGAGCGTAGTAAGCTAACATTTCAACGAAAAGCTCTGAAATAGTTTGTTGTAATTCAGTGCCTTTAATTTTTAATATGGAAGATTCTGCACCAGGAGAGCCACCTTGAGACATTGCTGCAAGTGTTCGAAGCTCGGTAAACTCAGTAGCAGTAAGTTCGATTTCAGTTTCTTCAATTTTATTTCTAAACTGAACATCTTCAAGCAATGTTCCTTCACCTAATGGTATATCTGATGATAAATCCTTAAGTCTAGATAGTTCTCTTTTTAAGGCTGCAATACCAGCTATTCCACTTCTTTCATGAGCTAATAAAAATTTTGCTATATTCCATCCTTGGCCTTGCTCACCTACTAGATTTTCAGCAGGCACCTCAACGTTATCAAAGTACACCATATTAACTTCATGCGAACCATCAATGGTTATTATTGGCTTAACCTCTATTCCAGGTGTTTTCATATCGATGAGTAGGAAACTTATTCCTTCTTGCTTGATGTCAGTGGTTTCGGTCCGCACAAGGCAAAATATCCAATCAGCATGTTGAGCCAATGTTGTCCAAGTTTTGGCTCCGTTAACAATATACTTATCTTCTTTCAATTCTGCTTTGGTTTTTAAAGAAGCGAGATCTGATCCTGAACCCGGTTCAGAATAACCTTGGCACCACCATACTTCACTATTTAATATAGAAGGAAGAAACTTTTCTTTCTGTTCATCGGTGCCGAATGTATAAACAACAGGCGCGCACATACCAACACCGAATGGAATAGTTGTCGGTGTGTTTGCTTTTGCTAGCTCTTCTTGAAGAATATATTTCTGAGTGACAGAAAGTTCTTCTTGATTTGTATAATCAGTTGGCCAGTTGATGGCAAACCAACCTTTCTTATTTAGAATTTGTTGCCATCTGACAATTTCGTCTTTTTCCAGAGGAATCCTTTTATCTTGTTTCTCTTTGATATCATCCGGATATTCAGTCTCTAAAAAGTTAACAACTTCTTTTCTAAAAGTAACATCTGCTTCTGAAAATTTTAAGTCCATTTTGTTCCTATGTAATAAAAAAAAAATAATTATACACTTCCATATATAATTTGCTTTTTTTTTAGGAAAAAACCAATAAATAAGTGGTAGAAAAGATCACATCATCCTCGGATATTTTAAATCTGGGATTAGACCTGTCTAAAAAAAATTTAGTCATAACTAAAGATTCTCAATCGGCAGTTCAATTTGCCAATTTCTTAGATAAACCCAATGTTCTTGTTCTAGAAAACTCTGAATTACTTCCTTACGACTTCTTCTCGATGGCACCTATAACAAGAGCAAGAAGAATATCGACTTTATCAGCTTATTTAAAAGAAAAAGAAATAACATTAATTTCCTCAATAGCTACATTATTGTCACCTGTGCCCAAACCAATTCATATATCTCCTCTAAATAATTTGTCAGTCGGAGATCCTTTCGATCCGGAATCAGTAATAAACGAAATAATCCTAAACGGATATACAAGAGAAGATTTTGTATCATTGCCTGGACACTATGCTTTAAGAGGATCTGTTATGGATATATTTCTTACTAGCGGGACAGAGCCTATTAGAATTGAATTCTTTAATAATCAAATTGAAAGTCTAAGAATATTTAACTCTGAATCGCAAATTACTCACGAGAAAATTAATCATATTAATTTCTTGCCCTCATATGAATATCCTTTGAATAGGAATTCTGCTGAAATTTTTAAAAAAGAATGGAGAAAAAGGTTTGAACTCTTTGAAGAAGATTCAGAGTTATTTAGAAAGATAATGAACTTAAGGCATCCGGAAGGAGCTGAAATTTACTTTCCTCTATTCTATGGCACAAAATCTGATTTCATTCCATTTCTGCAATATGCCGATCAAATTTATATACAAGATAATGTAAATGAAAAAGGTCATGAGTTTGAAGAACTCATAAATCAGAGATATGAAGAATACAGATATGATCAAAAGCGACCATTACTTGCACCTGAAAATTTATTTTTGAGTATGAATGAACTCAATACAAATATAAAAGATAGCCTCACTTTTGACATAGAGACAGATTATTCAGAAATAATTGAAAATGATGTCCTTCAAAATGAGAGGAAAGAGAAGGCTGATATTTCTTCTTCGAAAATGCCCAATAAAGGTGATCTAGTTGTTCATCTAACACACGGTATTGGTAAATTTCTGGGACTTAAGCAATTGAAAACTTTTGTTGGTGTTAGTGATTGCTTAGAAATTCTTTATAAAGATGAAAGTAAAGTCTTTGTTCCTATAGAACATATGAATCTGATTTCGAAGTACTTTGGTCCGGTTGACAGAGATATTGACTCACTTAATTCAAAAAAATGGAAAAAAAGAAAAGATAAAGCTCTCAAGCAAACTTTTGATACTGCAGCAGAATTACTTGAAGTCCAAGCCAAAAGATATGCTGCAAATGGATATTCGTTTGATTTATATGAAGATGAATACTTAAATTTTATTAAAAAGTTTCCATATGAAGAAACCTTTGATCAAAAAAGAACTATCGATGAAGTGTTACAGGATATGCATTCCTCAAGACCGATGGATAGATTAATTTGTGGAGAAGTAGGTTTTGGAAAGACTGAAGTTGCAATGAGGGCAGCGTTTATATCTGCATTGAATGGCAAACAAACTTGTATCTTGGTTCCAACAACTTTACTGACATCTCAACATCTAGATAGCTTTGAGCAAAGATTCAAAGATACCGGTGTGCATATAGCTTCGTTATCTAGGAATATAACTCCAAAAGAGAAAGATAAGTTGGTTCATAGTCTAGCTTCAGGTGAGATTGATATCGTAATTGGAACTCACGCACTGATCCAGGGAAATATAAGGTTCAAAGATCTTGGGCTCTTAATAATTGATGAAGAGCATCGATTTGGAGTTCGTCAAAAAGAAAAGATCAAATCACTTAAGGAAGAATTGGATATTTTGAGCTTATCAGCTACGCCTATTCCGAGATCATTGAATTTTGCCCTCACAGAACTTAAAGATCTATCAATTATTGCAACAGCGCCAGATGATCGCTTACCGGTTAAGACTTTTACTTATAGTTTCAATGAAAATTTAATCTTTGAAGCCATCCAAAGGGAGAATCTACGGGGTGGTCAAGTCTATTACCTTTGTAATGATCTCTCATTAATAGAGGACAGAAGATTGAGACTTAAAGAAAAGTTTAATGATCTTGTTATCGAAGTTGTTCATGGCCAATTAAAAGCAAATGTTATAGAGGAAATTATGTTGAAATTTAATGCAGGTGAAATAGACATACTTGTGTGCTCTACTATTATAGAGAGTGGTATTGATGTCTCAAATGCAAATACATTGATTGTGGAAGATGCTGATAAATTTGGTCTATCACAACTCCACCAACTTAGAGGTCGTGTTGGAAGAGCGGAGAGACAAGCTTATGCATATTTTTTAAGATCTAGAAATATCATAAATAAGAAGAATGCCAACAAAAGATTCGATGCCCTGATGAGCGCAGACTCTTTGTCAGCAGGATTCCTGCTAGCCCTAAAAGACCTTGAAATAAGGGGAGCTGGAGAAATCCTTGGATCAAATCAAAGTGGTGTATTTGAATCCATAGGCCTTGAGTTATATACAAGGATGATAAAGAAAGCGTCAGATTTCATTAAGAATGGAGACCTTGATTTTCAAAAACTAGATGAATTGCCGGAGATTAATCTAAATAAAAATTGTTTCATTCCTGAAAATTATCTACCGGACATAAATGTAAGATTATTAATGTACAACAAGGTTTCTTTGGCTGAGTCATCTGCTGATTTAAAGAATATACAAATAGAGATGATCAATAGATTTGGATTATTGCCAGAGGAACTAAAAAACTTTTTCTTTCAAGCTGAATTAAGAATAATTGCCGAAGAATACTCGATTAAAAAAATAAACTTCATGGATAGCAAAATAAATATTTATTTCAAAAATAAAGATCTTGATACATCTTTTTTTAATGACGATACTTTAGAAGAGAAAATAAAAATGACTTCGGACGTGATTAAGACAATTTGCACAAATGCACCTTAAGCTAGCGATTATAGTTCTATTCATTGCAGAGAGCCTATATTCAGTTGATTTCAATGAATATTTAGAAAAGTACCTTGTCGATAAACAGAAACTTGATCACATTAAGGTTGACTTTTTCATCATACAAAATTTGTCAATCGAAGATGAAGATCTTGAAGAAAAGTGGAAAGAATTGGACGAACTTGAGCTTTCAAATCATCTCATCAAAATCAAAACCGAACCTACGACATTTGTGACCTTTCCTGAAGGAAAATTCTCAGATGAGATAACTTTGCCCCCTTTAAAATTTAAAATTCAACCTGAACAACAGAGTCTTAATGATCAAGTTGCAGAGGTCACGAAACCTGATCCATTTTTATATGAAAAAATTCCATTTCAAAAAGAAATGGTAGAAATTGAGAATAATTTAAATAGAAGCAGAGACTATAGAGTCATTTACTATAACTCATGGTACCAACCTGTTTTTAAAGAGAACGAAACTATACCAATATTTATAGATGCTCAAAAAAAAGATAAAAAGGTTCATGGTGAAATAAAGATTTATAAAGAAAGATTTATTCACCTGGTATCAAAATTAAGGTTTTCTCAGAAAACTGAAGAAATTGACAATTCATCAAGAACTCAAGAGATTAAAACATTTCAATCACTTATTAAGGATAAAAATAATACAGAAAGTAAGGGCTTTCTGAATGATAATTATTGGGTAGAAACTATCTTTAATTCTGTAAAAGTTAATCTGAAATATATTGGGGATTTTGTTTATTCATATAATGAAATTAATTCTGAAGAAATAATGGAGCTCCCTAGATTTAAGTTTGTAGATTTATATGAAATTGATAAGGATGTGAAGCTTGAAGTTGATGAGTTAAACTTCATCGATCACCCCTACTTCTCAATTTTAATTAAAGTTACCGAACAAACTAAATAAATTCAGATTTTTCAACTAGATTCTTTTCTAAGCTTTGAAGGATTTCTTTCTTTTCGCCAGTTGCGTCAATTAGCATAGAGCGTGTCTTATCCAATGCTTTTTCAAGAGACAACCAAGGCCCTTTATCATAAAGCCTTTGGTTTACAAAATTCCTATATCTTTCCATGGTATCAGGCATCACAGAGTTAGGCTGATTCACACAAACGAGTCTCTCAGCTAATTCTTTGTAACGTGAATCCTCAAAACCATCTAAAACTTTAGAGCGCTCTTCCCAAGGGAGGGTATGAAATCTTTCCATCCATAAATCATCAGCATCAGAAGGAAATCCTGAATAAACAGTTTGTTCTAGATGTTTAGGTGGAGGATAGTTGATTTGGTTACTTGCCAAGAGTTCACTCACTCTGGTTTGCAATTTAATATTTTCCTTAATCTTTCTTGCTCTCTCAATAAGTTGGTCATGTGATATGTCTAAGTGATTATCAATATTAGGGATATGATCTGATGGCATAACAGGTAGACTCTTATTGATTCTCACTTTCCTAATGGCAGTTCCACTATTTCCTATCTGCTCGAGCAATTCAGTATCAGTCAAATCATTAAGTTGATCTGGATCGAAATATAAATCTGCAACAGCAACTTCATTATTCATTTTAGGGTTCTGACCACAGAATGTAACAGGATAAGTAAATTTCTTTCTACGTATTACTTCCCCTATCATGGCAAATGGTTCTGTTTGTAGGATTTCTAAATTACCAGTCTTTGTCGATCCTTTTATTGAAGCTTGCCAGACAGGTTTAGCCTTTTCCAAAATTAACTTAGCGAGTTCGTGCATTTGTACACAATCAGCCAAGGCATCATGAGCATTTTCAATTTCTATAGAGTTGGCATCAGACCAATCTGTTAATTTCATACTCACATCTCCTTCTTCAAAGATTGGAAGAGTGAGGCTATCAGGGAAAAAGTTAGCAACTAGCTGCAGTGTACTAAGCATATCTAAGCGCGATGCACCAAGAGTATTCGTTATGTATAAAGGGAGTAAGTTCCAAAAAAATTGACGTCGGAAAAGTTCTTCATCGAAACGATGACCATTATAGGTAATGTATACAGGGTTTCTTCCTTTTGACCAATCTAACCAAGTTGATCTCAGAAGTTTCATCATGTCATAGTGAGACATAGATTCTTCTTTTAAGGATTCAACTTTCTTATGAACTAAATAGGCTTCTGGAGTTGGGACAATCCAAGGTAAAACTTTACATCCTATATCTTGAGAATTTTCTTGATGAAGAGACTCGTCTGTAAGAATTGATCCAATTTGAATGATTTGAGAGAAGTTAATATCAAGGCCTGTCGTCTCAGTATCTGTAAATATATAGCATTTATCTGCATTTAATTGAGACATATATTATTTATAATAGGCATTTTCTCTGTAGCTGTGATCAGTTACATCTTTCACGCCCTTTAAGCCTTCAACTTGTTCTAATAGGGTTTTTTCAACACCATCTTTTAAAGTAAGATCCACCATTCCGCATCCTTGACAACCTCCTCCAAATTGAAGCACCGCTGTTGAATCATCTATAACCTCAATCAAAGAAACTTCTCCTCCATGTGCTGCCAATCCTGGATTTACCTCTGAGTAAAGAACATAGTTTATTTTGTCTTCTATAGAAGCATCTTTACCTAGCTGAGGCAGTTTTGCATTTGGAGCTTTGATAGTAAGTGTTCCACCAAACTTATCAGGTGAATAATCGACCTCAGCATCTTTCAAAAAATCAATGGATTTTTCTTCAAGATACAAATCAAACTTGAATTCATTGATGATTCTATAATCGGAGAAGTCCTCGTCTTGCTTTGCATATGCAATACAAGTCTCCGCTCTGGGAGTTCCAGGTTCGGAAACGAATATTTTTATTCCACAAGTGTCCTCATCTTGACTAGACAGAAGATCATTCAAATAATCTTGCGCTGAAGGTGTGATGGTCATCTCTTTCATAATCCCATTCTATCAAATATATCGACTGTTATAATATTTATAGAATTAAACGTAAACTAAAGATTTCTAGCTTAAATTTTGTCGATTATACAAAGCGAACATTATCTCGAACTTTTTGAAGAAAAGAAAAGCTTATTTATACGTGAATTTACTGAAAAAACTCCAATAGACTTCTTTGAATCTCCTGATAAAGCTTATCGATATAGAGCTGAGTTTGGTCTTTTGAAAGAGAAAGATGAATATTTCTATTCAATGACAAAAAATGGTGAAAAAGTGGCTATAAACTCTTTCCCTATTAGCAGTCAAAAGATTCAAAGTATTATGCCCCTTTTATTAATAAAAATACAAAGTAATTCAATAATTTCTCATAAACTTTTTCAAATAGAGTTTCAATCCTCAAGAAATAACGAAGCCATGGTTAGTTTAATTTATCACAAAGAATTGGGAGATGAGTGGTCAGAAATGGCATCAAATATATCCAATGAATTAGACATATCAATTATTGGAAGAAGTAAAAATAGAAAAATAATCATTGGAAATGATTATGTTACCGAAACCTATCAATACCAAGATAAAAAGTTTTCAATTAAGCTCTACGAACAGTGTTTCAGTCAAACAAATCCTTATATTTGTGACTCCATGCTAAGTTGGGTTTTTGATAACATTAAACCAGTTGAAAATGATCTAATGGAGCTTCATTGCGGTCTTGGAACTTTTACAATTCCCTTAAGTAGTTACTTTAACAAAGTATTAGCTACTGAGAATAGTCGACCCAGCATTAAAGCATTACAAGAAAATATTAGGTTGAATAATATTAATAATATCTATACTGGAAGATTATCGGGTAAAGAAACCTTAGAAGCATTTAAGGGAGTAAGGTCATTTAGAAGATTGAAAGATATTGATTTAGCGCAATTCAAAATAGATTCAATTTTTTTAGATCCTCCGCGGGAAGGACTTGATTCATCTACACTCGGAAACATAATAGGAATAAAAAATATTATTTACATTTCGTGCAGCATGGATTCATTCAAGAGAGATTTACAAGCTTTAAAATCCACACACAATATATTAAAACTTGCAATGTTCGACCAATTTCCATATACGGAGCACATAGAGTCCGGAGCAATTCTTAGCAAAAAATACTAGTTTGCTTTTTAGAGCTTTGCTTCTAGTTCAGGTAATGCTTCGAAGAGGTCGGCAACTAATCCATAATCTGCAACTGAGAAGATTGGTGCTTCCTCGTCTTTGTTAATTGCGACTATAACTTTACTATCTTTCATTCCTGCTAAATGTTGTATTGCACCGGATATACCAACAGCTATGTACAAGTCAGGAGCAACAATCTTTCCTGTTTGACCAACTTGCATATCATTTGGGACAAATCCTGAATCTACAGCAGCTCTTGAAGCTCCAATTGCTGCTCCCAACTTATCCGCTATTCCATTTAATAGACTAAAGTTATCTCCATTTTGCATACCTCTTCCACCTGATATCACTACTTCTGCTGCAGTTAGTTCAGGTCTGTCAGATTCAGCGATCTCTTCTTTAACAAAAGAAGAAACTCCTGCATTTGTATCGTTTTCGATTGAGTTTATAGATGCACTTCCTCCACTGGATTCACAAGCATCAAATCCAGTAGTTCTGACCGTAATAGCTTTAATTGAATCAGTACTTTGCACAGTTGCTATGCAATTACCTGCATAAATTGGTCGTTCAAAAGTATCTTCTGAAATAACAGCACTTATGTCAGATATTTGAGAAACATCTAATTTGGCTGCTACTCTAGGCATAAAATTCTTACCATTTGTTGTAGCTGGCGCCATGATATGTGAATAACCTTCAGATAACTCAACTATTAAATTTCCTAAGTTCTCAGCAAGAGAATTTTTATATGTCTCTTTATCTGCTAGAAGTACATTATTTACACCAGGAATTTGAGAAGCTGTATCGGCAACAGATTCGCAATCCATACCTGCGACAAGAATATCTATGTCACCTCCAACCTCTTTAGCTGCAGCAACAGTATTAAGCGTTGCTCCCTTTAATTCTGAATTATCGTGTTCTGCTATAACTAATATACTCATGTAATCACCTTTGCTTCGTTTTTTAATTTATCAACTAGTTGTTCAATATCGTCTACCATTATCCCTGCAGCCCTCTCTGGAGGAGGAGTAACTTTCAAAGTATTTTGCCTTGGAGATAAATCGAGACCTAAATCTGATGAGGATAATGTTTCTAGTGGTTTCTTTTTCGCTTTCATAATGTTTGGTAAAGAAGCATATCTAGGTTCATTAAGCCTGAGGTCAGTTGTAATTATTGCTGGCAATGTTAATGACAGTGTTTGCAAACCACCATCTATTTCTCTTGTAACTTGAACAACTCCTTCTTGTATTTCAACCTCCGAAGCGAAGGTTCCTTGCGGAAGATCTAACATTGCTGCCAACATCTGTCCCGTTTGGTTTGCATCACCATCTATTGCTTGTTTTCCAAGGATTATAAGATCAGGACTTTCCTTAGAAACAACCTCTTTAAGTGCTTTAGCTACCCCTAATGGCTCAACAGATTCCTCTGTTTCTACTAAAATAGCTCTATCTGCACCAAGTGCCAAACATGTTCTTAATTGCTCTTGAGATGAAGCATCTCCAACAGATACAGCGATTACCTCTTCCGCATTACCGGCTTCCTTGATTCTCACAGCTTCCTCAATGGCAATTTCACAGAATGGGTTTATAGCCATTTTGGCATTACTCAAGTCAGGTCCACTCTCATCAGATTTAGCCCTTACTTTGACGTTATAATCAACAACTCTCTTAACAGGAACAAGAATCTTCATACTATTTTCCTTATATGGTAAAATTTACACTGCGTATTCTATAACTGCTGCCCGACTCAATACAATAAATAAAAGTATGGAAAATATCGAAAGAGAATCAATGGAGTATGATGTAGTCATAGTTGGGGCTGGACCGGCTGGATTATCTACTGCAATTAAACTAAAACAACAAGCAATCGAAGCATCAAAGGAGATGTCAATATGTGTTGTTGAAAAAGGTTCTGAAGTTGGGGCGCATATATTATCTGGTAATGTTTTTGATCCAAAAGCATTAGATGAACTTATACCTGACTGGAAAGAACTTGGCGCGCCACTAAATACTCCTGTTAAAAAAGATTCAGTAAGGTATTTACTTAATGAAAAGTTCAACTTTTCAATTCCAACGCTATTTGCAACTACCTTTAAGAATCATGGAAACTACATTATGAGCCTAGGCAACTTTTGTAGATGGATGGCAGAGTATGCAGAGGGGCTTGAAATTGATATTTTCCCTGGATTTACAGCCTCTGAATTGATAATCGACAATGGAGTTGTTGTAGGAATTGCTACGGGTGATATGGGAGTCGATATTAATGGAGAAAAGAAAGACTCATATGAACCTGGCATAAATCTTGTGGCTAAATACACGATCCTTTCCGAAGGTTGTCGTGGTCACCTTGGAAAACAAGCCATTAGTTTATTCAACCTCAATGAAGACAGAGATCCGCAGCACTATGGTATAGGTTTTAAAGAAGTTTGGGATCTAGACCCTTCTGTTCATGAGGAAGGGTTAGTTGTACATACGATGGGATGGCCTGCAGCTAAGGGAGTATTGTCTGGATCGTACCTTTATCATGGAGAAAATAATCAAGCATTTTTGGGTTACATAGTTCCTCTTGACTATGACAATCCTCATATAAGCCCTTTTGATGAGTTTCAACAATGGAAACATCAAGCATCTATACAAAAATATTTAGCAGGTGGTACAAGAACTGCATATGGAGCAAGAGCTCTCATAAAGGGTGGTCATCAGTCTATTCCAAAAATGCATTTTCCTGGTGGTATGCTAGTAGGAGACGATGCAGGCACCATGAATTTCCCGAGAATAAAGGGGACGCACACTGCAATGAAGTCTGGAATGATTGCTGCCGAAAGTCTCTTTGAAGAATTCTACAAAGAAAATCCTATGACTGACCTAAATACAGTCACAGCCAACTTTAAATCTTCGTGGTTAGAAACTGAACTGCATAAAGCTAGAAACTTTTTACCTTTTATACATAAATATGGAACTCTACTTGGTGTAGCTCTTGCTGGAATTGACCAATTAATATTTAGAGGCAAGCTGCCATTCACATTGCATCATGATCAACCTGATCATGAATGTTTAAAAGAGGCTTCAGAAATGCCACGTATTGATTACCCTAAACCGGATGGTGTTATAAGTTTCGACAAGCTTTCCTCGGTATTTCTTTCCAATACGAATCATGAAGAAGATCAACCATGTCACCTTGTTCTCAAAGATCCTTCAATACCATTGAGTGTTAATTTACCTAAGTATGATGAGCCTGCACAGAGATACTGTCCTGCCGGTGTTTATGAAATAGTTGAGAAAGAAGGAGAAAAGCAATTTCAAATAAATGCGCAAAATTGTGTGCATTGTAAAACTTGTGACATAAAAGACCCTTCACAAAACATAAATTGGATTACGCCTGAAGGAGCTGGTGGACCAAACTATCCAAATATGTAATAAAACCAATAGCTTATAGATAAAAAAAATATTTCACTTTTTTTGCATTTTTTTTTAAAAAAAGGGTTGAAAAATAAAATTTAATCTGTATCATACATTGCTACCTATCAGACCGACTTGGAAACAACTCGAGACGAAGAAAAGGGGGGAAGATAGGTTAGAGAACGGAAGGTGAAAGCTCTAAAAAACAGCTAGCAAAAAAAGTTTTTTAGACCACCAAGATTGGAAGAGAAACCAATTAAGGAGCTAAGCAGAATCTCGGTTTAGACACTTTCGAACTCGAACTAAAGACAGAGCAATAGCTCTGTTTTTTTTTGGCTAATTTAGTCTGAAGAAATTTCCAGAACTGTAAATACCATAATATCCATTAACCTCTTGTGCCATATCTATCAACTTGTAATATACGTTTCTAGATATTAACCCCTCTAAATTTTTTCTGACTAGTGCGTATGGTGATGGTTCATCATTAACACCTAAAGTAGCTACTCTAATCGGATGGTCACTATTTACTTCAAATATTTCATCCGTATTAGTTCGAAAAGTTATTACCTGCTCATGACCTTCACCTGAGAATTCAAAATCTACAATGGTGAATGGCTTATCTTCAACTTCAATCTTTATTTTTTCTACTGGTGTTACTAAAAAATATTCTTCCCCATCTAACCTTAATACTCTACTGAATAATTTCACCATACGTTCCCTACTTATCACCGAGTCCATAAAGTACCATTTTCCATTCCGATCAATCTTCATATGAACATTTTCACATAATGGGGGATCCCAACTTTCTACTGGAGGGAATTTGTCTTCATCTAACTTTGACAGTTCTGTAAAAATTGAAGAAATGGTTGTATCGGCCATGTTTATATAAACTCACTAAGTAATATTTGTAATGCAATTATAACCAGTGCTAAACCTAAAAACTTTTCGAATATTCCAAAAAACTTTAAAAACTTTTCTTTAAAAATATTACTTGTGAAAATATAAGAAACCGAAGCAAACCACACAAAGGTCATAACTGCCATATATAACCCATATAACATGAGGCTAAAGTTACTGGAGCTACTCAAAACTATCCCAAATAAAGAAATAAAAAATAATAAAGCTTTTATATTCGTTATGTTCGTAATGAGGCCTACAGTAAAGCCTCCTGCTCTACCCCACTTATCTTTGTTAATAATATCTTCGTCAAAACTAGAAACATTAAGTAAGGAGGTAAGGCCAAGGTATATAAGATAGAAAGAACAAATAAATTTAAGAGCAAGAAGGTAAAAATCATTAGAGGCAAATATGATTAACATTCCAGTAACTGCCAGACCAGAATGAAATAAAATACCTGTTCCTATTCCTCCAGCTGTCCATAATGCTATCGTCCTGCCATAACGGATACTTTGTCTAGAAACTAAAAAAAAATCAGGACCAGGACTCATTACAGCAAACATATGTAGAACGACTACCGTAAAAAATTCTGTCATATTAAGGTTGGTTCTATTTCTAATTTAATTCCAGTCTTAGAAAAGATTTGATTAATAATTTTGTTAGCAAATTTAAGAATTTCATCTCCTGGAGTTTCTTCATAAGTCACCAGAACAAGAGCATGCTGATCTGATATTCCTACATTTCCCTCTCTGAAACCTTTCCATCCAAACTTTTCAATTAAAAAAGCAGCAGATATTTTTATATCATCTCCTTCGAGATAGACTGGTATTTCTTCGGTTATATCTAATTTACTGAATTCTTCTTTAGTTAAGACTACGTTCTTAAAAAAACTTCCAACATTTGGGAATTCTTTATAATCAGGTAAGACTTTTTTTCGAATTTTTGAGACCAAATCAAATATATCCCCATGAGTTAGATTGTCCTTATTAAAGTTATTGTAATTAATTTCATCTTCAAGAGAGCCATAGGAATAATTGATTTTAGGATCTGTTTTAAATTGAAATGTTACCGATAAAATTATGTAATCAGGACTATCTTTAAAAATACTGGTTCTATATCCAAATCCGCATTCGTTGGCATATAAAACTTTGATTGAACCCGTCTTTAGATCAAAACAAGTTATCTTTTTTATAAAGCTAGAAATCTCTGATCCGTAGGCCCCTATATTCTGTATAGGTCCTGCTCCAACTGTTCCTGGTATCAAAGCAAGATTTTCTAACCCAAACATTTTATGCTTTATGGTCCATTCCACAAAATCATGCCAGTTCTCCCCAGAGGCAACTTCAATGGTCATTTTATCAATTTCTTTTATGCCTAATAGCTTGTTAAAAACTACCAATCCCTGAAATGTTTTAGTAGGAACTATATTCGTTCCCTCTCCTAAAATTAATATTGGTAAGTTCTTTTCGTTAGAAAATGAAATTATTTCATCTATTTGATTAATATCGGAAAGTTCGCAGAAAAATGATGCTGTTTCTGTGGTCCTTAATGAGGATAGTTTAGAAAATGGATAATCTTCTATGAAATTCATTCTAAATCTAGAGCTATCTCTATTGCTTGTTTGAGATCACTTTCAGTATCAACACCGATATGATATTTTCCCGATGATTCAATTGCATAAATCTTCTCTCCATTATCCATGACTCGCATTTGCTCAAGATTTCTTTTGATCTCATTTTTGCTTTGTTTCCATTTGATGAACTTCTGAAGGAAATTTACTTTATATCCATAGACTCCTATATGTTTCTTAGCGTCTTTTCTTGGTAAATGGTCCACATCCCTTGAGAAATCTTTTACTATATTTGAATCTAGCCAAAGTTTCACCACGTCATTGTTTGTTAAGTCATTTGATACAAGGTTTGAATACAAAGTAACCATATTGGCATTTTCTTTTTCAGCTAATTGCGCTAAGTTTTCAATATCCTTGGGTTCGATGAAAGGCTCGTCTCCCTGAATGTTTATTATTAATTCTTCATCCGATAATTTTAGGATATCGCATGATTCAAATAATCTATCAGATCCTGTCCTATGGTTTGAATTAGTTAAAATAGCCTCTACGTTAATTTCATTGCAATGATACATAATTTCATCAGAATCAGTTGCCACATGTATAGATTTAGCAGTAGTTTTTCTTGCCTGATCAACTACTCTTTCAATTAAGGTTTTACCTGCAATATCCTTAAGGGGCTTATTGGATAGTCTAGTGGAGCCAATCCTGGCAGGAATGATTATTCTATAGCTCATCAGAGAGGTCTCTTGCCTCATCAGGTATCATAACGGGTATTCCATCTTTTATGGGATAAGCTAGCTTACTTTCATTACATATAAGCTCATCACCAATTTGTTCTAAAGAACCTTTTGAGACAGGACACACGAGTATATCTAAAAGCTTTTTATTGATCTTAGTCATTAGTTTATTGTAAGTTTGTTCAAAATATTTTCGGCCAAATCGTCGTTTTCAAATTTAGCTTCTACAGATAAGTACCAAAGATTATTGGAGTTCATTTCGAGGCATCTTACAGCATCTTTTTCCGTCATTATAATTGGTAATGTATCTCCGAAATCAAGATCCTCCTCTTTGAATTGATAATGATCAGGAAAACTATGTCTTATAGGATTTAAGCCTAAGCTAATTAATGTATTAAAAAACTTAGCTGGATTCCCTATTCCTGCTACTGCATGTACATTTTTGGACAATGGCCAGGAATTTGCACTGAACCTTTTATTGTCTTTAATTCTTGCCCATTCAATCGGCTGATAATTCATAAGGTAATTTTTATGTTTTGTCTTCAATCTGGTAAGTTTTGATGAACTAACTATAAAATCAGCCTCATCTGTTCTTTTTAACGGCTCTCGTAATGGACCGGCAGGCAAATAAAGTCCATTTCCAATTCCCCTATTACCATCAAAAACTACAATTTCTATATCTCTATCCATCTTATAATGTTGTAAACCATCATCACTAATCACGATATCGGTATCTGTATCTGAAAGTAATTTCTTTATTGCAGATATTCTGTTTGTCGATATACAAACTGGTCTTAGAGTGTTTCTATAAATTATCAATGGTTCATCTCCACTGACACTTACAGAGGTTTCATCATCAATAAAAATAGGCTTAGTTGATGATCCCCCATAACCTCGGCTTACGATGCCGGGTTTATATCCGTTCTTTTCAAGTAATTTAGATAACCATATAACTAGAGGTGTTTTTCCGGTTCCACCAACAACAATATTACCAACCACTACAACCGGGACCTCAGGTTTCCAGGATAGTTTAGGTTGATCTAAAAATTTATGCCTTCTCCTTTTAGAAACAAATTGCGTTAAGAGTGAAAGAGGCCAAAGAAGCCATAACCATAATTTCTTCTGATACCAGCTTTGCTCTATAAAACTAGCCGAGGATAGATCATCAATATTTTCTTCAAAGAAATTTATTTGAGGTTCACTTCTTAGACCAACTTCTTCATCATCTTTAAATTGATTCCTGTGTAATTCAGCATAATGCCCATCTTGAGAAATTAAACTTTCATGCGAACCTATTTCAACAACATGACCGGATTCAAGTACCACAATTTTATCTGAATTCTCGATAGTTGATAATCTGTGCGCAATTACCAATGTTGTTCTGTTTTTTGTCAATTCTACTAAGGCTTCCTGAATATAATTCTCTGATTCAGAATCCAGAGCAGAAGTAGCTTCATCAAGAATTAGAATAGGAGCATCTTTTAAAAGAGCTCTAGCTATAGCGATTCTCTGTCTCTGGCCACCTGATAGCAGAACACCATCATCTCCGGCAATTGTTTCATAACCATCAGGTAGGGCTTCTATGAAATCATGAGCATTTGCCTTTTGTGCAGCTACTTGAATTTCTTCAAGTGATCTTTCTTCAGAACCATAATTAATATTATTAGCGATTGTGTCATTAAATAAAGTTATGTTTTGACTTACTAAGGCAATATGTGACCTTAGATTCTTTATTTCAAATTCACTTAACAATACTCCATCAATCTTTATTTCTCCCTCAAAATCATCATAAAATCTTGGAAGAAGACTCATTAGAGTTGTTTTGCCCGCACCTGACTTTCCAACAAAGGCAACAGACTCTCCTATACCTATTTCAAGATTAATATTATTGAGTATATTTTGAGAAGATTTAGCATAGGCGAAGGAAACATTACTAAATTGAATTTCACCTTTTATTTCATCAGATTTGAATTGGCCATCATTTTTTTCGATCTCTTCATCTAATTGACTAAAAATATCTTCAGCTGCTGCTAATCCCTTCTGTATTTGGCTATTAATTTCGGATAATTGTCTAACTGGTTTGGCTAACATGCCTGCTGCGGTAAAAAAGGCTATAAAGGTTCCTGGTGTCATTACAGATACTACCGAAGCATCAAGAGCTAACCAAGTAACAAGTGCTAACGCCGCAGAAACAAACATTTGAACTAAGGGTGAAGCAATTGAATTTGTTGCCTCTAGTTTTAAGTTTTGTTTTCTATTGTTATCACTCGCCTTATTAAATCTGTCTATTTCATAATCTTCGCCACCAAAAGATTTAACCTCTTCATATCCATTAATAGTTTCAGAGGCAACATGGGTTACATCTCCCATTGCCGTTTGAATTTTCCCACTTATTTTCCTTAACCTTTTTGCTGCAATACTAACTATAAGAGCAATGAAAGGTGCTGCAATAAATAGAAACAACGCTAGCTTCCAGTTTAAGTACATCAAATAAGTAATTAATCCAATTACTAGAAGACCTTCTCTAATTAGAATTTTTAAAGCATTAGTTGCTGCACCGGTCACTTGCATAACATTGAAGGTAATTCTAGAAATTAGATGACCAGAACTATGAACATCATAAAAAGAACTAGGGAGTACAGTTAATTTTTCAAATAATTCAGTTCTTAAATTATGAACTAATCTATTAGAAATTGAGGACAATAAATAGTTTCCTACAAAGAAACCTATACCTCTTACAAATGCGATAGCTATTAAAGCAAGCGGAAGTACTAACCTTAAATCGCCTTCAGGACTACTCACATAATCTATAACTCTTTTTAACCATTCTGTAGCAGCTACTTGAGAACCTGAATAAATTGCAAACCCCAAAATACTTACAATAAACAGAGGAAGATAAGGAAGAACATAGGTCAATAACCTAGCATAGAGCTTTATGCTGGATAATTCTTGATTGCTTTTATCCATCTGCTTTATTCTAAACTTAACAATCTATCCAGTCGACTAGAGACCTTTGTGTCATGAGTAGCTATTAATAGAGTTACATTTCTTATGGAAACCATGTTCGTTAAAAGAGTCATAAAATTTTCAACATTCTTTGTATCTAAATTTCCAGTCGGTTCATCCATAATCAAACATGATGGGTTATTGGACATAGCTCTTGCTATGGCAACTCTCTGTCTTTCGCCTCCCGACAACTCATTTGGAGTATTGTTTTCTTTACCAAATAGATTCACTTGTTCCAGAAGTTGTGAGGAATTCTCCATAGCTTCAGTATGGTTAGTTCCTGCAAGTAGTGCCGGTAACGCAATATTTTCCAGTGCTGTCAAATCTGGCAACAAGTGATGGAATTGATAAACAAATCCAATTTCCTTATTTCTAAGTTGAGATCTTTCATCGTAGGTTAGTTCTGTAATATCTATACCTTTTATCTTTACAGAACCTGAATCCGGTTTATCTAGTCCACATATCATATGCAAAAGTGTTGACTTGCCTGATCCAGAAGCGCCAACCAATCCAATAGTCTCGCCTTCATGAAGACTTAATGAAAAATTTTTAAAAACCTGCAGAAGTTTGTCATCTTCTCCATAGGATTTATCTATACCCTTAATACTAATAATCTCTTTATTCATTATTTAATATTTCTACTGGATCGACTCTGGAAGCTAATCTCGCAGGATATATGGTGAATAAAATGCAGGAAATAAATGAGACAGCACAAATTGTGGAAACCCATTCAAATCTAATTTCTATGGGGAAATAATCAATAAAATATACTTTTAAAAATTGTGTGTTAAACAAGATTTCCAAAAAATTAATTATTGAGCCGAAATTTATTGAAATAATTAATCCTGCAAAACAACCTAATAAAATTCCGAAAGAGCCAACTAGGCCTCCAAAGAGTAAAAAGATATTTCTAATAGTTTTAGAAGTTGCACCCATAGTCATTAAAATGGCGATCTGAGATTTCTTTTGATTAACTGTCATAACCAACATTGACATCAAATTATAAGCAGATAGCAAAATAAGCATGAATAACATTAAAGAAACTAAAAATCTCTCATTTTGTATAGCTTCAAATAAAGTTCCATAGTTTTGCTGCCAAGTACTAGTCATTATTTCTTTATTAGAAGTTTTTCTAATATCAGCTGCATCAAATCTTATTTGATTAGTCGAACTAAAAAGATCTTGATATTTTATCCTTATTCCAGTCATTGAGTGGTTCATCCTCAATAACTTTGATGCATTAGCAATACTCATATAAGCAAAACTTTGATCTAATTCTGGTGAACCAATACTAAAAATTGCACTAACTTTAAATTTCTTTGTGCGTGGAAATATACCCGCTAATCCTAATCCAGTATCGGGAACGAGAACATTGACGTAATCGCCTACTTCAACGTTTAATTGGTAAGCTAAGATATCTCCAATGACCAGATTATATTTATCTTCTTCAAGAGTCTGCAAAGAACCATTAACAATGTGATCACCAATAGAGGATACTGTATTCTCATATTTAGGTATTACACCATAAATATAGACACCTTTAAGAAAGGATCCAGAACTCAATAAACCTTGAGTTTCAATATAAGGAGCAACGCCTATAACCTGAGAATTCTCATAAACTATTTTCTCTATGGAATCATATTCCTTGATTTGAAAATTTCCAATGATAGAGGCATGGGGGATAGTTTCTAAAATTCTTTCTTTAAGTTCTTTCTGGAAACCATTCATGACGGAGGTCACTAAAATAAGAACCAGTACACCAATAGTTATCCCAATGATTGCCATCCCAGAATGGAAAGAAACGAATCCATTTTTTCTGGACCGAAAATACTTTAATGCCAAATATAAAGATATATTTTTCACAAGAATCCTATATCAGTTTTGGAAACTTTATGCCGTTTTAGTCTTTTCTTCCTTCTTTTTGTAAGGTGGTACTAGTCCAGCTAATTTCATCAAATTAAATTTAGTTTGCTTATATACAGCTTTGGCATGACTAAATTCTTTGAAACCATCATAACCATGATAAGACCCCATACCGCTCGGACCAACTCCACCAAATGGAAGATCTTCCATTTGAATGTGAGAAATAACATCATTAACTGTAACCCCTCCAGAAGTTGTATTATCTAGGACATAATCTTTTTCTGCATTATCGTTTCCGAAATAGTACAAACCTAATGGTCTATCTTTACTATTAATATATTCCACAGGTTCTGATAGATCATTGTAAGTTTTGATAGGCAGTACAGGACCAAATATTTCTTCTTGCATAATTTTCATATCCTCAGAGGGATTCAAAACTAAAGTTGGAGGGATTTTATGATGAGGTTGTTGAGAAAAATCTTCATTGGAAGGATTTATTTCGACAATATCTGCTCCTTTTTCTTTAGCATCATCTAAATATTCTTGAATCCTATCGTAATGACGTTGATTTATGATTGATGTAAAGTCATCATTGTCTTTCATTTCAGGGAACATCTCCGAAGTAACTTCTACACTAGCTTTGACAAATTCGTCTACTTTTCCTTCTGGCACCAATGCGTAATCTGGAGCTAAGCATATTTGCCCTGCATTCATTGTCTTACCTTGCATGACTCTTTGTGCTGTATCTTTAATTTTTGCATCTTTACCTACAACTACCGGTGACTTTCCTCCAAGCTCTAACGTTAGAGGTACTAAATTTTCAGAGGCGGCCTTCATAACATGTTTTGCTATCGACGTCCCTCCAGTAAAGATCAAATGATCAAATGCCAGACTACTAAACGCCGCTCCTACTTCTGCGTCTCCTACAAATACTGCCATTTCAGCTTCATCAAAGTACTCTTCAACCATCAATTTTAAAAGGTCTGAAGTAGCAGGTGTTAATTCTGAAGGTTTGTGCATAACTCGATTACCAGCAGCAATAATTCCTGCAAGTGGAGCAAGTGCAAGATTCATTGGGAAATTCCAGGGACTGATTGCCCCAACAACTCCTTTGGGCTGATATCTAACTTCAGCTTTAGCGCCTAACAAAGAAAGTGCAGATCCCAAAGGAGCAATTGCAGCTTTTCTTTTTTCTGTACGCATCCATTTCTTTAAGTTCTTTTTGGCATGCTCCATGGGACCAACAACTGAAGCAACCTCTGTAACTGCTGACATCATAGAATCTCTATTACCAAAATCTTGATTAACAGTTTCTATAATCTGTTTGTCATATTTATTTACCATAGCGATAACTCTATCAAGACGATCTTTTCTTAAGTCTATTTCTGGTGCGCCCTCTTTAATGTTTAAGCTTTTTTGCAACTCCAAAACACGATGCATTTCGTTTATTGTTTCAGTACTCATAATTTCTCCCATCTTTATTTTTACTTAGACAGACCTTTTAGCCTTATCTTTCTCATTAGTTTTTTTAATACTATCTCTTATTGCTTCCCAATCTTCATCTTTCATAGATGCTAATGCTCTATAGAAGGTTCCTCCAGTTAAATATTCTGCTCCATCTATAGCAATTGTTTGTCCGTTGAGGTAGTTACAACCATCAGACATCAAAAAAGTAGCAAGGTTCCCTAATTCTTCCATTTCGCCGACTCTCCCCATCGGATTTTGGCTATAACTTCCGCTTGAATCAGATGAAGCTTCTTCAGGACTCTGACCTGGAGAAAGTCTTGCCCAAGCGCCCTCAGTTGGGAATGGACCAGGAGCGATCGCATTTATTCTAATTCCTGTCTTTCCCCATTCTGTAGCTAATGATTGAGTCATTGCGTGGATACCACTTTTTGACATTGCTGATGGAACTGTAAAGGCTGATCCAGTCCAAACCCATGTTGCAAGTATGGAAATGATATTTCCGCCCATACCCAGTTCAAGCCACCTTCTTCCGACTGAATGAGTAACATAGAAAGTCCCGTGAAATACAATGCTAGCTATAGCATCAAAACCTCTATGTGAAAGATCTTGTGTTCTTGAAATAAAATTCCCAGCAGCGTTATTTACCAATCCATGAATTGGTCCTTCCTCAAAAATTTCATCTATGGTGTTATCTACGTCCTGAGCTCCCCTAATATCTAGACCGTAAGACTTAACGCTACCACCATTTTCATCCATTAATTCCTTTGCAGTGTCTTCTAATACTCCTACTCTTCGTCCGCATATAAGAACCTCGGCACCGTATTTTAAGAAATATCTAGACATTTCCTTGCCCAATCCAGAACCACCCCCAGTAACCAATATTCTCTTTCCCTTTAGTAAGTCTTCTTTAAACATTAACTCTCCTCATTTAATAAATACACTATAACAAATATTACACAATTAGCCCTATCGGGGTTTATTGGGAATTTTCAAATACTTCCAAATTTCTATCTTCTCTGTAATTTTTATCTCTAATCCATTTATGGCGTTTATTAAAAAAAATAAAGATACTAGCCAAGAACATTAATGCAGCACCTAAAAGGTAAGGTAAAGATGGATTAAGCATATAAAGAGGCATAGAAATTAATGGAGAAATAACGTGTCCAATCGGAATGACCATTCCTAAAAAACCTCCTGCTATTCCTTGATAATCTTTGCCTACAGATAATGATAAAGAAGATGATATGCCCGGTCCTAACATGCCTCCTCCAAGACCATAAAAAAATAGACAAATATATACTTCCACTAATGTAGAGCTATATGCATACCCCAAAAGAGCAAAAAAATTAAGCATAACACCTAATTTTACTAAAGATCCAGGCGAGGTTTGAAGTCTATCTGCTATAACCAATTGCCCATTTAATACACCCAATGCCGAAAGCATAAAACCAATGCTAGCAAGAGCTATATAGTTCTCTGAAGAGGGAGTTATGACATCTTGGAAAAAAAACGAAGAAGTTTGTACTAAGGCAGCATTAGATATGCCAAACCCTGCAGATATAATTAAAAAGGGCCAGACTCTGGCATCAAACAAAGTAAGCTTTTTGATCTTTTTCTCTTGGAAGATCATTGGGGGAGTTTTTTGTAAGGAAACAAAAATAATTACTATGAAAGCACCCATAGCAAAAAAGAAGAACGGAGCAGTATAAGATATTAGTAAAAGTAAACCTGCTACTGCAGGACCAAGTATCCGACCCATTGAAAATCCTGAATCAAGTCTAGCAAATGCTCTACTTCTTGCTTCAATAGAACTTATATCAGCTACCCACCCTCCAGATGAGGGTCTAGTTGCGCTCCCAAAAATGCCATTCAGTAGTCTCGCAGAAACCAACAATAGAAATAAAAAAGTACCGGATAATAGGCCGCTTCGTCCTAATGAGATTGTAAAACTAAAAAGTATCAAAGAAATTGCAAAACCAGAAAGACCAACGATAACAATTTTTTTTCGTCCAATAGAATCGCTTAATGATCCCCATATAGGACTTAGAATCATCCAAGCCAATGCTGAAGTGGCAAAAATTGAACCTATTTGAATTTCATTTAAGCCAAGATCTCGTGCAATTGGAGGAATAGTTATAAAGACTATAGATTGTCCTGCTCCAACGCATAACAAACCTGCAGCAAGGACCCAAATAGTATTAGGCAGCTTTTGAAGCGATTTACTCATACGTAATTATGAGTAAAAATATCTTTCTATTAATAATGTCTTTGAGGACATACTCATAATAACTTGTAAGGCTATGCGACCATTCATGCTCATAAACGGCAGCCTCTTGAGATGAAGAATTGAAAGTCAGACATTTCTTTAGAAAATATGGTTCAGACTCATCATTAATTATTGTATCCAATAATTTTTTTACATTAGTTAGTTCTCTTTTACCAATTGGGGGACAAGACCATTTTGGAGTACTTACTACCTGAATAATCTCCTCTCTTAAATGAGAATTTGTAATGCTTACAAAATCATTTTCTTTGATACTATCCAACAAAAATGGACCATGCTTATCAACACTCTTTTGACTGAAATGATCAAAAAACATTTCTTGATAGGCTTGCGAATTAACCAAGGTATGAAAAAAAAATTTGTCTGTTATTTTAAGTAATTTTGGATCTACTGATAAAGAGATTAATCTTAGAAGGCCATGGTCATGCAGGCGAATGTTGAAATGCTGTTCCTTAACTAACTTAAAATTTTCACTTAAAGATGATACTTTCAGAGTGTCCATTAAAACCCTTTGATACCTACAGCATTCCTTATATCCTCTATAAGTGGTGTTGAGACCTCCAATGCTTTATTAGCTCCTTCTTTTAAAACCGACTCAACATAATCTCTATCTTTTATTATCTTTAAATATTCTTTTTTATAAGAAGATAAAAACAAAGAAAGGTTATCAAAAAGATATGTCTTTGCATCTCCCCAGCTAATACCTTCCTCGTACATTTTCTGAAAGCTCTTTATATCGTTTTCTTTAGCAATAGATTTAAAGATCGCAAAAATATTGCAATCTGTAATATCTTTTGGAACTCCCGGTTCAAGAGAATTAGTCTTGATCTTCATAATAGTCTTTTTCAAGGAACCTTCATCAGCAAAAATTGGAATCGTATTGTTATATGATTTACTCATCTTTCTACCATCTATTCCAGGTAATACTCCAGTTAGTTTACTTATCTTCGCTTCAGGGGGCGTTAATAAATCTCCGTAGTGATGGTTGAACCTAAGTGCAATGTCCCTAGTCATTTCGATGTGCTGTTTCTGGTCTTGTCCAACCGGTACTATGTCGGCGCTAAACATCAATATGTCTGCAGCCATCAAAATAGGATAATTAAATAAACCCATGGTTATTCCTTTATCTGCATCTTTTGCACCACTCAATTCATTATCTGATACGGCAGCTTTATATGCATGGGCTCTGTTTAAGAGCCCTTTTGATGTTAAACAGCCAAGTATCCATGCTAATTCAAATATATGAGGAACATCAGATTGACGATAAAAGGTCACTTTTTTTGGATCGAGTCCACAGGCTAGCCAACATGCAGCTATTTCAAAACTTGATTCATGAGTAAGCTTAGAATCTAAGTTTTTTATCAATGAATGATAATCTGCTAAAAAAAGAAAGGACGACGTGTCTTTACCTTTACTTGCTTCAATTGCAGGAAGTATTGCGCCGACTAAATTACCTAAATGCGGCATGCCGCTTGTTGTAATTCCTGTTAAAACTTTTTGTTTTACTGCCACTTAAACTCCAAAAAACATTCTAACTCAAGTTAACAATAAAATACTTGATAAGTGTATTCTATTTATTATTATCCTTGTTTGGTATGGCTAGAATATTCTTGGCACTTACGCCAGATAAAGACTTAAATGATAAGATCATTGAACTTAAGAAAGATCTAAAAAACAATGTCTTAAGTGAAGCTGACATATCTTGGCAAAAAAACAGCGACCATCATTTGACCCTCAATTTTGTGGGTTCTATGGAACCCGAACAGATAGAGGAGATGTATCAAGGTTTGACTGAAATAAACTTTACAAGTCATCTACAAATTCAAATAACTAATGTAAATTTTTTTCCCAATGAGGATAGTCAGTTATTAGTAGCGATCGTAAAACCTACAAATCAAATTCTTAAGATATTTGAGAAAATTGATGAAGTAGTGACAAGAATAGGATTTGGCTCTTCACTTAAAGTATATAGACCTCACATAACTTTAGGTAGATTCAAAGATAAAGATAGGCCTCAATATTCCTTTGAAGATTTCGGAGAGATCCAAATTAGCTCGCGCATAAGCAAGCTAGATGTATATGAAAGCGAATTTGATGAAGGAAAAACAAATTATCAATTATTGAAGAGCTTTGAATTTTAGAAGTCGAAGTTGAAGGGCCCAGCGCGGGTTTCTCACTGTGTGGCTGATACCCATTTCAGCTCACAATTTGTTAACCAAGTTAACTTTTTCACCCTTCTTCTTCTGTCCATTTTCTTCCTGATTTGGGTCTCGAGGTCCAATTCTTTCCGAAATATGTCCTGAAGAAAATTTAACAAATTTTATTCTTAATGCAAGTAAATTTTTAAAATATTTATCTACCGAGCCTCTTAAACCAATCATTAGTATTTCTTTCTTGAAAAGAATTTAAAAAGTTAAATATTTCGTTCAATGAATCTGATACGAATAATTCCTCTTGAGTTGATTCAGGTAAGAAACCTTCTTCAACTGAGAACTTAGTGAATTCAAAAAGCTTAGAATAATATCCATCAACATCGAAAAGAATTATTGGTTTTGAATAAATGCCTAATTGATTCCAAGCTAAGGCTTCGAAAAATTCTTCCCATGTACCCACTCCTCCAGGCAAAGAAATGATTGCATCCGAAAGCTCAGCCATTCTAGCTTTTCTATCATGCATTGATGGAACAATTTCAAGAGAAGTTAGATTATTGTGACCCACTTCTACATCATGTAGTCTCTCAGTTATTACTCCTGTGACTGTTGCGCCGCCCTCTAAAGCTGCATCAGCAACAATTCCCATTAATCCTTTGCTTCCTCCACCATAAACCATAGAAAATTCTCGATTCGCTATTTCTAGACCTAGATCTTTCGCACTCTTAGAATAGGATTCCCTAACTCCTTTTGCAGAACCCGCAAAAACACAGATACTTTTCATAATTCCTTACTTTACAATAATTATATAACTTATAATTGAGAGAATGGATAAGTTAAGAATTGATATTGTATCTGATGTTGTCTGTCCTTGGTGCATCATAGGTTTCATAAATTTGCAAAAGGCAATGACTCAGCTAAGCCCTAAAGTTAAGTTTGAAATAAACTGGAAACCCTATGAACTTCACCCTGAAATTCCTGAAAACGGATATGATAAAAAACTTTATATGCAACAAAGGTTTGGTGATTTGTCGGGTAAAGCCTCTCCTTATAAACAAATTGAAAAAATAGGAAAATCTCTTGGATTTGACTTTAATTTTTCTAAATCTGAACGAATTCCAAATACTTTCAATGCTCATAGACTTTTATGGAAGGCTAGAGAATTCGGGGTACAAACAGAACTCTCGGAAGCCCTTTTTAAATGTTACTTCACAGAAGGTAAAGATATTGGATCCAAGGAAGTACTTTTGGAAGTGGCTACGAAGGTAGGTATGGATTTAAAAACGATACAGTTATTTTTAGATTCAAAAGAGGGTGGCCAAGAAACAGCTGATGAGGAAATGAATTTTATTGAGAAAAGCATTGGGGCTGTCCCAACTTACTTTATCAATGAAAAATATATTATTCAGGGAGGTCAAGAACCCGAGACCTTCGTTTCTTTTCTTAATAAAATACTGATTAAAGAAAAACAAAATGAGGTTTCTGGATAAAAAAAATATCAATGATGCAATAGTTGAAAAAGAGGTTTTTCCTTTCTTTCACACTGAAAATGCATTTATCAAAAGTCTAGCCCCTGAGCATATCATTGACGACTTTCCAAATATAACTTCTGGAGGCAGTTATCCTGTAAATGATCTTGTTGCAGGACCTCTGAAAGATCTGGTTGCAGAGCTTGAGGGAAGAGAATTTAAAAATATCTTAGAGAGTAAATTGAATGTTGATCTCAAAGACGCACAAGTAATTACAACTTTAAGAGGATTTTCAAGATTGAAGGATGGACAAATACATACAGATTCAAAAACAAAAATACTTACAGTTTTGCTTTATTTAAACCCAAATTGGGATAGTCATATAGGAAACCTTAGATTATTATATGAAAACAATAATTTAGATAATTATATTAAAGAGATTTCTTCTAGTTTCGGTAATTTAGTTGCTTTTAAAGTTACTGAGAATTGTTGGCATGGTTTTGAGAGCTTTGAAGGTAAAAGGCTCTCCATTCAATTGAATTACGTATATCCAGATGCCCTCAAGACGCATAGTTTGAGACACAAAGTAAGCTCTTTTTTTAAGCAGTTAACTCCTAGGAAAAAAATCTGAAAGTTCTAATTATTAAGCTTACTTCCATGGGCGACTTGATGCATGCCCTTCCTGCTATAACAGAAGCAAAAGATCAAATTCCTAATATAATTTTCGATTGGGTAGTAGATAAAAATTTTAGTTCAGTGCCTAAATGGCACCCTGCTATCAATAAAACTATTGAAACGAATCATCGTCAATGGAAAGTAAATCCTTTCTCTGCTCAATCTAAAAATGAAATTAAAAGAGTAATTAAGACCATTAATGATGAAGACTATGATCTCATAATAGATATGCAAAATAATCTCAAAAGTGCATTTATATCTCTCTTATGTAAAAAATCTGTGATCGGAATGGATGCGAAAAGTTCTAGAGAATTTCCCGCACATTTAGCTTACAAAAAAAAGGCGTCTATTTCAAAAAAATTACATGCAATTGAAAGACAAAAAAATCTTTTATCTTTCGCTTTAAATTACGAATCAGATTTATCCAAGCACGATTATGGAATAGACAAAACAAATTTTCTTAAATCCAAAATAGACTTACCTAGCAGCTATGCTATTTGTATTCAAAATGCAAGTTGGCCTACCAAGCAATGGCCTATTAAGTATTGGAAAGAATTAATTACAAAATTACCACAAGACCTGTGTTTAATATTTCCATCCGGCAATCAAATGGAACTCCGAAGAGCTGAAGAAATATGCAATGTATCATCAAAAGCAATAGCTTTAGATTTATTACCATTGAATGAAATTGCTTATCTTATTGATCAGGCATCATTTGCAATATGTTCCGATACGGGGCTTGCTCACCTATCTGCAATTACAGAAACGCCTTCACTTACTCTATATGGACCTACCAAAACTAGTTTGATCGGTACCTATGGTATTAACCAGAATCATTTGGTTGCAAAGAACTCTGATATGGAGGATATATCGGTTAGTGAGGTTTTAACCGAACTGAAGGAACTTGATCTTATTTGATTGTCTAATTAGATGACTTTGCTGCTTTAATAGCATCTTTAAGAGTATACTTTTTGTTTAGATCTTTTTTACTTGAATGAGGCGATAATTCACCTACTCGAATATATTCTCCCGTATCAAAAGCTTCTCTAAAATACTTAATACTTCCAAAGGATTCATTAATTCGACCGGAAGCTCCCATTCCAAATCCCTCAATAGTACCGCCATAAGTCGCAGCTTGCATTCCCATTCTATGCAAAAGTTTAGGACTAGCACTCTTTATTATTTCTGGATCAACAGAAATAATCCAATTTTCCTGAGAGCGCATCCAAGATTTAACATTAGACATTGCTGCAACAAATCGTATTTTGTCTGTTTTATTGACTCCAGTTCCATGAAGTAACCTTCCGTCGAACAGCATAATAGTTCCTGCTTTTGCTTCTAGATTTATAGCAGGATTAAGTTTGCCGACCTTTCCATTACTTCCTGCTTTAATTATATTTTTATGACTACCAGGGATTATTAACGTGCCCCCATTATCTTCATTTACATCTTGAGGAATATAAAGTGTATTGACGAGAGCAGGAGCATCTTCGGTGATCCACGGAGATAAAGGACTTTGATCTAAATGCAAAACTTGTGGGTAAAATCCTTTCTCGGCACCATTGGCTAAAAAACTATGACATATCCATCCATCACCTAAAGTTTCATTGAGAAATTTCTCTATCAAAATTCCTGCTTGAACTGCATCTGTATCTTGTTCGATACATTTTCTAAATACTTCACCCTTGTTTATAAGAGTATGAACATATTGCCCAGAGGGAGTCATACTTTTTACGCCAGCTAACTTTTCGCCTTCGGCTTGCTCAAGAAGTCTCTCCATGAATATTCGACACTGATCTTGAGACATTCCATCTTCGATAAGTGCATATCCCCATTTCTTAAAATCTTTTCTAATTTGTTTTATTTCTTTTGTTGGCGAGGGAAGTTTTTTTGTCTTCCAAAAGGGATGTTTTCGTCCTACTGTAGTATCCCAATATTGACCATCAAATTTTAAAGGGTTTTTAAAGTCAGGCGGTCTAAGCCAAGGATTATTTGTAAAAATTGAAGTATAAGGTTCCTTCGAATCCAAAAAATCTTTAAAAAGTCTATCTTCATCTGGTGATGATTTTTCT
>CACMAF010000003.1:0-106350 GCA_902611645.1 uncultured SAR86 cluster bacterium | reverse complement strand
TCATTACAAAAAGGGATCAGTAAATCCAGGGGAAGGTCTTTGGGAATTCAGAGTAAATGTTGAAGATCTCGAGGATTTAAAAATTGGAAGTCAGTTAAATATTAATATTTTCGAAGAAGGTCAAAAGATAGATGTTCAGGGCAAGTCTAAAGGTAAAGGTTTTGCTGGAACCGTCAAAAGATGGAATTTCAAAATGCAAGATGCTACCCATGGAAATTCAATTTCTCATAGGGCACCTGGTTCAATTGGACAGTGCCAAACTCCAGGCAAAGTATGGAAAGGAAAAAAAATGTCAGGTCACATGGGAGATGAGAAAAAGACAATACAAAATTTGAAGATTGCTTCTATTGATGTTGAGAACAATTTGTTGCTCATAAAAGGAGCTATACCAGGTCCAACAGGCTCTAATGTAATCCTTAAACCTGCAGTTAAATAATATGGAAATAGAAGTACTAAATCAGAATGGTTCTGGAGACTCTAAAGTTTCTCTGGCTGATAGTGTATTTAATCAAGAATTTAATCAAGATCTTGTTCATCAACTAGTCAACACTTATATCCATAACAGTCACCAAAGAACTAAAGGACAAAAGAATAGATCGGCTGTCAGGGGAGGAGGTAAAAAGCCCTGGAAGCAAAAGGGAACTGGAAGGGCAAGAGCTGGAACAATAAGATCTCCAATTTGGAGGGGTGGTGGTATGACATTTGCCCACACCTATAGTGATATCAAACCTAAAAAGATCAATAAAAAAATGTATAGGTCTGCAATGAGATCAATTTGGTCTAAGCTTGCCGAAGAGAATAGGCTTGTAGCGGTTAATGACTTAAAAATAGACGAGCCAGTAAAATCTTGCCAAGTTAAAACTATACTTGCAGATTTAGGTCTGAACACAGCTCTAATTGTTCTATCCAGTAGCAATGATAATCTGAATAAAGCTTCAAAAAATCTAACTCAATGCAAAGTCCAAACTGTCAGTTCAATAGATCCGTCAGCTCTGATTCAGGCTGAGAAGGTGGTTGTAACATCAGCAACATTGGAAAAATTAACAGAGGTGCTTTCATAATGAAAACTGAACTTTACTCAGTCATTAAGTCACCTTACTTAACAGAAAAGGTTTCCTCTTTAATGGGTGAATCAAATCAATATGCTTTTAAAGTCGATATAAATGCTACCAAACTACAAGTAAAAAAGGCTGTTGAAGGTTATTTCTCCGTAAATGTTGAAGATGTGAATATTATTAAAGTTAAAGGAAAAACCAAAAGGTCGAGATACAGAATTAGAAAGAAATCTGACTGGAAAAAAGCTTACGTCAGATTAGCTGACGGACAATCTATAGAGGTTACTTCAGAATAATGGCTACTCAAATTAAAAAGTCTAAACCTACTTCTCCTGGAAGAAGATTTAGATCTTGGGTTTCAAGAGATGACCTATATAAAGGTGATCCTTATGCTCCTCTTTTAGAAAAGAAAAAACAAAAATCTGGCCGAAATAATCAAGGCCGAATAACCACAAGACACCGCGGGGGTGGACATAAAAAACATTACAGAATTATTGATTTCAAGAGATTAAAAGATGGCATACCAGCAAAAGTAGAAACAATTGAATACGATCCAAACAGATCTGCAAACATTGCATTATTACTATACGCAGACGGAGAAAGAACTTACATAATATCTCCTGATGGATTAAAAGTTGGTGACACGCTCCTATCTGGGAAAGACTCTCCAATTTCTGTAGGTAATTGTATGTGTCTTAAAGATATGCCTCTTGGTACTGTAGTTCATGGGATTGAGTTATTTCCTGGAAAAGGTGCACAGATGGCAAGAAGTGCCGGCACATCTGCACAGATATTAGCTATAGAAGGAAGATATGTAACTTTAAGGCTCAGAAGCGGTGAAGTTAGAAGAGTTTTATCTGAATGCAGGGCTACTATAGGCAGCGTATCTAACTCTGAACATTCGCTTCGTTCAGTAGGAAAAGCAGGCGCAAAAAGATGGTTAGGGATTCGTCCTACAGTCAGAGGTGTCGCCATGAACCCAGTTGATCATCCACATGGTGGTGGAGAAGGTAAAACTTCGGGAGGAAGACATCCAGTTACTCCATGGGGTGTACCTACAAAGGGATACAAGACACGTAAGAAAAATAAATCAAGCAATCGAATGATTGTAAGAAGAAGAAATTAGTACTATGCCAAGATCATTGAAGAAAGGGCCATTTGTTGATTTACATCTACTTAAAAAAGTACAACAAGCTGTGGCGACTAATGATAAAAAGCCCATTAAAACTTGGTCTCGTAGATCAATGATAACACCTGATATGGTTGGCCTAAATATTGCTGTGCATAATGGCAGACAACATGTTCCTATCTTCATACAGGAGGATATGGTTGGCCATAAACTCGGAGAATTTGTCTTAACAAGAACATTCAAAATGCACTCTGGAGATAGAAAGTAATAATGAGCCAAGCATCAGCAAAACTTAGAAGCGCACGAGTCTCTAGCCAAAAAGCAAGACTGGTAGCTAATCAAATTAGAGGAAAACACATTGAGGAAGCTCTTGGCATTCTTTCGTTTGCTCCTCAAAAATCTGCTCATATTATTAAAAAAATTCTTGAATCAGCAATCGCTAATGCTGAGCATAATCAAGGACTTGATATTGATTCATTGTTTGTTTCAACCATTGCTGTTGATGAGAGCTTTACCATGAAAAGGGTAAGAGCCAGGGCAAGAGGACGTGCTGATAGATTTTTTAAAAGAAGTTGTAATATCGCACTAACATTAAAGGAAAAAGGTAAATAATGGGACAGAAGGTACATCCAATAGGTTTTAGATTAGGAATAACAACTCAACATACTTCTAACTGGTATGCCGAGAAATCTCAATACACTCAAAATCTTCTCAAAGATATTGAGGTAAGAGAGCATCTAACTAAAAAACTTTCTCATGCTTCAGTAAGCAGAATAGATATAGAAAGAACAGCCGATAATGCAAGAGTTCTCATTCACACCGCTAGACCAGGCATAGTGATAGGAAAAAAAGGCGAAGATATAGATAAAATGAGAGAAGATATAACCAACAGGATGGGAATACCTGTAACTCTCAGTATTCAAGAAATTAGAAAACCAGATCTAGATGCTAAACTTTTAGCTGAAAGTGTGGCACAGCAACTAGAAAGACGAGTAATGTTTAGAAGGGCAATGAAAAGAGCAGTCCAAAATGCAATGAGACAAGGTGCGGAGGGTGTCAAGATAAGAGTTGCAGGAAGACTTGGTGGTGCTGAAATAGCTAGGGCAGAGATACAAAAAGAAGGAAGAGTGCCTCTTCATACATTAAGAGCTGATGTGGACTATGGTCTAGCTGAAGCAAATACTACTTATGGTGTTATTGGTGTTAAAGCATGGGTTTTCAGAGGAGAGGTACTAGATACATCTAACAAGGATTCTGACTAAAGGGTAAAAATAATGTTTCAACCTAAAAGAACAAAATATAGAAAACAGCAAAAAGGTAGAAATACTGGGAATGCTCAGAGAGGAGCCACACTAAGTTTCGGTACCTTTGGTTTAAAAGCAACTCAAAGAGGACAATTAACCTCTAGACAGGTAGAGGCTGCCAGAAGAGCAATGACTCGTCATGTTAAAAGAGGTGCAAAAATTTGGATAAGAGTTTTTCCTGATAAGCCAATAACCAAAAAACCCTTAGAAGTCAGACAAGGTAAAGGTAAAGGAAATGTTGAATACTGGGTATGTCCAATAAAACCAGGAAAAATTTTATATGAAATGGAAGGTGTAGATGAAGAGCTTGCAAAAGAGGCATTTGCATTAGCTTCAGCAAAAATGCCTATATCAACAACTTTTATCAGGAGAGTCTAATGGCAAAAGAGAGCTTATTGGATAGATTAAGAAGTAAATCAACAGATGTGCTTGATGAAGAGGGAAGGCTTAGAAAAGAATTAATGGAACTTAAAATTAAACATGCATCAGGACAACTAAAGGAAACTCATAAAATTAGAGAGACAAGAAGATCTATAGCCCAACTCAAGACTCTAAATAAAGAACAAAAACCACAAGACAATAGTGATGGATAGAAGGACAAGAACAGAAACAGGTAGAGTTATAAGCTCTTCACGAGACAAGAGCATAACTGTTCTTGTTGAAAGAAAGGTCAAACATCCTTTATATAAAAAGATCATGCGTAGGTCTTCGAAGTTACAGGCACACGATCAAGATAATATCTGCAATGATGGCGACCTTGTCACTATTCAAGAGTGTAGACCTATATCCAAGACAAAATCTTGGAATTTATTGAAAGTAGAAGAGAAATCTCAAGAGATATAATTTTAAAATGATACAAGAGCAAAGTTATTTAGAAGTCGCTGACAACAGTGGTGCAAGGAAGCTCATGTGCATAAGAGTTCTTGGCGGATCAAAGAAGAAATTTGCAAAGGTTGGTGATGTTATAAAAGTTACCATTAAAGAAGCAATACCTACTGGGAGAGTAAAAAAAGGTGAAGTTGTAGATGCCGTAATTGTAAGAACAAAAAACAAACTTCGTAGGTCAGATGGATCCGCAATTAGGTTTGATGATAATGCAGCGGTATTAATTAATGCTCAAAAACAACCAATAGGAACTAGAGTCTTTGGACCTGTATCAAGGGAACTTCGCAGTGAAGAGTTCATGAGAATAGTTTCATTAGCTCCTGAGGTTTTATAGTTATGAATAAGATAAAGACTGGTGATCAAGTTATTGTCATAGCAGGCAAGGACAAAGGTAAACAAGGCTCAGTGACAAAGATACTCACTAACGGAAGATGCTTCGTTTCTGGTGTTCAAATGGTCAAAAGACATACTAAGCCAAATCCCAATGCAGGTATTTCCGGCGGTGTTGTTGAAAAGGAATCCTCAATAGACATTTCAAATATATCTATTTTCAATCCGTCAACAAAAAAAGCTGACAAGGTAATCATTCAATCTCAAGAAGATGGTTCAAAAAAAAGAGTTTATAAATCTTCAGGCAAGGAGATATAAATATGATGCCATTAAAAGAACATTACAAAACCAATGTGGTTTCTGAACTCAAAAGTAAATTAGGGCTTGAATCAATAATGGCTGTTCCAAAAGTTACAAAGGTAACGCTCAATATGGGTGTAGGTGAGGCTATGAATGACAAAAAACTCTTAGAACGGGCAGTCGAAGACATGACCTTAATCGCCGGCCAGAAACCACTTGTGACGAAAGCTAGAAAATCTGTAGCCAATTTTAAAATTAGAGATGGGATGCCTATAGGTTGCAAGGTCACTTTAAGGGGTGACAGAATGTATGAATTTTTGGATAGGCTTATTGGAATCGCAATTCCTAGAGAAAGAGATTTCAGAGGCCTAGAGACAAAATCTTTCGATGGAAGAGGAAACTATTCTATGGGAATCAAAGAACACATAATTTTCCCAGAGATAGATTATGACAAGGTAGATAAAATTAGAGGAATGGATATATGTATATCCACTTCAGCAATAGATGATGAGTCAGGTGAGGCTCTTCTTAGGGCAATGAAGTTCCCTTTTAAAAGTTAAAGGATAAGTTATGGCTAAAGTATCAATGAAAGCAAGAGAAGAAAGGAGAAGAAAAACAGTTCTTAGGTATGCTGCAAAAAGAGCAGAGTTGAAAGAAATTATTCGTAGCCCAAAATTCTCTCAGGAAGAGAAAGGTGTAGCGCAGATAAAACTTCAAAAACTGCCTAGGGACGCAAGCCCTGTAAGAATGCAAAGAAGATGTGCGATTACAGGGAGACCACATGCCGTGTACAGAAAGTTTGGCCTTGCACGTAATAAATTAAGAGAACTGGCTATGAAAGGAGATATTCCAGGATTAGTTAAATCAAGTTGGTAAAAGTGATATGAGTATACAAGATCCAATCGCAAACTTATTCTCAAGTATTAATAATGCGCAAGCTCGGAATAAAGAGTTTGTGAAAGTCCCATCCTCATCTAAAAAGATTGCACTTTTATCTATGCTTAAGCAAGAAGGGTATATTCATTCTTACTCTACTTCCGAAGGCTCTAAACCAGAAATAGAGATTAAACTTAAATACTTTGAAGGCGCTCCTGTAATCAAGGAGCTGAGAAGGATCAGTAAACCCGGATTAAGACAATATTCTGGTTATAAAGAACTGCCTGAAATAAATGGTGGTCTTGGAATAGCAATTGTTTCAACAAATAAAGGACTAATGACCGATCGACAAGCTCGAGAAGAAAAGGTTGGTGGGGAATTAATTTGTTCAGTTTTTTAAAGATTATTAAATTATGGCCAGAACATCCTTAAAAGCTCTAGAAATACCTGAAGGAGTTACTCTTGAAAATAATCAAGGTGTAATTACTTTTACAGGAAAATTAGGAAATTTATCTTTAGAAATTCATGAAGATGTGGATATTAACAAGGATGAAGGCAGTATTAGTTTTAGTCCAAATAAGGCAACAAAAGAATCTCTGGCCATCACTGGAACCATGAGAGCCTTAACTGCTAACTGTATAGAAGGAGTGGATACTGGGTTTGAAAAAAAATTAGAAATTAATGGAGTAGGTTACAGAGCGGCTCTTGAAGGCAATTCAATAAATCTGAACTTAGGTTTTTCTCATCCAATAAAACACGACTTGCCGGAGGGAGTGACCGCAGAACTTCCAAGTAATACAGAAATTATTCTCAAATCTATGGATAAGCAACTTGTTGGACAGGTCGCTGCAGAGATTAGGGATTATAGACCACCAGAACCATACAAAGGTAAAGGTGTTAAGTATTCCGATGAAAGAATAATTAGAAAAGAATCTAAGAAAGCATAATAAAAGATGACTGTAAAAAATATAAAAAGGCTCAAAAGAGCTAAAAAGAGTAGATCTAAAATTCAACTCTCTGAAAACAATAGACTAACTATTTTTAGATCTAATGCGCATATTTATGCTCAAATTTTTAACTTTGACGGTTCACAGGTAATTGTCAGCGCTTCTTCAACTGAAACTTCTTTGAAAGCGGGAAACAATGGGAACATAGAAGCTGCTACTAAAGTGGGTAAATTAATCGCGGAGAGGGCAATAGAAAAAGGTGTTAATAAAGTAGCTTTTGATAGATCAGGTTATAAATATCATGGCCGTGTTAAAGCTCTAGCTGAATCGGCTCGCGAAGCTGGTCTCTTATTTTAGGAAAGAATATGGAAAATACTGCCGTAACAGAAAATCTTGGCTCAGAAGTTTTAGAAGAAAAATTAGTCCAGGTAAATAGAGTAGCTAAAGTTGTCAAAGGAGGCCGAATTTTTGGATTCACTGCTGTAACAGTTGTTGGTGATGGAAATGGAAAAATTGGTTTTGGTAGAGGAAAGGCAAGAGAAGTACCTATAGCTATTCAAAAAGCCTTAGACCATGCTAGAAGAAATATGGTAAGCATTGAGTTGAAAGGCGACACTATTCAGTATCCAATAAAAACTAAATTTGGTGCCTCCGTTGTTTATATGAAGCCTGCTGCCCCTGGAACGGGAATTATAGCTGGTGGTGCAATGAGAGCTGTCCTTGAACTAGCAGGTGTAAAAGATGTCTTGGCAAAATGTTATGGTTCTACTACTCCTGTTAACGTAGTAAGAGCAACGCTCAAGGCTTTAAGGGAGATGGAATCTCCTGCAAGAGTTGCAAAAAGATTAGGTAGAAGTTAGGAATGGCTGATAAAGATATAAAAGTTAAACTTAAAAAGAGCCTCATAGGGTCTAAAGATTATCAGAAACAATCTGTTAGAGGGTTAGGCTTGTCTAAGTTAGGGCAAGTTGTGTCTGTCAAAGATACTCCCGAAAATAGAGGAATGATCAATAAAGCTATTCATTTACTAGAAGTTAATTAAAGGTATAGAAATGAAACTCAATGAATTAAAACCAAATCCAAAAAGAGTAAAGGATAGAAAACGTATTGGCAGAGGTCTCGGAAGTGGTTTTGGTAAAACAAGTGGCAAGGGTCACAAAGGACTTAAATCTCGTTCAGGTGGAAGAGTGAGAATTGGCTTTGAAGGTGGTCAAATGCCGCTTCAAAAAAGAGTTCCTAAGTTTGGTTTTACATCTAGAAAGAATAGAAATACCGAGCAAATTCGTTTAAGTACTTTAGTTTCTTCTGGCATATTGGAAGTAAGCATAGATACTTTAATCGATGCAGACTTAATAAGAAATTCAACCAAAAAAGTAAAAGTATTTTTGGATACCGATTCGTCCACAAAGATGAATCTTAAAGGTATACATACAACAGCTTCAGTTAAGAAATTAATTGAAGAAGCAGGAGGCTCTGTAGAGGTCTAAATATGTCAGTCAATCCTTCAGCTATAGGACAAAACAAAGGTCTTTCCGAGTTGTGGAAAAGACTTCGCTTTGTTTTTATGGCTGTAATTATTTATAGAATAGGAACACATATTCCCATTCCAGGTATAGATCCAGATAAGTTAGCTAATATATTCCAGCAAAATCAAGGAACTTTATTAGATCTATTCAATATGTTCTCAGGAGGTGCTCTAGAAAGAATGAGCATCATGGCATTAAATATAATGCCATATATTACTGCTTCAATAATCATGAGTTTACTTGAAGGTACGACACCTTCATTGAAAAAAAGATTCAGAGAAGAAGGCGAAGAGGGAAGGAGATTAAGGACATCTTATGTTAGATATGGAACTGTCTTCTTGGCATTAATACAAGCAAGTGGTTTAGCACTAGGTCTACAGAATCAAGGATTAGCATTAGAGCCAGGTTTAATGTTCCAAATCATTGCAGTGACATCTTTAGTTTCAGGCACTGTATTTTTAATGTGGCTTGGTGAACTAGTAACTGAAAAAGGAATCGGTAATGGAATTTCTATCATAATATTTTCAAGTATCGTCGCAGGTCTCCCAAGAGCTGTAGGACAAGCATTTGAGGGTGCGAGACAGGGCGATATAAATTTAATTATGCTTCTTTCAATTGCATTAGTAGCTATTGCTGCTATTGCCTTTATTGTCTGGATTGAAAGAGGGCAAAGAAGAATTACTGTCAATTACGCTAAACGACAGCAAGGAAGAAAAATGGTTCAAGGGCAAGCATCTTATTTGCCTATGAAAATTAATCAGGCAGGGGTTATACCTGCTATTTTCGCCAGTAGTTTGCTACTCTTCCCTGCATCTGCTTCTACTTGGTTTGGTCAAGGGGAAGGATTTGAGTGGTTGCAAGAAATCGCACTGGCTTTAGGTCCAGGACAACCTTTGTATGTCATTCTGTTTTCTGTTTTGATAGCTTTCTTCTGTTTCTTCTACACTGCTCTGCAGTTTGATCCAAAAGAAATTTCAGAAAACTTAAGGCGCTCTGGGGCCTATATGCCCGGAATAAGACCAGGTGATCAAACAGCCGATTATATTGATGGCGTCATGACTCGACTTACGGTCTGGGGTTCGGGCTACCTAATTTTGGTATGTCTTATGCCTCAATTCTTAATAGTTTCTGCAAACGTACCCTTTTATTTAGGAGGTACATCACTACTAATTGCTGTAGTAGTTGTTATGGATTTTATGGCTCAAGTTCAATCACATCTTATGTCGCATCAATATGAATCACTTCTCAAAAAAGCAAATTTAAAAGGATACGGCGGAAATCCCTTAGGCGGTAGGTAAAAAAATGAAAGTAAGAGCTTCAGTTAAAAAAATATGCAGAGATTGCAAAATTGTGAAAAGAAAAGGAACACTTTTTGTTATTTGTTCAACAGAACCCAGACATAAACAAAGGCAAGGTTAAAGGAGAAAGTAATGGCTCGTGTAGCAGGTGTAAATATTCCAGATAATAAACATGCGGAGATTTCATTAACTTATGTTTATGGAATAGGTAAAACTAGGGCACAAGATATTTGTGGTGTCATAGGTATAGACCCATCAACGAAGATCTCGGATTTATCTGAAGACCAATTAGAGCTTATAAGAGCTGAAGTTGGAAAATTTATAGTTGAAGGAGATCTCAGAAGAGAAGTAGCAACTAATATTAAAAGATTACAAGATTTAGGTACAAATAGAGGTATCAGACATAGAAGGCATCTTCCTGTAAGAGGTCAAAAAACAAAAAATAATGCAAGGACAAGAAAAGGTCCTAAACGTCCAATAAGAAGATAAAAATATGGCAACAAAAAAGACAACTAAAAAAAGAGTTAGCGAAGGTATTGCACACATTCATGCCTCTTTTAACAATACTCTAATCAGCATTACAGATAAACAAGGCAATGCAATTGCACAGTCCAGTTCAGGTGCTCAAGGGTTTAGGGGTTCCAGAAAAAGTACTCCTTTTGCTGCTCAACGAGCAGCGGAAGCAGTTGGAGATAAAGTAAAAATGATTGGTATCGAGAGCCTGGAAATACAAGTTAGAGGTCCTGGCTCAGGTAGAGAGTCTGCCATACGAGGTTTAAATTCAAAAGGATTCAAGATAACCAAAATAACTGATGTTACTCCTATACCACATAATGGTTGCAGAGCACCTAAAAGGAGGCGAGTATAATGGCAAGATATATAGGGCCCAAATGTAAATTATCCAGAAGAGAAGGGAGAGATCTTCTATTAAAGAGCGGTATAAGGTCTCATGATTCTAAATGTAAATCTGAGACCGTACCTGGTCAGCATGGAAGAACTAGACGTCCAAGAATATCAGACTATGGTGTTCAACTTCGAGAGAAACAGAAAGTCCGAAGAATTTACGGTGTAATGGAAAAGCAATTCAAAACTTACTATAAGCATGCGGCGAGAATGAAAGGAGTAACAGGCGATAATCTACTTCAAATCCTTGAAAGCAGGCTGGACAATGTGGTTTATCGTATGGGCTTCGCATCTACAAGATCCGAGGCAAGACAACTCGTAAGCCACAAAGCAATCTTAGTGAATGATAAAAAGGTAAACATACCTAGTTATAAGATTACGCCGGGTGATGTAGTTTCACTTACTGAACGTGCAAAAAGCCAAAACAGAGTCCAACAGGCCTTAGAAATTGCAAAAAACAGAGAAGAATGTGATTGGGTGGATGTCAATACATCTAATTATTCAGGGACATACAAAAATATTCCTGAAAGATCTTCACTTGATACCGACATCAATGAAAATTTAATTGTAGAGCTTTATTCAAAATAAAAGAGGAAAAGAAATGACAGATAATTACGATATTATTAAAGATTTTTTAACACCAACTGAAATAGTAGTTGAAGAATCGGGTCCTACAAGATCTAAGATTGTACTTGAACCTCTTGAACAAGGTTTTGGACATACCTTAGGGAATGCTCTTAGAAGAATCATATTATCTTCTATGCCTGGAACAGCTGTTTCAGAGGTTAAAATTGATGGTGTGCTTCATGAATATAGCACTATAGAAGGTGTGCAAGAAGATGTGATTGATATCTTATTAAACCTAAAAGACCTTTCAGTAAGACTAACCGAAGTAGAAGATGCTGAACTATCTCTATCAAAATCTGGAAGTGGAGTTGTAACTGCAGCCGATATAGAACTATCAACAGGAGTAGAAGTCATCAATCCAGATCATCATATTGCTACTTTGAATGAGGAAGGCTCCATAAATATGACAATGAAAGTGACAAGAGGTCGAGGCTTTGTGCCTGTTCGACCTCTTGATGAAGATGAAGGTCAAGAAACCGGACTTCTAAGATTAGATGCAACTTATTCACCTATTAAAAGAGTCACATACCAGGTGGATAATGCTAGGGTTGAGCAAAGAACTAATTTAGATAGGCTTACAGTAGATATTGATACAGATGGTACTTTGGAAGCTGAAGAGATTTTAAGAATATCGGCAACTATTCTCCAACATCAATTATCCGCTTTTGCTGAACTTGGAAGATTAGAAGAGGTTATTGAAGAAAAAGAGGAAGCGAAGATAGATCCTATTATGTTAAGACCAGTAGACGAACTAGAACTCACAGTCAGGTCTGCAAATTGCTTGAAAGCAGAGAATATACATTACATAGGTGATTTAGTTACCAGAATGGAATCAGATCTATTGAGGACTCCAAACTTAGGAAAGAAATCCTTAAATGAAATTAAGGAAGTTCTCTTGTCTAGAGGTCTTTCGTTAGGTTTAATTCTCGATAACTGGCCACCCGAAAATAATTAAGAGAAAGAAATGAGACACAGGAAATCTGGAAGAAAGCTAAATAGAAATAGCCCTCAAAGAGTCTCCCTAAAGAAGGGTCTCGCCATTGCTATTATTGAACACGAGTCTGTAAAGACTACCGTTGCAAAAGCCAAAGAAATTAGAGGTTTTCTAGAACCGTTGGTTACTCTTGCCAAGAAGAATACAGTTGCCAATCAAAGGCTTGCTTTTTCGAGATTGCAATCAAAAGAAGCAGTGGCAAAACTTTTTGATGAGCTTGGTCCACGCTATAAAGATCGACCTGGAGGTTATTTAAGAGTCATTAAAAGAGGTTTTAGACCAGGAGACAAAGCCCCAGCTGCTCAAATTGAATTTGTAAAAGAAGATGTTACAGATTCTGACGAAATTGAGTCTCTAGCAGAAGAGACAGTTTAAGACTAAAGTTCTTTTTTAAGGTGCTTTCCAGTGTGAGAGGCTTTTATTTTCATTATCTCCTCAGGAGAACCGGTAGCTATAATTTCTCCTCCGTTTGAGCCTCCTTCTGGACCTAGATCTATAACCCAGTCGCTTGTTTTTATAACATCCATATTGTGTTCTATTACAATGACTGTATTTCCATTATCTCTGAGTCTTATAAGTACTTTTAATAGTAGTTGGACATCATGCATATGAAGCCCCGTAGTAGGTTCGTCAAGTATATAGAGGGTATGATTCAATGCACTTTTTGAGAGTTCTTTAGCAAGTTTAACTCTCTGAGCTTCACCTCCTGATAACGTCGTAGCTTGTTGGCCTAATTTTACGTAACCCAGTCCAACATCCATCAATGTTTCTAATTTTCTTTTGATAGCTGGAATAGAATCAAAGAACTCTAGAGAATCCTCAACAGTCATATCTAAGACTTCATAGATATTTTTCCCTTTATACTTAATATCTAAGGTTTCTCTATTATATCTTTGTCCATTACATACATCACACTTAACATAGACATCTGGTAGGAAATGCATCTCTACCTTTATGACACCGTCTCCCTGACAAGCTTCACATCTACCCCCTTTAACATTAAAACTAAATCGTCCTATTTTATAACCTCTTGATCTTGCTTCTTGCGTTCCTGCAAATAGCTCTCTTAAAGGAGTGAAAAGACCTGTGTATGTAGCCGGATTTGATCTAGGTGTACGGCCTATGGGACTTTGGCTTATCTCTATTATTTTATCTATGTCATTTATTCCTGAGAGCTTTTTAAATGGTTTAGCATCTTTTTTTTCGGCCTTTGATATTTCATTTGAAATAGCAGGTAACAAAGTTTGATTTATGAGAGTGGATTTTCCAGAACCTGAGACTCCCGTAACGCAAACAAATAAATCTAAAGGAAGATCTAAGTTAAGTGATTTGAGATTATGGCCATCTGCACCTGATAGTTTCACAATTCGTTTTGGATCAGGTTTCTTTCTTTTCTTTGGTATTTTAATTTTTCTAGTTCCAGATAAAAATTGACCTGTTATAGAGTCTTTTGACTTGGAAATTTCTAGGGCAGTACCCTCAGCACATATTCTTCCACCATGAACACCTGCACCTGGACCTATATCTACTACATGATCAGAGGCGTACATGGTTTCATTATCATGCTCTACAACTATGACAGTATTTCCGAGGTCTCTTAACTTTTTAAGTGTCTTTAAAAGTTTTTCATTATCTCTCTGATGGAGACCTATAGACGGTTCGTCTAAGATATATGTTACTCCGACTAAACCTGCACCTATTTGACTTGCAAGTCTTATCCTTTGTGCTTCTCCTCCGCTTAAGCTTTCAGCACTTCTGTCAAGAGTTAAGTAATTGAGACCAACATCAATCAGGAACTCCAATCTTTCGTTAACCTCTTTGATTATTCTGTCCGCGATTTCCTTTTTTGAACCCTTTAAATTTAAGTCTGAAAAGAATTTAAACGCTTCATCAATGGTATATGAAGTAATTTGAGGAAGGTTTACTTCTTCAACAAAAACATTTCTTGCTTCTTTCCTTAATCTTGTGCCATTACAACTTTTACAAGTTGATAGAGATATAAGTTTTGATAAATTATCTCTACTCCAGCTAGACTCGGTTTCTTTGTAACGCCTTTCAATATTATTAAGTATTCCTTCAAAAGGGAAAATCCTTTCAACAAGACTACCTCTCTTATTTCTCCAGCTGAAATTTACGGGATTACCTTTACTTCCGTTAAGAAGAAGATCTTGCACATCACTTCCAAGATCTTGATAAGGAGTTTCTAATGAAAAATCATACTCTTTGGATAAACATTTGATCAAGTGATAATGATATCTATGACTGATATCCCAACCAACTATTGCTCCTTCACTTAAACTAGCAGTCGGTTCATGAATTACTTTCGAGACATCAACATACTGTTTAACACCTAATCCTTCACAATCTGCGCAAGCACCTGCCGGATTATTGAATGTAAAAAGTCTAGGTTCCAATTCAGGAATGCTATAGCCGCAGACTGGGCACGCCATTTTTGAACTATAGGTAATATCTTCATTTGAATCAATCAAGTAAACAATTAGATTTCCATCACCTAAATTAAGAGCATTTTCCACTGATTCAGCGAGCCTTAATTGAAAGTTATCATCATTCTCTTTTGGTAGAACTAATCTATCAATAACTGCCTCTATAGAATGTTTTTTATTTTTATTTAATTTGGGATTATCTTCTACATCAACAGTAATCCCATTTACTCTCATCCTCACGTAACCTTGCATTTTGAGTTCTTCAAAAATATGTAAGTGTTCGCCTTTCTGTTCTTTGATAAGAGGAGCTAGTATCATAAGTTTAGTATCTTTTGGTAGTTCTAAGATTTTGTCGCAGATTTGATTGGAAGTTTGACCCTCTAACGAGACATTATGATCAGGACACATTGGTGTACCTGCTCTTGCAAATAGAAGTCTCAAATAATCATAAATTTCTGTGACGGTTCCAACAGTCGATCTAGGATTATGAGAAGTTGTCTTTTGCTCAATTGAAATAGCAGGAGATAGACCTTCTATGTGGTCTACATCTGGTTTTTCCATCATAGATAGAAATTGTCTTGCATATGCCGACAAAGATTCTACGTATCTTCTTTGTCCCTCTGCGTAAAGAGTATCAAATGCTAGACTAGATTTGCCTGACCCGGATAACCCAGTAATGACAACAAGTTTATCTCTGGGTATGTCTATATCTATATTCTTTAGATTATGCTGTCTTGCACCCCTTACTTTGATGTCTTTCATTAAAAAAAATAATGTTTTGGAACTTATGTTTAGAAAAGTTATTATAATCGGAGTTAGTAATATTAACTAAAATTAAAATATATATATGGCTAGAAGTGGAATAAATAAAGTTATTTTAGTGGGTAACTTAGGACAAGATCCTGAAGTAAAATATACAGCTGGAGGGGCAGCTGTCACAACATTAAGTTTGGCTACGTCTGAATCTTGGAAAGATAAAGATACAGGTTCAGACCAGGAAAAAACTGAATGGCATAGAGTGGTGCTTTGGAGAAGGCTGGCAGAAATTGCTGGAGAATATTTGAAAAAAGGATCTAAGGTTTACATAGAAGGGCAACTTCAAACTCGTAAATGGGAACAGGATGGTCAGACAAGATACACTACAGAAGTTATAGGTAGAGATATGCAATTTTTGGACAGTAGGGGTAGTTCTTCGTCAGACAATTCTTCTTATGATGATATTAATCAAGATATAAGTTCTCAGAATTTGCCTGATAGTGGAATAACGGATGACGACATTCCATTCTAAATTTTTTCGAATATAAGACTTGCATTAGTACCACCAAAACCAAAACTGTTGCTCAAAAAACTCTGTAATTCTGTAGAGACATTTTCTCTTACTATTGGAAAAGGTTCTGCACCTTCATCAATGTTTTCAATATTTGCAGAACCAGCTATAAAACCTTCATCCATCATAATTAAGCCATAGATAGCTTCTTGAACACCTGCTGCACCTAATGAGTGACCTGAAAGAGACTTTGTGGAACTTATACAGGGAACCTTATCACCAAAAACATTTTTAATTGCATTTAATTCTGTGATATCTCCGGCCGGAGTACTTGTGCCATGAGCATTGATATAGTCAATATTTGTATTGCCACTCATTTCCCAGGCAATTTGCATACATCTCTCTCCACCCTCTCCAGAAGGACTAACCATATCTAGTCCATCTGATGTAGCAGCATAACCAGTCAGTTGGGCATATATTTTTGCTCCTCTTTCAATTGCATGTTGCTTTTCTTCTAGGATCATCGATCCTGCTCCTCCAGCGATTACAAATCCATCTCTATCTTTATCGTAAGCTCTAGAGGCCTTTTCAGGTTCTTCATTGTACTTAGTAGATAATGCTCCCATTGCGTCAAATAAACTTGTCATACCCCAATGCTCAGCTTCCCCACCTCCAGCAATTACAATATCTTGTTTACCTAATTGAATTTGCTCCATTCCTGACCCGATGCAGTGAGCACTTGTAGCACAAGCAGATGAAATAGAATAATTTATGCCTTTGATACCGAAGGAGGTTGCAAGACACGCTGAAACAGTACTACCCATAGCTTTAGTAACCCTGTATGGACCAATTCTTTTTAAACCTTTTGCTCTGAGGATATCAGCAGAATCTATTTGATCCTCTGTAGAGGCTCCTCCAGAGCCCATAATTAAACCAGTCTTTTGATTAGATAATTCAGAATCATTTAAAGATGCATCCTTTATGGCTTCTTCTGTGCTCAAGTATGCATATGCTGCAGCGTCCCCCATGAATCTATATAGTTTCCTATCTATAAGTTCTTTTGGCTCTAAGTTTTGAATAGAGCCTGACACATGGCTTCTTAGACCAAGCTCCTTATTAACTTTATTTTTAGAGATACCTGATTTTAAATTTCTCAGAGAATTTGTAACTTCAGATATATTATTTCCTAAGCTCGATATAATACCTATTCCTGTTATTACTACTTCACGCATTTAAAAACTTGATGTATCTTGGAAAAGACCAACTTTTAGGCCCTTGGCACTATAAATTTCTCTACCATCTACAAGCATAGATCCATCACCAATCCCTACTGTTAAATTAAGATTAAGAATCCTTTTCATATCAATTTTAAGAGTTACAAGTTTGGATGAGGGTAGAACTTGCCCAAAAAATTTTACTTCGGAAGCGCCTAATGCTCTACCTCTGCCAGGATTATCCATCCAACATAAATAAAATCCAACCAGTTGCCACATTGCATCTAATCCTAAACATCCAGGCATCACAGGATCACCTTTGAAATGACAATCAAAAAACCACAAATCTGGATTTATGTCTAACTCAGCAATGATTTGGCCTTTTGAAAATTTACCTCCGTCTACATTAATCTCAGTAATACGATCAAACATGAGCATATTTGGGGTAGGTAGGCGACCATTTTCCTCTCCAAATAAGTTGCCTTGTGCGCAATCAAGTATTTCTTCCTTGTTATAACTATTTTTAGGTGAAAAAGACATTTATCTTCCAAGTAATAGATTAATGATACATTAAAATTGACAACAAAAAATTAAGTTAATCTAGAACCAAGATTTCTAACTATATCTTTAAGGGCATCTCTGTATTGATTGTGAGGTAATTTTTCTAACTCATTTATGCATTCATTAGAATAATGAGTGAATATAGTTTGTAGTTGCTCAAGAGTCTTTTCAGTCTCCATTAGAGAGAGTACCTCAGCAAAGTCTTCAATTTTACTGGTTTCAAAGAGTGATAATAATTTAGATTTGTTTGTTTGATTCATTGTCTTTAGAGACAAAATAATAGGTAGAGTAAATTTTCCTTCTTCATAATCTTTTCCAACTTTTTTTCCAGTCAGATTTTCCTGTCCATAATAATCAAGAGTATCATCTTGTATTTGAAAGGCTAAACCTAATGAAGTGGCAAAATTATTTAGACTTTCAAGCTCCGGTTTTTCACATTCACACAAAATACCTGCAGTCACTGCAGATACCTTAAATAGTTCTGCTGTCTTTCTGTCAATAATATTGAAATAATCTTCTTCTGAAAGATTGGATTGCCTTTTCATAGAGAGTTGTAAAACTTCACCTTCTGAGATTTTATTAGTCGCATTGGCCAATTCTCTTATAATATTTGGATTGTCAAAACTAGCCATCAATTGAAAAGCTTTGGAATATACAAAGTCTCCAACTAATACCCCATGAGCATCATCCCATTTAGCTTGAATACTCTCTTTACCTCTTCTAACAAGGCTTTTATCGACCACATCATCATGTATTAGGGTGGCCGTGTGAAGGAGTTCAATGGAGCTTGCAAGTTGAATAAGATCCAAATCAGAATACCCTAAGGTTTTGGCGACTAAAATACATATTGCGGGTCTTATTCTTTTTCCTCCAGAGTTAACAATATGGCCGGAAACCTCTGTGGCTAATTCAATATCAGAGTTTATAGATTCACTTAGAGTAATTTCAAGTTTCTCCAATTCATCGTATATGATCTTTTTATATAATAATTCCATTAATGTTTGTATTTTAAATTAAGTAAGTTTAATCGAGGAATTATATTGCGAATACTTCATCTTTTTCGTATAGTTCACATCCTTTAATTCCTCTAAGGAGATGAATATGTTTGCCGTAATAGAATGCGGGGGAAAGCAACACACAGTTTCAGAGGGCGAAAGTCTTAAAGTAGAACTTTTATCTGCTGAAGAAGGTTCGATCGTTGAATTTGACAAAGTTCTCATGATATCAAATGGAAGTGAATCTAAGATTGGCAATCCTTACCTTGTTAATGCGAAAGTAACTGCTAAATTAGTTTCCAACGGTAAACACGACAAAATTCGTGTTTTTAAGATGAAAAGAAGGCAAAACTATAGAAGAACATATGGTCATAGGCAAAAATTTAGTGAAATTCATATAGAGTCTATAAGTTCATAATTGAGAGAGGAAGATGGCACATAAGAAAGCTGGCGGAAGCAGCAGAAACGGAAGAGATTCCCAGTCTAAGAGACTTGGAGTTAAGAGCTATGGTGGTGAATTAATTACTGCTGGTTCAATTATAGTCAGACAAAGAGGTACAAAATTTCACCCAGGGAAGAATGTTGGTTGTGGCAAAGACCATACTCTTTTTTCGAAGGTCGACGGCAGGGTCTCTTTTGTCAAAAAAGGTCCTAAGTTAAGGCAGTTTGTAGACGTAGATCCTGTTTAACTTATAAAATCACCTCTTAATTTTCCAATTCAATAAATCAATGAAGTTCATTGACGAAGTCACTATTGATGTGAAGGCTGGTGATGGCGGAAATGGTCTTGCTAGTTTTCGACGTCTTAAAAATATTCCTAAAGGTGGACCTGACGGCGGTGATGGCGGGAACGGAGGAAGTATAATCATCAGAGCCGTCAATAGTCTCAACACCCTATCAAAGTTTAGGTTTCAAAGAAAATTTGAAGCTGAAAATGGTAAAAGGGGGGGGAGTCAAAATAAAACTGGATCAGATGGAAAAGATTTTGTTATAGAAGTTCCATGCGGCACTCTTTTGTATGATCTAGAAACAGAAAATCCTTTAGTAGATTTAGTTAATAATCAAGATGAGCTTCTGATTTGCAAAGGTGGAAAAGGAGGCTTAGGAAATTTACGATATAAGAGCTCAACAAATAGATCTCCTACAAAATTTACTGAAGGTAATTTAGGAGAAAGTCTTTCATTAAGATTAGAGCTCAGACTACTGGCAGATATAGGATTACTTGGAAAACCAAATGCTGGCAAATCATCACTTGTAAGGGCAGTTTCTAGTGCAAAACCGAAAGTTGCAGATTATGCTTTCACCACACTTCATCCCAGTTTAGGTGTAGTAGATTACTCAGAAAACTCTAGTTTTGTTATCTCCGATATTCCTGGATTAATAGCAGGTGCATCTGAAGGAGTTGGTCTAGGGATTCAGTTCTTAAAACACTTGTCTAGGACTAAAGTTATTGTGCAGATAGTTGATGTATATGAAAAAGGATCTGACGAAATAATAGAGGAGATAAAAGAGCTTTCAACAGAAATAATTAATTTTGATCCGATGTTAATAAATAAAGTTAAATGGTTGGCTTTAAACAAGATTGATCTAATCAGTGAAGACAAAATTGAAGAATTAAAATCAGAGTTAGAAAATCAGTATAAGGACAATTTAAATATATACTGTATTTCAGCTGCAAAAAAAGAAGGCACGCAACAGCTTATGCGAGATATTGGAGAATTCATGGAGACTTCTAATGAACAAAGATGATAAGTGGGTAATAAAGGCAGGAAGTAGTCTGGTATCAGGCAATCATGAAGGTTTAAATACAGACTTTATATCTCAATTAGCTTCTCAAATAGATTTTTTAAAAAAGAATAGGCAAGAAGTTATCATTATTTCGTCTGGAGCTATTGCTAAAGGTATGAATGATTTAGGTTTAGAAAAAAGACCCGATCAGCTCGCAATGCTTCAGGCTTGTGCTGCAGTTGGTCAAAGAGGTATCTCAGAAATTTACCAAAAAACCTTTGAAAAGCTTGGATACACTACTGGTCAAGTACTCATTACACATGATGATATTGCAAATAGAACTCGGTATTTGAATGCCAAAAATACCATAGAAGCACTCTTGGAACTCGGAATCATTCCTATTGTTAATGAGAATGATTGCGTTGCTACAGAAGAGATTTCTTTTGGTGATAATGATAGATTGGGTGCTGCTCTAGCTGGATTGATCAGAGCTGATAGATTCGTAATGTTGACCGATCAAGATGGAATTTTTAATGATGATCCATCAAAGAATAGAGAAGCTAAATTATTGGATTCAATAAACTTAGATGATAAAAATATCGATCTATCTCAACAATTAGAGAGTTCTTCAGGCCTTTTAGGTCGAGGTGGGATGAAAACAAAAATCGAAGCTGCCAGGACCTCTCTAAACTCTGGAGCAGCTACATGGGTAGCAAGTGGATTAAAAGATAATACTTTGTTGAAGATTTATAGTGGTGAAGAGGTTGGGACTCTTATAACTACAAACAAATCTACTTTATCATCTAGAAAGCTTTGGATTTCTTCATTTGGCTCTGTTTCAGGCACTATAAAATTGGATGATGGAGCAACTGAAGCCTTATTAAGAAAAGGCAAAAGTCTTCTGTCTGTTGGCATCACTGATGTTGTAGGTAGTTTTAATAAAGGTGACTTAGTAAGATGCACAGATAAAAGAGGAAATGAAATTGCTACTGGACTAATTAATTTTAATAATGAAGAGGTTAAGGCGATTAAAGGCCTCAATTCTGAAGAAATATCTTCTACACTAGGCTATCTCACACAAGAAGAGGTAATCCATCGTAATAACTTGGTTTTAAGTTAAAGGGCCTTAACTTTTTTTGATAATCTAGATTTAGTCCTAGAAGCTTTATTTTTTGTGATCACTTTTTTACCAGCCATTGAATCAAGTATCTTTTCTGCTCCAGCCAATGCACTTTTTGCCATTTCTTTATCGTTTGCTTCAATAGCGCTTAGTACAGACTTTACAGCTGTTCTGGTAGATGCTCTTTGGGAGCTTTTGAGAGCATTTCTTTTTACATTTTGCCTTGCTCTTTTTATTGCTGATTTAATATTTGCCATAAATCTTGTATATCACTGAGAGGCGCGCATAATGCATTCTGAAAAGCAAAGTGTCAAGTAACAATGTCTTATATGTCCAATAAGTATTTAATTGTAATACTGAGATTTCATGGCGATGTTCTGCTAACAAAGCCCATGATTGATAATATCAAGCTAAATGATCCTAATGGCGAAATAGATCTTCTTGTATATAAGGGTACAGGCTCTATTTTAGAGCAAGAGAGAAATATTGCGGAAATTATAGAAATAGATAATGCGTCTAAAGAAAATTTCTTTTCTAGGTTAAAGAAAGAGATCATGTTGTGGGCTAAAGTTAGATCAAAAAAATACAAATATGCTTTCTTTTTAACTACGCAATGGAGAGCTGTTCCTATTAGTTGGGCTATAGGTAAAGCAATGAAAGCAGCGGTAGATGATAAAAAAAGAAGAAAAAAACTATGGACCAAATCTTTTTCAACAATATTTCCTGAAGCTTTGGAGAATCACATTGTTCAAAGAAATCTCTTAGCTCTAGAGAGTTTAGGATTACAGATCTTTAAAGAGGATTTAGTTTTAGATCCAACTCATTTAGAAATAGAATATAAAGCTCTATCCGATAGTTTTCCGCATCTAAATCAAGACAACTTTTATTGCGTCATTCATCCTACTTCAAGACGAGAAAAAAAATTGTGGGATAAAGAAAAATTTGCTGAGCTAATTAATCTATTAGTTAAAAAAAACTTTTCAGTTGTTGTCACTTCTGGCCCGGATCAAGAAGAGACGAATTATGTGAGCGAAATATTAGAGAGTACTGATAAGGTTGAGAATAAAGTATTTAATCTTGCTGGCAAAACAAGCCTTTTAGGTCTAGCTGCTCTCATTAAGGGCGCTAAATTTTTTATTGGCTTAGATTCTGTGGCATCTCACATAGCTGCTTCAGTGAATAAAGAGTCTATAACTTTATTTGGACCAAGTAATCCAATTAATTGGAAGCCTTGGTCTGATAAAGCTAAGATTATCGTACGAGATGATATGAAGAACATCGAAGTTGAAGATGTGATGAGTCTTGTGGAGGAAATATACTCATAATCAGAGGATAGAAGGATGAAAAGAAAACTGAAAACACTAATGGATGGCCTGACCTTTGGCGAAGGTCCAAGATGGTATGCCAATAAATTTTATTTCTCTGATTTTTATAGTCACAAGGTCTATTCTTTAGATCTAAAAGGAAATTATGAAGTAATAGTTGAAGTTCCTAATCAACCTTCAGGGCTGGGCTGGATGCCAGATGGAACCATGCTAATTGTTTCAATGAAAGACAGGAAGTTACTTAGTTTCAAAGATGACAGCATAAAAGAGGAAGCTGACCTGTCTGAACTTGCAGGTTTTCATTGTAATGACATGGTAGTGGATCACTTTGGAAATGCATATATCGGAAATTTTGGATTTAATACTTATGCAGGAGAAGAAATTAAGCCTACGAATTTGATACTTGTGAAGCCAGGTGAAGATCCAGTTATCGCGGCAGATGACTTACTTTTTCCAAATGGTACGGTCATTACTTCTGATGATAAAACTCTGATAGTAGGTGAGACTTACGCAGCTAGACTAACTGCTTTCGATAAGGCAAATGACGGTAGCCTAACTAATCGCAGAATTTGGGCAGATCTTAAGGAAAATTCAGAGGAGGGGTTAGTGCCATTACCCGATGGAATGTGTTTAGATGAGGAGGGAGCAATATGGGTCGCTTCCCCATCAAGTGCAGAAGTTATTAGAGTACACGAGGGAGGCAATATCTCTGAAAGAATTCCTGTTGAAACTAACGCATTTGCTTGCATGCTTGGGGGAGAGGATGGAAAAACGTTGTTCATTTGCACCTCAAATGGTTCAGGTGTAGATCCCGATGCCGCTCTTAGAGAAAAATCAGGAAAGATAGAAATAGTAAAAGTTGATGTACCTGGAGCAGGCAGACCTTAAAGCAGTCCTATTTTAATATAAGAATTACCGGTATCTTTTAATGTATCTTCAATAGAATAAGTCGAAAGCCCTAATTCATCTATAGCTTTTGTACAATAAGATCTTGGTGAATCATAGGTATACTTCATCGGTTTGCCATTATCCATCTTTTCTCCACCAATATTTTCTATGTCAGGAAATAATTCCATTAGTTTTGCTTGTAGCTGCCAGGTAAACTTTTCACCCGAACAATCGGTTGCTGACAGTATGTACCTAGATCCATTTTTGGCAATATTACTTTCAGCGGCCAGTCTATGAGCTTTGGCCACATCTCTCACATCTACCATGTTCCATAGCATTCTATCTCCACGAATTTGCTTGCCATCCCAATGTCCAAAATTATTTCCTTTTAATAATTGCCAAATAAAAAATTGCCAACTAAAGAACTGGTTGTGATTTTCCGTCATCAATGGTCCTATGACATGTAAAGGGTTGATTGATATTGCTTCAAAATTTCCATCATCTTCAGCTTTTTTATATATCATCTTTTCTGTATTGGCTTTAGCCATTGCATAGGCGATGTCTCTATTTTTAGAAATATTTTCTTCAGTCCAAGCACCTTTATATGCCTCAACGTTATCTCCGCACCAATCCTCTTCTGTAAATATATAACCTTCGGGTCTTGGATGAGCTATAGCAGCAAAAGAGCTGGTAAATACCAAACGCTTAACACTCCCAGACTTTTTTACTGATTCTACTAAATGTTCATTTTCTGTGAAGCAACCATCATATACTTCTTGAGGTGTTTCTCTATTGAATCCTACTGTCGCACCGGCATGAATAACTGAAATACAGCCTGAAAAAGCATCATCATAACTTCCTTTCTCGAAGAGGTCTCCTTCAAATAATTTAACATCGCCATTTTGGGCATCGTTGCCTAACTTAATTAAATGATCTACCTTTTTGCCATTATTAGCGTCTCTCACGCAGGCATGCACCTCGTAACCTTGACCTAATAAGTCCTCTACTATCCTAGACCCGATATAACCGCTAGCACCTGTTACTGCTACAGGACCATCTTGTTTATTAATTTTAGACATTCAATACCTCTCGAGATAAATGGTAACACTTTTGGTGGAGGCGGCGGGAATTGAACCCGCGTCCACTAGTACTCTGCCACAAGATCTACATGTTTAGTTTTATCTATTAATTTAATCTTTAGACACCCGATAAACAGGGATTAAAAGACGATCTCAATTTATTCTTAAGAAATTACTAATGAGAAGAGTAACTTCAGCATCTCGTGAAATCGACTGTCTGTGGAGGCGCACGAGCACGTTACCAAAGACAGCTAGCCAATTAAGCGGCTAGAGCGTAGTCTGCGTTTTCGCCAACTAACAAGTTTGCAATAATTTTTTAACGAGAATTATTACCTTCTCGACATGCACTTGAGGTTTTATATCTACTGTCGAAGCCAGTTCGCCCCCAAAAAAGCTGCGTGATTATACCTTTCCTGATGAAACTTAACTAATTTTTGTTTCTTTCTCTTAATTCTTGAGCTTTTTGACGTTCCCAATCTCTCGATTTAATCGTATTTCTTTTATCTTGAGATTTCTTACCTATTGCAAGTGCAATTTCACATTTTATAAGACCATTTTTCCAATATAGTTTGGTTGGTATACAAGTATTTCCTTTCTGAGAGGTAGATTTGATTATTTCATTTAATTCCTTTCTATTTAGGAGCAGTTTTCGTGATCTAGTTGGATCCATCTCCTGATTACTATTCTTCAAAGGATTAATGTAACTTCCTATTAGATAAGCTTCGCTCTCCTTGAGGAGAGTGTAAGCTTCTGCAATTTGAGCATTATTCTCTCTTATACTTTTTGTTTCCCAGCCTAAAAGAGATAGACCAGCTTCATACTTTTTAGAAATCTCAAAGTCAAACCTTGCTTTTCTGTTTTCAGAAATTGTATTTCCATTTTTTTTATTTTTTTTTGCCACAGTTCGAATCTCAACTTTGTTATAAAATTGTATCAGACATGAAAGATGATGATGTTTTATTTAGGTCAATCCGGGGAATTGCTTATACCTCTGTTGGGCCACTAATATTGCTAACCTCTTCTTTATGGTTTACTGATGACAAAACCGCATACATTATGGCTCATTTAGCTCAAATTTATTTTTCTGTTCTTCTGTTCTTTCTTTGTGGAAGTATATGGTCGTTTCGTGATTATGATAATAGTCACTATAAGATAAGGATTACTGTAATTTCTTTGATACCTTTAGCTGTAGCAGTCACAGGGGCTTTTTTTTCAATTTTTATCAATCCTGCATGGGGAATACTTTTGATGCTAGTCTTTACTTTTGGTATTCGACATTTAAAAATTATAAATTCGATGATCTCTTTATTTGACGATTCTTATAACAATTTATTCGATAAAATAAGCATTATCTTGTGTATTTGTCTTGTGTTAATCTTAACTTATTGGGTTAATCCTTACACTTACCCATTAAAAATCTATAATTAATATGTCACACGAAAGAAAGTCTATCCATGGAACATGGTCTAGCCGTTGGACATTCATATTAGCCGCAACAGGTTCAGCAGTTGGTTTAGGAAACATCTGGAAATTTCCTTACATGGCAGGAGATAATGGGGGAGGTGCTTTTGTACTTATATATTTGGCTTGCATAGCAATTATTGGGTTACCGATAATGTTAGGTGAGATTATGATTGGTAGAAGAGGGAGAAGCAGTCCTGCCAACACCATGAAAGCCTTAGCTTTTGAAGCAAATACCAATAGTGCATGGACTTTACTAGGCGCGACTGGCGCTGTAGCTGGATTATTGATTTTATCGTTTTACAGTGTTGCCGCTGGCTGGGCACTTTCTTATGTTTTTAATGGATTTCAAAACATAACCGCTGAGAGTTCTACGCAAAGTTTCAATTCATTACTCGCCAGCCCAACTTCTTTAATTTTTTGGCACACACTATTTTTATCTGTCACGGTATTTGTAGTTGCAAGGGGGATCTTAGAGGGTCTCGAAAAATGGATAAATACTCTGATGCCTATGTTGTTCGTATTAGTTATACTTTTATGTATCTATGCAACTCAATCTGGAGCTTTTGTAGAGGGTTTAATTTACTTATTTCAACCTGACTTTAGTAAAATTACTCCTGAAGTTATGCTGGAGGCATTGGGACAGGCTTTCTTTACTCTGAGTTTAGGCATGGGAGCGATTATGGCTTACGGAGCCTATATGCCAGCAAGTCAAAATATCGTTAAAACAGCAATTTCTGTAGCTGCTTTAGACACAGGAGTAGCCTTATTAGCGGGAATAGCTATATTCCCAATTGTTTTTGCAAATGGTTTAGCCGCATCTGAGGGCCCAGGTCTTGTTTTTGTTACATTACCCATTGCATTTAGCTCCATGCCCTTAGGAGTGTTCTTCGGCACCTTATTCTTTGTTTTATTGAGCATTGCGGCGTTAAGTTCATCAATCTCTCTGATTGAGCCCGGTGTAGCTTGGTTGATTGAATCTCTTAAAATTAAAAGATTTACAGCAACTCTTTTGTTAGGATTTATCGCATGGTTTCTAGGATTATTTAGTGCCTTATCTTTCAATTTACTTTCCGAATTTACAATTTTCGGAAAAAACTTTTTTGATGCCACAGACTTTTTAACTAATCAGATCATGCTTCCTTTAGGTGGAATATTTATAGCTATTTTTGTTGGCTGGGTAATGAAGAAAGAGAATGTTTTGGAAGAGCTTGATATTGAAGAAAATTTAATTTTTAAATTTTGGTACTTAAGTATTCGTTATATTTCGCCTGTAATGGTTGGTTGTGTCTTTCTCTACTTTTTTATTTAATTCATTTGGGAATATCTATTCCTCCTTCCCATTTTAACAACTTATTGTCTTCGAAGAATAAAGTAATTTTTTGGTTAGTATAAGTAATCTCACCCTGTGTTACTGATGTGAAGTAATCCCATCTATTAGGATAAAAAGTGTCAGATATTAAAGGAGTTCCCATAACGAATTTAACTTGAGATTCTGTCATTCCTACCTCAAGTTTATCTAACATTTCTTGATCAACTAAGTTGCCTTGGCTCACCACAACTTGAAAAATTCTAGGTATGCTGCAATTTGTAAGAAAAAGAGCAATTAGCAATAAAGTGCTTACTTTCAATTTTGTGTTCATTAATTTTCTATTATGGGTTTTAGACCATTATAATATTAACTTTTAATTATTCTTAATTATTTAAAGGTACTCAAATTGACAGATGATGCAGAATTAAAAAAAGCTGGTTTAAAAGTAACTCTTCCGAGGTTAAGGATACTTGAGCTCTTAGAAGAAGATCAAGCTCACCTGAGTGCAGAAGATATTTATAGGAAACTTATTGATGCAGGTGAAGAGGTTGGGTTAGCTACCGTTTACAGAGTTCTAACTCAATTTGAGCAAGCTGGTATTTGTATAAGACATAACTTTGAAGAAGGCCATGCAGTTTATGAATTAACCCCATCTGATCACCATGATCACATGGTTTGCCTTGATACAGGAGATGTAATTGAGTTTACAGATGATGTCATAGAAGAGAGGCAAAAGATACTAGCTACAGAGCATGGTTACGAAATTATAGATCATAGTATGGTTTTGTATGTAAAACCTATCAAAAAATAAAAATACTTGAATAGGCTGCTTTAAGCCCCATATAGGGTTTGAACGGAGAAAACATTGAACAAAGATACTAAAGAACAAAATCAAGAAAAAGAAGAAAATACGGCAAAAGAAGAAGTTTCTCTAGATATTGAAGAAAATGACTCCATTGAGGAACAAGAAGAGATTTCGCAAGAAGAAATAATCAAAGATTTAGAAGATCAGCTCCTTCGAGCGAAGGCAGAAGTTCAAAATGTAAGAAGAATAGCCGCACAGGAAGTAACAAAAGCAAGGTTATTCGGGGTAGAGTCATTAGCTAAAGATTTCTTATCTGTTGCAGATAATCTAGAAAGAGCAATAGAATCATGTGGCGAGGAAGAACAATTTCTCTCAGTAAAAGAAGGTCTTGAATTGACACTTAAGAGTCTAGAAGGCTCTTTAAATTCATCAAGTATTGAGGTTATTGATACTAGCAACAAAAATTTTGATCCTGAGAAACATGAAGCAATTTCATTAATAGAAGACGATTCCCTCGATACTAATACGATTATTGATGTTGTGCAAAAGGGCTACACAATAATGGATAGAACACTCAGGCCTGCAAAAGTCGTAGTTTCAAAGAAATCTCAAGAAAAATCATAAAAAAACTTGAAATAGTATGCATAAGCCCCATGTTATGAATTAGAACTTAATTGGAGTGAAAAAAAATGGCTAAAGTAATTGGTATAGACTTAGGAACAACAAATTCGTGTGTTTCGGTCATGGAAGGGGATCAAGCTAAGGTAATAGAAAATTCTGAAGGTAAAAGAACTACTCCTTCGGTAGTTGCCTACGGGGATGAAATAAAGGTTGGCGATTCAGCTAAAAACCAGGCTGTCACTAATGCAGAAAATACTTTATATGCCATAAAGCGTCTTATTGGAAGAAAACACGATGATGACGTCGTTAAAAAAGATAGTGATATGGTGCCATACAAAATTCTTGCAGCAGAAAATGGAGATGCTTGGGTTGAGGCCGAAGGAAAAAAATTAGCCCCACAACAAGTTTCTGCTGAGATTTTAAAGAAAATGAAAAAGACTGCTGAGGATTATCTTGGGCAAGAAATTAAGGAGGCAGTTATAACAGTACCCGCTTATTTTAATGACTCGCAAAGACAAGCAACAAAAGATGCTGGAAAAATAGCTGGCTTAGAAGTAAAAAGGATTATAAATGAACCAACAGCAGCAGCTCTGGCTTATGGACTAGATAAAGGCAAAGGGGATCAAAAGATTGCCGTGTATGACTTAGGTGGCGGAACATTCGATGTTTCTATCATAGAAATCGCAGAAATTGATGGAGAACATCAATTCGAAGTCTTATCGACTAATGGCGATACTTTTCTTGGAGGTGAAGATTTTGATATTGCCCTAATCGAATACCTAGCAGACGAATTTAAGAAGGAGTCTGGTTTAGACCTACACAACGACTCGGCTGCTCTACAGAGGTTAAAAGAGGCTGCGGAAAAAGCTAAAATCGAGCTTTCAAGCAATCAACAGTCTGAAATTAATCTTCCCTACATAACAGCTGATTCGTCAGGCGCAAAGCATTTTGTGCATAAATTAACTAGAGCAAAATTAGAATCCCTAGTTGAAGACCTAGTTGACAGAACTATAAAACCTACTGAGATTGCTCTTAAAGATGCTGGCCTGAAAGCTTCTGATGTTGACGAAGTTATATTGGTCGGCGGACAAACAAGAATGCCTCTTGTACAAGAAAAAGTTAAAGCTTTCTTTGGAAAAGAAGCAAGAAAAGATGTTAATCCAGACGAAGCCGTATCTGTTGGTGCCGCGATTCAGGGTGCTGTATTAGCTGGAGATGTCACTGATGTACTCTTATTGGATGTAACTCCTCTGACTTTGGGCATCGAGACTATGGGAGGTGTGATGACGCCTTTGATAGATAAAAATACGACGATTCCTACTAATAAGTCACAAGTCTTTTCAACGGCTGAAGATAACCAAACTGCCGTCACTGTGCATGTGTTACAAGGTGAAAGAAAGCAAGCCACTGAAAATAAAACACTTGGTCAATTTAATCTAACAGATATACCTGCATCTCCACGAGGAATGCCTCAAATCGAAGTATCCTTTGATTTAGATGCAAATGGAATACTCAATGTATCAGCCAAAGACAAAGCAACTGGAAAAGAACAGTCTATAGAGATTAAAGCTTCAAGTGGATTATCGGATGAAGAAATAGAGCAGATGGTGAAAGATGCCGAAGCACATGCTGAAGACGACAAAAAGTTTGAGGAGTTAGTTCAAGCTAAGAATTTAGGCGAAAATCTAGTTCATAGTTGCAAGAAAACTTTAGATGAGGCTAAAGACAAAGTTGAAGATAGCGAAAAGGAAGCTATTGAAAATGGAATTCAAGAACTTGAAGAGGCTCTAAAGGGTGAAGATAAAGAAGATATAGATAATAAAGTAAAAGCCCTCTCCGAAGCTTCTGCACCTCTTGCACAAAGAATGTATGAGGAGGAAGCTAAAAGTAAAGAATCTCAAGAACAGGAAGTTCAAGATACTGATTCAGATGTCGTAGATGCTGACTTTGAGGAAGTAAACGAAGAAAAAGAAAGTCAAAATTCTTAAGAATTCCTCCTGCTAGGCTGCACTAATTAGATGTCTAAAAAGGATTATTATGATGTCTTAGGTGTTCAAAGGGGAGCATCTGATGATGATTTGAAAAAAGCTTATCGTAAGCTTGCAATGAAATATCATCCTGATAGGAACTCCGATGATCCTTCAGCTGCCGAAAAATTTAAAGAAGCTTCAGAGGCCTATGAAGTTTTATCAGATGGATCAAAGAGAAATGCATATGACCAGTTTGGTCATGATGGTGTTGATCCCTCTAGCTTTGGAGGCGGCGGCTCTCAAGGCTTCAATGATATTTTTGGCGATATCTTCGGTGATATATTTGGTGGCGGAGATCCTTTTGGACGTAGACAGCGATCTAATAAAGGTTCAGATCTACAATACTCCATGACAATATCTCTTGAAGATGCAGTTAGGGGTGTGACAGAAAAGATCGCCATAACTTGCCTCGATACTTGTTCATCTTGTGGAGGAACAGGGGCAGAAGAGCATAGTAAGCTGATGACTTGTGATGCATGTGGAGGGACTGGCCAAGTAAGAATGCAACAAGGTTTTTTCTCAGTTGCACAGACTTGCAGAAAATGTGGTGGCTCAGGCCAAATTATCAGCCATCCTTGCAAGACATGTGGGGGTCAAGGTAGGGTAGAAAAACGCAAGACTTTATCTGTAAAAATACCCGCAGGGGTCGATACAGGAGACAGAATTAGGCTTTCCGGAGAAGGTGAGGCAGGATTAAATGGAGGTCCTTCAGGCGATTTATTTGTTCAAATTAAAGTTTTACCGCATGATGTATTTGAACGCGATGGCAAACATCTCTATTGCGAGGCTCCTATAAGCTTTATAGATGCAACACTAGGTGGCGAAATTCAAATACCCACTTTGGACGGTAAAGTAAAAATAAAAATACCTGAGGGTACACAAACAGGCAAACTATTCAGACTGAGGGGTAAAGGCATAAGTCCAATTAGAGGAGGCTCAACTGGTGATCTACTATGCAGGGCCGTAATAGAAACGCCACAAAACCTTTCAAAAGATCAAAAACAACTTCTCAAAGAATTTCAAGCTTCAATCTCTGAGGATTCTCGGCAGAATCCATTAAGAGATGAGTGGTTTTCTAAGGTAAAATCTTTTTTTGATACTAGCAATTAAGAATTTTGAAGAATCTTTTTATTTCAGGAATAACAGGTAAAGTTGGCAAGCTTTTATCTTCTTATGCTTTAGAAAGTTCTCGATTCAAATTAGTTGGTGGGAGCTGCTCACCAGATAGTACCTTTTTTGAAAAAGATGTTGGAGAGTTGCTTGAAATAGAAGAAACAGGGATCCAAATAACAGGAAAAATGTCTGAAGATCTTAGTGCAGATATCATCATCGATTTCTCTTCTCCAAAAAGCTCAATGGAAATTTTACAGCTTGCTAAGAAAAAGGAAATTCCAATTCTTATAGGAACAACTGGCTTTAGTGAAGATGATTTCAAAGAAATAGAGGTTGCTAGCACTCAAATCCCGGTTTTATTTGCTCCTAATACAAGCTCTGGTATAGCGATACTAAAGAATATTCTAAACACATCGAAAAATCTATTTTCTAAAGACCATGTATTCTCTATAAATGAAACCCATCATATCGAGAAAAAAGACTCACCTTCAGGAACTGCATTAGATTTAAAAAGAGCAATTATTTCTATTTATCCAGAAGCTAACGTGGTGATAGAAAGCTTTAGAGAAGGTAATAATCCAGGGGAACATACAGTTAGTATTACACTAGATAAGGAGATAATAGAATTTACTCATAGGGCAGAAGACAGATCAATATTTGCTTTGGGAGCCTTAAAAGGAGCGTCATGGCTAACTGAAAGGTCACCTGGCCTCTATTCTATGAGTGATATTTATTCTTCTTGATTTAGTATAAATATGATATAAAGCTCTCCTTAAGGCAAGTGCCTATAACGAAACACATGAAACTGTTTCAGATCAAAGGTGCTAAGGATTGCTCATCTTTAGTAAGTTCTGTAAGTTCATGGAAGTATAACCTGAGGAATGTAATGTTCTTCATAAATTGAGGAGAGCTAATGGCTGAAATAACGCTAGAACAGATGCTACAAGCAGGTGTCCACTTCGGACATCAAACTAAATACTGGAACCCAAAAATGGATCAACACATTTTTGGCGTCAGAAATAAGATTCACATCATTAACTTAGAGCATTCGGTAGAAATGATTAAACCAGCCCTAAAGTTTATTGAGGGAGTCGCTGCAAAAAATAACAAAATTCTTTTCGTTGGAACGAAAAGAACAGCAACAGATATCATCAAGAACGAAGCAATAAGATGTTCCATGCCATACGTAAATGAAAGATGGTTAGGGGGAATGCTTACTAACTATAAAACTATAAGATCATCTATCACTAGGCTAGAAAACCTTTTAAGACAAAAGGAAGATGGAACATTCAGCAAGCTCACTAAAAAAGAAGGTTTAAAGATACAACGCGACATCGATAGACTAGAAAAGTCTATTGGTGGAGTGACTGAAATGGGCGGCTTACCGGACGCTTTATTCATAATCGATGTTAAAAGAGAGTCTATTGCAGTGTCTGAGGCAAGTAAAATGGGTATCCCCATTGTGGCTATAGTGGACTCAAATAGTAATCCTGAAGGCATTGATTATGTGGTACCAGGTAATGATGATTCCATAAGATCAATTGCCCTTTTCACTGAAGCAGTTGCAGATGCTTGCTTGAAAGGATCTGAAGCGGCTACTGGACTTAAGCAGAATGAACCTCAATCGGGACCTTCAATTGTTCGTAAAGTTGATACTAATGAAACTACAGAAGAATCACCTAAGAAAGATATCGAAGAGTCTGATTCAATATCAAATGAAGAAACTGCTGATGAATCACAAGAGATACAAGAACCCTCAGATGATAAAGGAGCAAAACTAGACACTTCTGAAGAAGATAATAAAGAAGTAAAGGACGAGGAATAATTATGAGTGCTATTTCAGCTTCACAAGTTAAAGAATTAAGAGAAAAAACGGGTTTAGGTCTAATGGATTGTAAAAAAGCTTTGGAAGAAGCAAACGGAGACATAGATTTAGCAATAGAAGAGTTAAGAAAAACTAGCGGTATAAAAGCAAGTAAAAAGTCAGGAAGGTCAGCTGCGGATGGTTTAATTGGTATTACCAATAAAGATAAGGATTTTTTTATGATCGAAGTGAATTGCGAAACTGATTTTGTTGCAAGAGATGACTCATATATAAATTTCGCGAAAGACACTCTAGATATATATTCCAACAATCCATCGTATTCATTAGAGCAACTTTTAGAAAGTGGCATAGAAGATAATAGAGAAAAATTGGTTCAGAAGTTAGGTGAGAATATCGTTGTTAGAAGACTGGCTAAAAGTGATGAATCTTCTATTAGTGGTTCCTATTTACATAGTAATAATAAAATTGGATGTATTGTTTCTTTAGAAGGTGGAGACGAAGCTCTTGCAAATGATATTGCTATGCACGCTGCTGCAACTGATCCTATGGCAGTTTCTCCTTTGGATATACCAAAAGAGACAGTTGATAAAGAAAGAGAAATATTCAAAGCTCAATCAGAAGAGTCTGGTAAACCTCCAGAAATTATTGAAAAAATGATTGAAGGTAAGATATCAAAATTTTTAGCTGAAGTTAGTTTAACTGAGCAAGACTTTGTCAAAGACCCAAATGTTAAAATAAGTAAACTGTTAGCTGATAATAATGCTAGTATTTTAAGCTTTACAAGATATGAAGTCGGAGAGGGCATTGAGGTGGAAAAAGTAGATTTTGCTAGTGAAGTAATGTCTCAGCTCGAAGGATAAATGTTAAACGAAATTGTTGAAGATGCCGAGTTAGGCATGGAAAGGAGCTTGAATGCTTTAGACGCAGCATTCAAGAAGATCCGAACTGGAAGAGCAACACCATCCTTACTCGATAGTATTAAGGTAGATTATTACGATAAGCTTACCCCTCTAGTGCAAGTAGCTAGTATAAGCATAGAAGATGCAAAAACTTTAGCTATAGTTCCATGGGAGAAGGGTGTCGTGCAACAGATAGAAAAAGCAATCTCTGAATCTGATCTTGGATTAAATCCGGCCACATCAGGAGACACCATTCGGGTAATTTTGCCCGATCTTACAGAAGAAACCAGAAGGGATTTCATAAAAAAAGCAAAAGCTGAAGCAGAGAATGCAAAAGTATCAATAAGAAATGTAAGAAGGGAGGGTAATTCTCAATTAAAAGAATTCCTTAAAGAGAAGCAGATATCTCAAGATGAAGAAAGACAAGGAGAAGAATTAATCCAGAAATTAACGGATACTTTCGTAGAAAAAGTAGATTTAGCATTGAACGCTAAAGAAAAGGATCTCTTAGACTTCTAATTTTTAAAAATGGAAGGTAGTCAAACTGAAACCTTACCTAAACATGTTGCCATAATAATGGATGGCAATAACCGATGGGCTTCAGAGAAAAATCTCCCCGGGGTTGCAGGACATAAAAAAGGTGTTGAAAGGGCAAGAAAGTCAGTTGAATATGCTGTCCAAAGAGGTCTATCTACACTCACTTTATTTGCTTTTAGTAGCGAGAACTGGGGCAGATCATCAGAAGAAGTTAACCTGCTCATGAAGCTATTAAATACTGCTCTTCATGAAGAGGTGCCTAATCTAATTAAAAATTCAGTCCAGCTAAGCTTTATAGGTGACTTGTCCCAATTTGATCAGGAGCTTACAGAGCAGATGAAAGAATCAGAAAGATTAACTTATTGCGACACAGAAAGAAAAAAATTGGATTTAGTTGTTGCTGCAAGTTATGGAGGAAGATGGGATATTGTCAACGCAATAAATAAACATCTCGATTCAGGATCAAATAAAGAACTTACTGAGGAAAGTTTTGATGAATTTCTATCGACATCAAAATTTACAGATCCTGATTTATGCATTAGAACTGGCAATGAACTTAGAATAAGTAATTTTTTGTTGTGGCAATTAGCGTATTCAGAACTATATTTCCCTGATGTGCTTTGGCCTGACTTTGATGATCAACACTTCGATAAAGCGCTCAAAGAATTTTCAAAAAGATCAAGGCGTTTCGGAGACAAATCTAACTTTCAGTTGTAAAGATGCTTAAACAAAGGTTTCTTAGTGCTTTTATAATAACAGTTGGAATCAGCCTTCTTATACTCTTTTTAAATAACCAATACTTAACATATCTTGTTGCCTTAATCTCATCCATCTCTCTTTGGGAATTCTTGAAGGTAAGATTCACAGATGCTTACTCTCTTTTAGGAATATTCCTCTTCCTAATTTTGATGTTTGTTTCTTTTTCACCTTTCTTCAGTTATTTATTTATCACACTGAGTGTAATAACGTACTTTTTATCCTCAATTCTCATCTTAAGTTTTCCTTTGAATAAGACTTTTCTAAAAATATCTATGGTCTGGAGTTTATTCGGATTTGTTATCCATCTTGGATTCTTTGCATCCTTAATTCAGATAATTTCTAACAATAATTTTCCTGTGACAGTTCTTGAGTTAGAAAGCGGTAAATATTTAATATTTTATATTGTTTTAATTGCTATTCTCATGGACTCTATTGCCTTCTTTGCTGGTAAAAGTTTTGGTAAAAGACCTTTTATAACAAATGTTAGCCCAAATAAGACTCTTGAGGGTTTTATGGCTGCAATTATTGTTACTCCTCTTCTTTTATCAACTATATCTTTCAATATTTTCAATTTACCATTCTTTTTAGTCTTATGTATATTGGTACTGGTTTCTTTATACTCTGTTTTAGGAGATGCTTTTGCTAGCATGATGAAGCGGGTAGTGGAAGTTAAGGATTATTCTAATTTGATTCCAGGACATGGCGGTCTTTTCGATCGATTAGATAGCCATATTGCAGCTTTTCCTTGTTTTGTTTTTTTATTGAATATAGTTTCAAAATGAAAAGTTTAGCTATTTTAGGTTCTACTGGCTCTGTTGGAAAATCAACTTTAGATGTCATAAGAGAAAATAAGGACGAATTTAAAATAGAATTACTCACAGCTCAAACTAATTTCAGCCTTATGGCAGAACAGTGTAAAGAATTTACTCCAAAATTCGTCTATCTAGAAAATAAAGAAGCCCAAAAATCCTTTCAAGATCAACTAGGAACAAATAATTCTCAAGTGACTTTACTATCTGATGAGAAGGGATTAAACCAAGTTATTGCCTCACAAGATTTAGAAATAGTTGTTGCTGCTATGGTTGGAATAGCGGGATTAAAGCCTGTATTTCAGGCAATAAAGTATGGAAAGCATATTTTATTGGCTAACAAAGAGTCTTATGTAGTAGCTGGAGAAATTTTAAATAATTTATCTAAAAAAACCGGCGCAACAATTTTTCCAATAGACAGTGAGCATAGTGCAATTCATCAATGTTTAATGGGAGCTAAAAATGTAGAATCAATATCACGGCTAATATTAACAGGATCGGGTGGTCCTTTTCTCAATAGAGATATCAACGACTTTAAGAATATAACCCCTAAAGAGGCAACCGCACATCCTATTTGGAATATGGGGGATAAGATCTCGGTTGATTCATCAACTATGATGAATAAATGCTTAGAAGTAATAGAAGCTAAATGGTTATTTGGATTTGACGATATAGATGTGCTTATCCATCCAGAAGGTATCATACATTCCTTGGTTGAGTTTAAAGATAAATCTCTGATAGCCCAACTCTCTATTCCAGATATGAAAATTCCAATAGCTTACGGTTTGGGTTTCCCCGAAAGAATCAATTCTGGTTGTGATTCCCTTGATTTAGAAAAGATCAGAAACCTTTCTTTTGTGAAACCAGATTCAAAAAAATTTCCCTCATTAGTTCTTGCAAAGGATTGTATTAATTCTGGTGGAACAAGCTTTTCTACTTTAAATGCTGCAAATGAAGAGTGTGTAGCTTCCTTTTTAGAAGGTAGAATAGGCTACTTAGATATACATAAAATTATTTCAGAAGTTTTGGATAAATCAGATATAAAGATGGTCGAAGGAATAGAAGATATTTTTGAAGCTGATATGCAATCTAGAGAGATGACTAAAGAACTCATAAAAATTAATTAATGGACCTTTTATTCACCATATTTTCCTTTATTTTTCTTATAAGCATCATTGTGGGTATTCATGAACTTGGCCATTTCTTAACAGCAAGATTTTGTAATATTCACGTTCTGAAGTTTAAGATAGGTTTCGGTAAAGAACTATTTTCTTATAAGGATAAGAAGGATTGTACATATTCATTCGGGGTACTACCATTAGGTGGCTATGTACAAATGTTGGGTGAAAATAACCCTGTTCAAGAAGGATCTGAAGGTTCTTTTGAAAATAAAAAATCTTATCTGCAGGCTTCTCTAGGAGAGAGAGCTGCAGTAACAGTAGCAGGTCCAATTGCCAATTTTTTCCTCGCTGTCTTTGTCTATTTTTATTTAGCACTAGTTGGTACGACCCAACTTTCGTCTTTAATTGGTGAGGTTGTTACTGAGAGTCTTTCTAAAGAATACGGTATTACAGTTAATGACAAGATAGTACAGATAGATAACGAAACGGTCACGGTATTTAATGATATAAATCTTATACTTTCTAAAAGGGTTGGAGATACAGGAGTTATCAACATTAAATATATTAGAGAAGGTCAGGAGAGAACTGCTTTGTTACCAATAGACGATTGGCTATCCGGCAATGATCAAATTGCTCCAAGTCAAGCCTTAGGACTGCAGCCATTTCTTCCTCCGATAGTCGGTAAACTACAAGAAGATGGCCCTGCTCTAAAGTACGGTATAAAAGAGGGAGACTTCATACAATCCATTAATGGTGAAGATGTTTCAACATGGCAAGAATTATCGAGAATTCTGAGCCTTTTGCCTAATCAGCTAATTGAGATTAAAGTTCAAAGAGGTCAGGAATCGAAAATACTGATGCTTGAGAGTTCAAGTTTTATCGATGAAACAGGAGCTCAAAAGGGCAGGATTGGTATACTTGCTTCAAATAATTTTAATAATTGGCCTGCAGATTTTGTAGTAGAAAAAAAAGAAAACTTCTTTCCAGCCTTGTTAGTTGGTATTGAGGATACCTACAGATATACAATTTTGATTATTACTTCAATAGGTAAGATGCTAAGCGGATCAATATCAGCTGATAACCTCGGAGGTCCAATACAGATTTCAGTGCTTGCGGGATCTGCTGCCAAAGCAGGATATATTACTTTTTTATCAATGGTGGCATTATTGAGTATCAATTTGGGACTATTGAATCTTTTGCCGATACCTATATTAGATGGCGGACAATTGTTAATGATTGTCATAGAAAAAATCAAAGGGTCTCCCGTTTCTGAAATTGCAATTGAATATTCCATGAGAATTGGATTAGTTCTCGTAGTAAGTTTAATGATATTTGCTTTTGCAAATGATATTGCAAGGTTGATCTAGTTATGAAGATGCACATTAAAGGATTTTTTATCCTACTTTTAGCTGGTCTCTTCCAAGTCCAAAATATCAGTTCCGAAGAAGAGTGGGTTGTAAGTGATATTAGAATCAGTGGTTTGCAGAGAGTTTCAGCAGGAAGTGTATTTAATGTTATGCCAATCGCTGTTGGTGATACTGTCAATGTTTATGACCTCCAAACAACTGCAAAGACGATATTTAAGACAGGCCAATTTGATGATATTCAACTCGGCCGAGAAGCGAATACTTTAATAATAAGTTTAGTAGAAAGACCTTCGATAGCATCCATAGATCTTGATGGAAACAAGGCTTTGAAAACTGAAGACTTGCTAAAAGGACTAGATGACGCAGGACTTTCAGAAGGGCAAGTTTTTAAGCGGTCTATTGTAAACAGTTTGGCATTAGAAATACAAAGGCAGTATGTTTCTCAAGGTCGTTATGGTGCGAAGGTTGAAGTTACTAGTGAGGATGAGCCTAGAAACAGGGTGTCTTTGAAGATTGAAATAGATGAGGGAGAAGTAGCTGAGATAAAAACTATAAATGTAGTCGGTAATCTGTCCTTCTCTGATGAAGATATTTTACAAGATTTTGAGCTAACCACAGGTGGATGGTTCTCTTTTTTTACAAATGATAATCGATATTCAAGAGAGAAATTAAAGGGTGACATTGAATCTCTGGAGTCATTTTACAAAAATAGAGGCTATGTTGAATTTAGTTTAGAAAGTTCTCAAGTGAGCGTTTCGCCTGATAAATCTGGCGTTTTTATTACACTTAATATTTCCGAAGGAACAACTTATGATGTTAATGAAATCAAAATAGTTGGAGATCTACCTATTGAGGAAGAAGTCCTCAAATCGCTTATATTGATTAAAAAAGGAGAGCGCTTTAATCAGTTTTTAGTTACTGAAACAGAAGAGATTTTTAAAAACATACTAGGTAATGAAGGGTATAGTTTTGCTGAAGTACGAGGCGTCCCTGATGTAAATGAAGATTCAGGGAATGTAGATTTAACATTTTATGTAGATCCTCAACAAAGAACATACGTTAGACGTATTATTTTTAAAGGAAATAAGAGGACCCACGACGTAGTGCTAAGAAGAGAAATGAGACAAATGGAAGGTGCCTGGGCATCGAATAATCTTATAGAAAATTCGAAGTTACGACTCGAGAGGCTAGGATTCTTTAAAGAAGTCGAATCAGAGACTATACCTGTCCCTGGAGTGAACGATCAGATTGATGTTGAGTTCACAGTTGAAGAGGAATTTTCAGGATCTATCGGAGGTAGTCTAGGATATGGAGCCTATGGACTAGTTCTGGGTCTCAATTACAATGAAAATAATGCTTTTGGAACAGGGCGAGCAATTGGCATAGGTATTAATGATAGCACCTGGCAACGAAGTTATTCTTTCAGCTATGGAGAGCCTTATTTCAACATAGATGGAGTCAGTAGAGGTTATAGTGCTTATTTTAGAGAATCTGACTATGGTCAATTTAATATTGCAAGCTATACATCTGATTCTTTTGGGGCAGGTATACAATTTGGTCTGCCTATAAGCGATATTGAGAGAATAGGGCTCAACTTAAATTACGATAATACAAGTATAGATACTGGTTCTACACCAGCATCTCAGATTCTAGCTTTTACCCAATCTGAAGGTACTAAATTTGAAGTATTTAAGACCCAATTCATCTGGTCAAGAGTTACCTTGAATAGGGGGCTATTCCCTACTGCAGGCCAATCTCAATCTTTCGCACTCCAAGTTGCTGTTCCAGGAAGTTCCTTGACATACTCTAAACTCACCTACAGACATAAATATTTTCGACCAATTTTTGATGGAAGATTTGTACTAGGATTTAGAGGTGAGCTTGGAGTATTAGAGGCTTATGGTGATACAGAAGTAGCTCCTTTCTTCGAGCATTATTATTCTGGTGGAATTAGTTCAGTAAGAGGCTTCAAGCAAAATACCCTTGGTCCCAGAGCTATACCCTCACAGTTTTATCTAGATAATGAAGGCAATCCTATAATTGGAGAAGATGGCAATCCGATTGCAAATCCTTACTCTTATTACAGAGATGATAGATCAATAGGAGGAGCTTATTTAGTTGAAGGAGGATTCGACTTTATATTTAAGCTGCCTTTCATTGAGGATCAAAGATCAATGCGTAGCTCTTTCTTTGTGGATGTGGGAAATGTATTTTCGAAGGACTGTGGGTTCGATCAATCTAACGTAAATTGCAGCGAACTAGACTTAGGGGAGTTGAGGTATTCTTATGGAGTTGGAGTGACTTGGATAACTCAGTTGGGTCCAATGTCTCTTGCAATTGCTGCCCCTTCGAACGAAGGCCCTTTAGATGAAACAGAAAATTTTCAATTTGAAATCGGGACACAATTTTAAATTCTCTTAATGCTACTAAATTAGCTTACAAAACTGTAGAATTCGACGACAGGTTACTTAATGGGAAAAACTATGAAATTTTTTAAAACTTTATTTGTCGTACTTACGGCATCCTTTTTTACTTTTACTCTTCAGTCGGCTGATTTAAATATTGCCACTCTGGATCCTCAAGCAGCTTTATTTAGTACTAATGTTGCAAAAAAAGAGCTTGAAGAATTAGAAAATTCAGACGAGTGGAAAGAAGTTGTTGAAGAACTTCAAGCAAAAGCAACTGAGGCTAGAGAGATCCAAGAGAGAACTCAAAAAGACGGTCCCACAATGTCCGATGAAGAAAAACAAGAGGCAGCTCAAAAATTTCAGTCGCTCCAGCAAGATATAAATTTTTTAAGAGAAAAAACTAACCAATTCAGGAACCAAACTCTTCAATTGCTTTCACAAGAACAGGCAGAAAAATTTCAAGTAATAGTTACTGAATTAATTAGAGCAAAAGGGATAACACTATTAATAAATAGTGGAGCCCAACAGCAAATACTTCTTCATGCAGATCAAAGCTACGATATAACTCAAGAAGTAATCGATGCTATGAATGAAAAAGAAGATTAATTTTCGTGTCTTCCCTAAAAAGCTTTAAGTTATCTCAACTTGCTGAAATCCTTGGAGCAGAACTGGAAGGTGATCCTTCTAAAGAAATAATCGGAATAAATACTCTTGAAACATCTTTAGACCAAGAAATTTCCTTTATCGCTAGAGAGTCATATTTAACAAAATTATCTACTACTAAGGCTGGTGCAGTTATTTGCAGCACAGATTACTCAGAATTTTTCACAGGTAATAAATTGATATGTGAAAATCCTTATTTAACTTACGCTAGATGCACTGGGCTCTTCAAAGAAAAACCTTCTATCAAAACTGGAATTTCTAACTTAGCAGCTATTGAAGATACGGCAATAATTTCTGATACTGCTTCAATAGGAAATTTTGTGACAGTATCAGAAAATGCCGTTGTAGAAGACGAGGTTGTATTAATGCCTGGAGTTTTTATTGGTGAAGGCTGCAGAATAGGGAAGGGCTCAGTAATATACGCTAACGTGTCAATATATGATTCCGTAAATATTGGCGAAGAATGTATTCTGCATTCGGGAGTAGTAATTGGCTCAGATGGCTTAGGCTTTGCCAAAGATAATCGCTCATGGGTAAAGATTGAGCACTTAGGACAAGTGATAATTGGAGCTAACGTTGAAATTGGATCAAATAGTACAATTGATAGAGGATCAATCGGCAATACTCTGATAGGAGATAATGTAAAAATAGATAATCAAGTTCATATAGCACATAATGTAGTGATTGGTTCTGGTACTGCTATAGCAGGTAACAGTGCAATTGCAGGGAGCACAAGAATTGGAAAGAATTGTACACTCGCGGGATGTTCTGCCATTGTTGATAACATCGAGATTGCAGATGAGGTACACATTACAGCAATGTCATTGATTACAAAATCTATAAAAGAGAGCGGTTATTACTCGTCAGGCACACCATTTATGAAAAATTCCGACTGGAAAAAAAATGCAGTCGCCTTTAAAAGACTTCACGGATTAATTAAAAAGTAAAATTATGGACGTAGAAATAAATATAGAAGAAATTCAAGAGTTTTTACCTCACAGATATCCCATGCTTCTTGTGGATAGAGTTACACACATGGTACTTGGTGAATCTATTAAAGCTTACAAGAATATTACTACTAATGAGCCTTTTTTTATGGGGCATTTTCCTGGAAAACAGGTTATGCCTGGTGTTTTGATTGTAGAAGCCATGGCTCAAGCTTCGGGTATCCTAGGTTTCAAAACAATGGATAAAAGGCCTCAAGATGGTTCGATATACTACTTTGTAGGAGCTGATGATCTAAGATTTAAAAGACCTGCAATTCCTGGCGATAAACTCATTTTGAATTCAAAGGTAATAACTAATAAGAAAGGAATTTGGAAGTTTGATTGTTCGGCAACTGTTGAGAATGAGCTTGTAGCAAAGGCTATGATACTTTGTGCTGATAGGCCAAAATAATCATGATTCACTCTTCTTCAATAGTTGACGATTCTACCAAAATTGATAATTCAGTAGAAATTGGACCTTTTTGTCTTATCGGTCCGGAGGTGGAAATAGGCGCCGGAACCAAAATAGAGTCTCATGTTATTTTGAAAGGACCTGCAAAGATAGGAAAAGGAAATCATATATTTCAGTTTTCTACTTTAGGTGATGGAAGTCCAGATAAGAAATATAACAATGAGCCTACTACCCTAGTAATTGGAGATGATAATATTATTAGAGAGGGTGTAACTATTCACAGAGGCACCATTCAAGATAGGGGTGAAACTCTTATCGGCGATAGAAATCTTATTATGGCCTATTCTCATATTGCGCATGACTGTGTTTTAGGAAATGATATTGTTCTAACGAATCAGGCTGCACTAGCTGGCTCTGTTCATGTTGGAGATGGTGCAATACTTGGAGGTTATGCCATAGTTCATCAATTTTGCTCTATTGGTAGTTATAGTTTTTGTGCAATGGGTAGCGCAGTAAATAAGGATATTCCTGCATATGTGAAAGTCAGAGGTAATCCAGCTAAACCCTTTGGAATAAACGTAACAGGGATAAAAAGAATCGGCTATTCTAAAGAAACTATAGAAGCTTTAAGATCTGCTTATAGATCAATTTATAGAAAAAAACTTACAGTCGATGAGGCTGTAAAGGATCTTGATTCTTTGAGAAAGGATTTTAAAGAAGTAGATATATTCTTAAGTTCAGTTGAAGACTCTAAGAGAGGCATATCTCGTTGATGGGGAATACCCAAAAAAAACCTACTTTAAAGATCGCAATAGTAGCAGGAGAAACGTCAGGTGACGAATTAGGCGCACCTTTGATGAAATCCTTAAAATCGATCAATCCTTCAATTGAATTTGTAGGAGTTGGGGGTTCGAAGATGTTAGCTGAAGGACTTGAATCTCACTTTGATATGAGTGAGATATCCGTAATGGGTATTATTGAACCTTTATTAAATTTAAGAAAATTATTAAAACTTAGAAAGGGTTTAAAAAAGTATTTGCTACAACAAAATCCCGACATCTTTATTGGCATTGACTCACCTGACTTCAATCTTCCAGTTGCAAATTTTTTGAAAAAAAATCTTCAAATCAAGACAATACAATACGTCAGTCCGTCAGTTTGGGCATGGCGAAAAGGTCGAATAAAATCTATGGAGAGATCAATAGATTCTGTTTTAACCCTCTTTCCTTTTGAAGAGACCGCTTATTCCAATTCAAAGATTAAGACATGTTATGTAGGACACCCTTTATCTTACAAAATTGGTATTACTAATGTGGAAATAGAATCCAAAGTTCAAAATAGTATTGCGTTATTACCAGGAAGCAGGACTTCGGAGATCTTACTCATGGGTGATTTAATGATTAAGGTGGCAAAGAAACTAAAGCTAATGAATCCAAAATACCAATTTTTTATGCCATTATCAAATTCTGCTCATCTTGACCTTTTTAAGGAAGATATGGAAGGATTTATTAATATTTCATATGAAAATTCTCAAGATATCTTAAAGAAATCTTCTATGGCAGTAATTACATCTGGAACAGCAACTTTAGAGGCTGCTTTATCATTCACTCCTTGTATCGCCGTATATAAGACAAATTGGTTGTCTTATTTATTAATTAAACCTTTACTTAGTATTGACTCTTTTTCGTTACCAAATTTAATTTTAGGTGAGAAAATTTTGCCTGAGCTATTGCAGTCTGAAGCAACTATAGAAAAGATTATCTCTTCAGTAAATTTACTAGAGGATAGAGGTCTTGAATTCTATAGAAATGAGTTTACTTTTATAAAAGAAAAGCTGAAAGCAGGTGGGGCAGATAAGGCCTCTCTCGAGATTCTAAAGTTATTAAATGATTGAAGCTGGAGTTGATGAAGCAGGAAGAGGTCCCATAGCAGGTCCAGTTTTTGCTGCAGCAGTTATATTAGACAAGAAACATTCAATATCTTATCTCAATGATTCAAAAAAGATTTCTGAGAAAAGAAGGGAAATGATAGCAGAAGATATAAAAGTTAATGCTACTTCATGGTCTATAGGAATGAGTACAGCTAAGGAGGTCGATAATATTAATATTCTTAGAGCATCTTTGTTAGCTATGAGGAGGGCCATAGATGGCTTAGATATGAAACCCGATCTAATCTCTGTCGATGGCCAGTTTTCACCTGAAACGGATTTGAAAGTTAGGACTATAATTAAAGGAGACCAGTCAAATGAGAATATTATGGCTGCTTCAATCCTTGCAAAAGTTTATAGAGATAATTATATGAAGGAATTAGATAACTCCTTTCCAGAATATGGCTTTAAACAACACAAAGGTTATCCTACAAAGATGCACCTAGAAGCATTAAAATCATATGGCATAACTTTAGAGCACAGGGTAAGTTTTAAGCCAGTAAGAAATATTAATGAGTCAACTAGATAATTTAGATTTTGTTCATCTTCATGTGCATTCGGAATACTCTTTAGCTGATGGGATCATAAGAGTTGATGATTTACTAGATCGTTGTATTGACTATAGATTTCACTCTGTTGCATTGACGGATCTAACTAATCTTTTTGGATTAATTGAATTTTATAGATCGGCAAGGAGCAGGGGCATTAAACCTATTGTTGGTTCGGAGATAAATGTAGCAAAAGATAAGGACTCAATTTCAGCTCCTATTGTGCTTTTAGCTGCAAATAAACAAGGCTATATAAATTTAACAAAGTTAGTTTCTAAAGCTTATGTTGAAGGTCAAGTAAATGGTGATCCTATTGTTCTTTTTAATTGGCTTGAAGAATTTTCAGAGGGAATAATAGCTTTATCGGGAGGCTTGGAAGGACATATTGGGAATTCAATTTTGGCAGGAAATAAGCAATTGACGGAGTCTCGTATAGACTTCTTCAAAAAGATTTATAAGGATAATTTCTTTATTGAAGTTCAAAGAACGGGAAAGCCTAATGAAAAAGAATACAACGAAGCAGTATTGCAGTTTGCTTCAAGAATGGAAATTCCTGTTGTTGCAACCAATAACGTAAGGTTTTTAGCAGCGGTTGATCCTGATATTTCTCCTTCTGATTTTGAAGCCCATGAGGCGAGAGTTTGTATTCAAAGAGGTGATATTCTGGATGATCCTAGAAGACCTAAAAATTATACAGAAGAGCAATTTTTTAGAAGTAAAGAGGAGATGTTTGAGTTATTTTCTGACATACCTGAAGCACTGATAAATACCGTAAAAATAGCGGAAAAATGTAATATCGACTTGGAGTTAGGAAAATTTTATCTCCCTGATTTTGAAGTTCCAAACGACTATTCTAGAGAAGAATTCTTAAGAAAAATTTCAAATGAAGGCCTACTAAAAAGAATAGAAGACCTTAAAGTGTCCGCCGATTCTTATGAACTGGATGAACATACTTACGTAAAGAGACTAGAATACGAATTAGATATGATCTGTAAGCTAGACTTCGCAGGTTATTTTTTAATCGTAGCTGATTTTGTGAATTGGGCCCAAAAGAATGATATTCCTGTTGGTCCTGGAAGAGGTTCTGGCGCTGGATCTATAGTCGCCTATGCCTTAGGTATAACGGCTATTGATCCTATCAAATATGATCTTTTATTTGAGAGATTTCTTAATCCAGAGCGAGTTAGTAATCCTGATTTCGATATAGATTTTTGCATTGAGGGTAGAGACAAAGTTCTAGAATATGTCACAAACAAATATGGTAAAGATTCAGTAGCACAGATAAGTACTAGAGGAACAATGGCGGCAAGGGCTGTATTACGTGATGTAGTTCGAGTGTTAGGCAAACCTTATGGATTTGGCGATAGACTTGCAAAAGCCATACCAGATGTTTTAGGAATAAGCCTTGAAGAGGCATATAAGGATAAGCAATTCAAAGAGATTATCGATGAGTCAGATGAATCAAAAGAAGTTTTTGATATGGCACTTAAGTTGGAAGGTTTATCAAGGAGTGTTGGAACTCACGCAGCTGGAGTAGTTATAGCTCCGACAGCTTTGACAGATTTTACACCTCTTTTTTTAGATTCTGATAAAGGAACAGTAGCATCACAATTTGATATGGGCGATGTTGAGTCTGCAGGTTTAGTTAAATTTGATTTTCTTGGTCTGAAAACTCTTACGATAATAGATCAATCTGTGAGACGAATTAATGCAAAAGCAAAAAACGAGCAAGATCACATAAATATTGATAATTTATCTTTGAAAGATTCGGAAACTTTCGAATTACTGCAAAGAGGTGAAACTACCGGTATATTTCAGCTTGAATCAAGAGGTATGAGGGATTACTTAAAACAATTAGTGCCTAATGATTTTGAAGACATTGTAAGCATGAACGCTTTGTATCGTCCAGGCGCCTTGGGTATGAACATGGTAGATTCCTATATCAATAGAAAGCATGGTAGGGAAGAGGTTACCTATGGTCATGAATCAGTAGAAAAAATACTTAGTACTACTTATGGAGTAATAGTTTATCAAGAACAGGTAATGCAGATTGCTCAAGAACTTTCGGGTTTCTCTCTTGGCCAAGCAGATATCTTGCGGAGGGCAATGGGGAAAAAGAAGAAAGAAGAAATGGAAAGTCTGAGGTCTACATTTGTAGACGGGGCAGTTAAGAAAGATGTAAACGAAAGATATGCTGCAAATCTATTTGACCAAATAGAGCAATTTGCAGGTTACGGTTTCAATAGATCTCATTCCGTAGGTTATGCACTCATTGCCTATCAAACTGCATGGCTTAAAACTCATTTTCCTGCTGAATTTATGGCTTCAGTCTTATCATGTGATTTAGGAAATACAGATAATATTCAATTATTTGTAGATGATTGTAGAAACATAGGATTATCAGTTGAGAAACCTGATATAAATAGGAGCTCATATAGATTTGAAGACTTAGACTCAAGAACTATCTTATATGGTTTGGGCGCAATTAAAGGTATAGGTGAATCTTTAGTAGAACAAATAGTTTCTCAACGTAATATTGAAAAGTTTAAAGATATGCATGATTTCTGTATGAGAATTGGATCTAACAGAATAAATAGAAGAATTTTAACTACATTGATTGGTTCTGGTGCCATGGACTCTTTCGGAAAGAGGGAGGATCTCTTTAGAAGAATTGATTCTTATCTTAAGAATGCAGAACAGGCTTCTGAGAGGAATAAGAGCAATATTCAAGATCTTTTTGGGGAAGAAATTATTTCTCCTGCAGAGGATATTGTTAATGATGACATAGAATTTGATGAAGTATCATCGGAATGGAGTGCTTTAGGTTTTTATTTAGATTCTCATCCTCTAGAGAGTAAAAAGAAGGAGGTTAGGAATATGTGTGGTTTTTTTATCTCTGAACTTCAAACCGAAGAACACACACAAAGAATCGCAGGATGTTTAATGCAGTTTAATGTAAGACAGGGCAAAAGAGGTAGATTTGCTTTCGCGACTTTAGATGATGGTTCGTCAAAAATAGAAGTCTCGATCTGGGCAGATGTGTTTGAGAAATATAGGAGTTTGCTCAAAAAAGGACAGGTTTTGGTTGTTGAGGGTATGATCGAGAAGGATGAATATTCTAACTTTGCGAAACATAAAATGATTGCTGAAAAGATCTTAACTTTTGATCAAGCTCGTCATGAGTATGTAAAGAATATTAAAATCGATATCGAAAATAATGATATCAGCTCAGAAGAGTTGGTTAATTCTTTAAAATTAATTGCAAATAGTAGCGAAGGTAATCAAGTTTTAATATCTTACAAGGGAGAGTCAGCGGCAGCAGATATTGTTCTGCCAAGTAATTTCTCAGTGAGACTTGATGATTCTTCAATAAAAGCTTTGGGCAAACGTTTTGGACCAGAAAATGTTAAGTTCGTTTATCATAGCCAATATCACATAAATTAATAATCCTTAATGCTAAAAAGTTATCTAGATTTCGAACAACCTATTGCTGATCTTGAGCAACAAGTTATAGATCTAAAAGATTCGGATTTAGATGATGAGTCAATAAGGACAGAAGTTATTCGACTTAATGAGTCTATCCTCAAGACTACCGAAAAAATTTATTCTAATTTAACTCCCTGGCAAAATGTTCAAGTTGCTAGACATCCTGAAAGGCCTCATTTCTTTGATTACATCGAAAGAATTTCTGATGACTTTGATGAACTTCATGGTGATAGGCATTTCTCAGATGATAGAGCTGTTATAGGTGGGATTGGTTCTATAGGTGAATATAAAGTTATGTTTATAGGGCATGAGAAGGGCAGGTCTACTGAAGAAAAGATTTTACATAATTTTGGAATGTCTCAACCAGAAGGTTACCGAAAAGCTTGCAGGTTAATGGAGTTAGCAGAGCGATTCTCACTTCCAATAGTTACCCTTGTCGATACACCTGGAGCCTATCCTGGTATTGATAGTGAAGAAAGAGGTCAAAGCGAGGCAATAGCTCATAATTTAAGAGTTATGTCTTCTTTAAAAACTCCAATTATTGTTAATGTTGTAGGAGAGGGTGGATCTGGTGGGGCTCTCGCTTTAGGTGTAGGAGATCATATATCTATGCTTGAGCATTCTACTTATTCAGTTGCATCACCTGAGGCTTGCGCAAGCATTGTCTGGAGAGACTCTACTAAAGCAGATCTTGCTGCAGAGGCAATGAAATTGAATGCTGACAGTGTTCTTGATTTAGGTTTAATAGACGAAGTTATTCCAGAACCTTTGGGCGGTGCACATAGAAGTTTTGACCAAGCATCATCAAATTTATCTAAGGTTTTAATCAAAAACTTAGATGAGTTAACTAGTATGTCTATCGATTCTCTCCTTGATAGGAGATACAAAAGGTTAATGAGCTATGGGTCTATCTAATGGCACATTTAACTTTAAACAATAAAATTCTTGATGACTTTGACAACTTAGGTATTGCCTTTTCAGGAGGACTTGACTCATCTGTTCTTCTTAATCTTATTTCAGATCAAGTAATACCTAAAGATAGAATTACAGCCCTTCATATAAATCATGGTATCAATAATGATTCCGATCAATGGGAAGAATTTTGTGCTCAAATTGCACATGGATTAGGGGTTGACTTTAAATCTTGGAAACTCAAAGATTTAGATAAAATCTCTGAAGACATTTTAAGAAATAAACGACATGAAGTATTTAAAAGCTGGGCAGATCATAATGATTTAATTATTACTGGGCATCATTTAGATGATCACATTGAGACAGTTTTATTTAGACTTTTTAGAGGAACGGGCATTCAAGGCTTAGAAGGAATTAAAGAAATATCTAAAGTTAGTGACATAAACTTCTATAGACCCTTTTTGAAAAATAAAAAAAAAGAAATACTCAAATATGCTCAAGAACATAATCTTAGCTGGGTTGAAGATGTCTCTAACAGAGAATCCAAATTTTCTAGAAATATGATTAGAAATGATTTAATGCCAAAAATTATTTCTCGATGGCCTTCTATCGGTAAATCAATAGGTAAGCTTTCAGAAGAGGCCAAATGGAATCAGAAGATACTTACAGATATAGCTAGAGAGGATTTAGCTTATATAGGTGCCAGGAAAGATAAGATAAATATGCAAAGATTAAAATCTTTATCTAATGAGAGGCAGAAAAATGTGATAGTTTTTTGGTTAAACAACGAAAATGATATTTATGTTCCTTCAAAATTAATATTTCAGATCTTATCATCTATCGCAGAGCCCTCTTCAAAATCAAGGAGTTTTATTATTCATTCAGACTCACTAAATACTGATATGAGAATTATTGTATCTTCAAAAGAAATAAGAATGATAGATCAAGGTTCTTTAAGACCTTTGCCAGAAAATTTAAGAGTTAATTGGGATTTAAAAAAATCCATAAAAATTCCTTCTGGAGAACTTTCAACTCAAGAATCCTATGGAAAAGGATTGGATAAAAAATATCTCAAAGAGGATGTAATTATCAAGGCGAGAGTTGGAGGAGAGAGATGTAAACCTTTTGGAAGAGATAAGAGTCAAAAAATAAAAAATCTATTTCAAGAATTTGAGATACCAGATTGGAAAAGGAATTCTATTCCGCTAATCTACATAAATGATCGGATAGCTGCAGTTGGAGATTTATGGGTTTGTGATGAATTTCATACTAACTTAGATGAGAGTGGTATTTCTATAGTATGGAATGATAATGTAAATAAATAAGGAGTAATTATGAATTTAGAGACAGTAATTTACGAAAAAAGAGGAGCAGTTGCTTTGATTAAGTTTAATCGGCCTGAAGTAAGGAATGCATTTAATGCCAAAATGACTGAAGATATTCTTGAAGCATTGATAGAGGCAAAAGGGGATAGTGATGTCCGAGCAATAGTTTTGACTGGTGAAGGACTAAGTTTTTCAGCTGGCGCAGATCTTTCTGCAAGAGATAATAAATGGTTAGATACCGAAGCTGCTTTAGTTGAAGGTTACTTACCAAGTCTACAAGAGATAATGGCAATGCCTAAACCTGTCATATCTGCAGTAAATGGTGCTGCAGCAGGTATAGGAAGTGCTTACGCAATGGCTTGTGACTTAACCATCATGTCTGAAGAAGCTTATATACTTCAAGCATTCAGTAATATCGGGCTAATTCCTGATGGGGGAGCAAATTGGTTTTTAACCAATACAGTAGGCTATAAACTTGCATATCAAATTGCAATAGAGGGCGAAAGAATAGACTCTAGTAGATGTTTAGAATTAGGGTTAATAAATAAAGTAGTTCCTGGTGAAGCTTTACTAGACGAAGCACTGTCATGGGCAGATAGATTGAGTCTCCGGTCTTCTCAATCTTTAAAACTTACAAAACAGATAATGAGAAAGGCTTTAGACAGCACTTATGGCGATATTTATGACCTTGAGGCTAAAACCCAAAATACACTTATAGGTTCAGAAGATAATATTGAGGGAGTCACAGCTTTTATGGAAAAGAGACAACCTAACTTTAAATAAAAATTTATTTGTTCTGATTTTCAAGTTCCATCCTAAGCTCTTTGTGTTTCTGCTTAGTAAGAGGGTAATACCAAGTTAGAAATAAAGCAGGCAGGAAAAATACGGCACAACCCAGGCAATAATAAATTCTTAAAGCTAGCATCGCATCGTCCGAATTTATTATTCCAGGTACAAATCCAGAAAAGTCTACTAATATAGCCGCAGCCCAAACGGCTATCATTGCAGATACTTTTGCTATCATTCCATTCAATGCAAAGAATGTTCCAGCACGTCTCCCCCCAGTTTTTAAAGAATCTAGGTCAACAACATCTGCCAACATAGAGGCGGGGAGGAATTGAAGGCCACCAAAACAGAATCCTTTGAGAAGAAAAAGGATATGAAACTGAGAGAAATCGCCTCTTTCAAGAAAAAAACATAAGAAACTAACTGTTCCGGTGCCTACAAGAGTTATACAAAAAGCCTTATGCTTACCTAAAGTTTTTCCGAGCCAAAGCCAGAAAGGAATTCCTATCAATCCCGCAATGAAGTATCTTGCATAAGAAGCACCAACAGTCTCAATTCCAATAACATCTCTTACAAACCAGAGAGATAAAGTATTTCTAAACGACTCTCCTGCAATCACTAAGAAAATGATTAATAAAATTCTTACTAGTAAAGGATTTTCAGCAGCATATTTTAGTCCTTCAAATAAAGGAATCTTTTTTTCAACTTTTGGCATAGGGTCTGGCACTTTCCAAATCGCCCACGCTGCAAAGATGGGTAGCAACATAACAATACCAATCCCCATGCTAGCCAAAATATCTGACATTTTTCCCGAAGTAGAAAAATCTTGAAAAATAAAAATTGCTGCAAGCATCCTATTTACTGATTCCAGGAATCCTATTCCCTGTCCTGAGACTTCTATAGCAAGAGGTATAAGGGCAGAAATCAATAAACCAATTAAAGTCCATCCCTCTCTACCGCTGACAACTCTTGATCTCTGATGATAGTCAGTTGATATTTCAGCACCCCATGCACCATAAGGGATATTAATTGTGGTTGAACCTAAATACATAAGCATCATCCAAACCACAAAGTAGGCAATTGAGACTTCCGAGCCAGGGATGAATAACTTATAAATAGCCAACATCATCAAAGGTACGCCTAATATAATCCAAGGCTTTCTTCTTCCAATTGAAGTCCTAGTAGAATCACCTAATTGCCCAAGAATTGGATCAGTAATAACATCTGTGAACCTTGCAATTAAAAGAAGATTGGCAATGATATAAAGAGGAATGCCTACAACCTCAGAATAAAAGGGAATTAGCCAGATTGCTATTGGATAGCCAATCATTGCTAAAGGAGTTGCAAGCCCTCCATAAGCAAATATTGTATTTCGCTGAACTGTCGCAGTACGCATGAACTCCCCTAGAAATGATAAATTCCTAGATCATATTATAGTTTTGAGCTATTAAGACAATCTATTTAGGCCGCTAATTACAGAGAGTAATCCTGCAATAACTGTATTTTGATGCATACCAACTCCCCATACAGATTTGTTTCCTAACACTAATTCAGAATATGCAACTGCTTTAGCATCTGAGCCGGAACTGATGGCATGTTGATGATAATCAGATATCTTAATCTCAAGATTGAAGCTTTTTTTGATGGCATCTATCATCGCATCTATTGGACCATTTCCGCGGCCCGTTATACTGACGATATCTGTGTTATGCTTTAGTCCTATAGTTATTTCATCAGATTGCGTGCCGTCTTTGTTGGAACTTGAATTTATATGATGCTCAATGAATTCGTAGCTTCCTGAGCTATTAAGATAAGTTTCTTGGAAGTTATCCCAAATGTCTGAAGGAGAGATTTCTTTTCCAGATTCGTCTGCTATTTTTTGTATCACCTGACTAAATTCAATCTGCAACCTCCTCGGCATACTCAATCCATGATCTTTTTCAAGAAGATAAGCAACACCTCCTTTACCAGATTGACTATTTATTCTTATTACTGCCTCATAAGATCTTCCTACATCACTTGGATCAATTGGAAGATAGGGTACTTCCCAAAGCTCTTGATTGGAATTTCTTAATTCAGCAAGACCTTTCTTTATCGCGTCTTGGTGAGAGCCAGAAAAGGCTGTAAAGACAAGATCACCTGCATAAGGATGTCTTGGATGGACTGGCAATTGATTACAATATTCTGCCTCCCTCATAATTGGATTTATATTAGAAAAATCTAGATGAGGATCAACACCTTGTGTAAGCATGTTTAAAGCCAGGGTAACTAAATCAACATTACCAGTTCTTTCTCCATTCCCAAAAAGTGTCCCTTCTATCCTATCAGCACCAGCCATAACCCCCAGTTCAGTAGCTGCCACAGCAGTTCCTCTATCATTATGTGGATGAAGACTAACTATTATATTTTCCCTATCTTGTAGATTTCTACACATCCATTCTATTTGATCTGCATAAGTATTTGGAGAAGCCATCTCCACTGTGGCAGGTAGATTCATGATTGTCTTTTTTTGATCATTCGGTTGCCAAATTTCATTCACCGCGTTACATACCTCAACCGCATAAGGGAGTTCTGTTCCAGTAAAGCTCTCTGGACTATATTCAAATGACCAATCAGTTTCATCATATAGTTCTGACTCTTCTTTTACCCATTTAGCGCCATCAGTTGCAATTTTCTTTATACCTGCTTCATCACTCTTAAAAACAACTTTACGCTGTAAAGTGGAAGTAGAATTGTAGACATGAACAATAGCCTTTTTTGCTCCCTCTAAAGCTTCAAAAGTTTTCTTAATTAACTCAGGCCTAGCTTGAGTTAAAGCCTGGATAGTTACATCATTTGGTATAAGATTTTCCGTAATAATTTTTCTGACAAAATCAAAGTCTGTTTGAGACGCAGAGGGGAAACCCACTTCAATCTCTTTGAAACCAATTTCAATTAAGAGATTAAACATCCTAAGCTTTCTTTCTTCACCCATGGGCTCTATAAGAGCTTGATTACCGTCCCTTAAGTCTACACTGCACCATATAGGTGATTGAGTAATTGTATTTGAAGGCCAAGTTCTATTATCTATATCAATAGACTTGAATGGTCGATATTTGGAAGCTGAATCATTAATTATTTTAGTCAATTTGTATCTCCAGAATATTTTAATTATTGAGATTGGTGCTTAAAGCACGAAGTAAAGCCCGGTTAACTCTTAAAAAAAGAGACCGGGATAATCAGTCGTAGCTGAATATTTTTTTTAGCGACTAAAATCATCGGCGCTAGCTTATATTTGCAAGCAATTAAGGTCAAGTTGAGTCTTTTTTTCCAAATAGTAAAATTACTAAATATGGTTTTATCAAAATACCAAAAACTCCAAGAGCTGGGTATAGATATATGGAAAAAAAGATCTGAGCAAGAGGCTATTATTTTTCAAGATGAAGTCTATTTAATCGACAGAAATTGCATTCTGTGTCTTGGAAAAAAAGACGAGCAAGCTTCAAAGGAGGATAAAATATTTTTTTTAAGGACGCTTGCTAAGTCTATTGGAAAAAATGAACCACTTAAAATAAATAAACTAGAAAATCCAGAATTAATAAACAACATCCTAGTTTTTGGAACAGATCTTCCATCATATTCCGAGCAATTTATAAATTCTAAAATATCATCTTATGATTCTATGGCAGAAATATGTTCATCAAAAGAGTCTAAAAAGCTATTTTTGAATAAGTTAAAAGCTTTAAATTTATAAAAATATTTTATGGACTACTCCTATTTAGATTTTAGCCACTTGGATTCAGTTCTCGAAATAGAGAGAGAATCTAATCCTTTCCCTTGGACAGAAAGAAACTTCACTGACTGCTTAGAGAAAGGTTATTACTCTTTGGTTCTTGAGGAGAATGAGAGGCTGGTAGGATTCGCTATTATGGCTATTTCATCTGAAGAGTCACATCTTCTTAATATAGGTGTTAATAAAGATTTTAGAAGATCTGGTTACGGAGAGAGAATATTAAAAAAAATGATAATTGCTGCTGAAGTGATGGGAAGCAAGAAAATAATTCTTGAAGTAAGGGTCTCAAATAAAATAGCTTATAGACTTTATGAGAAACTAGGATTTCTTGAGATTGGTGAGAGGAAAAAATATTATAGGCTTCCTGAAGGCAGAGAGGATGCTTATGTGATGTCCAAGACACTCAAAAAGGGTTTTGTAAGTAATTTATTTTTTTCTAAGAGTTAATCAACTTTTCAATATCAGTCTCTATCTGCTCTGGCGTTGTTGAAGATCCGTATCGATTCACAGGTTCACCATCTTTATTGACAAGGAATTTGGTGAAGTTCCATTTAATTTTTTCCGTTCCAAGTAGACCTTTCTTTTCAGTAGTTAAAAATTTGTACAAAGGATGGGCATTGTCTCCATTTACGTCAATTTTGCTAAAGATTGGAAAAGTACTTCCATAATTTAAGCTGCAAAATTCAACAATTTCTTGATTAGTCCCGGGCTCTTGACCGCCAAATTGATTACAAGGGAAGGCCAAAACAGAAAATTCCTCATTCGAAAATTTATTTTGAAGTTGTTCTAGGCCTTTATATTGAGGTGTAAAGCCGCACTGGCTGGCAGTATTAACTATCAGCAAGGTTTTTCCTCTGAAATCGCTTAAGTCTACGTTTTGACCAGATGAGTCCTCACAGGAAAATTGGTAAATGTTTTTAGTCATTTTTGAATTTAATTTTTTATAATATTAATTATAACAACTTTGTAAGGAGAGAAGGGTGGAGTATAGAAAATTAGGAAATACTGATTTAGATGTAAGCGTCATCTGTCTGGGTACCATGACTTGGGGGGAACAGAATACTTTTGAGGAAGGATATGAGCAGATGGATTATGCCGTTGAGCAAGGTGTAAATTTCTTTGATACAGCTGAACTCTATCCAATACCTCCGAAGCCTGATACACAAGGGAAGACTGAGGAATGTATAGGAAATTGGTTTAAGAAAACCGGGAAGAGAGAAGAGATAATTCTTGCTTCTAAAGTAGCTGGAAGGGCGCCTATGAATTGGTTTAGAGGAGACTGGACTCTTTTGGATAGAGAGAATATCGAAAGTGCTATAGATTCTAGCTTAAAAAGACTACAGACTGACTATATTGATTTGTATCAACTACATTGGCCTGACAGAAGAATGAGCATGTTTGGTGCTGATGGTTTAGGTTATAAACATTATGAAGCTGAAACAGTTCCAATACTTGAAACATTGAAAGTACTCTCTGAATTAGTAGACTCTGGAAAAATTAGATACATTGGCTTATCAAATGAGACACCATGGGGCCTCTCGGAATTTATCAAATTTTCAGAAATGTATGATTTACCAAGAGTTGTATCAGTTCAGAATGCCTACAATTTTTTAAACCGATCTTACGAGATCGGTATGTCTGAATTTCACCATAGATCACAAGTAGGTCTTCTAGCGTATTCCCCTCTAGCACAAGGCTATTTGACAGGAAAGTATATCGATGGTGCTAGACCTGAAGGAGCCCGAACAACTTTATTTGAAAGAGGAGATCGTTATGAGGTTCCCGGCGCAAATGAGGCGGTTAAATCCTATGTCAATTATGCTCGTTCCATAAATATGGATCCATCAGTGATGGCAAATTCTTTTGTGAATTCAAGAGATTTTGTAACTTCTAATATCATCGGTGCAACCACTATGGAACAGTTAAAGCTAGCCATTGGAAGTATTGATGTGAAATTATCTGATCAAGATTTAGAACAAATATCTTTGATACATAGAAAAAATCCAAATATATGTCCTTGAACTCTGAAAATTTAGATTTACAGAGTTTTTGGAAATCTTTTAATGAGCTTTCAAAGTTAGAACTTTATGAGGTTCTTAGTTTTCGGCAATCCATATTTGTTGTAGAGCAGAAATCTTGGTATCAAGATGCGGATGGATTAGACGAAATTAGTGATCATCTTCTTTTGAAAAATGAAGGACATTTAGTGGGCTACTTAAGGTTAACTCCTCCTGGAATTAAGTATAAAACACCTTCTATAGGACGTATTGCTGTAATTGACAGTCTGAGAGGTCTAAGTATTGGATCAAGATTAGTTGATGAAGGCCTGAAGAGAAGTTCAGAAAATTATATGACTGAGAAATCAACTATTTCTGCTCAAGAATATTTGATTAAATTTTACGAAGGACACGGATTTAAAGTAAATGGCGAAGTGTATGACGAAGATGGAATTCCTCATATTCAAATGATAAGGAATGGATAAAGAAAAGCTCTACACTTTAGTTTTGTCTACAGGCTTATTTGTTGGAGCTTTACTAGCAGGGCTTTCTATTATTCAAGAATCTAATATTACAAATTTCAAATATGCTGCGAAAATCGAAGATACTTCAATTTCTATGGAGAAATATTTAGTCCAACTTGAAGGTCTTGCAAAAGACAAGAAATCACCCATATCGCAAAAAGATAAAGAATATGTTCTTGAGCGAATGATAGAAGAGGAACTTTTAATTAAACGGGCTTTAGACCTTGGAATGCTTGAAAATAATCCTATAGCAAGAGGAACAATTGTTCAGCAGATGATAAAGACTATCATTGCAGAAAATATGAGATATGAAGTATCTGATAAAGAATTAAATAAATTTTTTGAAGAGAATATAGGGTTTTTCACCAAATCATCAAAGTTAAGAATTCAACAGCTTTATTTCTCTGATGAAGGGGTCGAAAACTCATCCTTTGAAGATGCAACTCGAGCTTATGACCTTTTAATTTCTGGTAGCAGTTTTGTTGAGGTATCCAATTTAGGGAGTGACTCTGCTTTGAAAATTCCAAATAGTTTAATGACATTATCAAAAGTAAGAGAGTATATTGGGCCCAGCCTCATGAATTTAGCTAGGAATTTACAACCTGGTACATTCAGTCAACCAATCAAGGTTCCTGGCGGTTATAAAATAATCTTCTTATTGGAAAAAGAGTTGGCAGGACAGCCAAACTTGGATCAAATTAGAGATGTGGTTTTGGCAGAATATTCAAAAAGGAGAGATGATAATTCCTTGAGAGAATATTTAGAGAATCTCAAGAATTGGTACGATATTTCAAGGAACTTACCTGAATAAATGTCGAAACTTTTATCAATAGGTTTAATAACTTGTTTATTGAGTACAGTATTATTCTCGCATCAAAGAAGTGAGTCTTATTCTAAGATCAATATAGACTCTACTGCTGAATCAAAATCTATTGAAGTAGAATTTAGTATTCAAACATCAGTATTACAAAGGCTAAATTTAAATTTTACTGAAAACTGGGAGGAAGAACTTACAAATAAAGTTTTAGATAATTTTAATTTTAATAAAAATTGCAATCTCTCTAAGACACCTTTTTTGAAAAATTCTTTTTCTACAGGTTACTTAACTTTGCTCTGGACGATGGAGTGTGAACTTGAAGAATCCACAATAAATTTTGAGCTCTTTTTTGATGAAGATCCGACTCATACTCATATATCCACTTTTTACATTAATTCTGTAGCTAGTCCTGAAAAGGTTTTCACATCTTCTAGAAGGGAGTGGAAAGAAACTGATAATGAATCTAAAAGCGAGTTAAGATTTGATTCTTTTAGAGATTATCTTGAACTTGGATTCAACCATATATTGTCTGGATATGACCATTTAGCATTCCTTTTTGCAATATTAATTCTAGGTTTTGCCTTAAAGAATTTAATCATAGTAATTACGGGTTTTACAATTGGCCATAGCATCACTTTAGCATTAGGGGCTTTGGGTTTAGTCACACCTTCCTCGCAATTTGTTGAAGCTTTAATTGGATATTCCATAGTCATTATAGCTTTAGAGTGTATTGCCTCAGTTACTCATAATCACAGCCTATATGGAAGATTGTTGATTTATTTTTCTTCATCTCTTGTTATCTTTTTGGCTTTTTTTGGATTACAAAAATTCATAATTGGTTTGGTAGGTATAAGCATATTTTCTTTTTGTTACTTAAATCTTGTAAGAAGACATCCAGGCTCTTCAATAACCTTACTTGTAACTTCTTTTTTCGGACTAATACATGGATTTGGGTTTGCGGGAAATTTATCATCTATCGGCATGATGGAGGGTAGGCTTTTACCTGCAATCGCAGGGTTTAATATTGGAGTTGAGCTCGGACAACTTTTGATAGTTTTAGTTGTTTATCTAATTCTTTATCAGATAACTAAGTTCATCAGAGAGAGTATAAACACAATAAGAGTTTGTGCTGCATCAGCTTTGTCCTGCTTGGGAACATATTGGTTTTTGGAGAGACTATTTTAGATTATTCTGATATTTTCAGCTTGAGGCCCTTTTTCTGTTTCCTCAACAGAAAATCTTACCCTAGTATTTTCTTTGAGTTTTCTCCTGTCTTGATTTTGAACAGCCCTAAGATGAACGAATAAATCCCCACCTTTGTCTCGAATTAAAAACCCGTATCCTTTACTTGGATCAAACCATTTTATGGTTCCAGTTTCTCCTCTAAAATTTCTCTTTATTTTTCTTCCATATATAAAACAAATAATTGAAAGAAATCCAATGCTCCAGAACGTCACAAGAGCTTGGTACATAAGACTGCCCCCAAAAGTAAGATCCCCGATAGAGAAAATTAGCCCAGTGAATAGGCTCGATATAATGAAGCTTGTTATTAGAGCTCTGAAAAACATAATGGTAAATTATAACCAAAATGATTTCATAAACCCTAAATCATTTTTTTAATTTCTTTTATTTGCAAGTCAAGATTTTCTAGTTCTTTAGATAAAACAAAAAATCTATCTTTTTGAGCCTCCACTAAATCTTTTGGAGCATTTTCAACAAAGCTCTGATTAGAAAGTTTACTACCTAACATTTCCTTTTCTTGAATAAGTTTAGATATTTTTTTATTGAGCCTTTGCATTTCTTCCTTTGCGTCTATGAGTCCTTCAAGGGGTATCATTACTTTTAGATTGTCTCGAGTAAACATTGATGAAGGAATGTCTTGAGAACTCTCTTCAGCCCAAATAATCTCTTTGAGACCACATAGCTTTTCTATATAACTACCAATTTCATTTAAGTTTTCCTTATCTAATTGATCTCCTCCCTTAAAGATTGAAGAAATTTTAATTGAAGGTTTGATAAGAAGCTCGCCACGTATATTTCTTATCCCAGATACAATATCTTTGAGCCATTCTACTGATTGGTAGTCTCGTTCCGAAGTATTTTCTGAACCTAATGGGTATTCAGATATCATTATGCTTTCATGGATTGAATTATGATGCGCCTTAAATTGTTTCCAAATTTCTTCCGTTATGAAAGGCATGATTGGATGTGCAAGTCTTAGAGTTTTTTCAAGAATATCGACCAAAGACCTAACAATCTCTGCTTTATTCATGTCATTTTTTCTGAGACTTATTTTCTGAAGCTCTATGAACCAATCACAAAATTCGTACCATATAAATTCATAGATAGCTTTAGTGGCCAAATCAAACCTAAATTCATTCATTGATTTGTCTACTTTCTTTACCGTTTTATTGAATTTATAGTCGATCCAGAAATCAATTGAACTTTCACTTCTCTTTTTGGAAATACCATAGTTATCAATATTTAAATCTATAAATCTGGCCGCATTCCAAAGCTTGTTACAAAAGTTTCTGTAACCTTCTACTCTTTTAATATCGAAATTGATATCCCTCCCACCCGTCGCTAGCGAGCAGAAAGTTAGTCTTAATGCGTCAGTTCCATAAGCTTCGATACCATTCGGAAATTCTTTTTTGGTTTGTTTTATGATCCGATCCTTCATTTTTGGTTGCATCAACCCTTCAGTTCTCTTCTTGATTAAGTCATCTAAGTTAATTCCATCTATGATGTCCAAAGGATCCAAAGTATTACCTTTAGATTTAGACATCTTTTGGCCTTCTGAATCTTTTATAAGACCATGAATTAATATTTTCCTGAAGGGTACTTCATTGATGAAATGAGTAGTCATCATTATCATTCTTGCTACCCAAAAGAAAATGATATCAAACCCCGTCACTAAGACACTTGTAGGATGATATCTTGAAAGTAAGTTCTCTTTTTTTGGCCATCCAAGAGTTGAAAACGTCCACAAAGCAGAAGAAAACCAAGTATCCAGAACATCCTCGTCTTGTTTCAATTCTATATTATCGAGATTATATTTTTCTCTTACGGCTTTCTCAGATTCCCCAACATACAAATTACCATCCATATCAAACCAGGCTGGTATTCTATGTCCCCACCACAACTGCCTACTGATACACCAATCCTGTATATCTTTCATCCAAGCAAAATAGGTATTTTCCCAGTTCTTAGGTATAAACTCTGTCTCATTTTCCTTTACAACTCTGATAGCTTCTTGGGAAAGTTTTTCAACATTAACGAACCACTGATTAGTCAACAAAGGTTGAAGGATAGAATTACTTCTTTCACTCCTTGGGATCTGGACTTTATAAGGCTCAGTCTTATTCAGTTGACCAATTGTATTAAGGTCTTCTAGGATAAGTTTTCTTGCGTCTTCAGTATTTAAGTTTTGATATTTATCTGGAACTTTGTCATTTAGAGTGCCATCAAAATTTAAGATATTGATCACTTCAAGTCCATGTCTTTTGCCCATCTCAAAATCATTGAAATCATGTGCAGGTGTAATCTTCACACAACCAGTCCCAAATTCTGATTCAACATAACTATCAGCAATGATAGGTATTTCTCTATTCACAATTGGCAAAAGTGCCATTTTTCCTATCTGTCCCTTATACCTTTCATCTTCAGGATTTACTGCTAGAGCTGTATCTCCAAGCAATGTTTCCGGTCTAGTTGTTGCAACAGTTAATTTTTCACTATCTGAAGTAAAGTAATCAATATACCAAAGAGATCCATTTTCTTCTTCAGATGAAACCTCAAGATCTGACAAGGCAGTCTCAAGTACTGTATCCCAATTAACCAGTCTTTCTCCTTTATATATTAATCCTTGGTCATAAAGTTCTATGAATACCTCCTTAACTGCTGTGCTTAAATCATCGCTCATGGTGAAAGCTTCTCTTGACCAGTCAACCGAAGCGCCTAGTCTTCTCAGTTGTTGTGTTATCTTATTTCCTGATTTTTCCTTCCAAAGCCATACTTTTTTTTCAAATTCATCTCTACCGATCTCCTCTCTAGATAATCCTTCTGCTTCAAGTTGTCTTTCTACAACCATTTGAGTTGCTATTCCGGCATGATCTACGCCCACTTGCCAGAGTGTATCGAATCCCGACATTCTTTTGTGGCGAATAAGTGCATCCATTAGAGTATTTTGAAACCCATGACCCATATGAAGTGTTCCAGTAACATTGGGTGGAGGAATCATGATGCAAAAGGATTCTTTTGATTCGTCAGGTTGAGCTTTAAAGAGGTCTGATTTTTCCCAATTCTCGTAAATTTCTGTTTCAGTAGAACTCGGCTCGTAGTTTTTCTTCATATTGACTCTACGAATTTTGTTTTTAATCCTAAATCTTTACATTTAGACCACGTACTCGCTGCTCTCTCTCTGAGATCGGCACCATCCATAATTACTAGCTGTATAAAATTTTCATATCCATCTAAGTTTTTCGGCATATCTGGAGATAGATTAAGAATCAAATCAGAACCTAAAGCGAACTTAGTGCCAGGATAACCAATATTTATGAGATCATCTGCTTTATTAGTAACTAGATTATGAGAAATTAGTCCATATTTAGGCTCATTCCATAATCTCTCATCTAAATATTTAGCATCATTTATATCATCACAAAAAATATCTATTTTACTAACATGAATTAGATCTATGCCGCCCATAATTAATTTACTAATTAGAGAACAAGTGAAGTTCAAAGCTTCTTCCATATTTTTGCCAGAAGCTATAAAAGTAGCTTCTACCATTACTAAGACTTATCTATGAGATATTGACTCAGGAGAGGTACAGGTCTACCTGAACCACCTTTTGCAGCTCCTTTACAACTAGCAGTTCCGGCCACATCGAGATGAGCCCAAGGATACTTCTCTGCAAATCTTGATAAAAAACATGCAGCGGTAATCGTGCCAGCTCGACCACCTATATTTGCGATATCTGCAAAATTACTATCCAAATCTTTTTGGTAAACATCCCATAAGGGTAATTGCCAAGCTCTATCTGAAGCTTTACGGCCAGCCTCTAATAATTCTTCTGCGAGTTTGTCGTTATTAGACATTAGTCCAGATGTGGAATAACCTAACGCCATTATCACCGCTCCGGTAAGTGTAGCGATGTCTACTACTGATCGAGGTTCAAATCTTTCAACATAAGTCAAAGCATCAGCTAGGACCAATCGTCCCTCAGCATCAGTATTTAATATTTCAACAGTCTTACCTGACATTGTGCGTACGACATCACCAGGCTTAGTGGCTTTACTTCCTGGCATATTTTCTGCACTGGCCACTACACCAACTATATTGATCGGAAGTTTAAGTTCTGAAACTACTTGCATAGTCGCTATAACACTCGCAGCACCACACATATCAAATTTCATTTCATCCATGGTCGGAGGAGGCTTGAGGCTTATTCCTCCCGTATCAAAAGTAATGCCTTTTCCAACAATCGCATATGGTTTATCGCCTTTTTTTCCGCCTTGATAATTCATTGAAATAAGTTTTGACTCTTGAGCACTTCCGTTTCCAACTGAAAGCAAACAATCCATGCCCATTTTTTTCATCTCCTTTTCACCATAAACTCTACAACTTAGTTTTTGATACTTATTGGCTGCAGATCTAGAACTTGTTGCTAAATAGGATGGAGTGCAAACATTTCCAGGAAGATTTGCTAAATCTTTAGCTACATTCATTCCTTGTCCTATGACTTGTCCAGTTTTGAGCCCTTTGCGTAACTTAGCCACACTTTGCCTTGAATCAATAACAATTGAGACCTTTTTAAGATAATTAATTTTTTTATTTTTCTTATTAAGTTTTGCATCGTAGGTATAAGCCTTGCTTTCAACAGCAGTTCCTATTTTTTGCAGCAAAGTCTCATCGGTATTTTCTTTCGATTCATGTTTCATAGAAGGTAATGAAACAATACCTGTTGAAGATTTTTTTGTTGTTAAACAGGTTGTTACAGACATCGCAATCTTATCAAGATCTTCACTGCTAAGACCTTTCGTCGGTTTACCGCAACCAATTAAGAAAATTCTTTCAGCAGAAGTACCATCATTAGTTGCAATGTAGGCTGTCTGACCCACCTTTGACTCAAACTCACCTCTTTTTATAAGCTTTTTAATACTACCTTGAGTTGCTTTATCAACTTTTTCTGCGGCCGAATTTAGAGTCCTTCCTTCGGAAACACCGACAACTAAAACATCGATTTTTGTTTTTAAAAGTTTTTTTGATAGTTCTTGGTTAAGGCTTAGCGTGAGTCTTTTTTTCATTACGTCTCCTTTTAAAAAAGATTGTTGTCATACTATTTTATCAATAAATAATAAAAGTTATCTCCAAATAGAGAATATTCTTTTAATAAAGAGTAGGATTGACTATATAGATTTTCAAATACTCGTTTATGATTTTAAATCGTTATTTTTTAAAGACTATCTTCTCATATACTCTGGCTATAAGCGTAGTCTTTATTCTCATAATAGTATCTTCGAGGTCTATACAATACTTAGAACAAGCATCCAGAGGTGAAATAAATCCTCAAGTTGTTTTTTATGTTGTCTTGTATAGGCTTCCAGAATTTTTAGAATTAATTTTGCCTCTAAGTTTTTTTATGTCCGTTGTTTTGACTATTGGAAAACTTAGCTCAGAAAATGAACTTACGATCATGGAACAGCTTGGCTTTAGTAACTCAAGAATCTACTCACTATTGTCAATTCCTGCAGTATTGATAGCTTTGTTAATATTTTTCTTTTCTTTAGTGCTTAATCCTGGATTAGATTTGCGGGTAAAGAGTTTACTTGAAATTAAATCTATTGAAGAAACCTTCGATGCTTTACTTCCAGGTGAATTTCACAAATTAAATGATTCTTATCTTATTTATGCGAAGGAAAAGCGAAATGACGAACTGAAGGATGTTTTTCTCCTTGTGAAGGATTCCAATAGGGAATCAAGTTTGACTATCGTAGCTGAGGGATTGAGCACAAATAGGTCAGGAAAAGGAGATCTGAATTTTGGTAAAGGGTTTTCATATTCGAAAGAAGAACCTGATGAAATATTTTCAGTCAAGTTTGATAATCTCAAATTAAAAGCTGATTTCATGTCGAAAAATTATGGTGAAGTTAATTTTGAGCTAAAGGACTCAGTAAATCCTTTGTTATGGTCGAGCTCTATAAGTTTTATGACATTATTAAGTATTTTCATCGCCGTGCCTTTATCAGAAAGATCTCCGCGTAAAGGCAGATACTCGAAAATACTTCCTGGTTTATTATTATTTTCAGCATACTTAGGGGTTTTGTTGACATTCAAAGGTTCAGAATCCTCTAATTTAATTTCAATTCTTTTAGTTCATTTGTTTTTTTTGGTTTTTTCTATTCTTTTGAATTTATATATGCTCAGGACAAAATCATGATTTATTTATTTGGAGACATAATAGAAAGAAATATCTCCAAGAGAATATTTCATAGTATTTGTATTGTCGCAGTTGCAATATCTTTGCTGGACTTTTTATTTAAATTTATTTCTGAAATCTCAGATATATCAAATTCTTATCTTGTGTTAGATGCATTAATTTATTGTTTTTATTCAATTCCAAGTTCAATTTATGAATATTTATCATACATCTGTCTTATTGGAGCGGTCGTTGGTTTAGGAAGCTTAAACTCAGAAGGGGAGATTATAGGTGCAAAAGTTTTAGGTAAATCGAATTTTAGGATGGCGATAGCATCTTTAAGGCCTGCCATAGTAATAATATCAATAGCCTTTTTATTTCAAGAAACGTTACTTCCTTCATTGTCACAAGCCAATGAGGAAAATAGATTATTGAAGCAAGACAGAATCAATACAGAGGATGGTTATTGGTTTGCTTCTGATTCTTCAATTAATTTTTTTAAAACTTCTCCAAGTAAAGATTCTATTAATGACGTCACGACTTATCAATTTGGAGAAGAGGGAAATATTATCCAAATAATAGATTCGAAATATGCTAAACGTCAAAATGGAATCTGGACTCTATTTGATTTAACAATAACGGACTTTCAAAAAAATTCTATTCGCCTTCAAGAAGAAAAAATATGGCAAGAAGGTCCTAAAGATAGTGATATGAGAAGAATTCTATCTCCTAGGTATCTATCTATTGGTGAGCTTAATGAAGCTCTAAAATTAAACATATCTGAATATAGAAGGAATAACTTATCTCTGGAGTATTGGAAGAAAATATTCCATCCCATCACAACAATATCATTAATCATATTAGCTGCATCTTTCGTTTTTGGGAGAGTAAGAGATGACTCTATTGGTAAAAGAATTCTTTTTGGAGTCTTATTCGCATTTTCCTTGAATATTTTTCAAAATCTTTTTGCTAGCATGGCGGCTGTCTCTCTACTAAGCCCTTTCTATGCAGTTACTTTTCCCATTGCGGCAGTTATTGTTTTAACAGCTTCATTCTGGAAACTTAAATCTAATTAATCTTAGCGATCCTTGTTTTTGTTGCTATATCAGCCAGCGACTTTTTATCTTCGTTAAAAAAAATATATAAGTAGCCAAGACCAAAGAACAAGAAAGAAAAGGTTGAAAAAGCGCAACGTAAGAGACAAATTCTTATTGTTAACTTCTCTTCAGAAATAAGCTTTATTTTCCATGCCTGCATGCCTACAGTCTGTCCATCATTGACCAACCAAAAATAAGAGTAAAAGATTGGTCCAGAGAAAATAGTGACGAAAAGCTGAAGTAAATCAATAAATCCACCATTTTCAGGCGCTCCGCCGTTTAAAAATACGAGTAGTAAAGTTAAAGAAAAGATTATCCCTAAAATCAGTAAACTGTCATAAACAAGAGAAAAGATTCTCTTAAAAAAACCTGAATTTTCCATAATAATTTGGAGAAGATATTTTTTTTGATTATTCTATATAAAATTGTGAGTTTATTATGCATGATATATCCAAATCTAGTGATACCTTTCTCTTAGGCCATCCCAAAGGTCTAGTAACACTTTTTTTAACAGAAATGTGGGAAAGAATGTCCTTCTACGGAATGAGAGGGTTGCTTGTTTTGTTCATGACAAGGGAGGTAACTGAAGGAGGTATGAATCTTGATGCTCCTGAGGCTATGGCGATCTACGGAATATATGGTGCTTCAGTATATTTTCTATGCGTTCCTGGCGGATGGATTGCAGATAAGCTTTTTGGAGCCCAGAGAACAGTTCTCTACGGTGCAGTTATTATAACTCTCGGTCACTATGTGCTGGCAATTCCTTATGATAAAACCTTTTTTCTTGGTTTGGTTCTTGTTTCAATCGGTACAGGTCTTTTAAAGCCAAACATCTCGACTATTGTAGGGCAACTTTATAAACCAGGAGACGTAAGAATTGATTCTGGCTACACGATTTTCTATATGTCTATCAACATAGGAAGTATGCTCGGATTCCTTGTTTGTGGCTATCTTGGAGAGAAGGTGGGATGGCATTGGGGTTTTGGAGCCGCTGGTGTAGGAATGACCTTTGGTGTTTTACAATATCTTTTCACTAGAAATTCATTAGGAGAAGCTGGAAAAAATACTAATTTGGCTCCTACTGAAGATGAATCAAAGTACATGAATATATTTAAATATAGTTTAATAGCTATTATCTTAGTAGTTACTTCAGGCTTTGCTGGACTTTGGAGTGTTGATCCACAACTACTTAACCAACTTACTGTTTATTTGATATTAATTGTGGCTATTTCTTACTTCATATATTTATTCTTTTTTGCGGGACTAAGCACTGATGAAATTAAAAATATCAAAATGTTATTATTATTATTTTTCGGAGCTGTATTATTTTGGGCCGGATTTGACCAAGGGGGCTCATCTTTAAATCTTTTTGCTAAAGACTACACGGATCTACTTATCTTTGGGTGGGAGATGCCAGCGACCTTTCTTCAGGTCGCAAATCCTTTGATGGTAGTAATTTTTGCTCCTTTTTTCGCAGCATTTTGGATCTCTCTTGGAAAAAAGAACTTAGATCCTGATACACCTCAAAAATTTGCTTTGGGATGTTTCCTCATGGCTATTGGTTTTTTAGTGATTATTTTTGGTGTCGAGGCTGCTATGCAGAATGAAAAAGCTGGCATTCAGTTTCTTCTCATAACATATCTTTTTCACACACTAGGCGAGCTATGTTTGAGCCCAGTGGGCCTTTCAGCTACTGCGAAATATTCTCCAATTAGATACAGAGGTCAAATGATGGGAATTTGGTTTCTATCGTCTTCTTTAGCGGCTGGTCTTGCAGGCTTACTTGCAAGCAAATCATTTGAGGCTGGTATAGCTTCAATGCCGGATCTCTTTATGCAAATTATTATTGCGCTTTTCGTAGTAGGAATTTTACTCCTCATATCAAATAGATTTTTAAAGGCAACTGAGATTAAGGAAGGGAACTAGGGAAGTATTAATTATTCTATAAATTAGTGAGGAGTTTACTTAGTATTGTTTTGTATATTTTATGCAATTCCTCGAGATCTTCTTTTTTTACGCTTTCATTTACTTTATGAATAGATGCATTACCTGGCCCAAGCTCAACAACTTGTGATCCGGTAGGTGCAATAAATCTACCATCTGATGTGCCTCCATCAGTAGTGCATTTGGGTTCTGACCCTGTCACTTCTTTTATTGAGCTTTTCACTGCTGAGATAAGCTCTTCTTGAGTAGTAAGAAATGGCTTTCCTCCAACTTCCCACAAAACCTCACATTCGACATTATATTTATTGATTATGGACTCAACATCATCTTTTATTTGTTGCACGGTAGTTGAGGGTGAGTGACGTACATTTAAACTTAACTCTAAGCTTCCTGGTATAACATTTGTTGCTCCGGTACCTGAGTTAAGATTAGATATTTGTAAAACACTATCTTGAAACTTACCTGTTTCATCTGCCCAGCTGAGCTTAGATATCTCAGCAAGAGAAGAGGAAAAATTATGTATAGGGTTACTTGCTTTTTCTGGATAAGCTACGTGACCCTGAGTTCCTTTGACTATAATCTTGGCTGAAACTGAACCTCTTCTTCCTATTTTTATAACGTCTCCCACATTATTATCAGCTGTGGGCTCTCCAACAAGACACCATTCAATTTTTTCGTTCTTTTCTTCGAGATAATCAACAACTTTAGTTACTCCATCTACAGCAGGACCCTCTTCGTCGCTGGTCAGTAGAACAGCAATCCTTCCTGATAAGGTCGGTTCTTCAGCTAAGAATTCTTCAATAGAAGTGACAAAGGCAGCAACGCTTCCTTTCATATCTGCTGCTCCTCTTCCAACGAGTAAAGAGTCTTTATCAGTTGCTATGAAAGGATCACTCTCCCAATCTTCCAGTGGACCTGTGGGAACTACATCAGTATGACCTAGAAAAGCAAAAATAGGGCCGGCATCTCCATAAGTTGCCCAAAGGTTGTCTACATCTCCATACTTAAGGTGTTCGACTGAAAAACCAATTTTTTCCAATCTTGTAGAAATAATGCTTTGGCATCCAGCATCATCGGGTGTCACAGATTTCTTTGATATCAGCTCTTTTGTAAGTTCTAAAACTTTACTCATTTTTTGATTCAGTCGTTTTTATGCAGTGTTTTGTTCAAAACAACACTTTTTCCATTAGGTTTGCATTGAATGGCACCAGTAAGGGAATTCCTTATGAATAATAGGTCATCTTTGCCAGATAAGGTGGATGCCTTTACAGTCTCTATCAACTCATTTTTTGAATTAAGAATTTCTACTTTAGATCCTCCTGTTAAGTACAAGCCCGCTTCTAATACACACCTATTTCCTAAAGGAATACCTAAACCAGAATTGGCACCCAATAAGCAATCTTCGCCAACAGAAATTTTTACCTCATTTCCGCCCGATAAAGTACCCATGGTTGAACAACCACCGCCCAAATCTGAATTTTTTCCTATAACCACACCTGCTGAAATTCTACCTTCTATCATAGCTGAGCCAAGTGTTCCTGCATTAAAGTTAACAAAACCTTCATGCATTACTGTTGTTCCTTCAGACAAATGGGCTCCTAACCTCACTCTGGAACTATCAGCTATTCTTACTCCTTCAGGAATTATGTAATCGGTCATGCAAGGGAATTTATCTACCGATCTAACAAAGACTTCTCCATTTTTTGATCTAAATAAATTCAAGTCTTTCACGTCAACAGGACCAAGATTAGTCCATGCAACGTTAGCTAGGGATCCGAATATATTCTCTAAGTTTAAACTATTTGGTTTCGAAACTTTCAATGATAAAAGATAAAGCTTTAAATAAGCATCACATATATTTGAGATAGGTACATCCTTATCAATTTTATGAAATATTAATTTCTGTCTATTTGTAACAGATAATGAACTGCTGATACTCTCAAAAACCTCGTTGTTTTCTTCTCCGTTTGCCATTGTATAAAGACTATCAAATCCCGGATTATCAATCTTCAAAGTATTCAGCAGTTCCTGATCTTCATTTAAAATTAAGTGATATCTAACATCCAATAGATCATCGCTTGAATTCAATGTAGAAACACCAACGGCAACCAACGGAAAAATATTCATTTGTATATTATAAGTTCTGGTTAACTTTAGAGATAGATTAAAAAATCTAATTTAAGGATTGCATGGTTCTATTTACTGCAGAAAAGGCCTTATAGATAGTATCAACATCATGCACTACAGCTAATCTTAAAAACCCTTCTCCAGGATTAATGCCATCAATCTTCTTACCTAAGTATGATCCAGGCAAACTAAGCACTGACTCCTGTTCATATAACAACTTTGCGAAGGTCTGATCATCACAAGGTAATTTTAGCCAAATATAAAAACCTCCATCAGGTCTCTTCACATCATCAAAGTTATTTAAGCAAGAAATGGCTGCTTTATACTTTTTATCATATTCAGCTCTGTTAGACTCAACATGCTTGCTATCTTGCCAAGCCCAAGTACTGGCTAATTGAGTTGGTAAAGAAAGAGTAACACCATGGTAAGTTCTATATAAACTCAGTTTCTTTATTATCTCTTCCGAAGCACAAATGAATCCTGATCGGAGACCGGCAAGACTAGATCTTTTAGAAAGACTATGAAATATGACTGATTTTGAATTTTTCATAGTGACATCATCACATTCTAGCAATCCCAAAGGAGGATTTGATGAACTATCATAGATATCTACATAGCATTCATCAGAACATAAGAGAAAATCATATTTTTCAGCTTTTTCTAATAGTTCCTTGTACTCATTTTTACCGAAACAATATCCCGTGGGATTTGAGGGAGAACAAATTATAAAAAGTTGACAATCTTTCCAGACATCCTCGGGTATGCTTTCCAGATCAGGTTTAAATCCTTCAGACTCGATTGAATTTAAGTAATAGGGTTCTGCACCTGCCATAATCGCTGCACCTTCATAAATTTTGTAAAACGGATTTGGCAAAATTACTATTGGGTTCTTTTTTGTAGAATCTATAGTCGACTGAATGAACGAAAAAATTCCTTCTCTACTGCCTGAAAGAGGTAAAACATGAATATCTGGGTTAATATTACTTCTAGAAAATCTATCGTTTAAGTAATTGCAGTAACTTTCTCTCAAATGTAATTCACCTGAAGAAGTCGGATACTTTGAATAGGATAAAGAGTTTTCATTGATAATATCTAGTGCTTGCATTGGCGCTCGTTCTTTCGGTTCTCCTATATGGAGTCCTATGACATCTGATGGATTTTTTTTTATGTCTTTGAGCAAATCTGAGAGGTACTGGAATGGATACTCTGTTAAAAAATCTAATTGTTTATTCATTTACTTTCTCAATTTAATGAAACCTTGATATCTTCTATAAGATTATTTAAGTCATTTCTCTTTACAAAAGGCGTATCTTGCTTGGAAGTTATGCTAAATCTATCTTCAGCTTTTTCACCATAGGTTGCTATTCTTGCTTTTTTAATCAATGCTCCATGCTTTAAAAAGACTTGGCATATTGATGCCAGTAAACCGGGTCTATCCGTAGTGCTGATTTCTAAATCCGTCCATCTATTTTTCATATCGTGCTTAAAACTTATTTCAGTGTCAGTTTTAAAATGCCTTAGATTTCTCGGTTGCCTTCTTTGTACAATTTTAGGTTTCAGGATTCTTGGAGTTATTGCCTCCTCTAATTTACAGATTAAAACTTTAGCTTTTTCAGAATCCAATTCGACCCTTTTTCCGTTATCACTGATAGTTATTAGATCTGTACAATATCCATTTTTCATACCAAAGAGTTTAGCATCAACAAAATTAATATTTTCCGAATCCAAGACTCCTATAATTGTCGCAAAAAGGTTAGCTCTATCTTGAGTATTTATGAAAATCGTAGTCAAAGAATCAGCATCTTTTTGAAAAAGTTTTATATTTGACTTTCCTTTAGAAAGGAGGATATTTCGAGCATGAATCTGAAGGTCTTTATGATCTGAAGCTTCAAAGTAATCTCCATAAAAATTACTCCATAGTTTTTTTACATCCTGTTTCCTAAAATCTCCCAAAAGCTGCATAGCTTTAGCCTTTTCCTCTGTTATGGATGTATTAAGTAGTATCTCGTCTTCAAAATAAAGTTTAGTGCGATCATAAAGCTGTTTTAAAAGAGATGCATTCCAAGAATTCCATAATCTGGGATTTGTTGCACTTATATCAGCTGCAGTAAGGCAATACATATAATTGAGAGTATCTAGATCTTTAATCTTTTTCGCAAAATCCTTAATGACCTCATTATCTGTGAGATCCTTTTTTTGTGAAGTAACAGACATTAAAAGATGATTTTCAACTAACCATTCAATTTTTTTTGTGTCTTCTTCAGAAAAAAAATGTTTTTTACAGAAATTCCTCACGATGGTTTTTCCTAGTTCTGAATGATCTGAACCTCTTCCTTTACCAATATCATGATATAAACCAGATATGTAAAGCACTTCTAGTTTAGGAAGCTTATCAATTAATTGAGATGCTAAAGGAAATTTTTCCTTAGATTTTCCAAGTGACATCCATCGCATATTTCTCAGAACTTGCAAGGTGTGAGCATCTACCGTGTATATGTGAAATAAGTCGTACTGCATCTGCCCCGTAATCCTTCCAAATTCTGGAAGGTATCTTCCCAATATCCCTAGATTTTTCATATTTTCCAATTGCGTGACTAAAAGTCTTTTGGATTTAAGAAGTTTTAAGAAAAGTTTAATATTTTGTTTTTTCGATCTAAATTTTGAATCAATCAGATTCCTATCTCTTTTAAGAGCTCTTAATGTTTCAGAGCCAATATCTTCAATATAAGTATTTTCACTTAATTTGATAAAGAGATCTAATAGTAGACTGGGATCCTTTTTAAAGCCATTTAGATCATACAGATGAATAAGATTATCTTTAACATAGAAATTTTTATCTATTTTCCTTTTTCTTGAATATCTAGTTAACCCATAATTTTCTTTCAAACCCTTGATGAATGTAGAATTTATTTCAGATATATTTAATGAGGATCGAAAATATCTATGCATCAATTTTTCTGCTGCTTGATTTGGGCTCTTAATAGTAGGGAATAATTTCTCTGCAATTGGTATTTGATGCTCAAATAGTAACCTGTCTTCCTCTCTACCAGCTTCGATGTGGAGTAGATATCTGATTACCCACAGCCAATACTTAGATTTATTAAGCTCTTGCCTTTCATCGAAAGTCAAAACACCAATGAATTTTTCTCCACCAGATGTATTCCTGAGATTGTTTTTTATTAACCAATCAATTGTGTGAATATCCCTAAGTCCACCTGGCGAGGATTTAATATCTGGTTCAAGATTATAAGAAGTATTATTGAAACTCTCATGACGCTCTATTTGTTCCTGAAGTTTCGCTTGAATAAAAGACTTATTTCTCCATAAGTTTTTAGTGTCTATTATTTTTAAATATTCTTTATGTAATTGATCATCACCAGTTAGCCTTCTAAACTCGAGCATGTTTGTCATTGTGAAGAGATCTTCTCTTGCTTGACTCCTTGCTTCATCTGTAGTCCTTACGCTGTGTCCAATTTCTAAACCTAAATCCCATAATAAGCTAATGAATTCTTCAATTTTTTTCTTGTCAGACTTCGAAAAATTATTTTTTGATAAAAGGAGTAAATCTATGTCAGAGTAGGGATGAAGCTCTCCTCTCCCATAGCCACCAACAGAGAAGATACCAAAGTTTTTAATCTCGTTAAGCTTAGTTTGATTAGCTATAGATCGAATTAAAGCATCAGTATTATCAGATCTTTTGTTTAAAAAATATTTAATTCCTCTTACTTGTCTTCCTCGGTCACCAAAAAGCCATTTTTCAAATTGTTTTGATAAATCTTTGTTATCAATATTCTTTTGCTCAACTATATTCTCAAACATCTAAGCCTTTTATCTTTCTTCAGATCTTTGTGTAAGAATTTCTGCCCCATCTTTATTTACATAAATAGTGTGCTCCCATTGTGCTGAATTCTTGCCATCCTTTGTTTCGACTGTCCATCCATCTTCTAATAGTTTGGTATGTTTCGAGCCTAAATTGATCATAGGTTCAATTGTAAAACACATGCCCTCCATAATTTCTTGTCCTGTATTGGCTTCCCCATAATGAAGTATCTGGGGTTCGTCATGATAGATTTTACCAATTCCATGACCACAATATTCCTCTACTACAGTGTAGTAATTTTTTTCCGCATGAGTTTGTATTGCGTGACCGATATCTCCTAGGCTTGCTCCGGGTTTTACAACTTCTATACCTTTATAGAGACATTCTTGTGTAATTTTTACAAGTCTTTCGTTGTGAGCTTGGACTTTTCCAACAAGATACATTTTTGAAGTATCCCCGTGCCATCCATCTTTGATGACTGTGACATCAATATTCATAATGTCTCCACTTTTAAGGACTCTACTATCATCTGGTATGCCATGACATATAACTTGATTGATACTCGTGCATAATGTTTTCTCAAAACCCCTGTATCCTATATTTGCAGGAATAGCCTTTTGAACATCTACAATATAGTCGTAACAAATTTTATCCAATTCTCCAGTCGAGATTCCTGGTTTGATAAATTCTCCAATCATCTCCAATACTTCAGCAGCAAGACTTCCTGCCTTTCTCATTCCATTGAGTTCTTCTAAATTATTAATCACTTTTTCTTTAATTTTCTAAGGTTTTGATAGACAGGGAAACATACATTTATTATAGTGTGGTTTTAATGCCATTAGGCCTTAAAAATCAAAAATGCGAACTTCAGATATCTTTCTGGTTCGCTTTTTTTTTGTCAAATTTTATCAATTCTCCTGATTAAAGTATGAAAAATAGAATCATTATTCCTCTAGATCTTGATCATATTAATGCTTTAAATATTGCCAAAACTCTAGATCCAAAAATCTGCAGGCTAAAGGTAGGTAATCAATTATTCACTTCATCAGGTCCTCAAGTAATTAGTGATCTGAAAGGACTGGGATTTGAGATATTTTTAGACTTAAAGTTTCACGATATTCCAAATACTGTTTACGAAGCAGTAAGATCCGCTGCAGATCTTGGAGTATGGATGGTAAATGTTCATGCTTCTGGTGGCATTAAAATGCTGGAAGCCTCAAGAAGGGCTTTAGAAGGCTACGATCAACCTCCTTTATTAATTGGTGTCACAGTTTTAACAAGTCTATCAGAAGATGCTCTCAAAGAAGTTGGCATGCAGGGAGTATCAGAGCAAGTTTTAAGACTAGCCACTTTAGCTAAAGAATGTGAGTTAGATGGAGTTGTGTGTGCATCTTCTGATACAAAAGATATAAAAGAAGAATTAGGCGAAGATTTTTTAACAGTAACTCCTGGGATAAGACCTTTACGATCTGATTCAAATGATCAAAGCAGAGTATCAACACCCGAAGAAGCTGTTAAGAATGGTTCTGATTTTCTTGTTATAGGAAGACCCATTACTGGTTCCCAAAATCCTAGAGCTACTCTAGAAGAAATAAATTTAAAAATTGCATGACTAAAGAAAAGGCAATTCTTGCATTAGCAGACGGAACAATCTTCGAGGGTACAAGTATTGGAGCTTCAGGACAGGTTAATGGTGAAATTGTTTTCAATACTTCCATGACAGGTTATCAAGAAATTCTTACAGATCCTTCATATGCTAAGCAAATAGTAACCTTAACTTATCCACATATTGGAAATACTGGAACAAATAGTGAGGATACTGAATCAGATAAAATTTGGTGTTCCGGATTGGTAATAAGGTCGCTCTCTCAGGCAGAAAGTAGTTGGCGTAACGCTGAAGCTTTATCCGATTACCTTATTAGAAATAATATTCAAGGAATATCCGATATAGACACAAGGAAATTGACAAGAATAATAAGAGAAAAAGGTGCTCAATCGGCATCAATACTTACTGGTAACTCAGTTGACATAAATAATGCAGTAGCTTTAGCGAATGATTTTGTAGGTTTAGCTGGTTTAGATCTCGCAAAAGAAGTTACAACCGAATCTAGTTATAATTGGAAAGAAGGAACATGGAGAGGAAGTAGTGGTGAATCTAATTTCAGAGTTGCAGTTTTAGATTTCGGAATTAAAAAAAATATATTAAGAATATTAGTTGATCAAGGGTATGAGTTAAAAATTTTTCCCGCAAAAACTTCTTGCCAAGAAATTTTAAATTTCAAACCAAACGGAGTGTTTTTGTCCAACGGACCTGGAGATCCTGAACCATGTATCTATGCAATTGAGACAATTAAAGAATTAATACAAATTAATATACCCATATTTGGTATTTGTTTAGGTCATCAATTACTAGCAATAGCATTGGGTGGCAAAACAACAAAAATGAAATTTGGTCATCACGGTGCAAATCATCCTGTCCAAGATCTCAAAACCAGTAAAGTTTCAGTAAGCTCTCAAAATCATGGCTTCACGGTTGAACAAAACTCCTTACCTGCAAACGTTGAGATAACTCATAAATCTTTATTTGATGGAACTATTCAAGGAATCCAACATTCTTCTAAACCCTTTTTCAGTTTTCAAGGGCATCCTGAAGCTAGTCCCGGACCTCATGATTTAGCTTATCTATTCTCAACATTTGATAAAAATATGAGTATAAATGCCTAGAAGAAAGGACATAAACTCAATTTTAATTATAGGAGCAGGTCCTATCGTTATTGGCCAGGCATGTGAATTTGATTATTCCGGAGCACAAGCTTGTAAAGCATTAAAAGAAGATGGTTATAGAGTTATTTTAATCAACTCAAATCCTGCAACAATTATGACAGACCCGAGCATGTCAGATGCGACATACATAGAACCAATTCATTGGGAGACTATTGAAAAAATAATTGAAAAAGAAAAACCAGATGCATTATTACCAACTATGGGAGGCCAAACTGCGTTAAATGCTGCACTTGATCTAGATAGTAGGGGTATATTGAAAAAACATAATGTTGAAATGATTGGAGCAACTAAAGAAGCAATTGATAAGGCCGAGGATAGAGAATTATTTGCAGCGTGCATGGAAAAGATCGGTTTAAAAGTTCCCCAATCTGGCTTGGCACACAATAATGAAGAGGCACACATTCTTTTGGAAAGAATTGGTTTTCCTTGCGTATTAAGACCAAACTTCACTATGGGTGGTTCTGGTGGAGGAATTGCTTACAACATAGAAGAATTTGATGAAATTTGTAAAAGAGGATTAGAACTTTCCCCAACTTCTGAAATATTTATTGATAAATTTCTTGGCGGTTGGAAAGAATACGAAATGGAAGTTGTTAGGGATAAAAATGATAATTGTATAATTGTATGTAGTATAGAAAATTTAGATCCGATGGGAGTCCATACAGGAGATTCAATAACTGTTGCTCCCTCCCAGACACTTACTGACAAGGAATATCAAATTATGAGAAATGCATCGATTGATATTCTAAGAGAGATAGGAGTCGAAACTGGCGGCTCAAATGTCCAATTCACCATTAATCCAGAAGATGGCGAGATGTTAATTATTGAGATGAATCCAAGAGTTTCCAGATCTTCAGCTTTAGCTTCAAAAGCAACGGGCTTTCCCATAGCTAAGGTTGCAGCAAAACTAGCTGTTGGTTATACACTTGATGAATTGAGTAATGATATTACGGGTGGAGTTATACCTGCTTCTTTTGAACCTTCTATAGACTATGTAGTGACCAAGATTCCTAGATTTAACTTTGAAAAGTTTATCCAAACCGATCCTGTCTTATCAACTCAGATGAAATCTGTGGGAGAAGTAATGGCTATTGGTAGAACATTTCAAGAGTCACTGCAAAAAGCAATTAGAGGATTAGAGACCGGACGAAGTGGTCTTGATCCGATTTTTAAAGAGGATGATGAATTTGAAACGCTTAAGCAAAAAATAAGCATACCTAGCCCTGATAGACTTTGGTTTGTAGCAGATGGATTTAGAAATGGTTTAACACCCGAAGAAGTATTTGAGTACTCCAAGATTGATCCATGGTTTTTGATTCAAATCAAAGATCTCATAGATACAGAAGTTAGTCTAGAGGATGTTTCCTTAGAAGGTTTAGACTATGAGAAATTATATGGCTTAAAAAGAAAAGGTTTTTCTGATTCAAGAATCGGTGAATTGATTGGAAGTTCAGAAGACCAAGTTAGACATCTGAGAAAATCATTAAATCTCAATCCTGTATTTAAAAGAGTTGATACATGTGCTGCCGAGTTTGAATCCTCTACTGCCTATATGTACTCAACATATGAAGAAGAATGTGAAGCTAAGGTAACTCAAAATAAAAAAATTATGGTCTTGGGGGGAGGGCCCAATAGGATAGGTCAAGGTATTGAGTTTGATTATTGTTGTGTCCATGCTGCTCTTGGCTTGAAAGAGGAAGGATACGAAACGATAATGGTAAATTGTAATCCCGAAACAGTTTCAACTGATTTTGACACATCAGATAGACTATATTTTGAGCCAATCACTGTCGAAGATGTTCTTGCCATTACGGATATCGAAAATCCTGAGGGTGTTATTGTTCAATATGGCGGACAAACGCCTTTGAAGATAGCAAAAGAGCTTGAAAAGAATGGTGTTCCAATTTTGGGCACATCCCCTGATTCTATTGACCTTGCAGAAGATAGAGGGAGATTCCAAGAATTTGTGAGCAAACATTCCTTGAAACAACCTCCAAATGGTATTGCTTCAAGTGTTGAGGAAGCGATGGAAGTTTCCGAACAAGTTGGTTTCCCTCTTGTAGTAAGACCTTCTTATGTTCTTGGCGGTAGAGCTATGGAAGTGGTCTATAAAAAAACAGACCTTGAAAATTATCTTGTTGAGGCAGTGCAAGCAAGTGCAAAAAGTCCTGTACTTCTAGATGGATTTCTCAATCAAGCAGTAGAAATGGACATTGAAGCCGTATGCGATGGTGAATCAGTTATTATTGGTGGGATTCTCCAACATATTGAACAGGCAGGGATACATTCAGGTGATTCTGCATGTTCTATACCTCCTTATAGTTTATGTGAAGAATTAGTTGCTGAAATCACTCACATGGTTAAAAAAATAGCCATCGAGATTGGAGCAATAGGACTGATAAACGTTCAATTAGCATACTACAATAAAGAGTTGTATTTGCTTGAAGTAAATCCAAGGGCGTCTAGGACAATCCCCTTTGTCTCAAAATGTATTGGAAGATCATTAGCTAAAGCCGGAGCATTGTGTATGGCCGGTATTAGCCTCAAGGATCAAAATTTCAATAAGGAAATAGTTCCAGAATATTTTTCTGTAAAAGAGGCAGTTTTTCCTTTCAATAAATTCTTAGGCGTTGACCCAATTTTAGGACCTGAAATGAAATCAACTGGAGAAGTGATGGGAGTCGGCTCAAGTTTTTCTGAAGCTTATGCTAAAGCACAGTTAGGTGCAGGAGAGATTATTCCCAAAGACGGATCTGTATTTTTAAGTGTGAGGGATTCAGATCGTCCTTTCGTAGCAGAACTTGCAAGGGAGTTTCTTGATTTAGGATTTAATATTATTGCTACTAAAGGTACTGCAAAACACATAAATGAAGCAGGAATAAAAGTTGAGATTATTAAAAAAGTAGCCGAGGGAAGACCTCATGTTGTAGATGCGATGAAAAATGGACAAGTTGACCTCATCGTCAATACCACAGAAGGGAAACAATCTATTCTTGATTCCGCCTCAATCAGAAGGACTGCCTTAGAAGAAAAAATTTATTGCACCACTACATTAGAAGGCGGAAGGGCAGTTTGCTCTGTAATACGTAATAAAGATCTTTGGTCGGTTGAAAGACTTCAAGATCTTCATGATAAGATTTCACAATGATTCCAATTACAAAAGAAGGAGAAGTTCTCTTAAGAGAAGAGCTCAAAAAACTTAAATCAGAAGATAGACCAAGGATAATAGATGCCATCGCTACTGCTAGAGAATTTGGTGATTTAAAAGAAAATGCTGAATACCATGCTGCAAAAGAAGAACAGAGTTTAGCTGAAGCCAGAATTCGCGATATTGAATCAAAACTCTCCAGTGCCCAAGTAATAGATGTTACAACCATCGAATCTTCAGATAAGGTAATATTTGGAGCAACAGTAAAAGTTTATAATTCCAATTTAGAAAAATCACTTACTTATAAAATTGTCGGAGAGGATGAAGCAGATGCTAGTGTAGGTAAAATTTCATTTGCTTCACCCCTAGCAAAAAAATTAATTGGAAAGTTCGAAGGAGATGTAATCAAATTAGAAACTCCAGGAGGACTCACTGAATATGAGATTGAGAAAGTAGAATATCTTTGAGTTAGAGGTGTCAATCAAATCAAATTATCGAGATGGAGATTTTTTTTCAAAAAAATCAAAAAAAGAAGGCTACAGATCAAGAGCCTCTTACAAATTAAAAGAAATACTCTCAACTGATTTTAGTATAAGAAAAGGCCAGTCAGTTTTTGATCTTGGTTCATATCCTGGTAGTTGGTCGCAAGTAGCTTACGAGTTTGTTGGTCCGACTGGTAAAGTAGCAGCAATTGACATACAAGAAATGAAATTACAAAATTGCTTCTTCATTCATAAGTCGATTGAGGAAATTCATGAAAGTGATTTTGAAGAAATTTCTGAATTTGTTCCATTTGATCTTGTTTTATCGGACATGTCCCCCAATATAAGTGGTATTAGAGAAAGAGATAATGCTTTGATGATAGGTTTAGTGAACAGCACCCTATCAGTGATTGATAACTTTTTAAAAATTAAAGGTTCTGTCTTAATAAAGGTATTCCAAGGTGAAAGTTTGGATTATACTAGGGATGCCCTCAAAATAAGATTCAATGAAGTAAAAATTTCTAAACCTAAAGCGTCAAGACCAAACTCGAGAGAAATTTATATAATTGGAAAGGAATTAAAAAAATCATGAGCGAACTTCTTAAAAATTTATTAATGTGGCTTTTTATAGCTGTTACTGTTTTTTCTGTATTTAACAACTTCAGTACAGAGCAATCTAATCAAGAATTATCCTATTCTGAATTCATATCACAGGTAGAAAGTGACCAAGTTCTGAGCGTTGAATTTTCATCAGATAATTACACTCTCAAAGGCAAGACTGTAAATGGAGAATCTTTCGAGACAGTCAGGCCGCCTTTCTTACAAGATGATTTGAGTGAAATACTGAGTGATCATAGAGTTGCCGTAACCGGTGAAAGACCAGAAGAGCAATCCATATTTAAACAACTTCTTATTGCCAGTTTCCCAATTCTTATTATATTGGCCGTCTTCATATTTTTTATGAGGCAGATGCAAGGTGGTTTAGGTGGAAAGTCTGGCCCAATGAGCTTTGGCAAGAGTAAAGCAAAAATGCTTGAAGGAGGTAAAGTTAAAACTTCTTTCGCTGACGTGGCAGGTATTGAAGAAGCTAAAGAAGAAGTACAAGAGGTTGTGGATTTCCTGAAGGATCCAACTAAATTTCAAAAATTAGGAGGAAAAATCCCAACTGGAATATTGATGACTGGCTCACCGGGAACTGGTAAAACTCTTTTAGCTAAGGCGATTGCTGGTGAAGCTGGCGTTCCTTTCTTTAGTATATCTGGTTCAGACTTTGTAGAAATGTTTGTGGGAGTTGGTGCTTCAAGAGTAAGAGATATGTTTGATCAAGCCAAAAAACAAGCTCCTTGTATAGTGTTTATTGACGAAATAGATGCTGTAGGAAGACATAGAGGGGCTGGAATGGGTGGAGGTCACGACGAAAGAGAGCAAACACTAAATCAACTTTTAGTAGAAATGGATGGCTTTGAAGACAACCAAGCGATAATTATAATTGCTGCAACAAACAGACCAGATGTTCTTGATCCTGCACTTCTGAGACCAGGAAGATTCGATAGACAAGTTGTAGTTCCTCTTCCAGATATTAGAGGTAGAGAACAGATTTTAAAAGTTCATATGAAAAAAGTTCCCATAGCAAAGGACGTCGATGCTTCCCTGATAGCAAGAGGAACCCCAGGATTTTCGGGTGCTGATCTAGCAAACCTGGTTAATGAAGCTGCTCTAGTTGCCGCTAGAACAGCTAAAAAGCTCGTAGGTATGGAACAGTTAGAATTTGCCAAAGATAAAGTTATGATGGGAAGTGAAAGAAGGTCAATGGTCATGTCTGATGATGAAAAGCTAAAAACGGCATATCATGAATCAGGTCACGCAATTGTCGGTAGATTACTTGAAGAGCATGATCCAGTATACAAAGTAACAATTATTCCAAGAGGTAGGGCCTTAGGAGTTACCATGTTTTTACCCGAAGAAGACAAGTATAGCTATAGTCATCAGAGTATACTCGATAGAATCTGTGGCCTTTATGGTGGAAGAATAGCCGAAGAACTAATTTATGGAAAAAAAGGTGTGACTACAGGGGCTTCAAATGACATTGAAAGAGCTACAGAAATGGCTCATAACATGGTTACGAAGTGGGGACTTTCTGAAAAACTTGGACCTATAAAATACGGTGATGAAACTGATGAGCCCTTTTTAGGTAGGTCTGCTGGTGCATCAAAACAAGGTATCTCTGATGACACTGCTCATGAGATTGATAATGAGGTCAAAGAAATCTTATCTGAGTGTTATCAGATTGCAAAAGATATTCTCACTGAGAATATCGATGCTCTTCATAACATGTCTAAGGCATTAATGGATTACGAAACTTTAGATGTTGATCAAATTGACGATATCATGGCGGGAGGAAAACCTAGAGCACCAAAATCAAATGAAGACTCCAAGCCAGTTAATCCTGGAGATGGCAATACCGTAGGTGATACAGCCGAACAAAATTAATATTTTGGTGAAATAATATCTATAGACTAAAATCTACTCTTAATGAGTAAACTAGCGTCTATAAGAAACAATGAATTGTCAGTCCTTTCTACTTTGAGTAAGGATAGGATGTTCGGTACTGATGGTATTCGTGGACCAGTAACTTCCACGATGAATCCTCTATTTGTTACAAAACTTGGATGGGCTGCTGGATCTATACTTTTAGAAGAGGGTATTTCCAAAGTTCTTATAGGCAAAGATACAAGAATCTCAGGTTACATGTTCGAATCGGCCTTACAAGCAGGCTTTATCTCAGCAGGTATGGATGTAACATTATTAGGCCCTCTACCTACTCCAGGCGTGTCCTATCTAGCAAACTCTAATAATCAGGTAGGCTGTGTTATTAGTGCTTCACATAATCTATTTGAAGACAATGGCATTAAGTTTTTTAATAAATATGGTCAGAAATTTTCAGCCGAATTAGAAAAAAGGATCGAAACTAAACTTACTCAAGAAATGGCTGCTGTCGAATCAATAAATCTCGGTAAAGCTTCTAGGATGAATGATGCTCAGGGACGTTATATCGAATTCTGTAAATCGTCCTTTACTGACTTAGATTTAAATGGATTAAAAATTCTTTTGGATTGTGCGAATGGAGCAACTTATTCAGTCGCACCGAAAGTATTTTCAGAGCTAGGAGCAAAAGTTGAAACAATCGGCTCATCTCCTGATGGAATTAATATTAATCAAAATTGCGGCTCTACTAATCCTGATTTCTTAAAGGAAGAAATAATAAATGGTTTTTATGATCTAGGAATTGCCTTTGACGGAGATGGGGATAGGATTTTAGTAGTCAACTCTGAAGGAGAAATTCTTGATGGGGACGATATTTTGTATATCTTATCTAAAAATCTTAAAGCAGATTCAGGAGTTGTTGGCACTTTGATGACGAATAAGGCTTTGGAAATATATTTTGAAAAAAATGATATTCCTTTTTTACGTGCAGATGTAGGAGATAAGTATGTTTTACAGACATTACTGGATGAATCTTGGGTGCTTGGTGGAGAGCCTTCTGGTCATATAATTTGTCTAGATTCTGCTCCCACTGGCGATGCCATTATTGCTGCATTGAGCCTATTGAATGTCATTAGGGATAATAACTTTTCTGTAAAAAAATCATTGGAAGGATTTCAAAAGTTTCCTCAAGCCCTAGTCAATCTGAAGGTAAATAACCCTAACAAAATAATAATTAGTGATAAATTTTGGTCCGAAGTTACTCGTATAGAAAAACAACTCGGAAAGAATGGAAGAGTGCTTATAAGACCTTCTGGAACTGAGCCTTTAATAAGGATCATGGTAGAGTCTGATAAAACTGGTGCTTCGCATGATTTCTGCGATGCTTTGGCAGATTTGGCTCAAACTATATGATTATTGCAAATTGGAAAATGAATGGTACCAGGCAATCGGTGGCAACTTGGATTGCGACAGTCTCCAATAACAATATAACAAACGTAAATCCTTGTATTTTCTGCCCTCCAACTTGCTATCTAGAATATGCAAGAAGATTAATTGATGAAAATGGCTACTCCATAGAAATTGGGTCACAAATTGTAAACCACAGCTTCGAGAATGAGTCTTTAACTGGCGGAATAAGTACAACAATGCTTAAAGATTTAGGTATTAACTATGTACTCATTGGTCACTCTGAACAAAGAAATTTTTTAAAGGAAAACAATAATGTAATTACTAAGAAAATAGAAAAAGCTTTAGATGATCAGCTTTCGGTAATTTATTGCATTGGCGAAGATATTGATACTAAGAATAAAAATGAAACTTATCAATTTTTAAGTGAGCAATTGGATGTATTAGGTAAACTTCAATCTACACATGAAGATAAACTGAGGTTCATTACTATTGCCTATGAACCTATATGGGCCATTGGATCGGGACTTAATGCTGAGAAAGACTACATAGAGGAAACACATGAGTTTATTAAACAATATATAAATGGTCATCTAGGATGGAGTCAGTTAAATATTTATCCTGCAGTTCTTTACGGAGGTAGTGTAAACTTGGACAATTGCGAAGAAATAATTTCTTCTACTTATGTTGATGGTCTTTTGATTGGAGGAGCGTCCTTAAATTCTGAAACCTTTTCTAAAATATATAATTTAAGCTAATGGAAAATTTACTTATATTCTTTTACATACTTATTTCTATATCTCTTATATTAATAATACTCTTGCAGCAAGGAAAGGGGTCCGATATTGGAAGTGCTTTCGGAGCAGGCTCCAGTAACACAATGTTTGGATCAAGCTCTTCTTCAAATCCTCTTACTAAAGTAACCGCTATCCTTGCAGCGATTTTTCTAATTCTTAGTTTATCTATTACCTATATTTCTCGGAGTTCTATGATTGAAGAATCACCCATCATAGAAGCAGAAATTGATGAAACAGGAATCCTTCCAGAAGATAATTGAAGGAACTTGCCGAAGTGGTGGAACTGGTAGACACGCTACCTTGAGGGGGTAGTGAGCATTGCTCGTGGAGGTTCGAATCCTCTCTTCGGCACCAATATCTTTCTTGATTCTTTCGCTGCATCTAACTATACTGCGAACTTTTTGTTGCGGGGTGGAGCAGTCTGGTAGCTCGTCGGGCTCATAACCCGAAGGTCGTAGGTTCAAATCCTGCCCCCGCTACCAAATAAGCCCTTTATGGGCTTTTTTTGTAGGTAAAGAATGGATATAGATTATATAAAAAAAGTAGTGGAAGAGGATATCGAAAGATTAGGCTGCAAAGTCTGGGGTCTTGAGTTATTTGGAAGACGATCTAATCAAACTTTAAGAATATACATAGATAAAAATGAAGGTATATCTGTTGAGGATTGTGAAAAGGTTAGCAAACATGTAAGTAAAGTACTTGATGTGGAGAATGACTTTTCCCAAAACTTTATGTTAGAGGTTTCTTCTCCAGGTTTGGATAGGAAATTTTTTTATAACGAACAATATAAAGATTATCTAAATCAACCCTTGAAGGTCACTTTTTTTGATAGTCAAAACAAAAAAACAATTCAAGGACGTTTAGATGGAGTTGACAAAACGAGTATTAAGCTTGAAATGAAAGAAGGCCCAATGCAAATTGCTTTTTCTTCTATTATTCATGCAAATCTTATAATCTAAGAGGAAATATTATGCAAAAAGAGATTCTATTAGTAGCAGAAGCAGTTTCAGGTGAAAAGGGTCTACCTCAGGAAGCTATATTCCAGGCTATAGAGCAAGCTTTAGCAACTGCAACAAAAAAAAGGTATTCTGAAAATTCAAGTATAGAGGTAATAATTGATCCAAAAACTGGGGACTATGAAACTTTTCGTTTATGGGAAGTTGTTTCCGAAGAAGATATAGAAGATCAAGGCATCCAAGTTATTCATGATGGTGAAAATGGTGAATTAGGTTCATTTATAAAAAAGAAGGTAGAGAATGTAGAATTTGGTCGAATCGCTGCGCAAGCTGCAAAACAAGTAATAGTTCAGAAAGTAAGAGAAGCTGAAAGAGCAATGGTTGTTGAAAAATATCGTAATGTCTTAGGCGAATTGGTGAACGGCACTGTAAAAAAAGTGACTAGAGAATTCTTAATTATAGATTTAGGTGAAGGGGCTGAAGCAATTCTATCTAGAAATGATTTAATACCTGGAGAAGTATTTAGGATTGGCGATAGACTTAGGGCAGTTCTTCAAGAAGAAGAGAGAGAAAACAGAGGACCTCAATTAGCTCTTAGTAGAAGATGTCCAGAAATGGTAGGAGAATTATTTAAGCTAGAAGTTCCTGAAATTTCTGAACAAGTAATAGAAATAAAGGCTATAGCTCGTGATCCTGGTTCAAGAACCAAAATAGCAGTCAAAACTAATGATAATAGAATAGATCCTGTTGGAGCTTGTGTTGGAATGAGGGGCTCGAGAGTACAAGCTGTATCGAATGAGTTAGGCAATGAAAGACTTGATATTGTAATTTGGGATGATGATCCAGCTCAATTACTTATTAACTCAATGGGTCCTGTTGAAATAACGTCAATAGTACTCGATGAGGCTAGAGGCTCAATGGATGTGGCGGTTACTCAAGATACTCTAGCTCAAGCAATAGGAAAAAGTGGACAAAATGTTCGTCTCAGTAGCCAAATTACTGGTTGGAAATTAAATGTTATTGATCAGGAAGTTGCTGATCAAGAAAATCAGGAGAAATCTGAGAGTATTTCAAATATATTAATAGATAAATTAGATGTAGATGAAGATTTAGCAAATACGCTTATATCTAATGGATATAACTCCTTAGAATCTATTTCTTCTTCAGAAATAGAGGAGCTTTCACAAATTGACGGCTTTGATGATGATATTAGTAGTCTTTTGATAAATAGAGCTAAAGAAGTCTTAATAACAATGGCCATGGAAGTTTCTACAGATGATGGAGAGTCAGGAGATCTTATGTCGGTTGAAGGAATGGAAATGACACTTGCATTGGCACTAACTCAAAAAGGAATTAATGACAGGGAGGAACTTGCTGAGCAATCGATTGAAGAACTTACTAGCATAATAGATATCTCCAAAGAGGATGCAGGAGATTTAATTATGCGAGCAAGAGCGCATTGGTTTGAGGATTAAAGAAAATGTCATCAGTTACAGTAGAAAATTTAGCTAAAATAATTGGTTCTGAAGGGCAAACCCTCCTTTCTCAGATGAAAGAAGCAGGTCTTTCTCATACTGATATTAAAGATGAGGTTACTGATAAAGATAAAAAGACATTACTAGAGTTTCTTAAAGAACAGCAGAATAAATCTTCTAAGACTATTTCGCTGAATAAAAGTGCAACTAAGTCCGAACCGGCCTCCGCTGGAACAGTTTCAATAACTAGAAAAACAATTACAAGAGATAATACTGAAAAAAAGACTTCCGAAGCTAAAAAAACTTCCTCAACAATTAATTTCGATGAAATAGAAAAAAAAAGACAAGCTGGCGAGGCTAACAAAAAGGCGGAAGAGGAACAAAGAAAAAAAGAAATCGAGCAAAAGACTCTTGTTACTAGGCGAAAAGCTAAGACTAGCGAATCTCCCATAATTAAACCTGGAACTAAGAAAGTTGTTAAAATTGAAAAAAGAGCACTCAAACCTTCTAGAATTGAACTATCTAAAAAAGAGCAAAGAGAGTTAGAGGGAGAAAATTTCCTTTCTAATGTTGAAAAGCAAGAGTTTGAAAAACCTGTTGATTTAGTTTCAAAAAATATTCAAATTCCCGAAACGATCACAGTAAGCGAACTTGCCCAAAGTCTTTCTGTAAAAGGGGCTGAGGTAGTAAAAAAATTAATGTCTATGGGTGTTATGGCCACATTAAATCAACCTTTAGATCAAGACACTGCCATATTAGTTACAGAAGAATTGGGTCATAAGGGAGAACCGGCTGTAAAGGTTGAAGTTGAAGATCAACTAATGGAACTGGTTACCTATGATGGAGAAGAAGAGCGCAGGAACCCAGTAGTATCAGTTCTGGGTCATGTAGATCACGGCAAGACAACATTACTAGACTATATTCGGAAGGCTAATGTTGCAGCCGGAGAAGATGGAGGTATTACTCAAAAAATTGGAGCTTATCAAGCAATCACAGATCACGGCATAATTGCTTTTATCGATACTCCTGGTCATGCTGCTTTCTCAGAAGTGCGAGCAAGGGGAGCCAATTCTACTGATATTGTCATATTAGTAGTTGCTGCGGATGATGGACTGCAGCCACAAACAGAGGAGGCAATTAGCCACGCCAAAGCTGCTGGAGTTCCAATCGTAGTCGCAGTAAATAAAATGGATAGAGAAGAAGCCGATATAGAAAAAGTAAAAACAGAACTTTCTAACAAAGAACTTATTCCAGAGGATTGGGGAGGCCAAACTCAATTTTTACCTATTTCAGCTCTAAAAGGTGATGGTATAAAAGAATTACTAGAAGCTGTCTCTCTAGAAGCTGAAGTCTTAGAGCTCAAAGCACACCATAAAGGCCCTGCATTTGGTGTGGTTTTAGATTCAACTACTGAAGTCGGCAAAGGCGCTGTTGCAACGATACTTGTGCAAAAGGGCACTTTAAAAAAGGGTGATATGATTCTTGTTGGTGAACAGACAAAAAGAGTAAGAAGTTTAGTTGATGAAAATGGTTCGATTTTGAAAGAGGCTGGACCATCAGTCCCTGCATCTATAACAGGTCTTGATGTTCCTCCCAAGGCGGGAGAAGAGTTTGTTGTTGTTTCAAGCGAGAAAATGGCTAAAGAAATTTCTAATGAAAGAGCAGAAAAAGCAAGAGAAGAAAGATTGGCCCGCAATCAAATCTCAAATCTTGAGATGCTTTTTGAATCTGAACTAGGAAATCACACAATTCTGAATATTGTTTTGAAGGCAGATACACATGGCTCTTTAGAGGCAATCATCGGTTCTATAAAGAATATAGAAAATGAAGAAGTCAAAATAAATATAGTCCACGAGTCAGTGGGTTCCATAAATGCAAATGATGTCAATCTAGCTATGACTACAGGTGCATTTGTTATGGGATTTAATGTTAGAGCAGATAATGCTGCTAAATCTTTATCAGAAAAAGAATCTATCGAAATTCTCTACTACAGCATCATCTATGACCTAATAGATGGTATCAAAACTTCGGTAGAAGGTCATTTAGCTCCAGAAGTAAAAGAAGAGATACTTGGCACTGCTGAAGTTAAAGATATTTTTAAATCTCCTAAATTTGGACAGATTGCTGGTTCAATTGTCATAGAAGGCACTATTAAAAGGAATAAACCAATCAGAGTGCTTCGGGACAATATAGTTATATTTGAAGGGGAGCTAGATTCTCTAAAAAGGTTTAAAGATGATGCAAACGAAGTTCCCATGGGAACTGAATGTGGAATTGGTGTCGCAAACTACAGAGACGTGAAAGTTGGAGACAAAATAGAAGTCTTTGATCGGATTGAAGTAAAAAGAACACTTGATTAAATGCCATCACAAGACTTTAAGCGTTCTGATAGGATCGCTGATCTAATAAAAGTTGAAATTTCTCAGGTTTTATCCAAAGAGGTAAAAGATCCACGCATTCGAGGAATAACAGTCATGAATGTTATGTTGACACCTGACATGAAGAAGGCTGATATATTAATTTCGCAAACTAACAGCTTTAATGAAATCGATCTAGGAGAATTAATAAATGGTTTAGAAAAAGCCAAAGGCTTTATCAGAAAAAAGCTCAGTCAAAATTTAAACTTGAGAAGAATTCCTGAGATTTTCTTTAAGATAGAAGAGTTTTTTTAACTTCATGAATGGATTTTTAATTTTAGATAAGCCTGAAGGTTTAACTTCTGCTCAATGTGTTTATAAACTTCGTTCAAAACTAGGAATCAAGAGAATAGGACATTGTGGAACACTTGATCCATTAGCAACAGGCCTACTTCCGATATGTATTGGAGAAGCTACTAAGTTTAGTAATTATGCTTCAGAACAGGATAAAGTTTATGAAGTAGGAATAGAATTTGGAATTGAAACAGATTCAGGAGATATTACTGGTAATATAATCTCAAAAGCCAGCTTCATCGGTTTTACAGAAGACTTCTATCAAGTTTTAATTGACCTAGAAGGAATTCAAAATCAGACACCTCCTATGTACTCTGCAATAAAGATAAATGGCAATCCATTATATTATTGGGCAAGGAAGGGAGTTTATCTCTACAGAGTGCCTAGAAAGGTTGACATACAAAAAATTGAATTGATTGAAAAATCTATTAATACAGCAATTTTGAGAGTAACCTGCTCTAAAGGTACATATATAAGGAGCCTTATTGAAAAGTTAGGTAGGAATTTGAACTCTTTCGCTACGGTAATATCTCTAAGACGATTAGAAGTTGGAGATGTGAATTTAAATCATAAATCTTGTAGTTTTGAAGATTCATATCAATCTTTAATCGCTAAAGTTTTGCCTTGCGATGCCATGTTGAGTGATTTGGCTAAAGTAAAGATAAAAAAAGAAGATGTAAAAAAAGTTAGAAATGGCCTATCAATAGACTATAATGCGCTCGTAAAAAATAAAGGATTAGTAAGAATATATACTGAAAAAGAAATTTTCCTAGGTATTGGGGAGGTCAGTGGTAATAAACTTCAACCTAAAAGACTTATATCTACGAATTAATTTCAATTAGAGGAAAAAAATTGGCACTAAGTAATACAGAAAAGAAAGAAATAGTAACTAAGTTCGCAAGAACAGATAAAGATACAGGATCACCTGAGGTCCAAGTAGCGTTGTTGTCAGCAAATATTGATGCTCTTCAAACTCATTTCAAAGCTAATGCTAAGGACCACCATTCCAGAACAGGATTAATTAGAATGGTGAATCAACGTAGAAAACTACTTGATTATATAAAAATATCCAAACCAGATACTTATACAAAGTTAATTTCGGATTTGGGTTTAAGAAGATAATCAACTCTTAATATCATTAATCATATAATTACTGGGCAATAGGGCTCTGTAAAATTGGAAAATAAAATGGAAAGTTACAAAAAATCTTTCATGTTGGGTGACAAAGAAATCATCCTAGAATCTGGTAAAGTTGCTAGGCAAGCTACTGGAGCAGTAATTGCTACATGTGAGGATACGCAAGTTTTAGCTACAGTTGTCGTAGGAAAAGCTCCAGGCGAACATCAAGACTTCTTTCCTCTGACAGTTAATTATCAGGAGAAGACTTATGCAACAGGTAAAATACCCGGAGGTTTTTTCAAGAGAGAAGGTAGGCCTACTGAAAAGGAGACACTTACTTCTAGATTAATTGATAGACCTCTTAGGCCTTTATTCAATGACGATTTCCTCTATGAAGTTCAGGTAATTTGTACAGTTATCTCCTCCGATAAAAATGTCGATCCTGATATTCTTTCCTTTCTAGCTGCCTCAGCAGCTGTGGCGATTTCGGGACTGCCATTCAATGGCCCCCTTGGAGCCATAAGGGTTGGGTTTATTGATGGCAACTACTGCATCAACCCAACAAGGAGCGAATTAGAAGAATCTCATTTAGATATGGTTATTGCTGGAAGTGATGCAGCTGTTATCATGGTTGAATCAGAAGCCAAAGAACTCTCAGAAGATCAAATGTTGGGGGGGATATTATTCGCTCACCAAGAAATGCAAGTAGCTATTGAAGCTATAAAAGAGATGGTATCTGATATTGGTAAACCTGAATTTCAATATGAACCAAAAGTCTTAAGCTCAGAAGTTGTTGAGTTAGTAAAAAATAATTATAGTGATCAAATTTCTGCTGCTTATGCTTTGCAAATCAAACAAGAAAGAATCCAGGCTCTATCAGAAATAAGAGAAAAGATTCTTGAAGAGAACGTGTCAGAAGATGAAGAGTCATTTTCACAAAATGATCTACTTGATGCATTCAAGAAAGTAGGCAAAAATATTGTCAGAACGAGACTCATCGAAGGTGCCCCGAGGATTGATGGAAGAGATTTAGATACTGTTAGACCTTTGTTTATTGAAACTGGTGTCTTAAAGAATACTCATGGTTCTGCATTATTTACCCGAGGCGAAACTCAAGCAATGGTTACCTCCACTCTCGGTTCTCCTAGACAAGCTCAACTAATAGATGCTTTAGAAGGTGAGTATAAAGACCAATTTATGCTTCATTACAACTTTCCACCTTATTCGGTAGGAGAAGCAGGATTTATGTCCGGTCCAAAAAGAAGAGAGATAGGGCATGGCAAACTTGCAAGGAGAGCTTTAGAGGCTGTTTTACCGTCACCTGATGACTTTCCTTACACAATAAGAGTAGTATCTGAAATAACAGAGTCTAATGGCTCCAGCTCAATGGCGAGTGTTTGTGGCTCAAGCCTTGCTCTTATGGATGCAGGTATCCCTCTCAAGGCAGCGGTGGCTGGTATAGCCATGGGATTGGTTAAAGAAGAAGAAGGATTCGCAGTCATTACCGATATCTTAGGCGATGAAGATCATCTTGGTGATATGGACTTTAAAGTTGCAGGAACTTCAGAAGGTATAACCGCTCTTCAAATGGATATCAAAATAGACGGCATTACTGAAGAAATATTCGAAGTTGCTTTAGAAAAAGCACATACTGCGAGGAATCATATACTATCCAGTATGAATGAAGTAATTTCCTCTTCTAGAGAGCAGTTATCTGAAAAAGCACCTCAAGCTGTTGTAGTGCAGATAAATACTAAGAAGATAAGAGATGTTATTGGTAAAGGGGGAGAAACTATTAGAGGGCTCACTGAAGAAACTGGTGCAATTATTGAGGTAGAGGATAGTGGAAAAGTAACTATTTATGGAGACACTCCAGAATCCAGAGAATCAGCTCTAAAAAGAATCGAGGAAATTACCGCTGAACCAGAGGTAAATAAAATTTATACTGGCACTGTCGCTAATATTAAAGATTTTGGTGCTTTTGTAACAATTATGCCTGGAAGAGATGGATTAGTTCATGTTTCTGAAATTTCTGAGGAAAGAGTAGAAAATGTTTCAGACTATTTTGTTGAAGGTGAAGAAGTAAAGGTTAAAGTTCTTGAAGTAGATAAGCAAGGCAAAATAAGACTTACAATGAAAGGATTAGACGATTAATTTGTAATATTTAAAATTTTGTGCTAGCCCAATAATTGTCTTAATAGTTTTCATCCTGTTAAATTTAAAAGTCCAGAATTATCTGGGCTTTTGTTTAACAAAAAATGGGTGAGATATTATGATGGAAAATGCAAAACGCTTGGTAAGCGACTTAACCGGTATAGGTGTAGCTTTGATTGCTCTAGGTGTTGTTCTTGGAGTGGTTATCGGCACTGATGTGGCCTTCGTACCTAATGTACTTGAAAATCTTCTAGCAGCAGTAGCAATGCTGGGAGACTCAGGTCTTGTAGGTATTATAGTTCTATTAATTGTTATGGAATTGCTTAGATAGTTATTAATATGCTAAAAATTGAAGGGGGTTCTGAGAACCCCTTTCTTTTTTAGGTTAAGGAGCAGGTTAAAAATGACAAACATAATAAATAGAATATCTAGAGTTTTGTGGGACATAACAAAATTTCTAGGATTAATTGTGGCAGTAGCCATATTAGTATCAATGTTGTTTGGTAGTGATGTACCTTTCTTCGGAGGAGTACTTGATAATACTCAAATTATAATGGAAACTCTTGGATCGGAAGGTTTGGGTCTTATAATCGCAATAATCATTATATTGAGTATCTGGAACTCTAGATCAAATTAAAAAGGATTTTGTAAAAAGGCATCTCTGGGTGGCTTTTTTTCAATGAAAAAATTGGTAAACATAGAAGAGAATATAAAATTCGGCACTACAGGTTCGAGGGACCTGACTGGCGATTTATTTTGTCCACCAGAAGATGATGCTAATGGTTCTGGGATAGTAATTATCCATGGTGGAGGCTGGAGAGAAGGAGACAAAAATCAATTACGTGGTTATGGGATATTACTTGCGAGAGAGGGGTTCACTTGCCTTTCAGCTTCTTATAGGTTGACACAGGAACAGATTTGGCCTGCACAGATACAAGATGTAAATTGTGCAATTCGTTATGTAAGGGCAAATTCAGATAAATTAAAAATAGATCCAAATAGAATTGGTATTACAGGAAATTCTGCCGGTGGCCATCTTTCTCTAATGGCAGCTCTATCGGATATAGACCCAAGTTTTGAGGGTGAAGGCGGAAATAATCATGTTACTTCAGAAGTAAAAGCTGTGTGTGCTATATATCCTCCAGCGCAAATAAGAAAATACGAAGATACCGATGCTATATTTGATGCCTACAAGGCTTTAATGGGCAATAATGCCTCACAAGATGACTTCGATAAAGCTAGTCCAATTTTACAAATAAATAATCAGTTTCCCCCCACTATGCTGATTCACGGTTCATCTGATTCAGTTGTAAAACTATCTGATTCAACAGATTTATATAAAAAGTTAACTGATCTAAATATACCTACTGAACTTCATATATTTTCTCAAGAGGAGCACGCTTTTGATTCTCAGAAGGGATATGGAAGATCAGTAGCAGATTTACAGAATCTTTTCTTTGAGAAGTATCTTTAAGACTAGTGGTGGTTGTGGGTGGGCTTGAACCACCGACCTCGGCATTATGAATGCCGCGCTCTAACCAGCTGAGCTACACAACCGTGCTGCGAATTTTAGAGATGAGTTAGGATAAAGTCGAGTAACTATTAAACATTAAACCTAAAATGCATTATATCGCCATCTTTAACTATGTAATCATTACCCTCAGAACGAAGTTTTCCTGCTTCCTTAGCTCCCAATTCACCTGAATGTTCAACATAATCATCATAAGAAATAGTTTCAGCTCTAATAAATCCCTTTTGAAAGTCAGTATGAATAACTCCAGCTGCTTCAGGAGCAGTTGAGCCTTGTTTTGTTGTCCATGCTCTAACTTCTTTTTCCCCAGCAGTAAAATACGTTATCAAAGATAACATCTTATAGCTTTCCCTTATAAGTTTATTGAGACCTGGTTCGTCTAGTCCCATATCCTTTAAGAATTCCATTCCCTCTTCAAAATCAAGCTCAGCAATTTCGGCTTCAAGTTGATTACACATAGGAATAACCATGGATCCCCTTTCTGCAGCATAGCTAATCAAATCTTCAAGTAGAATATTACCGGAATCTAAGTCTTCAACATTTCCTACATATAAACAGGGTTTTACGGTAATCAAGCCTAACTCTTTATAGGCCTCTTGGTCATTTTTAAAACTCTCTGTATTTCTGCCTAAAATTCCACTACTCAATTCGGCAGATAGGTTCTCGAATTTATCTCTTTGCATCAATATCTCTTTGTCACCCGATCTTGTGGCTTTTTTTAGCCTAAGTAATGCATTTGATAAAGTTTCAATATCAGCTAGAAGAAGTTCAGTTTCTACTGTTTCCAGATCTACAACAGGATTCACTTCATCATGTACATGTGTAATGTCAGGATTGTCGAAGCATCTAATGACATGAAGAATTGCCTGAGTTTCTCTTATATGAGAAAGAAATTTATTTCCTAAACCTTCTCCTTCTGACGCACCTTTTACTAGACCTGCTATATCTACGAATTCAGTAGTTGTAGGTATTATTTTTTCAGGATTTACTATCTTAGCGACTGCATTAAGTCTTGGATCTGGGACAGGAACTATACCTTTATTGGGTTCAATAGTACAAAAAGGAAAATTTTGCGCTTCAATCCCTGCAGCTGTTAAAGCATTAAATAATGTTGATTTACCAACATTTGGAAGTCCAACTATCCCACACTTAAGACTCATTATTTTCTTCCTTAGTTGTATGGTAATGCATTACAGTCTTTTGCCATCCATCTTGGATTATTTTTTCTCCCAGATCTAAATAATTACTAAGATTACTCAATAATTCTTTCCTTTCTTCATTTGAAGCCCTTTTTAAGACATATGAAATGATGTCTTTATCTTTATCTGGTTTACCTATTCCAATTCTTAATCTTTTAAAAGAATTGTCTCCCTGTAAATGATCAATTATGTTTCTAAGACCATTATGGCCACCATGTCCGCCTGACTCTTTAAGCTTTATTTCTGAATTAGGCAGATCCAGTTCATCATGGGCGATTAAAATTTGTTCTGTTCTAAGATTAAAAAATTTTTTTGTTTTTGACACGCATAAACCACTTTCATTCATGAAGGTAGAGGGTGTTACAAAAATTAACTTATAGTTTTCGTTAACAAATTCAGCAAATTGACCTTGGATTTGTCTTTCTTTTTTTAGAGTTAAAGAGTATCTACTGCAAAGTAAATCGACGTAATCAGCACCAGCATTATGTCGAGTATGAACATAATCTTTACCAGGATTCCCTAACCCTAATATTAATAGTGGTTCCATGAAATCTTATTGAAGTATTATTCGTCAGCCTCTTCTTGACCTTCAGCAGATTCTGCGGCATCTTCTTCTCCAGAAGATTCTCCATCTTCTTCCGTTTCAATGATTTCATGCTCAACATCAAGTACTTTAGCTTCCGTTACAGAAACTACAGCTTGATCTCTATCATCACCTAAAGCAAGTGATGGAATTTCTACACCTTCTGGTAGATTGAGAGCTGATAAAAATATCGAGTCACCTACATCTAGTTCAGCTACATCTACTTCAAGGTATTCCGGAAGATTGGAAGCTAGACAACTTATATCGATATTATTTATCAAACGAGAAATTGCACCACCATGCATTTTTACACCCTTGCAATTATCTTCATTTAAGAACCTTACAGGAACTGAAATACTAATTTTTGTGTCAGGATTAACCCTTTGAAGGTCTGCGTGCAGAACTCTTTGGGTAGCCGGATGCCTTTGAATTTCTTTAACAATAACATTTTGCTCATCACCTGAAATATTTATATTCAATATTTGAGTGGCAAATCCAGGTATCTCGGATGCTTTTGCAATATCCTTCTCTAAAATAGATATTCTCATAGGATCTTTTTCTCCACCGTATATCACAGCAGGTATTGAACCCATTCTTCTCAACTGTCTACTTGAAGATTTGCCTTCAACTTCTCTGCTAATTGCATTTAAATTAACATGTTCACTCATAATTCATTTGATCACATAAGCATTTCACTTATTGATTCCTCTTTATTTAATCTCTTTATGGCCTCAGCTAAAGTCGGTGCCAAAGATATACATCTTATCTTTTTACAGGATTTAGCTTCTTCCGAGAGCGGTATAGTATCTGTTACAACCAATTGATCAAGTGAAGATTGATTTATTTTTTCTATTGCCTCACCTGATAATACAGGATGAGTGATATAAGCACTCACACTTCTAGCATCTTTGGCTTTTAAAGCATCTGCGGCATTGCACAATGTTCCACATGTGTCCGCCATATCGTCATAAAGCAAACAATCTTTTTTTGAAACATCACCAATTACATTCATTACCTCGGATTTGTTCGCTTCATCTCTTCTTTTATCTATAATTGCAAAGTCACCAATTTCTAAAAACTTAGATAGAGCTCTAGACCTAACTACGCCTCCAACGTCAGGACTTACAACTAATATGTCTTTGAATTTTTGTTTTTTGATGTCCTCATAGATAACTTTTGTGCCGTATATATTATCTACAGGTATGTCAAAAAATCCTTGAATCTGCTCAGAGTGAAGCTCTACGGTTAAAACTCTGTCAATTCCTGACCTTTCTAAGATACCAGCAATAACTTTAGCGCTTATTGGAACTCTTTGAGATCTTACCCGTCTGTCTTGCCTTGCATATCCATAATATGGAATAACAGCCGTAATTCTACCTGCAGAAGACCATCTAAGAGCATCAACCATTAGTATTAACTCTATTAAATTCACGTGAGAAGGGCTACAAGTTGGCTGGATTATATAAACATCTTTTCCTCTTACATTTTCGTTGATTTTCACGCTGATTTCACCATCACTAAAACGACCGATATCTGCTTTTCCTTGTTTTAGAGCAAGTTTTTTACAAATTTTTTCAGCAAGCTCGAGGTGAGCTGTTCCGCTGAAGACAGCTATTTTTTGATGTCTTTTCTCCATTTGTATCTCCTATAGATGGCTGGGGTGGCTGGATTCGAACCAGCGCATGGCGGCATCAAAAGCCGCTGCCTTACCGCTTGGCCACACCCCATTCATATATTTTGCGTATTCTATTCTATTATTTGCATTAAGGGTGAACGTTCTAAGCTTTTTGTTAAAACTAACTCAGGAAAATGTTTTTGTGCTGACTCAGCAGCAGATTTACTGTCAAACTCCAAAAAAATAGTTGAGCCAGTTCCAGATAATTTAGGTTCTCCAATCAATCTAAGGTTATTAAAAGCTTCATCCATTTCTGAATAAGTCTTTCTTATCCAGTCTTCAAAACTATTAAATGACTGGTCATTAGTAAAGTTCCTTTTACTGATCTTAGGCCTAGATACAAAACTAGCTTGCTCAAAAGCATCTTTAGTACTTATCTTTAATGTGGGCAAAAATAACAAGTAATATTTTTTTTTATATGGATATTCAGACAGAATTTCACCTCTTCCTTCTGCCCAAGCAGTCTTACCGTATATAAAGAAAGGAACATCTGAACCTAACTTTAGAGCAATCTTTGCAAGATCTTGGTCTGATATATCCAAATTCCAAAATTTTCTTAAGCCTAGAAGTGTTGATGCTGCATCGGAACTTCCACCCCCTAAACCCTTTTGATCAGGTATAGACTTTACGAGTTCAATTTTGACGCCTTCCTTTATAGAGAATAAATCCTTTAGGAGGTTTGCCGCTTTTAAAACAATATTTTGTTCTATAGGACTGGATTCAATTAATTCAATAGAATTTAAATTCTCTCTAAGCGTTATGTCGTCAAATAATTCAATTAGAGTAAATAATGAGGATAAGTCATGGAATCCATCACGCCTTTTTTTTAGTACCTCCAAATGTAAGTTAAGTTTTGCGGGTGCTCTTAATTTTAATTCTTCCATATTTTATTAACTTTTATGAGAAGATTTAAGTCTTTATATAAAAGAGTGACTTCTGAAGGATAACCATCAGATGCTTTAGTTTCTAATTCCAATCCTATTTCCTCATCTTGTAGATCTTTTGATTCAAGTCCTAATAATAATTCTAAAAACCTCTCAACCTTTAATATAGGTAAGTTGTAAGGCAAGATATTAATTTCAATAAATTCATTCATATTTAGTGTCTTCCTTCTATCTAGGATGATAACTTTCTCTGGTAGTAGGTAGTTTTTCCCAATATTCAGCGAAACTGTATTACCTTCTTTGCTTAGAACGAAGTAACCTGTTTCCTTGCTATCCATATACGAAAGCTTAAACTTACCTTCGATTTTGAAATTTTCTTGTACACTTTTTATTTCGGGCGAAAATTTTTGTGATTCCGTAGGGATTGAAGTGCATCCAAGAGATATAATTATTAGTGATAAAACGATTACATACTGTGAAAATAATCTTCGTAGATTGGTCATTAATTCTATTATCAACAAAGGTTTATATAAATGATAGAGAGTATTTTAACTAAATTAGGTGATGTTTCTTTAAGATATGAAGAAATAGAATCTCTTTTGAGTAAGCCAGATATAACCTCTAATCAGGAAGAGTTTATAAAACTTTCAAAAGAATACGCAGATTTATCTCCTGTTGTGAATGCATTCAATGTATTCAAAAAAGCTGAAGATGATATGAATGAAGCCAGAGTACTTATGAAAGATTCTGATCCTGAAATAAAACAAATGGCAGAAATGGAATTCGAGGAACTAAAGCAAAATATTGATGATCTTGAAAATGAGCTTAAACGGTTACTACTTCCCAAGGATCCTGATGATTCAAAAGATGTTTTTCTTGAAATAAGAGCCGGTACAGGAGGCGATGAAGCTGCTCTTTTCTCCGGTGATCTGTATAGAATGTATTCTCGATTATCTGAAAGGAATAACTGGAAGATGGAGATAGTCAGCGTGAGAGAGGGCGATCATGGTGGGTTCAAGGAACTTGTTACAAGAATAGAGGGCTCCGATGTTTACAAGCAACTAAAATTTGAAGCTGGGGTTCATAGGGTACAAAGAGTTCCATCTACAGAGTCTCAAGGAAGAGTGCACACATCAGCATGTTCGGTTGCTGTTTTAGCAGAACAAGATGACTTAGCGGAAATAAACATAGATAAAAATGATTTGAGGGTTGATACCTTTCGAGCATCAGGTGCTGGAGGTCAGCATGTTAATAAAACAGATTCTGCTGTTAGATTAACTCACATACCGTCAGGTATAGTAGTAGAGTGCCAGGATGGTCGGTCACAACATAAAAACAAAGAAAAAGCCCTTTCATTACTTCATTCGAAATTACAAAATGCTGAGAAAGAGAAAGTAGAGTCTGAACAGGCTGAAAATAGAAGAGTCATGGTAGGGTCAGGGGATAGATCTGAAAAAATAAGAACTTATAACTTCCCACAAAATAGAATCACTGATCATCGTATTGAGTTTTCTGTTCATAATTTACCCGGTTTTTTAGATGGAGATATGGAGGTTATGATCACAGCTTTACTCGAAGAGAACCAAGCAAGAGCCCTGGCTAATCTTGAATCTTCAAGCTGATGGATGATCAGTCTGCTTTAAACCAGATAAAACTTCTCAAGCAATCAAGCATTGTAAGCTCTCAACTGGATATTGAGTTATTGTTATTACATCTATTAGAAATTGATAGGAATACTCTATATAGAGATAACCCTCGATTAACAGGTGACATTATAAATAAACTCAAAGAACTGAGTCAGCGAAGAGAAAAAGGTGAGCCTCTAGCTTATTTAATAAATAATATCGAATTCTGGAATCTTAGCCTTTACGTCGATCAGAATGTCTTAGTTCCTAGACCAGAAACAGAAATCTTAGTTCAAAAAGTCTTAGAAATATTTGATGAGAAAAAAATTAGAGTCTTGGATTTAGGAACCGGTTCAGGTGCAATTGGACTATCTTTAGCCAAGGAAAGAGCAAATTGGGAAGTTGTGTGTTCAGATTTAAGTTATGAAGCTTTAAAGGTGACATTTAAAAATATGATAAGGAATTCATTAGATGTATCTCTGGTCAATTCAAACTGGTCATCTGCTTTTAAGAATGAATATTTTGATGTGATTGTTTCCAATCCTCCTTACATTAATCCGTCTGACCCTAGAGTTTACTCTGATGGGTTAAAGTTTGAGCCAAAACAAGCACTGATATCTGATTCAGAAGGACTATATGATATTGAAACAATTGTTAAAGAGACTTCAGAAATTCTAAATAATGCTGGATACTTATTCATTGAACATGGCTATGATCAATCTGACTTGGTTGTCTCAATATTTGAGACCTACGGTTTTTCTCAAATTAGAACGTTTAAAGATTTAAACGGTGATGATAGAGTTTGCTTAGGAATGTTAAATAGATGTTAAAAGGTTATATAGAAGGTTATTACGGTCGTTTATTTTCTAAGGACGAAAGAGCCAGAGTAATTAATCATATGGGTAAACTCAAAATGGACTTTTATTTATATGGACCTAAGGAAGATTTGTACCATAGAATAGAATGGGGAAAGACATATCCTCCAGCAGAACAAACAACCTTAATAAATCTTGTTGATCAATGTAAGAAAAATAAAATAAAACCTATCTTTGCTATTTCGCCAGGTCTTAGATCTTCAAAATTATCAAAAAACTTCTTAAAGTCTCTTGCTTCTAAATTGAAACAAGCTCACCAGCTTGGTTTCAAAGACTTTGCAATATTTTTTGACGATATTGAACATGAAAAAGATAAAGAACTTGCCAAATTTCATCTGACAATCATCAATTCAGTTTCCTCCTTCGACTTTATCAAAAAAAATTCTTTGATGGTTTGCCCAACGGTTTACTGCAAAAGTTTTGCCAAAGGGAATATACAAAAAAACGAATATCTAAATGCTCTTGCAGAGGATATTGACCCTTCGATATCGATATTATGGACAGGAGATGAAGTTGTTAGTCAGTCTATTCCGCAAAAGGGAATCAAAGAATTAAAGAGTTTATTTTCAAACCCAATAATAATTTGGGACAACTATTACGCCAATGATTACTGCCCTTCAAGATTTTATATAGGATCTTATAAAGGAAGAAAATCTGTAGTTAACTTAACAAAAGGTATAGGAATAAACCCTACTGGTATGCCATATACAGATATGATCTGCCTTTCAAGATTCATGAAAGAGGAAACAGACAAACAGATTTTGAACAATTTCGATATACCTTCTGATTTCATCAAAATCTTTCCTTTCTTCTCAGATCCTTTTAGAAGCTTTTCCTCGTTAAAACTCAGGGAAATAGAAAAGCTTCAGAAAACTCAATACAAATTATGCATTGAATGGAAGAGTGACTTGCAGCTCGAATGGGCACCTTTTTTATGGCAATTTTATTCTGATTTACTGTTATTAAAGAAATTAAAAAAGGGAGATACCAAATTTAATCTTGAAGAGTGGGTAAAGCGAAGATATTCTGAACCTCTAAAAGAGACAATACTTAGACACTAGGAGAGAAAATGTTAGGAAATATGATGAGTGGTCAGCTGTTGATATCTGGCCTTATTGAGCATGCTGAGAAGTATCACAATGATGCAGAGATAGTTTCTAGGACAGTTGAAGGACCAATTCATAGATATACATACGGAGATGCAGCTAAGAGATCTCGACAGTTGGCCAATGCTCTAGAAAAACTTGGATTAAAAGAGGGTGATACTGTAGGCACACTTGCATGGAATACATTTAGGCATTTTGAATTATATTTTGGTGTATCTGGAATAGGATGTGTTGTTAATACAGTCAACCCAAGACTTTTTCCTGAACAATTAATATACATTATTAATCATGCAGAGAATAAATATCTATTCATAGATCTATCATTTGTGGAGCTTGTAGAGTCTCTGGAATCTGACTTAAAGGATGTTAAAGGTTATGTCATTCTGACGGATAAAGAGAACATGCCAGATACTAAATTAAATAATGCCATGTGTTATGAAGATTTAATATCTGAAGAGTCTGATGAATTTAGTTGGCCAGAGTTTGATGAAAATACTGCTTCTAGCCTATGCTATACATCCGGGACAACTGGCAATCCAAAAGGTGTCCTTTACTCCCACAGATCGACAATCTTGCATGCTTGGATAGTTAGTTCAGGTAATGTCGCTAAAGTGTCTAGTTCTACATGCATTTTACCTGTCGTACCAATGTTTCATGTCAATGCATGGGGCATACCATACGCTGGAGCAATGTTTGGTGCGAAGTTAGTTTTTCCAGGACCGGCACTTGATGGTGCCTCAGTTTATGAATTAATAGATAATGAAAAGCCAGATCTATTGATGGGTGTTCCAACGGTCTGGTTAGGTCTGTTACAACATCTTAATGAAACTAATCAAACTTTAGATTGCGTTGAAACAGCATTAGTAGGTGGTTCAGCTGCTCCTAGAGCTATGATTCAAGAATTTGAAGAAAAACATGATGTCTTTTTAA
>CACMAF010000002.1:0-121356 GCA_902611645.1 uncultured SAR86 cluster bacterium | reverse complement strand
ATTACCGCAGCTACTGTAGAGGGATCTTGAAGAATAAGAATTTTTTCAAGTTCATCAGCTAAATGAAGTCCCCATTCCGGCTGGCCTTTAGAGAAGGCCATATGTTCTGTATCCCACGTATGAGGCATATGATCAATACCAGGCAATAAAGGTCCGAAAGATTTTCTGTTTGGAGTGAGTCCACCAACAGAAACTCCTCCAAAATTTACTCCGTGGTAACCTTTTTCTCTTCCAACGAACTTAGTTTTTTGACCATCGCCTTTTGATGCATGATAAGCAAGAGCAACTTTCATAGCTGTTTCAACCGCTTCAGATCCAGAATTTCCATAAAAAATTCTATCGAGCCCTTTGGGAGTTAGTGATGATACTTTCTCAGCTAATTCAAATGCTTTTGGATGAGACATATTAAAAGCTGTCGCATAATCCAGTTCAGCTGCTTGATTTTGTACAGCTGCGACTATCTTTGGATGGCAATGGCCAGCATTTGTGCACCACAAGCCCGCTATGCCATCTAACACTTCCCTACCATCATCACTCTTATAAAACATCCCTTTAGCAGAGGTTAAAAGTCGAGGATTAGCCTTAAACTTTTTATTGGGCGTAAAAGGAAGCCAATAATTATCTAAATTTAGATTCTCTTGTGATCTCATGTCTACAATTATACTTTATCAATGGGTTCTAGGTCTTTTTTTGTACTGAATATACAGGTCATTGCAACAATAAGGAATAAGATTAAGTAAGGATATATAACAGTCATTTCATTCTCCAGCATGATCCAACCAAAAACTGCGGGTGCTAAAGATGCGCTAAGTAGAATGCAAGCATTTAACCAAGCTCCAAGTCTACCTGTAGGATCAATATCAGCTGCAGCCGCCAAGATGAGAATGACCATAATGACAAAGACTATATTCCAAGTGATGTTGCCATAATAAAAAGTGTCATAAGAAGGGATTCCAAAGATTGCATAAACGCAAATTGAGGAAACCAATAGACACAATAAAATTGTTTCTTTTCTTCTTATTTTATTTCCAAATATACCTATAAATACCGGTCCGAGAAGACTCAGAATAATGGCTAGAGATATAACACTCCCAACTTCAGCCACTCCCAAATCTATATATTCCACTCCAAATCTTTCCATAAACGCCCACATACCACTGGAAGGAATCTCATAAAACAGCACGGCCGTGATAAGTAAGAAATAAAGCCACTTCTGAGCAATAGGTTCTTTAACTAAATTAGCATCATTTTCGCTGGATGTTTTGGCAAAGAAAAAGAGCAAGGTTAACGCTATGTAGACATAAATAAAATTAAAGAAATAATAACTATGTCCTCCGTCCTCTATCCATGTACTAGAGATGTATATAAGAAACGCAGCAGTAAGTGATGCGAAAAGAGTAAACAGTGCATAAGATCTATTGGGATCTTGTGATGAGGCCAATATTGAATGACCTGAAGCTATAAGCATACCGCAACCTATTCCCGAAAAAGCTTTTATAAAAGTAATTTGATCAACATCAATGGATACAGAACATAAGTAATAACAAACCATAACGATAAGACTACCAATCAAGCCAAGTACCCTGCCCTTATAAGCTGCGTTACCGAAATATAAGGAGCTAATCGCGGCGAAGAAAAGTTCAAGCGTAACAACCAATCCAGCTTCTTGTGAATTAGCATTCAGTCCTACAGAGACAGCACTAACGTTAAATGGTGCCAAAGAAGAAGCAAGATTTCCCAGTTCCAACATAGCCATGCCGGCCAATAGGTGAAAATAAGTTCTGTATTGCATTTATCTTTTTTATATAAAGCTTAATATATAAGCTCAGTGTATACATAAAGAAAACTAATTGTGCCAATTACCAAAAATCAAAGTTTCATTAAGCCAAAACAAGAGCGCAGTCAAAAGAGATTCGATGAGGTTATCAAAACTGCTGAATTTATCTATATGAGCGATGATTACGATCTAACAGTTCAAGATATAGCTAAAATATCTGGATTAAAGAGACCTTCGATCTATAAATTCTTTCCTAGCAATGAATCCCTTCTGGAAGCTATTTCAGTGAAGCACACAAATAAATTATTGCTTTTAATTGAAAAAAACTTTAAATCAGTAAACCATAAAAATACATCTGAGCTCATAAAAATATTAATAGATGTTACAACCATATATCTTACTAATAACTCCCCTTTATCAAATTTAATTTTTACTGATCATTCAAAAAAGCTTATAAAAGAGGAGCTCTTTGAACAGTTGAATTCTGTATCAAACTACAATGAACTCAAGATCAGATATAGTTTAAGTATATTAATATCTTGTTTGGAAGAAGCGTTTATGCAAAGCGGAAATCTTTCTCCTCAACAAATTGCAGAAACAAAAAAAGCCTGTCTTCATTATTTGGTTAATTAAAGTTGAGTAAGAAACCTAATTAAAAAAACTAGGTTTCTTGACTCATGGATATTTGTGAAAAATATCTTATTGCTAGTCTGGGGAGAACTAACACATGTAGCTAGTCTGGTATAAAACTAACATTAAAAACCATAAAAAAATATTGTTTCTTTTGTATTGCTATGGTGTATCTATTGGGTTAAATGTTATTTATTTAAATCTAATGCTTAAAAGTTTACCCTATAAGACGATAATAAATGAAAACCATTTTAACAATACCAATAAAAATAAAGCTTAGTCTAATGATGCCGCCTCCCCTGGAATGTGTCATCACTACTGTTCTATATAAACATATAGATTTTTTCTTTATTTGTTCAAAATTATTAGAACTAAGAAAATAATGCTTGATGAAGAAATACCTGTACCAAGAGGTATCCTTTCACCGTGAATTGTTTTGGTAAAGAAATGTAATCCTATAGAAATGATTGAACTTGATAATAAGATAATTCCTAAAGAACTTGAACCGAAAACACCCCCCACTGCTCCAAGTAATAAATAATCACCCGAACCGATTCCATCAATACCTTTTATTTTTTTATAAATATAATTTATTAACCACAAGCTACAATAGCCTAAGGTCAATCCAAGCAAACTATCAATAATTGATGTGAAGAAGTTTAAATAATTAAGCGCAAATCCTAATAAACCAATAATTCCACTAAGATAGGTTGATAAAGACAATATTTTAAAGTCAATTACTGCTTGAACGTATAAGCACAAAATTAATGTAATTGCTAACCATCCATGAATTGAATACAGTCCAGCATGATATGTAATTATTGCGACCATTGCAGTAATAAAAATTTCATTTACTAGATAGAGTCTACTAATTTTTGAACTACAAAAAGCACATTTTCCTCTTAAAAGTACATAGCTAAAAATCGGAACTAAATAGATAGCTTTGAGGGTATTATTGCAATAAGGACAATGGGACCCAGGTACTAGCAAATTTATATTTCTGGGAATTCTGTAGATCAGAACTGAGGCGAAGCTTCCAAGGCACATTCCAATGGAAATACAAAAAATTAACTCAGTAACAATCAATTATTCTATTAAATCAAGTCTCTGTGCATCACCGTACACATAATTAATTTTAATTTGATAATCCTTACTTTCGGGTTTGATATAAATATTTTTCACTTTTATAAAACTTTCGTTGGAAAAAATATTAATTAGGATTTCAAGCTTTTGCAGATCATCAATATCAAACTGTATTATATTTTGTGTGCTCTCTTCATAGATTTGAAAATTTAATAAGTCGTACTTCTTTGCGATGTTAATCAACAAAGAATTTGTACTGTCTGAATTATTGATAAGCTGATTTAGACTAATCTTATTTGCAATAAGGTTAAATCTTTCTTCTACATAAGCATGGTCGTTTTTTGCATTTATTAGAAGCTTTCTATTGTCTTGAATTTTAGATAGTTGAAATAGCAAAAGTATAACTAAAATTAGTAAAGATAAAATCATAGCTATCTGATGATATTTATCATTATTCCTAATAAACTCCAAAATACCATTAATGTAACTATTCATATAAAAAAACCTTAATTGAACCTTTTAACTTATTTTGAACCTCAGCAAAATTTTCTTCGGTTGACAGGCCAGAAGAATTAAGAAGATTTTTGAGGATCATCAATTTTTCTGAGCTAAGTCCATCTAGGTATAGAGTAGTAAATTGCTCATCAAGATTTACTTCAATACTTTCTAGTTCATCTAATTGATAGTTATTTAGAAAATCTAAAATTTTAAAATTAAATTTACTTTTGTTATCTTTTATTTGTAATTCGCTAACTAGTTGATCTATTTGTGCCTTTGGATTGATTAATCTTACCGATTGATTTCCTAGGTTTGAAAAGAGCTGTTTGGTTTCTTTGGAAACTAATTTATTTTGAGATTCAATTGTGATGTTTATTGAGATGGATAACAAAAAGGTAGTTAAAAGAGGGATGGCAAAATTTCGGAATTCACCCACACCAATTACATCTAGATATAATAATCTGTTGAAATTGAAAGGGGTTTTAAGAATATTTAACTGTGATGAATGATTTTTATGAAAGTTATAAACTTGGGAACTTAAATCAAACTCATTTAACGAATGCTCTAAATTTTGCAAGCACTCCAATTCCTTAGACGATACATCCAAGACATCTAAATCATTTAAAATTTGAATATTTGATTCTAAGAGTGCATTAATCTTTTGTTGACGGCCGCTGTATCCTCTTCCATCTTCAAGCCTTAAGGAATAATGAGATCCTAGGTTTGCTACAACATTTTTTAGTTCAAAGAATAGTAAGTAATCGGGTATAAAATAACTTTTTCTTAAGTTTAAGGTTTTGTTTTTAAGCTCATCTAGGTAACAAGATTCTCCCCAAATTCCAATGTTATCAATGGATGAAGAAAAAAAACTTAGTTCAGATGGATTTAGAAGTAATTGATCAACATGAGAAGAAAAAAACTTTGCTTTTAATAATTTATCATTATCAGATTTATTATAATCATTCAGTGAACATGAGTTTAGAAACTCTGAATTAAAAAAAATAATATTCTTTCTTATAGACTTGTCTTCGTTTATCTCTTGAAGATCAGAAATCATTGTTTCATGTATTTCATCACTTTCCACTACAAAGGAGTTATAAATGGTCTCAAGACTGGAGTCAGTAAATATATATCTTGTTTTCATTTATAACCTATCAAGAATTCTATAATTAAATTCGTTTTCTTGTTTAATAAGAGTTTTAAAATTATACGAAAAACCTTGGTATTTTAATGTGCCATTAAAGAGAAATATATCTGAAGAAGTATCAAGAGGAATTATCAAATCTGTTTCTTGTAAATTAAATTTCTGTAAGAATTCTTCAATGGTAGAAAAGCCTTCAGAAGGTGTTTCTTTAATTATCAAAGCTATTTCATTCAAATTAGGTTGACTAATTGCGCTAGAAAGTAAATGTTTATCCTCGTCTTGAAGGCTATTGATATTGATATAGAAAATAGAACTCATGGGGATGATGCAAAGGTTTTTCCATATAGCTGTATTTTTTATCTTATTGATACTTGGTATAGCCAGCAATTCAGACTTATTAATAAATAACCTTTTAGAGGTATATTCTCTGGGATAGTGCAATGGGCTTGAATAATAATAGTTTTCTGCCCCGTTGTTCCTAGGAATATCATCATCATCCATCCAATCAAGAATTTGGTCTATAATTTGGTCAGCATCTATATAACTGACCTCATATTGTGAAAGCAAATCTTCAAAATATTTTATAGCTTTTAAGTTATCTTTTGATTGCCCTCCCTTGAATGTAATTAAATGATTAATATTGAAGCAATTTGAATGGTCAGATAGTGAGCCCTCAAGTGAGAAATCATCAAATTGGAAAACTAGACTCTCATTGAAAATTGGATTTTGTTTATTAACGTTTGGATTTTTATTTAATTCACGCTTAATAAAATTTAATAAAAACTTTTCAGATTCTATTCTTTTGCTAAAAGCAATTGCATCAAATGAGAGATATCCTTCCTTTCGTAAATCTAAAAAGAAAGCTTTACTCATTTCAGATGCAATTATAGAAAGCATCAAAACAATAAGCATTGTAGATATGAGAACAAATCCTTTTCTTTTTTTAAAAAACATTATCATTATCAGTTGCTAAGATTATTTCAAAGACATCCTTTTGACGCTGAGAAATGCTTAAAGAAACTGCGTGTGGCAATCTTCTTTTAGAAACTTCGTCGTAAGGCCATATATTTAGCCAGCGCTGCTTATTATGTGCTTTAAGTTGAATATCAGTAACCTCCTCAAGGATTAACGTATCAAGATAATCACTAAAATCTGCAGGATTTATGCTTTTATATTGCCTACGATAGAGTTGCCCATTTTCAATAAAATACAAGACTCTTATATTTTTTAACTCAAGATCAGTGTTTGAAAAACTTTTAGTAATGAAGCTAAGTTGTTTCTCATCATCATTCAGAAGAAGTGTTTTGAATGAACTTGCACCATCAGCATTTAACATGTCGACGTTTTGGATAAATCTAAAATCATCCCTAAAAATTCCAAAAAAACTATTATAATTTTCCAAATTGTTTGAATTCTCTATGTAGAGATTTCTCTGGATAATTGAATTTTGTAAAATAGAAGTTGTTATGATGGTTATAAAAGATAACAGCGTTATTGAAATTACCAGTTCAATTAAAGTAAATCCTTTTTGAAGTTTATTCATTTCCAGCAAGAGTTATATATTCGGTGATTACCTCATCATCAAGACTGACACGAATAGAGAATTGCTTTTTATTTATTCCAGTGACACTCATTTCTTCAAAAACTAAAAAATTGTAAGGACCAAATACATAATCAAAAGATCGAGATGAATTAATTCGTATTGGATCTATAAATTCATACGAAGAAATTCGATTGATAATTATTTGTCTTGCAAATGCCTTTTTTTTAATTGAGTCAAGATTGGAGTTATTAAATGAAATTGATTGAAAGATGGTAAGCAGCGCAATACTTAAGATTAAAATTGATACACCTACCTCTAAAAGACTAAAGCCTTTATCAAGTCGCATTTAATTCACCAAATATATCGTAATAAATTTTTTGATTTTGATCTAAAACTCTAAACTCAAGACCAGAGTTTCTTCCGTTAGGATAAAAAATGATTAAAAATAACCTATCTCTATTTTCTAAAAACTCATTGTTTAGATCATTGAAAATATAATTTTTTAAGATCAGATTTAAATCAAAATCTAAAATATCATAATTTTTCCATGAGTTGTCTTCATAGGACACTAAATAGTAATTCTCATTATTTTTTTCAATTGCTATAGGCTTTCTTATAAGCTGACTTTCTTTCTTTAAAGAATTTAAGAGCTGGTTGATTTGAGTTACTCCTCCTTCTTGGTATGAGCTCAAGAAAGATGAATTGATAATAGGGATCAGAGAAATAATTCCTATTATTAGCAGAACTAACAGAAGCTCCATCAATGTAAAACCGTTATTTCGAGTTGACATTCCAGTTGCCAATGTCAGCATCTTCACCCACGCCACCTTCAAGTCCATCAGCACCTAGAGTGTAAATATCATAATAAATTTTATTGATGCCGGGAGACATATATAAATAATCATTCCCCCAAGGGTCTTTGGGAATATCACTTATATATCCTTCTGCAGGGTATAAAAAAGGTCGATTAAGGTCTTTAGGAGGTTGTTTTAAAGAAACGAGACCCTGATCAGTAGACGGGTATCTAAGTTCATTAAATTTGTACAACTCGAGACCTTTCTCTATTTGAGAAATATCAGCTCTAATTTTTTCAAAGTTTGCTCTTTGAAGAATCGGAGATACATTTATAGCTACAACGGTTGCAAGAATACCCAGGATGACAATTACTGCTAAGAGTTCAATTAAAGTAAAGCCTTTTTTCATTAGGATAAAATAGAGTTATTCATTTGCATGATTGGTAAGAGGATAGCCAGAATTATCAATGTAATTATACCGCCCATGACTATTAATATTAATGGCTCAATAATGGATAGTAATGATGATCTAGAGTTATCTATTTCGTCTTTAAAATAAAATGCTAACTTTTCAAACATTTCTGATAATGATCCAGATTGGAAACCACTTGAAAGTAATTGTATAAATATTTCCGGAAAAATTTTTGATTGCTTAATTTCATATAGAAAATCTTTGCCTTCGATAATATCTTCTGTAGCATCTTCAACGATTTTTCTTATATATCTATTACCAATTAATTTATTTGCATGATTTAAAGATTGATCAAGGTTGATACCTGATTTAAGCATTAAAAACATAATTCGACTGAACTTTTCTAAGTCCCTAGTTAACAGAAACCTTCCAACAAAAGGGATTTTTAATAATAGTCTATGGATATTTGATTCACTAGAAGTTCCCAAAATATTTTTCTTGTAATGAACGTAAAACGCTGTGATTGTTAGAAGATTTATCCCAATAAATACCAAAATATTATTTGAGATAAAAATCATCAAAGAAGTTAAAAAAGGGAGTTCAATGTTTGACTTAACAAACTGTTCTGTTACTTGGGGTAAAACAAAGATTAGAAGAGCAATTACTACTAATATAGAAAAACTAATGACAAGTACCGGGTAAGCAAGAGCCGAAAAAATTTTTTGTTTTATTGAAATTTCATCTTCTAAATATTCAGATAGATTTTTATAGGCTTCGATCAAGTTACCTGAAATTTCTCCAGCAGATACAAGCGAAATATAAGTCTGATCGAAGCTGCCAGGGTAATCAGACAAAATTAAATGTAGCTGCCTACCTTGTTGTAGCTCGTTACCTATGTCATTAAATAAATCGCCAACTTTTGAGTTAGAGTTTTTTCCAATTGACTGCAAGGCCTTGTCAAGCGGTATACCTGAGCTTATTAATGAAGATATTTGTCTGGTTGCAACAGCTATGTCTCTACGTGCTATTTTTTTACCTTTAGTTTGTTTTGATGTTTCTTTGATACTAAGAAGAAGTAAGTTTTTTGATTTTATTTCTTGCCTAGCAGATCTCTCGCTATCAGAGAGCAAAATTCCCTTTAAGGATTTACCTTCTTCATTTTGAGCAATATATTGAAAGTTAGGCATCTGATATGTTTTGCAATCTCACTATTTCACTAATGCTAGTTATTCCGTTTTCTAGATTTAATTTAATTGATTCTTGTATGGATTGATTATTTTGGAAAGCATAATCATTCATCACTTTTTCTGATGCTTCGTCATGGATCATTTGCTTGAGATTTTCATCTATCTCGACTAACTCAGCAATCGCAAGTCTTCCAGAGTAGCCTGTAAATGAACAGTGCTGACATCCGCTTGGTTCGTAATATATGCTTTCAGAACATAAATTAAATTTCTTTAATAAATTTACATTTTCACTAAAAGGTTTTTTACAGTGATTACAAAGCCTTCTTACAAGTCTTTGTGCTAACACTATCTTAATACTAGAAGCTAATAAGTAGGACTCAACCCCCATATCTCTTAGTCTGGCTATTGCTCCTATTGCGCTGTTAGTATGAATTGTGGATAAAACTAAATGCCCGGTTAAGCTAGCTTGAATGGCAATACTGGCAGTTTCAGAATCTCGTATTTCACCAACCATTACAATGTCGGGATCTTGTCGAAGAATTGATCTTAGTCCACTTGCAAAAGTGTAGCCTGCCTTTGAATTCACTTGGGTTTGCCCAATTCCCGGGAGTGTATATTCAATGGGATCTTCTACAGTTAAAATGTTTTGCGAATTATCATTAATCTCTCGTAAGCCTGCATATAGAGTTGTAGTTTTTCCAGATCCAGTAGGACCAGTAACAAGAATAATTCCTTCATTAGATTTCAGTGCCTTTTGATATTTAGAGTTAACGTAGTCAGAAAATCCAAGATAATTTAGATCTATCTCTGCAGAATCTTTATCAAGTAACCTAAGAACTACTCTTTCACCATATGAGGACGGTAAAGTTGATACTCTTACATCAATGGATTGAGGTCCAAGTGAGAGCGACACCCTTCCATCTTGAGGTTTTCTTCTTTCTGCGATGTCTAACTTGGACATTATCTTTAATCTTGAAACAATTGGAGGTGATAGTCTTGAATCTTGTGAAATGAGTTCTCGCATTACTCCATCTATTCGTAGTCTTACAATAAAAGTATCCTCAAAAGGTTCAAAGTGAATATCTGATGCTTTAGCTTTAATAGCTTGACTTAGAATGCCATTAATCAGCTTGATAATAGGAGCATCATTGTTGCCCTGCAATAGATCCTCCGAAGGAGTTATGGTCTTTGCATAGGATTCAAGATCAAATGATTCCGATAGCTCATCTCCTATTGTTTCTTGAAACTTATCTTGAGAATAAAGTTTAGTTAATCCCTTTTCAAATTCATTAGGACTGCATAATGTGGTGATAAATTTCTTTGTTGGATATGTTGAGTATAATTCCTGTATGGACAATGAGCTCAGTGCATTTTCAGAAAAAATAAATATTTCACCATTAATTTCAACTCCTAAAATTCTTTGAGATTTAGAATATTCGTAAGGAAATAATGGTTTATGCTCTTTTGTTATTATCTGTTCCATTATGGTTTTCTAGTTAAATCAATAATGTCAGACTTTTCACCATCCAGCATTCTTAGCGCCTCTATATAATTATATTTCTCATTCGAAAGCTCCATTACGTCATTGGGATCAAAAAGAATTGTTGGCCTAATGAAAACTAATAAATTTCGCTTAACTCTTGATTGAGATGATGACTTAAAGAGATTACCAACAACAGGTATGGCTCCTAAGATAGGAACTCTTGATTCAGAACTTTGAACATCATCATCAATTAATCCACCAAGTACTATTACTTGGTTATTATCAACTAACACTGTTGTTTCAATACTTCTTTTATTTGTAATAAGATCGGCGGTTCCCGTTAATGGGCCTACAACTCCAGAAACTTCTTGATTGATATTTAGAATTACACTGTTTCCTTCATTGATCTGGGGAACGATAGAGAGCTTGATGCCTACTTCTTGCCTTGAGGTTGTTCTGAATGGATTAGCATTATTTGCTCCGAGACTTTCGCCTGTGGTGATGGGTATTTCTTGACCTATTACAAGATTGGCTTCCTCATTGTCCATTGCAATGACCGATGGTGTAGATAATATGTTCGAATCTTGATCGCTTACAATTGCACTGATAATTGCTGCAAAGCTATCACCATTTGATTCAATGCTTCCTAAGCCTGCAATGAGTCCTTGGGTATTAAGTAACGATGAAGCACCAATATTTCTAAGAGTTACATCATCTCCCGACTCAGCAGCTGAACCAGCTAAAGCTAATAAGTCAGGTGAATTTGAATCTTGAAACCGAGTGATGCCCAAGGGTACATCACCGTCCTCACCTCCTGCAAAAACAGTTTCTACTCCTAATGATTTTGCAGCGGTCTCAGATAATTCTACAATAATCGCCTCAACCAATACCTGTGCTCTTCTAATATCAAGTTTAGATATGAGATTACGTATTACATCTAAATTAGCTTGCTCGGTTGATACAATAATGGAATTAGTTTTCTCGTGGAAAGTAACTACAGGTTTTTCAGAAGATTCTGAGTTAGTAAAACGTGATGAAACTGTATTTAGTATTGCAGAAACTTCGTCAGCTTTAGCAAATTTTAAATAGATAACTGCAACAGAACTATCGTTCAAAGCATCTTTATCTAGTGCCTGTAAAGTTTTAGTTATATTAGTTGTTACAAAGTTATTTGCTGAAAGAATCACTGAATTGGAAGTCGGAAATGGCACAGCGATAAAATTATTAATGGTTGGATTTTCTTGTAATTTTAGGCGCTCTAAAATTCTTACTGCTTCAATTGAAGATAAATTATCAAGTTTAATAATAGAGATTTGAGCAGAATTATCTTTATCTAATTGATTTACCAAGGTTTCAATTCTCTGCACATTCGATAATTTATCAACAATCAATATGGAATTGACAGAGGGAATACTGGATAAATATGATTGCCTACCAGTAATTGGTTTGAGCATTGGCAAAATACCCCCTGCAGATCGATTAACTAATGGAATAATTTTTGTAGAAAAGTCGCCATCATTAGATATATCAGTTTCATCACGAGTAGCGTCATTTTCAGACACAATTCGGACAATATTACCGTCGGAGACTGCAGAGAAACCACTAACCTGAATAGTTCTTAAATACACCTCCCAAACTTGTTGAGATGTAAGAATAGTATCTGAAAAGATAGAAACTCTTCCCTTCACTTTTGGATCAAGAATTAATGTCTTATTTGAAAAATTTGCTACATCTTGAGTAACTTTTTTTATATCAACGTCATCATAATTAAGAATATAAGTGTCTTCTGCGCCAATAAAAAATGGGATCAGTAAAATAAAGATTATTAATTTTTTAGTCATTTTTAATAAACGACATTCTGAGATGAACTAGTGACAATCGTGCTGTCACTTTGTGAAATTTATGTTACAAATTTGTGTTTTTACTATATCAGGAATAAGTAGCTGGAAAATAAAAAAGGGTATTCTTAATCTATTTTAATATACAACTGTTTTCCTGCTCTATCAAATACTATCTCTTCTTTACTAACAGAAATTAGTCTGTAGGTGTTATCAATCAAGTCACCTTGTTGAACAACATAATCGACATCAGCTTTTCTAAGTACAACTGAACTATTTTTCTCTCCCGCCCTATAACCAACTACTTTATAGGAAAATTCATCATTGGTTAGCTGAGTTGCAGTTTGATTACTATAATTTGGAGTTAAATTAGTATTAACTGTAGCTGAAATATTTATGGGAGATGTTTCTTTAAAGTTTGGTGCATTAAATATTAAAAAAAGTTGATATATCAATGCAACAAAAACAGAGCAAATTAAACCATAAAAAATTATTTTCTTAGCAATGTTTAAATTTTCCATAATAATAAAATGGGCTCCGTAGAGCCCATTCTAAAGTAAAAATAGAATTAGAACTGATATTTTAATCCCAATGAGAAGGATCTACCTAAATCATACTGATCATAGAAAATATTATCAGCAACAGTAGCCTCATAGGACTCATCTAAAATATTTCGAATCTCCAATGATAGTTTTAAAGGGTTCTCTAGGTCATCACGGTCAAAATTTCGTGAGTAAACAAAATCAAGAGTTGTTGGTACTTCCTCTATGATATCTGGTAAAACATCAATTCCTCTTGCCCTAACCCTATCATCAACATAGTTAAAAATTAGGGTACCTTGAGAATTTGCAATGAAATCATTGAAGCCAATTTGAAAATTAAGAATATTATCAGATTGACCCTGTAATCTATCGTCCCTACCATTAGCTAATAAGCTTGAAGCTAATTCGGTCACGCCTACTAAATTAACAAACGTATCTCCTTCTCCGATTACAATTTCAGAGTCAGTGAAAGTGTAGTTTACTTTTACTAACAGTTCTTTACTTGCAAGCCAAGATGATTCAAAACCGTCAAAAATTCTCTCAAATTCAAATTCAAAACCGCTTATTTCAGCTAAAGGTACGTTTTGGTAAGAAGTAATTACCAAGTCTCCAATTTCTGTTACAGATTCTTCAATTGGTTTATCAATCTCTTTATAAAAAGCACCAAGCGTTAAAAATTGATTTTGACCAAAATAATATTCAAGTCTGAGGTCGAAATTTTCAATCTCTGAATTTTCAAGATATAAAGATCCAGCTATCACCCTATCAGTATCTACGTCTACAAATAGTGTAGGTGACAATTCTCTGAATGTTGGCCTAGCAATAGTTTCAGAGTAACCAAATCTGATTTGAAGATTTTCATAATTCTCAGGTAGATATGTAAACGTTAGGCTAGGAAGAATATAATCTTCATCAATTGTTTTATCTATCGAGTTGTCTTTACCAGTAAAAAGATCATAGGTATTAATTTCCTGTGTTCCGTCTTCGTATCTAGCTCCAGCAGAGATCCTAAATTGATCAGAGATCAACGCTTCAACAGATGCATAATAAGCGTCAGTTTCAAGCTCACCTTCGTATCCAGCAGGTGATGAAGAACCAGTATTTTCAATCACATAAAGTCTATTTGGATCAAGGTTCTGATCAGCAAATATATAATCAACTCTTTTTCCAAGTAAATCATCGGGGAGAGGTCCACCAGCAGCTAAAAATCTGTAGCTTCTAACTTCAGCCTCCCTATCATTCACTTTCTGATCTAACCCAATTTTAAAGATTAAATCAGCGGTATCAGTTTCAACGGGAAGCGTTAGATCTAAACCGATATTAAAAACATCATCGTCTACACTACTGAACTGAGTTTGATTTCTTCCTGTGTTAACATCGTATAAAAATATACCGTCATTATCACTATCTTCATAAAAAACAGATCTTTCATAAGGTGCATTACGACTTGCCGTTCCGAAAGATACTCTTCCATTCAAAGTAATTTCATTTTGAAAAATCTTATCAAAACTTAGCTGATTATTGCGCAAAGTTCTTTCAAAAAACTCAGTATAATCTTCACGTACATCAGCAGCATCACTTGGATCATATCCAGTTATAGATCTTGCTTCTTTAGTGCCTTTGTGGATGTATAGGGAAGTCAATTTTACCTCTGCAGAATCCGATTCAACTCCAAAGACACCCATTCCATAAGTTGTAGCATCATTAGACGTAGACATAAATGTTTTATCTTCGGCCTTGATTACAGATACAGTTCCGTCTGAATTAGCTTGCAAGTCTCCAGTTTGCCTTAAACCTTCTTGAGTTTGCCAAGAAGATTTAACTCCTGCTGTTAATAGAAATCCAGATGAAAGGTCATTGCCAAGATCCCAATCAAGTTGATTGCCATAGGTTACATTGAATGAACCATTAGCAGGAACATTGCCCTTTTGTATCACCCATAGTTTAGAGTTTTCAAATTCTCTAGCCATATTAGCTAGTTGATATGGTTCAAAATTAGATCGATCAATTTTTGTACCAGCAGCAATTGCACTTGCGACTGAAGCTGGATAATCTCTGATACCATCATCATAGCCCCAGTCATCATCTCCACCGCCATCATAAAGAAGACCATCTTCTCTATGATTTGTGTTGTAACCCGTGGATAACGATAAAGATGCAATTCTTTCTGAAGGAACTGCTTTTGTTTTAATTGCAATCATACCGCCACCAAATTCACCATTCATATCTGCGGAGTATGTTTTTTGAACAATAGCTGATTCAATCGCCTCAGTTGGAAAAAGATCTAATGGAACAACTCTTTTAAGCGGTTCAGGGCTTGGTAAAACACCGCCATTGAGTGTGGCAGCAGAATATCTTTCCCCCAAGCCTCTAACGTAGACATATTTACCTCTAACTAAACTTAGACCAGTAAGTCTAGTTAATGCAACTGCTATGTTGTCATCGCCAGTCCTTTCTATTGCAGTACTATCTAAAACGACATTTATTTCTGTGGTATCTCTCTTTTCGTCTGGAATGAAGTATCCGCTGACTACCACCTCATCAACTTCATCTGCAGAAATTGAAGAGGTAAGTAGTAACAAGGGCAAAAGAGTCGTTAAGCCAAACTTTTTACTTGAAAATATTTTCATTAGTAACTCCTATTATTACCCTTGATTAATTTAAGCTTCCAGCAACAGTCCAATCTTTATACCAAGTATCAGTAGAATCTTTTACAGCCCCTACGTAATCAGTAGTTGTAAAGAATGCATCTGCTGATTTATCAGCAACCGTCATTGCATTTTCAGCTGTGCCATTAATTACTCCTGAAACTGTTGGAACGTATGAACCTCCACCAGAATCTACAGAGTAAAGGTTATTACTTCCTACAGTTATTAAAGCTTCAGCTTGAGCAAGTGTTCCTGCGTCATCACCCAGTGCTGCTAACGCCTTACAATCAAATGCTACTGAGTTAAATGTAACCTTTGGCGTTGTTGCAGCGTCTTGGAAAGTTTCAGCTTTAGTGGTTTCAATACAGGCCTTACTATTAGATGCATCTATGACAATACCATTTGTATAAATTCCTGAAACACCTTCTTTAAGCTTGATAACATCATCTTTACCATTACTGATAAAAGTAAAGTTTGAAATAATTGGTTGAGATCTAGGCTCTGTTAAATAACCAACAGATGCATCGGCATTGGTGTTATCAGATTCTACAATATGATCACCCGCATCAGATGATTGTTTAACAATTACAAATTGTAGCTTCCCTTGGTAACCCCAATCAATATCAAGGTTATCGTCTCCAGCACCTGTACAGACCAAATGAGTAACGTTTACAGTGCCGCCAAAAAACTCAACACAATCGTCTTGATTATTATGAACCTGAATGTATTCAACACTAGTTCCTGAACCTACACCACCAAAAGTGATTCCATTTAATTCGTTACCTGGAAATATTTCATATCCAGCATACTGAACTCTTAAATATTTTAGTGATCCACTTGAGTCGTCAGGAGTGTTTCCGCCCATAAGTGCATCGGATGAACCTTCAACTACTTTTTCACAAGCAGCGGTACCTCGGACATCATTAGAGCATTTGTTTATCGGAGCTTGGCCAAGTAAAACTAACCCACCCCATAAACCTCTAGAAAACTGCGTAGCTTGTCCTGTAACATCATCTCTACCAGTCATGATAATTGGTGCAGATTTTGTACCATTAGCCATTAATTTAGAACCTCTCATTACGATTAAATAATCAGATCCAGATTCACCAAATACAGTAACTCCGGGCTCTATTGTTAAAGTAGCACTGGCTCCACCATCTTTTGTTCCATCGCCACCCATGTCTTCACCAACTTGAACTTTTCCTACAAGCTTGTAGAAGTTGCCTCTTGTTAAGGTGACATCACTTGTTAAGGTTCCCTGAACACTGCAGACTTTTTTACCTTCTAGTTGCTCAGATTCAAAAGTTCCGACTGGACATTCTGGTGCAGTAAAAAGACCTTTAGTCCATCCTGCTGCCCAGTTGTTGTCTTCATCAGATCCTGGAGCGAAAGCACCAACATAGTTTGTTTTAGCGAAAAAACCATCAATTTGAGTTGCGTCACTTGGACACAAGGTTGAAGTTCCACTTGCATGAGATCCAACTGCACAAACAGCTGTTTGATTAGTAAATGCCGAAACAACAGCAGATTCGTTAGTACCTAGGAACATTTGACCAACTAATGTATTAGTTTGATCAGTAACTAGGTTAGTAGCTCTAGATTCAATAGAAGCTTGTAATTCTGCTACTGTGGCAGAATCGTCTCCTGCATTATAAACACCACCGGTTCCACAATCCATGAAGACTGAATGATGAGCAATTTTGTCATAACCAGGTGCGTCTTGGAGTGTTTCTGCCTTGGTATGTTCAATACAACCTTTATCACCAGAACTGACAACAATACCATTCATATACATACCGGATACACCTTCTTTATATTTTAGAGCTTCGTCTCTACCGGTTGAAAGGAAAGTAAAGTTTGCAATTTTTGGTTGAGATCTTGGAGTAGTTAAATATCCGACTGATGCATCAGCATTCGTATTATCTGATTCAACAATGTGATCTCCGGCACCTCTAGATTGTTTAACTACAACGTACTGCATCTTGCCTGTATAACCCCAATCAATATCAAGGTTATCGTCTCCAGCACCTGTACAAACCAAATGAGTAACGTTTACAGTGCCGCCAAAAAACTCAACACAATCATCCTGATTATTGTGAACTTGAACATAATCAACGGTAGTTCCTGAACCTACACCACCAAAAGTGATTCCATTTAATTCGTTACCTGGAAATATTTCATAACCAGCATATTCAACCCTAACAAATCTTAATGTTCCTGAATTATCATTTGGAGTTGCTCCACCCATCAGAGCATCTGTTGCTCCTTCGACGAGTTTTTCACAACTTGCGGTACCTCGCACATCATTAGAACATTTGTTAATAGGTGCCTTACCTAAGATAACCAATCCACCCCAGAGACCACTAGCTGTATCTGGATTTGTAAGTGAACCATCTAAAACAGAAGAGTGAGTGAAGACAATTGGTTTTGATGCTGTTCCTTTAGCTTCAATCTTCGAACCTCTCTGAACAACAAGATAATCAGCAGAAGTTTTTGAAACAATGGTTACTCCCGCAGGAATGTTCAAAACACCAGCTGAACCTCCAGCTTTTGTTCCATCTCCTCCCATGTCGGCACCCACATTAACTGTGCCGCTTAATCTATAAATTACATCATCAGTTAACGTAAGATCACCAGTTATGGTGCCTGATATTGCACAGACAGTGTTACCACCAATACTGTCGTCAACATCAATGTTTGATGAGCTAGGACAAGTTCCCGTCAGTACAGAACCACCAACTACAACTTGTTGGTCAGCAGCAGTTGGGGCTGAAACCTGACCAAGTTCTCCTGGAGAATCTATTGAGGTATCACCACCTCCTCCACAAGAAACAATTAAAAACAAACTGAATATAGATAAAAAGCGTAATAGCATTATGAACTCCTCCTAATTAAGTCCGGGTATTAGGCCTGAGCGATTTGACAATCACTTTTCTAGAGTGTGAAATGAATGTGTCTTATGAAAAAAAATTTTTTGATTACAGGACAACCTATCATGAAGCTAGATCCTTTTCTTTAAGGTATCTAAATTTAGATTCCCAAATTCAATTCTATTCAGGGTTTTAAAGTGCTTTTCTAGGTTTATTTAACTTCGTCATGCTGTACAAAACTCATAAAAAGCATTGCTAAACAAGCACCAATAATCTGAAAGATTATGAAAAATAAAATAAACTCTGGATGGATACCAGTAAAGGTATCGCTGAATCCTCTGGCAAAGGTTACTGCAGGATTTGCAAAAGAAGTTGAAGATGTAAACCAATAACCTGCTGAGATATATAATCCTACTGCTGGTGCAATAGCAAGAGTACTTAATTTTCTTACACCGAGAATAGTAATGATGAGGCCAAATGTAGCTACCAATTCACTAAAATATATATTTAATCCACTTCTTGAGTTTTCTGAAATCTGCAATGGATCCATTCCGAACATAATATTGCTTAAAATTACACCTAAAAATCCTCCAACAAACTGGGCGCAACTGAAACAAGAAAACTCCTTTAATGTTAACTCTTTGTTTAAAAGCATTATTAAACTAACCGCAGGATTGAAGTGAGCTCCTGAAATTGAGATGAATATCCAAATTAATGCAGTCAGTCCTGCTCCAGTTGCTATGGTATTTGCCAGAAGAATACTTAACTGATCAGTTGATAAGCCCTGAGCCATTATCCCAGAACCAACGACAATCATTACTAGGAAGCATGTTCCTACAAATTCGGCCAAAAGTTTCTTGATTAATGTTTTATTCATTCCCGCACTTTACGCAGGCTATATAGTTACTTGATTTATAACATTAGTAAAGGTTATTTGATTAGAGGTTTACCTTAAAGCCTAGGACATATCTTGAGCCATAACTTTCAACTTGATTTGGCAGATCGCCTAAATTTCTAATATCAACAAAGTCAGTTAAATTATTAAAGTCAGCATAGACAATTGCCTTGTAACCTAAAATTTCTTCAAGGTCATACCTCAATGATAATTCCAGTCTTTCTTGCTCTTCCCAATAATAAGCACTACCAATAACATCAGACTCTGTGGAATCTAACCACCCATCTCGATATCTGAAAGCTAATCTTGCAGATAAACCATAATCTTCATAGAAAACAGATGCGTTGTAAGTAATATCTGATGTACCCGGTAAATCGTAACTCACACCATTTGGAGCAGTAAAACTTGAATCGACAGAGGCTAAATTCAATTCATAACCAAAACCTGAGAAAAAACCTTCTAAGAATCTATCAAAACGATCAATGAGATTTATTTCAAATCCCTTCAATTCTCCATCGCTTCCGTTATCGCTTCCGCTCAAAGTCCATGATTCTCCTTGTGGAGCCACATCGGAATACAACGAGCCATCAACGGTTGAATTAGAATCTACGATGACATTATCTATTTCTCTATAAAAAATGTTTACTGCAAAAATACTTGCTTCTGAGAAATACCACTCATAAGCAGTATCAAGCCCCCAAGACTCTTCAGGATCTAAACCAGGATTACCTCCACTTATAGATCTAGTTGTTGGATCAATAGTAGCTGAAGCCCTTGCTTCCGTATAAGTTGGTCTGCTGACACCAGTAGTAGCCGAAAGGCGTAATTTTCTGTCGTCATCTAAGTTGTAGTTTAAATGAAAACTAGGTAAAAAATTTGAATAAGATTTAGTAAGAATTTGAGGGACCATATTCCCTTCAGCATCTAATCTTGATCCAGAAGTTTCAAACTCAGTATCTTCATATCTAGCGCCAAAAATAATATTTCCATAATCTGTATCTATGGTTTGCATTGCATAAACACTGTGCATGGTTTCCTCTATGGTTTCTAGAAGATTGGAAGGTAAATCAGCTATGCCAGGTCGTTTGAGGCCTGCATCAATCAGAGCTTTTTTTAGCCCTTTATTGTCTGTATAAAAACCTCCGATATCATTTCTTTGATCACCATGTATCCAGAGATTTGTAGGTTGGTCATATGAAGATGTATCTACTGCTGCTGCAGATACGAAATCTAAATCATTTGCATTCCCTCCCAAAGCATCTCTAACATCATATTTATAACCTGTTTTAAATACCCCCGCATTATTGACTCTCTCTAAATCAAATTTAAATTGATCATTGTCAGTCTCTCTTTCACCATAGATGTTGAAAATGAAAATTGCATCAATCTCAAGTGAACTCAATGGTTCAGTCAAGGTAAATCTAGGGTCAAAAGGATTAGTAACATCGTAAGATGCAACTGTTGATCCAGCTCCGTAAGGGATTGGTAGCCAGTATTTTGATTGCATTGAAATTTGGCTATATCTTGCGTCCAACATCCAATCCCCTATAGACCAGTCCAATCCTAAAGTGTCAATCTCAGTAGAATTATCATAAGTACCATCCTCTACTAATCGAAACACTAAAGCTAAACTAGTGCCTGTACCTGGCGTAAGCTCTGTACCAGCTGCATCAGCGCCTCTTCCGAAATTTAAATACCAAGAATTTCTCTGTTGGCTTTCCTCGAATTCTGTTCTGATTGATCTAAGGAATAGTTTGTTTCCATCATCGAAATAATACTCAAGTGAGCCGCCATTTGCCTTATTTTCATAATCTACCAAATAGTTATTAAATCTAATTCCAAGACTACCGCTTGATGTTGGAGTGTATCCAGAATCAGTAAGCGTAAAATCCATATCGTCAAGGTTCGTTGTGATTTGCTCGTTATAGGCACTAGAGTTGTATAGCAATATTCCAAACTTTTCATTGGAGAAAGAAATACGTAAATTTTCTCTTTCAGTATCTCCATCTCCTAAATCTTGTTCTCCCCGACCATAATCGAATGCAGCTGAAAAACCTTCTATGTCAGAAGGTGAAAAAGTTTTAATATCAATATAACCAGAGACAGCTTCTCCAGTCATATCCGGAGTAATTGCTTTGTTAGCAAAAATTTGCGATGTTACAACTGCAGGATAAGCATCAAATCTAGGAATTCTTCCATTTTCTGTACCTGGAATGTCAATACCATCAAAAGCTATGGCTGTATAACGAGGAGGTGCTCCTCTAAAATTAAGAAATCTTGATCTGCCTTGATCTCGCTCAATAGAGACTCCAGGTACTCGCCCAAGAGCATCTGCAATATTTTGATCAGGAAAACGACCGATATCATCTGAGGAGATTACTTCCACTATATTATCTGAGATTTTTTTAGCTTGTATTGACTCCATCTGACTGGTTTTTATTGGCTTTCCAACAATTACAATTTCTTCTAGTATCTCTTCTGAATCCTCTGCATTGAGGTAATTAAAAAAAATAAGTTGGAAGAATGTTAAAAAAACTAATAGTGAATTCCTTTTCATTACGTCTCCTTTAAAAGAAAACGATGTTAAATATTTTTATTGTCGGTTCTGTGTATTAAGTTACAAACAGGTTTCTAAAATATAAATATTAAGAAACTTTTATTTAAAATTTATGAAAATTCAATAAGGCAAAATATTAAATATAACTAGCTTACGGGAAATACACACTTGGGATCATCACTGAATGGATTATTTACATGTGTCGAAACAGGATGAGTTTTGATTGCTTTTGAAGAAAAAATATCTGAACAGTCAATATTGTCTCCGTTTAACCAATCTTGAAAGTGTTGTCTTGAAATAATCAAAGGCATTCTCTGATGAATATTTTTTAAAGACTCAACTGCATCTTTAGTGACTATAGCGCATCCCACCTTCCCTCTGTATCCTCCAAAGACTCCACCAAAGAAAAAGATATCTCCATTTAGATGATGAAAATATGGTGTTTTGACTTCGTCTTCTAGCTTCCACTCATACCAACCATCTGAGGGGATAAGACATCTATTGGAATTAGTAAAAGATGGTTTCTCAAATAGAGTTTCTATTCTTGCATTTATCAAATTGAATGGCTTTTCAGCCCAATAAGGCGAGAAGCCCCATTCCATTGTTTGGAATTTATCGGTAAGAGCTAATATTTTTTGACCAGGAGCAACATTATAACTAGGTCTAAAATCCGTTTCTCCATACCTGGTCTTGAGATCATCTAAGTTTCTAAGTGTGAATCTTCCGCACATTTTTCCTGTTCAAATTTTACACTATTTTTAGCCTTATCTTTGAGTTAAGATCATGACTTTTATTATCTATTTAATAAAAGGATCTATAGCATCTTTCAGAGAAGAAAATTTGAAATTTTGATTTATTGGTTCACCGTATTGATCAAGGTTTACATCATCTTGAGCAATAAAAATTCCTAAAGGAAATTGAGGACTTAATGGCCCGTAAAAGGCCTCTATACCATCTGTTTCGCTTGTTCCATCTATAGTTGAAGTTGCAATAGTAAATTTACCAAGGTACCGATTTTCCATGCCGGTTGTATAAATTAGATACTCATTAGAATCTTGAGATGATGAAATTAATAACGTTTGATCAGGTAATTTAACTAAAGCTAACCCTTCGGAATCGCCGGTTATATTCCCAGATGGTTTAATTAAATCTACTGTTTCAATATTTCCACCTTCTGACATTGCTGTTGTCTTGAAGATTCCAGATTTTTCGTCTTCTTGGGAAAAATAAAGTATTTTTAAATCATCATCTACTACACAACCCTCAGATACAGATTGAGTAGGTATTGTTCTGACTAATTTTGCAGACATAGGAGCATAGGATTGAATCTCATACTGGTATATTGCAAGACTTTTCTCATCAGTAACAAATATGAAAGTTTTAGAGTTATCTGTATCTTTAAACATACAGAGACCATAAACAGAGGTTAGTTCAGTCTGATAAGAGTTATCATAATACTCAACAACACTGCCATTTGATCCAATCAACAGAAAATCAACTCTATTAAGATCTCGATTTGTACCGGCCAATAACGAGACTGTTCTGTCTTGAATTATATAACCAGATCTTAAATCAATATTATTTATCCTTCCCATGGGAAAATAATTTAATGTTTTACCGGACAAGTCGTAAGTGTAAATACCTGATTTCTTATCTGTTCCAAAAACAATACTTTTTTCAGGATTTGTTTTGTTAAACCAAAATGCCGGGTCATCGGCAGCATCACCCGATGTTTTTACTGCTTCAGTTTCATAAATAGGATAAATTTTATGATCTTCTATGGCAGCACTCATAGTAAATGATACGAAGAAAAGGAAAAAAATTATATTTTTCATATTAAGGTTTTTTTTGAGCTTTAAAAAAGAAACTCCTCAAAGAGAGGAGTTTCATGTTAAAGAAAGTTGCCTATTGATTCAAGATATACCTAAATCCAACTCCATAAGTAGCTCCATACTCGTCATATTGCGAGAGTCTTGAGGGATTACCAAAGTAATAATACTCAGGTTCATCATTTAAATTAATAGCTTCAAACGTTATTCTTAAAGAATCATTAACTTTATATTTTGCAGTTAAATCAACTTGCATATGATCATCTGTATAACGATCATTAAGAGGCTTAGATCCTACTTCATCAAGGTAATTGTCTCTGTATGTTGCGGCCAATCTAATATCCCATGGACCATCGTCGTAGCCTAGAGAAAGATTCCATGTATTTTCTACTTGTTTAAAGTATGGAATAGTCCTTTGTCCTGCAGCAGCATCAGCAGGTAAGTCAGTTTCACCGTCTGCATATGTATAATTTGCAACTAAAATGAAGCCATTATCAAAAGCTGTTTGATAGGAAAACTCTAAGCCATTGATGCTGCTATCATCGGCATTGATATAAGTTTCCGCTTTATCCCATATTGATCCTCGCATTGCAAAACTACGAGATTCAACCTCTACAATCGCATCCTCTATATTTTTATAGAAAGCACCCATTCCTAAGAAAGTATTCTCATCAATATAGTATTCAAACGAAATATCGACATTGGTGGCTTTGGTAGGATCTAAATTAGGATTTCCACCTTCTATTTCATTATCCTCAACATTGATAATCGCACCAGCTCTTGATTCTTTAAATCCAGGTCTTACAAGTGATCTAAATGCACCAAATCTAAGAACCATATCATCTGAGATGTCATATTTAATGTTTAAAGAGGGTGCTGCAAAGGAGTAGTTATTTTCAAATTCATTATCTCCAAGATAAGTATCATTCCAGTTTTTACCTTTGTAGGTAGTTTCAGTATCTTCAAATCTTATGCCATAAACCCAAGTGGAGTTTTCATACAAAGTTGTACCCATAAAATATAAGGCTAGGATGTCTTCTTCTGTTGTCCAGTCTGCTGGAATAGATTCTTCTTCTTCATCACCACCCATACCTCTAAAGTAAGTTCCTGGTCCAGGACAGGTAGTACCGTCTGAGAATGTAACTGTTCCGGAAGTATTATTTGTTACTATTGATTTAACTTGTTCAAAAGTTGGAGCAGGTCCGTGTGTGTTTGCCAAATACTTTCCTATTGTCTGATAATCATAATCTGCCAATGTAGTACCTTTTGGCATATCGTACTCACAGAATTGATAATTATTTATCTTTTCTCTTTGTCTATACTTTAGTCCAGTCTGCACAACTGTTTCACCGATCATATAGGTGTAATCAATTTTGAAGCCCTGTTCTTCATCTTCAGTAAGGGCATATTCTTGTTCTGCTGCCTTTCCTGGAAATGTAGAGGCATCATAGAATTCGGAGGGAAGTCCTAAAACCGGCTTCTGAGGATTAGCAGTATCTAGTGTAGTAACACCATCTTTTTCTTTACTTCTAAATATTAAATTATATCTATCTGTATCATCTTGTTCTGCTTCAGATCTAAATGCTTGAACTTCTAAAAAGCCTCCATTTGCAAGTTGGGTCTCATGACCAATAGCTAAATTATCGATAGATCGAATTTCAGTTCTATTTTTCCCTTCAGTATCCATTCTAGAAGCTCCATATGTCGCTACAGTTCCAGATATTGTTGGTGTGTATTCTTCCATTACGTCTCTAACTTCCCACTTTGCCCTATATTCAACATCTTCATATTCGTTATGGAAAAGATGTAAATAAGTTTTACTTCCTGAATTTGATACATAATCTAGATTAAGAACTATTCCATCTCTTTCTCTTGTGAGATCGTAGTAACGCATTTCATAGTCATCATCTACATAAGTAGATCCCCAACCGCCAGCTTCATTATTTTCTGCCTTGATGCGTCTTTCTTGGGAGCTGATTACAAATGCTATTCCAAGATCACCATTCTCTTGTGGAATAACTGTAGTATATGTACCTGACAATTTAGGATTACTGCTATCTTTTGTAAGGTCATTTCTAGAAGTTTCAGCTTTAAATTTTACAAAATTTGATCCGTAAGAAAATGCTGAAATCGTTTCTAAATCTATAGCTCCTCCGATTGTATCTGCATCTAAGTTTGGAGTGAGTGTCTTATAAACCGTCATTGAATCTAGAAGATCTGTAGGAACACCGTCTAGTATCACACCTCTTCTATCTTCAGGAGAAGCTGTACTGACTCCATTGATAGTCATTGCGTTCAAATCAGTGTTCATACCTCTCACAGTTACGTACCTTCCTTCACCTTGATCATTTTCAACTGAAATACCTGAAATTCTCCTCAAGGATTCAGCTACGTTAATGTCGGCAAAATTTCCTAAGGCATCAGAATCAATTACACCAACATTTTTGTCAGAATCCCTTTTTTTGTTGAGGGCACTTCTTAAGCTAGCAAGAGAGCCTACAACTACAACTTCTTCATCGGCTTGCGACGAATCTTCGTCTGCAAATGCGAAATTGGGGACAAAAAGGGAAAGAGATAAAGAAAAAATCGACAAAAAACTCAGACGTAACATAAATTTCTCCAAATATAACCACTATATTCTCTATAATCTTGGTGACAATTATGCTGTCACTTTGTGATAATTTGGTTACGATTAGATCTGGAATAAGTACCTAAATAGTGTTAGAAAAATCATTGAGAGAATTGCTCCTGCTGGAACGGTAGTCAACCAAGAGGCTACTATCTTGCCAACTACTTTGAAATCTAGGTCTTTAACAGACATCGCTAAGCCGACACCAAACACCGCTCCGACTAAAGTATGCGTCGTTGAAATGGGCATGGCATTACCAGATGCGATAACAACCGTAGTAGCAGCTGCCAGTTCTGCAGCAAAACCACTAGTAGGGGTTAGTTTAGTAATTTCTTTTCCTATAGTTTGAATAACTCTATAACCCCACATTGCCAGACCAAGAACTATCCCTATTCCGCCTCCAAGCAGAAGCCAAACTGATACTGCCGCTTCTTTAGATACACCTTCATTCATAACAGTTGAGAATACTGCGGCTACGGGCCCAACCGCATTAGCTGTATCATTAGAACCGTGGGCGAACGCCATCACGCAAGCTGTAAATACCATCAGTATTCCAAAAATTTGATCTATAGAACTATTTCTTAGTCTTGATAAAAATACAAAACCTAAGAAAGTTATAAATAAACCGAAGATAAATGAATAGATTATGCTATCTGTGTAATCTAAACCTAGACCAATATGCTTAAGTCCTTTGGTAAAAGTCACCATACTTACAATAAAGGCAACGAAGAAAAGATATATTGGGCCATATCTTTGTGCCATTTGAATTGGGTTGTTATTTCTTAAAATTAATTTGTCTATAGATAGATATATTAAGAAAGATATAGTCCCTGATATAAGGGGAGATAGAAGCCAGCTTAAAGCTATATCTGACATCGTGCCCCAATCTATTGCTGAAAATGATAATCCCAATATTCCAAAACCAACTATACCTCCTACTATGGTGTGGGTAGTTGAAACAGGCCATCCAAAATAGGTAGCAACCACAAGCCATGTTCCGGCAGCTAGCAGTGCTGATATCATTCCAAATACAAACAGGTCAGGATTATCTTCAAATAATAAGGGATCTAGAATACCTTTTCTAACCGTAGAGGTTACTTCTCCACCAGCTAAAAAGGCTCCCGAGAATTCAAATATACAGGCTATTAAGATAGCGGTCGAAAGGGTAATAGCGCCGGAACCTACCGATGTTCCCATGGCGTTGGCAACATCATTTGCACCAATTCCCCAGGCCATTATCAAGCCGGCTAGCGCTGTAAGAATTAAAATTGGAAGAGCGAATTCAATGATCATTTTATGGCATCACACTCCAGAAATTTATTGGTGTCAATTTATATTATGTGAAATATAACTTATCACCTTTATTTATTACATACCCTACTTTAATATTCACACAATTTTATTATGATCAACTACGACGTTTCCGAATACAACAGACTCAATCCCGACCTTTATAGAAAAGAAAAAAGAAGTCTACAAATTGAGTTTCTTAAGCTTCAAAATTGGGCAATTAAAGAAGGGAAAAAAATAGCCGTTGTTTTTGAAGGAAGGGACGCAGCTGGGAAAACTGACACAATCAATCTATTAGCCAAACATCTTATTCCTGATCATTTTAGGTATGTGCATTTAGGAATACCAACTGAAAATGAATCAAAAAAATGGTTTAAACGTTATGAAAAACATATGCCTAAAAAAGGCGAAATAGTTTTTTTTGATAGATCTTGGTACACAAGAGCCACGGTCGAGATAACTATGGGTTATTGCTCTAAAAGGCAATACACTCATTTTATGAACAAAGTCATAAGATGGGAAAAATCATATATTGAAGACAACCTTATTTTGATCAAGTTCTATTTGTCCATTGAAAAAAGACAACAAAGCAAACGGTTCAACGAAAGACAAACTGACCCTTTGAAACTCTGGAAACTAAGTACTAATGATTTAAGAATGGCAGATAAATGGGAGATTTTTTCTTTTTTTAAAGAACAAATGTTCTCAAACACATCTTATGAGCAAAGTCCTTGGATAGTGATTAATGCAAATAATAAAATGGTCGCTCGCTTAACAGCCTTAAGGTATCTCTTGAATGAGATTGACTATGAAGGAAAAAAACTTAGCAAACCCAAAACATGGGATGCAGGCATAAATAACCACAAACTAGAATATAAAGGTGTTGAGTTTTCTGGGCTCACATATCAGCAGTTTAAAATGTTACAAAAACTTATACAAAATCAATCCAGTTGAAATCAAAGAAAATTTTCCAACGAATTGCTGCCGTTGATATTGGATCAAATGCAATTAAGTTCAAGCAATTTAGGATTAGGACCTCGAAGAATCTCTTCCCATTAGAGTTAGATACCTTTAAAAGAATTGATCTTAGGCTTGGACAAGATGTATTTGAAACAAATAGGATCTCAGAAGAATCAGAAAAAAGACTTATTCAAGAACTTAAAAATCTTACTAATAAAGTTCGAAAAAGGAAAATAGAGTGGGCTGGAATATGCGCAACATCGGCTACTAGGAATGCGGTAAATGGAAATGAAGTATGTAGCAAGATTGAAGAAGCCTGTCAGACACCTGTTAATATATTAAGCGGTAAACAAGAGGCCTATTACCTTAAAGGTGCCAATACAAGAAAAATTGAAAACCTGAATCACCCTATCTATGTTGATGTTGGAGGAGGCAGTACAGAAATTTATATGCGCAATAGCTCCGAAGAGTTTTATGAATCATTTGATCTTGGTGCTGTGAGAATTATGAAGGGTAAAGACAGCATAAAAGAATGGGAAAAGTTAAAAGCCTTTTTGAATGTAGTTAAAGAAAATAATGCAGACGCTTTAGTGGGTATCGGTGGCAATATAAGGAGAATTTTTAAGATTCTTGAAATACAAAAATATAGTCCTTTAGAACTTAAGGAATTTGAAGAAATCAGAAAAAATTTATCTAAAATGCCAATTGTTGATCGAATAAATAAATATAGTCTTGCGGAAGATAGAGCAGATGTAATTGTACCCGCTTCAGATATTTTTTCTTATATTTTAGAGCACTCAAATATAAATAAGCTTTTCGCTATAGATTGGGGAATTTGTGATGCCTTGGCCTTTGAATATCTTAACGAAAATTTAAGTTGATTTATTTAACTCTATCCAAAAACTTGCTCCTTTTGGCTCAAGATTTTCTACCCCAACTGTACAAGAAAGAGTTGAAGCTAAATTTTTGACTATGGATAACCCAAGCCCAGTACCACCCTGGTTCAGAGACCTCCCTTTATCAACTCTAAAAAATCTTTCAAAAACTCTATCTTTATAATTTTCAGGTATTCCGTCTCCCTCATCCTTAACAGATAACTTTATCTTTTTATCTACCTCTTCTGCAGTAATTAAGATTTTTGAATTATTTGGAGAATAAGCAAGTGCATTATTTAAATAGTTAGAGATGATAATATCCAAGGAAATAAAGTCCGATAGTACTTCAATCCTTTTATCGACCAGAGATTCAATTTTTATACTTTTCTTTAGTGCTTCTTGTTCTAAATTTAATATAGTTGATTCAACTATGTGGTCAAGATTTATCTTCTCGATAGTCATATTAAGACTGCCACCCTCTATACGCGATAAGTGCAGAAGATCATCTACTAAATTTTTAAGTCTTTCGGAATTTCGGTGTATAGCTTTAATAAACTGTTTTAGATCTTTTTCTTTTTTTATGTCGGTATTAAGAATAGTCTCTGATGAAGCTAAAAGTACCGAAATGGGTGTTCTAAGTTCATGAGAGACATTACCTATAAAGTCACTTCTGGCAGATTCAAGTTTTTTTATTCTAGTAATATCTGAAAATACGAGTAAAGACTCTTCCGTATCTGGATTGAAACTGGCACTTGCAATAAAAGCTCTATAAAAGGGATGGTGTATTTCTATCTCATCTAATCCGGGTTCTGAAGAAGTAGTTTCCTTTATTAGGTCTTGTAACCCAGATATTGAGACCTTTTCCATAAAAGAATCTCCTATAGATAGCTTATCTAGACCTAACAGTTTACTGGCAGCTGGGTTGGTTAATTCTATTATTCCATTTTTATTAATCGAAATTACACCCTGTCCCATTTCTTCAAGTGCATTTCCAAACTGATTTCTTTCATTGGCAATAGCAGTAAACTCGTTCTTAAGTGCTCCCTGGATTTCAATTAAATTAGAACTTATTTGCTCTACTGCAGCTCTTTTCGACCCCTTCATGCCACTTGTTTTTGCTAATTTTCTAGCACTTGATATCAATTCAATATACTCAAGCGTTAGAAATCTAGACAATAAATAACTTAAAAGCACAGCAATTAATAGGGATACGAGCAAAAAGCCATATACGGAATTTTCTAGAACCAGTAATGTAGCTTCTATTTCAGATAGTGGAACGGCGAATCTAACAAAGTTTATGTCTCCTGCTTTATTTGATGCTAAAGCAAGATACCTCATATCTGTTTTTAAGGTATTACTGTAACGAGTCGCTTTACCAATATTATTAATAATAGCTGCCTGAATTTCAGGTCTATTGTAATGATTGTCCAGTTTCCTAAGGTCTTCCTCTTCGACATCTGAGTCGCCTACCACTTCACCATTTGATTTGATGAGAGAAACTCTAAAACCATATGAATCTGAGAGTTGTCGTGAAAGTGTTTGGTAACTGGAAATTTTATAATCTGGATTAGAGAGTATAAAAATCACACCTTTTGCTTCAGAAGTTAGCTCCGAGTCTAATTGTTCTAATAAATAATCACCTGTTCTTTCTAAGAGTAAATATCCTAGACTGAGAACAGTCATCGATGTAAGCAAAAAAGTAGACCAGAAGATCCTCCATCTAATATCCATTCATAGATTATACGACGTAATTAAAGCGGTAACCTACACCTCTGACGGTTTCTATTTTTGATCCCACATCACCGATTTTAGATCTAAGTCTTTTGATATGAGTATCCACAGTTCTGGTTGTGACTGAATTGTTATAGTCCCACACTTGTTCCAATAATACTTCTCTGGTTTGAATTCTTCCATTGCGTTCCGCCAGGTATTTAAGTAATTCAAACTCTTTTGCAGTAAGTTCAATTTCGAGACCACTTATAAAAACCCTATGTGAAGCTAAATTAATTTCAACATCACCTATTGAAATTTGTTCTTTATTAGTTTTTGTTTCTGATCCTCTTTTTAAGATTGATGAAATTCGCAACATAAGCTCTCTAACACTGAAAGGTTTAACTACGTAGTCATCAGCACCTAGTTCAAATCCCACAACCCTATCTACTTCTTCTCCCTTTGCAGTTAACATGATGATAGACACTTGATCACTAAAGGATTCATTTCTTATTTTTTTGCAAATTTCAAGTCCCGACATGTCAGGTAGCATTAAATCAAGAAGCACAAGATCAGGTACTTTTTTTACAATTTCTTTGATTGCGGCTTCACCATCCGCAGCAGACTTAACTTTATATCCTTCTGACTTTAAATTAAATTCAAGAGTTGTTCTTAAATCAGGTTCGTCTTCTACAACTAAAATATTTTTTGACATTTACAAATTATAGTGTCACAAAGTGACAAATACGAAAATTATTTATTAATTTTCTGTGACTAAATTTGGTCTAAAATGTTTATCAGCTACTCTTTTTCTTAATTCAGAACTTGAGAAGGAATGGGTTCTCTGATTAAAGTAGCATTGATCTAAGTATTTATCTCTACCAGTGAATTCTTTGTCCTTATACTCATCTCCTATAATTCTTATATCCCAATCCATAGTCTCTAATATTTCAAGTACATCTGCTTCAGTATCATAAATTATGACTTCATCAACATATTTACAGGCAGAAACTTGTATTTGCCTTTCAACAATTGACTGAACAGGTGTATTTTTTGTTGTCCTATCTAGACTAGGGTCAGTTTGTACACAGACAATTAAATGTTCACAAACAGATTTGGCTTCTTTCAGCATAAGGACATGTCCGGCATGGAATAAATCAAAAGCTCCAAAAGTAATTCCTCTTTTCATATTAACTAGCTTTTAATTCAATGTTCCCTTGCTTAATATTTGTAAACGGTCTGCCGATAGAATAGTAGATTATGTCATTTTCTTTCATTGTTTCAAGAGGATAGATATTTCTGCCATCAATGACTACTTTTGATTTCATTCTTTGAAAGACATTTAAATCAATTTGAAAGAACTCTCTCCATTCTGTACATATTACAAGTCCATCTGATCCTTCAAGAGTTTCTGATGCAGAATTACATAACATTGTATTAGGGGTATGAAGTGGAGAATTCTTAAAGTTTTCCATCGCTTTGGGATCATATATCTTCAAGAAGCAACCTAAATCTAATAGTTTGGAAATAACCTTTAGTGCGGGTGCACTTCTCATATCATCTGTGTTTGGCTTGAAAGAAAGCCCCCATAGAGAAATTGTCTTACCATTTAATTGATTGTCATAATGGTCTGAAAGTTTATCAATTAGATAGTCTGGCTGAGATTGATTTATTTTCTTTACTGCCTTAATAAGGTCAAGATTAAGGTTAGCTTCTTTTGCGGAAGATATCAGAGCATCAATATCTTTAGGAAAACAAGAACCTCCAAATCCACAACCAGGATATAAATATTCTAATCCTATTCTGCTGTCTAAACCCATTCCCATTCTGACCTTTTCAATATTAGCTCCCTTAAGGTCTGAATATCTAGACAGTTCGTTAATAAAACTGATTTTGGTTGCTAGCATAGCATTTGATGCATACTTGGTTAGTTCAGCAGATACAGGATCCATAAAAAGTATTCTGTCCTGTTTCCTATTAAATGGGGAAAAAATACTGCGGAATTTATCCCTTTTACGTTGATTATGTAGTCCTAGTATAATTCGTTGAGGCTTCAAAAAATCCTGAACAGCGGACCCTTCCCGTAAAAACTCAGGACAACTGACCAAGTCTATATTTCTTTTTTCACATATTTCACTAGAAAGTCTATCTGCAGTGCCGGGAGGTACTGTGCTCTTTATAACTATATCTTCTAATTTTGAATTATCTATTAGTAATATTTGCTTCAAAGATTTCTTAACATAGTTGATATTTGCTGATCCATCAGGATTACTGGGAGTACCCACACAAATAAAAACACTTTCAGAAAATTCATTGATAAGGGAGAGATCAGTAGAAAAAATTAATCTGCCATTTTTTATCCCTTCTTTAACTAGGTTTTCAAGATTTGGTTCATAAAAGGGTAGATTGCCTTTTTTGATGGAACTAATTTTCTTTTTATCTTTTTCTACACAAAGAACATCATGACCAGCAAAACTAAAACATGCAGCAGTAACTAACCCAACATAACCTGATCCAACTACAGTTAATTTCATGCTTGAACTATTTTTTCTTGATTAGATTTGCAGTGAACAAGAGTATCCAAGAAAGTTTGCGTAACACTGTCCCAAGATAGATTTTTAACTGAATCTATACATGATTGAGAAGAAATTACTTTTGCTTGAGAAACTGCTCTTTCCAGGTCTTCATTGACAGAACCATTAAGGTTGGGCTCTATAACATCGATAGGACCAGTCACGGGAAAGGCTGCCACAGGTGTGCCACAAGCCATAGCCTCTATCATAACTATTCCATAGGTGTCTGTCATTGAAGGAAAGACAAATACAGAAGCATCTGAATAAAATTGAGCCAAGTCGTTACCAAATTTAGGACCTACAAATTTTATGTCCTTATATTTTGTTTTATATTCATCAAGCATAGGACCCGAGCCAACAACAACTTTGATTTCTTGGGTTGGAAGATTGAGAAATGCTTCTAAATTCTTTTCTCTAGATACTCTTCCAACATAAAGCAAATAGTTATCTGCGCATTTTTTTTCTCTTGGGTAAAAAATCAATTTGTCAATTGCCCTACTCCATAGTTTGAGATTTTTAAATTTCTTGCTTTTAAGTTCTTTTATCTGAGAATTAGTATTAACCAATACTGCAGTGGAGTTCTTATGAAACCATCTGAGATATTTGTAAGTAAGAGCAGCCGGCAAGAAAATCATTTTATTTAAATATTCTGGAAATTTAGTATGAATAGCTGTTGTGTAATTTAAGTCATGTTTGTTGGCAAATCTTCGAGCAAAGAAACCCAAAGGTCCTTCTGTTGCTATGTGTAAATAATCAAATTCTGTATCTAGATATTCTTTTATTTTCCAAGGGTTCATTGAAAGAGAAATTTCGGGATAAATAGTTGTTGATGTTGTCTTAAATAAAGAAGGTTCTATAAGATCAACAATGTATCCTTTTTTTTCTAAATTCTGTTTAAGCTGAGAAAGAGTAGTAACGACGCCATTGACTTGTGGATACCATGCGTCTGACACGATAACTACTCTCATGCTACTTCGATTTGATTTTCTTTATCATTTTCATTTACTTTATTGCCGTAATCAATAATGCAAATTTCACCATCTTCCTTCTCTACAAGAGCAGTGCATGATTCTACCCAATCTCCACAATTCATATATTGGATACCATCAATTTCTCTAATTTCTGCATGGTGTATATGACCGGCAATCACTCCATCATAACCTTGTTTTTTGCATGCACTGGCTAATGTTTCTTCAAAGTCGCTAATAAAATTAACAGCTGACTTTACCTTGTACTTGACAAAAGCTGAAAGTGACCAATAATTTTTATAACCAAAATATCTGCGTAAAATATTCCATCCTCTGTTAAAGGCCATTAAAAATTCATACCCCACTGATCCCAATACTGCCAGCCATCTACTATATTTAGTGACTACATCGTATTCATCGCCGTGTATAACTAACAATTCTCTATCATCACAAGTGGTGTGAATTGCCTCGTCAATGATTTTGATATTTCCTAGATTAATTGGTGAAAATGATCTTAAGAATTCATCATGATTACCGGTTATGAAGATAATTTCGGTTCCTTGTTTAGAGAAAGAAAGAAATCTTCTAATTACGTTTGAGTGGGTCTGAGGCCAATAAAGACTCTGGCTTAATCTCCAACCATCTATAATATCTCCAACTAAGTATAATGTGTCACAACTATTCTCGTATAAGAAGTCTAGCAACTTCTCTGCCTGACATCCTTTGGTGCCTAGGTGTATGTCGCTAAGCCAAATAGTCTTATAATGTTTAGGTTGAATTAGTTTTATTACTTCATTCATTTATACAACATATAGTGATGTATTAAAAATCTAGCACTATATATTGTGTATTATCAGGATAAAATATTACATTTTAGTGTAACTTTAGTTTCAACTAAGTAAAAAAAAAGAGGGAACAAGTCCCTCTTTTTTTCTCCCCAAGAAATTTAGTTTGATGCTAGAAGAATTTCCATCTCTTTATTTGAAATAGTTTTCCTTCCGCAAGCAGTAGCTTTATATATCTTGGCTTTATTTACCTTAAATGAGCTTAAAAGATACTCTACTTGAGCATTGCAACTCTTTAGATTATCTATATTTTTATTTGCATTAAATTGTAAATAATCGGACATAAGACCAACTAAAGTGGCATTAATTAAGTCTACCTCGAGTCCTGCTTGAATATATATGTTTGAAGGTTGATCCGACCTAAAGCAAGCAATCAATTCATCTGAGCACACTTCGCCTATCTGTTCATTGCTTGAAAATATTATATTTGGAGCAGTTCCTTTGATTTCTATCGTATTTTCTGTAAAAGAAAAAAGAGATCCGTGATTGGACTCTGAAAATGTGTAAGAAGAAATCATTATTAGACTTAAGCTTATTAATTTCATTATTAATTTCATATTTACTCCTTACATGTTACATAATTGTCACATATGTGTCTTTTATATGACATTTGTGTGACATTGTAAAGAGTTTTATTGTGACTTTAAATTCTTTGGTGTGATTAATTTATTAAATTGTAGGGAATTATTTACGGTAGACAATAAAGCTATTGAACATGTTGGAGCTTTCAAAGAACTATCGTTATTAAGATTTCTTAAAAAAACTTCTATACCAGGGTTATGCCCTAGAAGCATATATGTTCCGCCTGTGTCTAGTGTCATGATCTCCTTTCTTATAGTCTCTGCTGAAGCATGGTATAGATAAGATAAGTAATTAACTTGATCCACTTTGTGGATATAGTTTAAGAAAATCTCTAGCGTCTCAGACGTTCTTTTTGATGTGCTACACAATATAGTTTTATATGTATATTCATAAGTAGCCAGATATTTTGCTACAAGCTTTGCATCTTCCCTTCCCCTTCTACTCAAAGGGCGTTCATGATCAGTAAGATTCAAATTATCCCAACTAGATTTAGCGTGTCTTGTTAAAACAAGGTTCATATTTATAAATTATTGTCTGTTTCTGATAACCTAACCTAAATTATGTTTAAAGTAATTAAAAAAGACGATGAACTGGGTGCTTACATAGAAGATATAAATCTGTCTAAGATTTCTGAAGAGACATCAATTGGATTACTTTCTTGTTTAGCTGAAAATGAAGTTCTTTTCTTCAGAAATCAAAACATAAGTCCAAAAGATCATAAGAGATTTGCTTCTTTTTTTGGAAACTTACAGACGCATCCAGCATACCCAACCGTAGAAGGTTTTCCAGAAATTACCATCCTTGAAAATGATGAAGAAAATCCTTCCAAAATAGAGGAATGGCACACAGATATGACCTTTAAGAAAAATCCTCCTTTAGGAAGTATCTTGATTGGCAAAATTATTCCTGAGTCTGGAGGTGATACTATGTTCTCAAGCTTATCTAAAGCCTATGATGATCTTTCGCAGGAATGGAAGGAAAAGCTTGAAGGGATCAATGCTATTCATAGTTTTGAATTTGGTTTTAAAGAAAGTCTCGAAGAAGAAGGTGGCCGTGAAAGATTAGCTGATGCTCTTAAAGAAAATCCACCCGTATCCCATCCTGTAATCAAACAACATCCTATTACTGGACGAAAGGTAATTTACGTTAATAGACTCTTCACTTCGCATATTGAAGGAGATGATGCTAAAGGTTCGATTTTAAATTTCTTATTTGATCATATTCATCAAGAGAAATATCAATATCGATTTTCTTGGGAAAATAACTCAATAGCTTTTTGGGATAATAGATCTGTTCTCCATAAGCCCGTTAATGACTATTGGCCTCAACTAAGAAGAATGGAGAGAATTACTATTGAGTCTTGAACTGATATCTAAAGAAATCTATCCACCAATTAGTCACTTCAAGATAATTGGATTGTTCATTCAATAAGCTCTTTTCAGCAAATTGAAAACTTTCTTCTCCTAGAAGACCCCTTCTCTTACAAACGACGTCATAAGCATACTCATTTGTGAATTCAGGATGCCCTTGTATAGACATTATATGATCGCCCATAAAATACATCGCATTGGGAACAGAGTCATTAGAGGCTACTAAAGTCGATCCCTCAGGAAGATTAATAACTTGATCTTGATGCGAGTGGATCAGTTTTATATCTTTATTTGGATTTTCAAGCCAGGGAAAATGATTATGAAATGTGTAATCTTGAAGTCCTAATACCCACCCTACTTCAGCCTTCTTAACTTCTCCACCTAGAGCTCTTGCTATGAGTTGATGACCAAAGCAAACTCCCAGTAAAGATTTCTTCTTATCATTAAGGAGACAAATAAAACTTTCCAGGTCTCTAATCCATTTAACATCATCATAAACACTCAATTTAGAGCCCGTTATCAAATATCCATCGCACTCATCCATATCCTGAGGATATACATCTTCAGTTACGTCATAAATCATAAGTCTTATATTAGGATCTGCTTCAGTGAAGATTTTGTCATAAAAGTCATTTTGATCTCCATGTTTAACTTGAAGATCCTCTAAAACATGATCTGTCAAAAGTATTCCTATTGTTAATTCACTCACTGCTGTGAATCTTAACTTATAAAACATGACTGATCATTCAATGCCTGATATTCTTTATCAAAAACTTAAGGGAGATATTATGAAAACTGATTACGAATTTCTAACTACGGAAGTAAACGGACATATTCTAGAAGTCACAATAAATAGACCTGACGTAATGAATTCATTACATCCTCCTTCTCACAGAGAGTTCGATGAGGTATGGAGTGCATTTACAAACGATGAAGATCTTTGGGTGGGTATTATTACAGGTGCTGGTGATAGAGCATTTTCTGCAGGTAATGACTTGAAGTATCAAGCCTCTGGTGGAGATAGGTCTGGAATGCCAGAAACTGGTTTTGCCGGTCTAACCAGTCGTTTTAATTTGAACAAACCAATTATTGCAGCAGTAAATGGTGTTGCTATGGGAGGAGGAATGGAAATTGCTCTTGCATGTGATCTCATTATTGCTTCTTCTAATGCAAGGTTTGCTCTACCGGAACCAAAAGTTGGATTAGCTGCTCTAGCTGGTGGCATGCAAAGATTACCCAGACAGATAGGTATGAAAAATGCTATGGGAATGATGCTTACCGGTAGACATGTAGAAGCTGCGGAAGCAAAGGAGCTTGGTATCGTAAATGAAGTTGTTGAGTCTCAGGCTGATTTGATGGATAGAGCCAGAGACTGGGCAAAACAAATAGAAGCCTGTTCACCAATGTCTATTAGAGCAACAAAACAAGTTGCTTATGAAAGCTTAAACGAGGCAAATTTGGAGAACTCGATGAAAGGCCAATATACTGCTGTGCACGATTTATTCACGAGCGAAGATTTTATCGAGGGTCCGGTAGCATTTGCTGAAAAGCGTGCTCCTAACTGGAAAGGCAAATAAGTTTTATCCTCATCAATATTTTTTATAATCAACGAATATTGGTGAGGACCAGGCTCTCTCTTGTTCTTCAGAGAGACAATCATCCTCGTATGGCGTAAGCATTGAACTGCCACTGCAAATATTCACAGATTTGCAGTTGCCGAACTCATCGTATTCGCATCTAAGATTACCTGCATTGATAATTTTAGAAGTTTCTTCAATGGCTTTTACATAATAAACAACATCTCTCTCGGACTGATCAAATTCATTATCAACAAATGTAAATTCACATGACTCGCTATCGTTACATTTGTGAACTTTCCATGGATCTTGGATAAGGTCTGATACCTCTTCATTTTCATTTAATTGAGAGAGAATCCTCACAACTTCTATTCGATCTATCTTCTTTCTTTGATCTGAAGGGTTGTAGCATTCGTTTCTACACAGATCAGTGATCCTTTCTTTGCCGAGCGAACTAATTGCATATTCTGGACAACCTGGTTTTTGTTTGAAAGATCCAGCTGCTCTAACGATAAATCTTGGATTAGTTTTCATTTTTGTTTCAGAACCCATAGGAATAATACCCTCACTAGAATTCAATAAATCAAACCACAATAAAATTCGAGTTCCGCTCGTAGCATAAACTTCTTTTGTTTTAAGAGAGTTCCATATTGATTCTCTAGATTTATCTTGAGAGTGTGTAGCCACTAAACCACCGGTATAGAAAAATGATGAAGTTCTCTCCATCTCTATTGGTCCAGGTGGAAGAGTTTGTCTAGTCCAGTTTCTTCTTACTGACTCTCCATAGGGACCATCACCTTCTCTAAAACCTAAAAGGTAACCAGTTGGATCAGCAGGACCAGCGGCTTCCGTCATTTCTCGTCGATTTATTTCTTTGTATCCAGTTCCAGGTCTAGCATTATGATTATCTCCTGAGGCAACCAAACCAAATCTAAACTTACTTACTCGGTCGTCTTTATTAAAATTTTGTAATGCCAATAAGTATTGAATTGAACCTTTTGGTTTGTGACTAAAAGGAGGCAGAAAACAATCTTGGCATTGATTTGAATCCAACCATTCAGAAGGATCTTCTCCTGCTATTACAGACTGACCTGCAAAGCTCTCCAAAGCATAATTTAACTTCGCTTCTTCCGAACGTTTTTTACATATTCGAGTGGATTCTCCTTCTGCCTCACATCTTTCTTTTATTATTTGTCCAGCTTGCCAGCAACCTGGAGTAAAACTCTTTGTTGGATCTGGGCAAGAAACATTTCCATCATTATCAAAAATTACGCTTCTCCATGACCTATACTCTTCTGTATTTCCATGACCAGAATAAATTTCTACAAGATTTTGTAAATTTGGGTCATGAAAGTCGTCGTTTAATTGATCTTTCCAATCCGATTCATCAGGTGTATAAGTTCCCCAAGATGTACCGTGGGGAATGACGATGACTTCATGTCCCCAATCATTGAGTTTATCAAATAAGATTCCCGGATCTTCTGCATATTCCTTACAATTCAGAGGTAAGTCTCTGACTGGAACATCACTGGGACATGGTACCGTTTGACCATCTTTTATAAATCTCATTAGGTCATGTATTCTGGTATCTAATGAACGCATGCCCGATAGTCCTAGTCTTACCGATTGTGGCATATCCATAAAACCACCAGAAGTTGATGCTATTGGCCTTGCAGGAATCTCATCATCGAAAAGACTCTTCAAAATTACGTTCCGATGTCCATAATGCGATATACCAAAGCCCTCATTTTGTGACCATTCCCATCCTAAAAAAGCTATGGTGTCTGGAGATTCATTATCGCCAGAAATTAAATTACATTGTCGAACTGCATCTTTAGTTTCTTGCCAATCTATGTGAGTTAAATCTTCGGCATGATCTGTATTCGCATAGAAATCTAGACTAGAGCAAAACCTTGCAAAATCGCATGCGTCAGATGGAGGCATAGAACCTTCACCCGATAGCATGGGTAGACTTAGAAGAAAAGCATCAGACGAATAGGTTGTGTGAACATGTAAATCCCCAAACAAGATAATCTTTTCATTATTAATATTTAGATCACTTTTAGCTTCTAATTGATTTTGAGCCTTTTCAATCAAGAAATCTGTAGATTGAGGACTAGTGTTGATTGGTCTATTCGTTTCATAGGTTCCAAGAAGACCTTCTGAAATTAGGTAAACAAAAAATGTAAATATAAGAAAGAGAAATAAAACGAAGTAAATAGCTTTTCTTATCATCGAAGTATTCTATCAAACGAAATGATTAATTTATCTATAGTAATTTTTACCAATTAATTCTAAAGTATTCCCTTCTTAAATAGGGAGAGTTATGTTTGATTTAACAGGAAAAACAGCAATTATTACTGGTTCATCCAAAGGAATAGGTAAATCAATTGCTATGCAGATGGCACTGCATGGTGCCAAAGTTGTCGTATCAAGTAGAAAAGCAGATGCTTGTCAGGTTGTTGCTGACGAAATTAATGAAGCTTGTTCAGATTCTGAAGGTGGAGCAATAGTTATACCTTGTAACATTTCGGACAAAGCGGCTTTACAGATGCTTGTAGATGAAACGAGATTGCAACTAGGGAAAATTGATATCTTAGTTTGTAACGCAGCCTCTAATCCTTTTTTTGGTTCAATGATGGATATTCCAGAAGATGCTTTTGATAAAGTAATGAACAACAATATTAAAAGTAATCATTTGCTATGTCAGATGGTCATACCTGAGATGACCGAGAGAAAGGATGGAAGCATAATAATCGTATCTTCTATAGGCGGACTTAAATCTAGTACAGTTATAGGAACTTACAATATTTCAAAAGCAGCAGACATCATGTTAGTTAAAAATCTTGCTGCTGAATTTGGTCCACAAAATGTCAGAACTAATGCCATAGCTCCAGGATTATTTAAAACAGACTTTGCTCGAGCACTCTGGGAAAATCCAGAAATTCTCAAGCAATCAACTGCAACTTGTCCTCTCAGAAGGATTGGTGAACCAGATGAAATAGGAGGAGCAGCTGTTTTTCTAGCATCTGATGCTGGAACATTTGTTAATGGTCACACCCTTGTTATAGACGGCGGATCGACAGCCTAAAAGGAGAATAATATGAATAATGCAGTTCTTTATGAAGTTAAAGATGGTGTAGCGACAGTTACCTTAAACAGACCTGAACGACTCAATGCTGTGAATGATGAGATAAGAGCAGGATTAAGAGAGAAATTAGATGACGCTGCAAAAGATTCTGATGTAAAAGTGATTATTGTCACTGGTGCAGGAAGAGGTTTTTGTGCAGGAGCAGATATGGATGGACTTGCAGCAACAAGTCAGGGGGAGACACAAGCCTCTCAGGTCGAAGCTGAAGAAAGAGAATATGCTACAAATGAAGTAAAGGGATTTGATGGAGGATTTAGTTATTTTCCAACGGTTCCGAAGCCAATTATAGCAGCCATTAATGGACCTGCTGCAGGAGTAGGTTTCATTATGGCTCTTTATGCAGACATTAGATTTGCCAAAGAAGGTGCCGTTTTTTCCAGTGCCTTCTCTAAAAGAGGACTTATAGCCGAATGGGGTGTTGGATGGATTCTTCCTAGATTAGTGGGTATTGCTAGAGCAAATGATATTTTGTTTTCTTCGAGAAAGTTTACTGCTGAAGAGGCTGAACATATGGGTATAGTGAATAAAACCTTTTCTGAGGACCAATTCGAAAGCGAAGTTTTCAATTATGCAGCTGATCTAGCTAAAAATGTTTCACCTCGATCCCTTCGAATTATGAAGCAGCAAATTTATAACGCTCAAGGAGAGACAATTAAAGAGAATCTAGATAGTTCAATGCAAGCAATGCTTGATAGTTTTAAATCTGAAGATTTCAAAGAAGGCGTTTCACATTTTGTAGAAAAAAGAGAGGCAAAATTTACGGGGAAATAAAATTATGGATATTAAGGAATTTTTAAAAAAAGAAGGTCGAGAGAGTTTAACCAAAGAATTTACAAAAGAAGGATTGTTCGAACTTAAAGAAGAGACCATAAGAGGTAACAAATACCATGTATTTGCTAATTTACCTCAAACTTTAAGAGACTATTTTCAATTTCCTCTTATACATGGGGAGTGGGATTTTTTGGCGTATGAAGATGAAACATATAGTTATCAAGAGGTTCTTAATACTTCTGCAGGACTCGCTCACACCCTTATGGACAAGTACGGTATACAGAAAGGAGATAAGGTTGCTTTTTCAATGAGAAATTATCCGGAATGGATATACAGCTATATCGCTGTTACTTCAATCGGAGCTGTAGCAGTTCCCTTAAACTCATGGTGGCAAGGTGAGGAACTTGATTATGGTTTAACTCATAGTGAATCATCTATTTTTATAGGTGATGAGGAAAGACTTCAGAGATTAGAAGGTCATGTAGAAGAAATGCCTCGTATAGCCGTGCGATGTGATGCGAGTAAATTTACTAATACATCTGCTTTTGATGAAGTTGTTGCGCCAATGGAAGCTTTTCCTGAGATTGAAATTGATCCTGAAGATGACGCAAGTATTATGTATACGTCTGGCAGTACAGGATATCCAAAAGGTGTTGTTTCTACTCACAGAGCAGTAGTTTCTGCTCCAATTACCTGGGCACTCATGGGTCAACTAGCCACGCAAATTGAAGTTGATGGAGAGCCTTTACCTTCTCCAATTTCAGGTGAAAATCCTTGCACTATTGCTGCGGTTCCCTTATTCCATGTAACAGGTTCTCACGCTGTCTTTTTATTATCTTTAGTGACGGCAAGAAAAATCGTTTTTATGTATAAATGGGATGCAGTAGAAGCTTTACGTCTTATTGAGAAACATAAAGTAACTGATATGACTGGCGTACCTACGATGTCCGCAGAGGTTCTACAAGCACATAAAGACAATCCAAAGATAGACATTTCCAGTCTAAAAGGACTAGGTTCTGGAGGTGCAGCAAGACCTCCTGAACAAATTAAGGCTCAGGAGAAAGAACATCCTGATAAAATTGCTACCGTAGGCTATGGCCTTACAGAGACTAATGCACATGCGACGAATGCGAGTGGAACGACTTTGTATGAACGACCCAGTACTGCTGGTTACCCTACTCCTTTCTTAAATCTCATAAAAATTATGGACGAAGAAGGTAATGAGTTGGGACCCAATGAGCTTGGAGAGGTCGCAATTAAATCGACGTGTAATTTCAGATGTTATCTTAAGAACGAAGAAGCGACTAATGAAGTATTAGATAGTGAAGGTTGGTTCAGAAGTGGTGATGTAGGTATTATTGATGAAGATGGATTCCTGTATATCAAAGACAGAATCAAAGACATCGTCATCAGAGGTGGAGAAAACATAGCTTGTTTAGAGATAGAAGCTGCAATCTATGAACATCCCTCTGTTAGAGAAGCATCAGTCTTTGGTGTTCCAGATGAAAGATTAGGTGAAAAACTTGCCACGAGAATATCTCTAAATCCTGGAGCTGAACTTTCAGAAGAAGATCTTTCATCGTTTTTAGCAGCAAAAATAGCTAAATTTAAGATACCTGAGTATGCGTGGTTTCAAGCTGAAGAATTGCCAAAAGTAGCAGCTGGGAAAATTGCAAAAAAACAAATGCGAGAAGATGCTATTAAAGAATTGGGACTAGATTAATGCAAATAAAAGATAAAAGAGTTGTAGTCACAGGGGCTGCTAGTGGAATAGGTAAAGCCTTATGTGAAGCATTTAATAAAGCTGGAGCAAAATCAATTGTTTGTGTTGATACGAACATGGAAGGTGCAACTGAAACTGCTAATGATATCAATGGCTTAGCGGTCCAAGCTAATGTTGGAAAAGAGGAAGATATAATCAATGTAATAGAAAAGGCAAATGAATATTCAGGGGGAATCGATATTTTTTGTTCCAATGCTGGGATTGGAGGAGTACATGGTTTCTTTGAAGTAGAAACTAGCGATTGGCAAAATATCTGGGAAGTAAATGTACAATCTCATATCTTTGCAGCCAAGCATGTTCTGCCTCAAATGTTAGAAAGAGGCGAGGGTTATTTAATGAATACTTCATCGGCTGCAGGTTTACTCACTCAGATAGGTTCTGCAGGATATTCAGTAACTAAAGCAGCTGCTGTGAGTTTTGCTGAGTGGATAAAAATTACTTATGGAGGTAAAGGAATTGGTGTCTCATGTCTTTGTCCTCAAGCTGTAAGAACAGCTATGACAGCTCAAGGTGCTGGCGTAGCAGGAGTTGATGGGATGATTGAAGCAGATGAAGCAGCTGCCGATGTACTTGATGCCATTGAAAATGAAAGATTTCTCGTGACTCCTCATGCTGAGGTCTTGGAATATGTTTCTAGAAAAGGAAATGATAGAGATCGCTGGATAACAGGCATGCAAAGACTTCAGGAAAGATTTGAGGACTGGAAACCAGGAGACAGTTAGTTTTGGATATTCATCACTTACCTGCCTATGAATTGGCAAAAAAAATAAAAAATAAAGAGATAAGTTCACTAGAGCTCACCCAACATTTCATAGATAGAATAGAGAAATATGATGGCAAGATAAACGCAGTTGTAGTAAAAACTTTTGAAGATGCTCTAGAAGCTGCTAAAAAAGCAGATGATGCAATTTCGAAGCAAAATTCTTTGGGTCCACTGCATGGCATACCGATGACCATAAAAGAGTCTTACAATATACAAGGTCAATGCACGACTTGGGGCATACCAGACTACAAAGGAAATATAGCCAAAGAAGATGGATTGGCCGTTAAAAGATTAAAAAAAGCTGGAGCTCATTTCTTGGGAAAAACAAATGTCCCTATGAATTTGGCTGACTTTCAAAGCTATAACGATATTTATGGAATTACAGGGAATCCTTGGGATCTGAAAAAGACTCCAGGAGGTTCATCAGGAGGAAGTGCTGCAGCACTTGCAGCTGGTTTTTGTTCTTTGGAGGCTGGATCCGACATCGGTGGCTCAATAAGAAATCCTGCACACTATTGCGGAGTTTTTGGACATAAGCCAAGTCACGGCATTATACCTTCATCAGGTCATGAATTAATTCCTAATGTTCCTGAACCTGATCTATCGGTCTGTGGTCCTTTAGCTAGAAGTGCAAAAGACTTAGAAATAGCTTTAGATGTAATGGCAGGTCCTATGGAAAGAAGATCTAAAGGATGGCAGCTCAATCTAGCAGAATGTAACAAAACTTCTCTGAAAGATTTTAAAGTGGCTATTTGGAGTAATGATGAATTGGCTCCAGTCTCAAAGGAAATAGCACAAAGGTGTGAGGAAGTTGGCAGTCAATTGAATTCTGTTGGAACAACAGTATCCTTAGTAGCAAAACCTGAACATGACTTGATGAAAGCAGAAATTAATTATCAATTACTTTTACAATCCGTCATGCAAAGTGGTTTACCTGAAGATGATTATCAAAAAATAGAAGAATTGGCTTCTAGTTTAGACAAAAATGATTTTTCGGTAGACGCAATCTTGGCCAAAGGAACTGTGTTATCTCACAGAAATTGGTTAAGACAGAACTATGCTAGAGAACAAATTAAAATATCTTGGTCAAAGTTTTTTGAAGAATGGGATGTTTTGATTTGTCCGCAGCTCGCCACAACTGCTATTGAGCATGATCACAGAAAAATCTCTGAGAGAACTGTCATGGTAGACAACCAAGAACAAAGGTATTTTCAACAAATCTTCTGGCCAGGTCTAGCGGTAAATGCACATTTACCAAGTACAGTCTTTCCTACAGGTCTATCAAGTGATGGTATGCCAATTGGCCTACAAGTCATTGGTGGAGCTTACGAAGACAAGACAACAATTAAATTTGCTGAACTCTACGAAGAAGAATTCAAGACCTTTGTGGTTCCTAATTTAGATTAACAATATGAAATATACAAAAAAATATAAAGATATAAAGAACAGTAAAATGGCTTTCATTGATGAAGGCAGTGGAGATACTTTTTTATTTCTACATGGCAATCCAACATCATCTTTTCTATGGAGAAATATTGCGCCCCATGTAGAAGATATCGGAAGGATAGTGATCCCGGATTTAATTGGTATGGGTGATTCAGATAAACTTGAAGGAGTGGATAATCCTGGCTACAAGTATCATGGTCAGTATAGTTACTTAACAGCTCTGATGGATGAGCTAGATTTAGGAGACAATATCCATCTCATTATTCATGATTGGGGCTCCGCTATGGGTTTCCAATTCGCTAGAGAAAACAAAGATAGAATTAAGTCCATAACATATATGGAAGCTATCGTTATGCCACTAACTTGGGATCAATGGCCTGATCCTGCAACTAAAATTTTTGGATTATTTAGGTCTGAGGCTGGAGAAGAACTTGTGCTTGAAAAGAACTTTTTTGTTGAAAGAATACTCCTAGCAGATTCTTCGACTGGCTACACAGAAGAAGAAAAATCTGAGTACATAAGACCTTTTATTAATCCAGGAGAAGACAGACGCCCTACTCTTACCTGGCCAAGACAAATTCCTTTGGATGGGGAACCTAGCGAGGTTGTTATAGAAGTGAGACTTAATGCTGAATTTCATAAAGAATCGGATATCCCTAAATTGTTTATCAATGCTGATCCGGGATCAATTCTAATTGGTGATCAGAGAGAATTCGCTAGAAGTTGGAACAATCAGACAGAGATTACTGTGAAAGGAAATCACTTCATACAGGAAGATTCTTCGGAAGAAATAGGCGCTGCTTTGAGAAATTTCGTAGAGAGTCTTTAATTATTTTCCAAGTAAGATTCCAAATCTTTGATAATTGAGTCGGTATATTCCATAGGGAGAAAATGGGAAGCTTCTTTATAATAATTAGATTTCCAATTTGGACCGATTTTAGATAATGCGCTTCTTGCTTGAGATGAAAAAGTCGATCCAATGTTTCCATAGACTACCTTAACATTCATTTTTATTTTTTTGAGGTATCTCCAACTATCCATAGAGGATGATCTAAAGGTTGCTGCTTCCCAACTAGGAGAGCATGATAATTCAATACCTGAATCAGTTTTTTGAGTTCCGCCCTTTAAATAATTTTCTATCCATTCTTGTGACCAAGTGGTAAAAGCGCCTCTTCCAGTATAAGAAGTGACTGCCTCATCAATCGAAGAAAAGTTTCTTCTTCTTTTTGCAGCACCACCAGCTATAGCCAACTCTCGATTGATACGAAGCAGTGTCTTTAATCTAAATTTTAAAGACTCCATTGGCCCATATAAAACTGGCTCTATCATAAATAAATGTGAGACTTTGCTTGGGTTTAAAGAAGCTATCTTTGCGGCAATGATAGATCCCATAGAATGTCCCGATAGGATCACAGATCCGCTTATATTCTCAATAAATTCCTCGCCATCACGGACAAAAACATCCCAGGTCTTTAACTCATCGGGATTCGATTTTGCAGCAGATAATCCATGTCCTCTCTGGTCTAAAGCATAAATATTTATTTCATTGTCATAATGAGATAACAGTTTGTCGAAAAAGATCTTATAAGTTTCCGAGTTAAAACCTGTTGCGTGAAAGAAAACAAAATTCTTACTAATGCTCTCAGATTGATGAACCAAGTAAGAGAAGTCTTCACCTTCTTTATTTGTAAAAGTTTTCCTTTCCATCAATTTTTATCGGTATATAAAGCTTATAAAATATTAAGAAATGCCTATAATCAATTTATTAAAAGATAGGAGATCTCATGGCATTTAAATTAGCCAACATATCTGGCAAAGCAGCTCTTGTAAAAGGTGAACATTATTATGATCTGAAAGTAATATCAAATAATACTTTTGATGAAGATACACTCAATGCCTTGAATCGTTTGGACGAACTGCATGAATTGAATGGTACTTTAGATGAAAAAACTCCTACTGGTTTATTAGAAGAAGCTAAGATAGATGCTCCTATTTCATCACCAAAAAATTGTTATGCAGTAGGTTTAAATTATAGAAATCATGCCGAAGAGGCTGGTATGGAAATACCTAGTGTGCCCATGATATTTACAAAGCATACCAGTTGCCTAGTTGGGCCACATGCAGAGATTGAAATGAGAAGTGATCATGTTGATTATGAAGCTGAATTAGTAGCTGTCATTGGTAAGTCTGGAAAGGATATAAGTGTAGATGATGCCTGGGATCATGTTGCTGGATTATGTATAGGTCAAGATATCTCAGATCGAGTCGTGCAATTTGCTGCCAAACCACCTCAATTTAATCTAGGTAAATCGTTTGATACTTTCGGACCCATGGGTCCTTACCTTGTCTCGTTAGATGCTTTGGAAAATAAGGAAAAACTCAATATAAAATGTAAGGTCAATGATGAAATAAGGCAAAATGACAACACAAATGATCTTATATTCGATATTCCTTCCATTATTAAATATCTATCTGAAATAGTTACTCTTAATGTTGGCGATGTAATTTTTACAGGAACACCTGGGGGTGTTGGTGTAATGGAAGGTAAATTCCTAAAAGAAGGCGATGTTCTCACGACAAGTATTGAAGGTCTTGGTTCATTAGAAAATGTATGCAAAAGAATTACAAATCATTCGGGGGTTGAGTAAGACAAGCTTGCTTAGATAGAATAAATAGATAATAAAATTGGTGAAGAGATGAAACTAGGATGGTCACACACAGTACTTAATATTAAAGATAAAGAAAAAATATTAGATTTTTATATAAATACTTTGGGCTTTAAAGTTAGTGACAGTGGCCCAATCTTTGAAAATGGTCCTGAAATAATCTTTATTAGTTATGATCCAGATGAACATCATCAATTAGCATTTGTACTAGGAAGAGAAGATATAGGAACTCCAACTGCTTTGAACCACATTTCATTTAGAGTTGAAACATATTCAGAATTGAAAGAGTTCAAAAAGAAATTTGATGCTATCAATCATGAATACATGCCTTTATGTCATGGAAATGCGCTATCCTTTTATTTCAATGATCCTGAAAATAATGGGATGGAGATATTTTTAGATACTCCCTGGGATGTAGAACAACCCCAAGGTGAGCCATGGAATCCAGAGTTAGACGAAAAAGATGCCTTAAAATGGGTAGAAAATACATTCAAAGATAAACCAGGTTTTGTACTTAAAGAAGAAAGTACAAAAGAGTTTGTGAATAGATAATTGATGGGATTTAAATATGGCTAATGCAACATCCAATAAAGTAGCAATAATAACTGGTGGAAGTAGAGGCGTTGGAGCAGCTACAGCAAAATTGCTCGCCTCAAAGGGGTGGAATGTAACAATAACATGTACAAGCTCTATTCAAGATGCAAATGATATAGTCCAAGAATGTGAGGGATTAGGAGTCGAAGCTCTAGCCATAAAGGCAGATGTTTCTGAGAATGATGATTGCGTAGAAACAGTCCATCAAACGATCGAAAAATGGGGAAGAATCGACGCTCTTGTAAATAATGCTGGAACAACAAAATTTGTATTTAATCATGCCGATCTAGATGGTTTAGATGCTGATGATTTTTTACATATTTACAAAGTTAATGTTGTGGGGCCCTTCCAGATGGTAAAGGCTTGTAAAGAAATGCTAATGAATAGTGAAAATCCAAGTGTTGTGAATATCTCTTCAATTGCAGGGATAAAAGGCATTGGTAGCTCTCTTGCCTATGCATCATCGAAAGGTGCGCTAAATACAATGACAAAATCTATGGCCAGAAATCTCGGTCCTATAAGAGTCAATGCAATTTGCCCTGGTTTTATTCAAGGAGATTGGCTAAGAAAAGGCATGGGTGATGATCTTTATCATGCAGCTAAGGATAATTTAACTTCGACTACTCCACTAAAACTTACTGTTACTCCAGAACAGGTTGCTGAAGGTATATATAACTTTATTGAAATATCAAAAGTAGTAACGGGTGAGACAATGCTCATGGATGGTGGACATCACCTTATTGTCTAATAGTTTGCTCTAAAACAAATGCAAAGGATGCAAGTAGGCCTTCAAGATTACCTAGTCGAGCAAACCTCAGCAGAATGGACCCTTTATCATAATGATTTTTCACTGTGTTCCAGGAAAGTTAGAATTTGTCTTCACGAGGTAGGTTTCAAATATGATTCGAAGCATATAGATCTTATTGAAACAGGAAAATATGAAGTAGCCTCAAAATCATTTTTAAAAATAAATCCAGGAGCAACCGTTCCTGTCTTGCTCAATAAAGGTAGGCCTATATACGAATCACATGAACAAATTAAATTCATATTCAATAGTAAGGAAAACTTAAATACGCTTGAAGACCGTGATGTTAAATCAATAAATTATTGGACAGATAAAGCGTCGATGGTCGGTAATCCAGTAAAAGGTCATGAAAAATATGCCGGTAATACGATTGGACCCCTTACCTTTCCACTTTTTACAACTATGTTAAAAAACGTCTCTATCCTAGAAGTTATTAAAGGATTAATTTCTCACCCAATGAAACAGAGAGTATTTATTTTTTTGCTGCTAAAAATATTTGGGTTTACTTTCGTAAAATTAACACCGATTCAAAATCTCATTAAATCTGCCTTTAAAGAACTGAATAACCATTTATGCGAGTTAGAAACTGAACTGTCATCAAGTAAAAAAGATTGGCTTGCATCTAACAATTTCTCTCTCGCAGATATAAGTTGGTCCGTTATCCTTCATCGCCTTGATGAGTGCGGTTGGAGCGGTCTTTTGCTTGAAAAAAAACCATTCATCAATGCTTACTATGAAAAAATCAAACAGAGAGATAGTTTCATAAAAGGAATAGTAGATCAAAACAATCCTAACCTTCAAAAAGGCATAAAAGAGCTCAAATATGCCATTCAAAATAATCCATTTCTTAAATCCTTTCATAAGGAACTAAGTGCATTAAATTAGTGAATCATTTTGATGTAGCCATCATAGGTATAGGACCTGCCGGAAGTATGGCCGCACTTCTCTTAGAATCATACGGCATGAGAGTCCTGTGCATCGATAAAGAAAAAGATATTTATAATCTTCCAAGAGCAGTAACTGTTAGCGATCAAGGTTTTAGAATGTCTCAATTAGCTGGAATTGAAGACATTTACCTGAAAAATAGCACTATTCTTGGAGGTGCTTACTTTTCTGACAAGAATTTGGAAATTATTGGCGGTTCTATTGATTTAAAAGGTTTTGTATCAGCAAATGGTTGGCCAGCATCAAGTTTATTTCATCAGCCCTATACAGATCGTGATATAAGAAAAAAATTAGAAAATTCTAATGTTGAAATTATTTTAGAACATGAATTCATAAGTCTTGATCAAAATAAAGAATCTGTAAGTTTTAAAACTATCAATTTAAATAATCAAGAAGAGAAAGATTTTACTTCTAGATATTTAATAGGTTCTGATGGAGGATCAAGTATTGTAAGAAAACAGCTAGGTATCTCTCAAGAGGACTTAAATTATAATCGTGATTGGGTTGTTATTGATGTTGAACTTAATGAGCCTGATAAACTTGGTGATAAGTTAATACAAGTTTGTGATAAAGAAAGGCTTGCAACTTTTGTTCCTTCTCACTTACCTTTTCGAAGATGGGAATTCATTATTCATGAGCATGAAGATAAGGAGAGCTTCTTGGATGATAAAACCATTCATGAGCTAATAGATAAATGGTTGAAACCAGAAGAATATAAAATCATAAGAAAGGCTGTTTATCAGTTCCATTCGGTAATTGCTAAAAATTTTCAGAAAGGTAACTGCTTTTTAATAGGCGATGCCGCGCATCAAGCTCCTCCTTTTATGGGAGAAGGTATGATGTCTGGTTATAGAGATGCAGTGAACTTGTCCTGGAAAATCGCTGCATCAATTAAAAATAAATTAAATACAAATTTAGTTGATAGCTTTGAGACAGAGAGAATTCCTCACTCTAGATTTGTTGTGAAAAATTCTGCGGGTATTGGAGAATTAATGGAAGCTTATGCTGAGGCAGAAACTCCAGAAGAGGTATCACAGGATTTAGTTCAAAAGGGTTATGGATCCTTTATATTACCTAATCTTACGAAGGGTCTGTTTTTCGGAGGAAAGGCTGATGAGTCAATGAATGCTGGAGAGATCTTTCCCCAACCTGTAGAGTATGACAGTGAAAAAGTTGTAAAGAGAATGGATCATATCCTAGGGAAAAACTTTTCTTTGATATCAAAATCTCCTTTGGAAATCTCTGAAGATCATTATGAATTTCTTAATTTAATAGAATGTAAGTTAGTCATTCTTGAAAAAAAATATATTGAGAAAAATCCTTGGATGAAATCTTTTATGGAAAAAGATAGAGCCTTCCTAGTTAGACCTGATAGATATATTTTTGGATCTACAAATTCAAATATTTCTATTGATATGCTTATCAATGATTTAAAAATGAGAATAATGAATTAATAGGATAAATTTAGTTGGGCTTAAATCAATTCTTCCAAAATTTAATCATATTCAAAGTTGTTAAATCTTTAGCAATGAAATGATGATACGTAGAAGCGAAAATATGAATAGCGATAAGGGCTATTATTAAATTTGTAAAAACCTCATGAAAAAATCTAATTACGTTATAAATTTGTAGATCTCCATTGCCCATCGTTAGATTTAACATATTAAAAGCAAGAATCGGGTCAGTTGCATACCTTGCTGTCAACAAACCAGTAACAATCAATCCACCCATCAAGAAGTAAAGTCCGTAATGACCAACTTTAGCTGAGATTACTTGCCATTTAGGCATGGAGTCGGGATAACCTGGAGATCCATATTTGTATCTCAAAAAGACTCTCAATAAAAAAAGAAATGTTATGAATAGTCCGACACTAGTGTGATCAATCCTTGATTCCAGCCTATCCAAATTATCCATCTCTCTTCCGAATTTTTGTGCGATATTGAGATCCAGCATAATAATGATAGCCATAATCCAATGAATTATTTTTTGGGACTTTAAAAAATCAGCTTTCATCTATTAGATTGGCTTACAGTCTAAAGCGAACAAATAGCTTTGGATATTACTTTCATCAATATTACCCCATACTCTACAAAAGCTTCTTCCGTCTTCTCTATTTCCAAGCTCCAATTCTTCAACTTTTAAACGAAATAGGACTTCGTCAGTATTTTTTTTAGTAACTTCGTAGAAACCATCCAGAAAAACCTTTTGTCCTGTGACATCAACTGAATAAATCATTTCCATTGTTTCTTTAGTAACATGCATAAAGTTAAGTGGGCCACTCCATTCAACACCATTTGGTTGAGTTGAATTCGAGCAGGAGCCTAAAATGATACTCACAAAAATAACCAGTATTTTATGTTTTATTTTTTGTCCTGTAGTCACCAAAGTCTTTGTCTCTCTTATCCAATGCTTCTTTTAATCCTGATGAAAGCTCTTTGAGATGTTCTTTAGTGGAATGACTGTGCATGGCAAGAGCTTGTAATTCTGTTCCTGCTCTTATGCCATCTCTCATACGCATAATCTCCATCTGTCTATGTATTGATCTTTTATTGATTGCCTGAATATCTGAAGGCACTTTTGCTACTTTACTTGCAATTTTTTCAACCTCTTTTGACAAAATGTCAGCAGGGAAAAACTTATTTGCAAACCCATTTTCTGCTGCTTGTTTTCCTGTTATTGTTTCTCCAGTAAGCATCATCTCCATTGCGTTTCTCATTCCCAACAACCAAGGAAAGAATTGATTATCTGGAGGGCTCATTGATCGAACTACTGGATACCCTATTTCAGCATCATCTGAGCAATAAACAAGGTCACATGAAGCTGCAAGTTCTGTTCCTCCTGCCAAACAATAGCCATGGACTTCTGCGATGACTGGAGTTGAAAGATCCCATATCTTAAAGGCTCCTTCAACAACATGGCGTGGCCAAAAACCGTCTGTCTTACTGGCATGGTATGGTAAATCTTTGCTGTTATCATATGAAAGGTCGTAACCTGCGCAGAAACATGACCCCTTGCCAGATATAATGATAACTTTTACTTTAGAGTCATTATCTAAAGCCTCTAAACAATTAAAAAGTTCTTTTCTTAATGGGTTGCAAAGAGCATTTCTTTTATTAGGCCTATTTAAGAAAATACGCCTTATTGAGGGCTCGATTTCAATACAGTCAATAAATTCATAATCCATAAAATAAATATTACTCTGAAATACTTTTTTTAACACTAATAGAAGTACCGTCAATTTGTACTTCAAAAGTTTCTAGATCTTCGAAGGCTGGAGGTGACTGTACAGATCCATCAGTTAGATCAAATACAGCCCCATGAACAGGACAAGTTATGAAATTATCTATAATTTGTCCTCCACAAAGAGGAATATCAGCATGGCTACATTTATCCTCTACAGCAAATATTCCCTTGGTTGTATGACAAATTAATACAGCTTTTCCTTCTAATTCTACAGATTGAGATTGATTAATTTCTATATCTGTTATGTCTGCTACGTTAATAAATTCATCACTCATCATTAACTGCCTTATTTACTTGGAAACCCATATAAGAGAAAAATAACGCAAAAGGTAATGCGGCCCATGTGACGGATAACACCGCTATTCCAGTTCCAACTAAACCTCTTACAAACCATCCTCCAATAACATCGCCAGATCTTGCAAGAAAGGTATCTATGAAAACCGTTGATTTATATCTATCTTGTTGTTTTAGCTTTGTATAGATTGACTCTCTAGTAGGCTTATTTAGTCCATATTCAAATATTCTCAGACTTATCACAACCATCATCACAGTTGTAATGGTTGGATAAAAAGCATAAGCCATGAAAGCAATGGTAAACAAGACACCGTAAATAGATAGCACAGCTAAAGAACCTACTCTTCGTAAGATATAGGAAGCAAGGAAGAGCTGCATTAAAAGAGTTAAAGGAGTAACAATTTGCTCTATTCTTGCAAAAAAACCAGTCCTTTCACATGGATCTTTTGACCATTCCTCAACAATTCCTAAAGAAATCATCCAAGAGGTTGTCATTAACATAGTGAATAATATGACATAAAGGCCTATATTCCTTATGGCTGGATCTTTGATAATATTTTGAATTGCCTCAAAGCTAGAACCACCTAATTCTTTTGGAGAATTGTCCATATCTAATGCTCTAGGCTTGAATGTTCTAGAAAAAAATATAGCGAAAAGAAGTGAAAAAATGGAAAAAACTATCAAGCTCATAGGCCCTAAATCAGAAATAGAGGTATTGCCACAAATTTCAGTTGAAAAATATCTTGCAACAGTAGATCCAAAAAAAGCCCCTAATGAACCTCCTGCGCTGATAATACCGAAGAATTTTTTTGAGTCTGTATGAGAAAAGAAATTAATCATAGTTACCCAAAAAATAGATACAACAAAAAATGAGTATACATTTGCCCAGATGTAGAAAGCTCTGCCTGTCCAGATACGACCGTCTTCTCCTGCAAATGTCCACATTGTTAAAAATAGGATTAAATTCAGAATGAAGAAAGAATAGATATAGAGAATTAAACGATTTTGATTTATACGAGAAACCAACCAGGAATAAATAGGATTGATAATGAGCATGGCAAGCATAACTCCCATCAATAACCAAGGAAGATTATAAATTCCTCCTTGAACAGCTAGTTCATTTCTAACAGGTCGTAATGCATACCAAGAAGCCAGAACGAAAAAGAAAAATAAGAAAGCTCTTAACAAAATTATCTTTTCGTTTTTCTCTATTGTTGGCAAAAAACTAATTAAATTTTTTTCCATATTGTCATTATATTGTTGAAATTCTTAACTACCATACAGATAAATTTGTTTTTATACTGGATTAATGGATGCGGAGCCTTTTGAGATCTTTGGGGAGTCTCACTTAGTTACATTACTATTGATATTAGCTGTCGCGTTCTTGCTTCCTGTTTTTATAAAAAATAGCGATCTAGGTAATAAAGTATTAATTGCTAAGGTCTTGGGAATCTCTGCTATTACGTTGGAGTTAATTAAACCATTTATTTGGCACTACGGGTTGGATTTTCCCTGGATCAAACTGATACCTATACATATGTGCAATTTATCTACATTGTTTATTGGGATATTTTTACTCACAGAAAAAAGAATATTTTTTGAGGTATCCTTTTTCTGGGGGATCGGAGGAGGAATTAACGCATTAATCACGCCTGATATTCCTAAAACTTTTCCAGACCCACAATTTATCTTATTTTTCATAGGCCATGGGCTTTTAATAATTGCAATAGCCTATGCCTGCATAGCTTTAAAAAATCGACCCACTCTTAGCTCTATTAAAAATGGGATTTATGTGTCTTTATCGATTCTACCGATCATATATGTAATAAATATGCTTTTAGGACCTCCAGCAAATTATTGGTATCTTGGCACAAAACCAATTGGTGAGAGTATTCTAGACTTTTTTCCAGAACCACCTTTGCACATACCACTCTTGATTATTATTGGGGCAGTTCTATTTTTTATAATTTACTCACCCTATTGGATATACGATAAATTTAAGAGGAAAGATGTTGGATAAGTAAAGTCGGTATGTTGTAGACATCTGATTTTACAGTAGCAACTAGAGTATTAGGCTTTCTACCCTCTTTTACAGGTGTTATTTCAAACCCTTCATTACAAAGTCTTGAATGAGTTTTATTGATATCTTCTACATCCCATGCTAGACCCCATAATTTGTCTTCTATTTTATTTTCATCCTTTTTTGCTATGACTTCAATGGTAGTTTTATTGAGTCTAAAAAAGAGCATTCTACCGCCCCATTTTTCTACGGTCTGATCCAATGCAAGTCTTATTCCATATATTTCTTGATAAACCTCGATAAATCCATCAGGATCATTTGTGTTGATAACAACATGATCAAGTTTATTGACGGACGAATCAGAAAATTCATCGGGTAAGGGTAAATGTCCATCGGTATGTTCTATTAAAAAGGCGAATAAACCGCGTGTGAGTTCATTAGGAAGAAACAAATTTTTCCATCTTCTTATTTCACCTCTATCAGAATCCATTCCTTCTCCAATTGAGATAGGAGGAGATTTAAAATGTTTTTTTGAGATTTGATTTTCGCAATCTTTTAGATTATCGCTGCCCAGCACAAGACCTGTTAATCCTTCACCCTTTTCTTGTATTGACTGTTTTACGAGTTCTGCACCTATCCCCTCTCCTTTTGCCGCTAAGATCTCGAAGTAAGTGTTACTAAAATTATAGATAGCATTTATAGTGCCTAGCTCAGAGTGTTCGCCCCTCCATACAGGTTCTGTGCCGAAAAACTTAGTAAAATTTTCTTCAGCAGCAGAAATGTCTTTAACAGAGACAATTAAATGGTCGAGTCTATTTATCATTTTTTTTCCTCAAGAATTTATTTTTTATGTATATAAAAAACTCTTTAATCTTCGCAACAATCTCAGGTCCAGCCAAATAAATGCCCAGAATGACAAATATCCAGCTAATTAAATATACTAAAGATGGATAGATTATTCTTTCAAGAGCTGACAAGCTAGAGTCTGCTGCAAGTTTTACCATTAATCCGTAGCAAAGATAGTTTAGAACTAAAAATATTATTCCTACAAAACGTTTCAATAAAGAAAAAATAAATGCAGGATTTTTCATAATTCCCATACCCTAAAATATTTATTCACAATAAAAGATATTTAAGTAATATTACCTCATGTTAAAGAAGCACGTTCCTTTTCTTTTGCTTTTAATTTTTTAGTTGTACATATAAGGATAATTCTATGAACCCCTTCCTAAACAAATACGAGACCCCTTTTCAAATTCCTCCTTTTGAGTCTATTAAATTTTCTCACTATGAACCCGCCTTTAATCAAGGGATGAAAGAGCACTTAGAAGAAATAGATGTTATCGCTAATAAAACTGAGGCACCTACCTTTGAAAATACAATAGAAGCTTTAGAGCGCTCAGGTAAAACATTAGACAAAGTGAGTAGTGTCTTTTTTAATCTTCAGGGATCTAATACAGATGATGATATGGATTCTCTTCAGAGGACAGTAAGCCCAAGATTATCTTCACATAATGATTCAATTCTTTTGAATAAAAAACTCTTCAAGAGAATTAAAGAGATTTATGAAAATAGGCAATCGCTTAGTCTGTCAGTAGAGCAAACTAGATTAGTTGAAGAGACGTATAAAAGATTCATCAGATCGGGGGCAAATCTTGATCAAAATTCGATGGATAGGTTAACTGAAATTAATAGTTCTTTATCCTCCTTATCTGTTCAATTCGATCAAAACGTTCTTAAAGAAACAAATTCTTACAGCATGGTTATTGATAATGAAGACGATCTAGATGGTCTACCTGAAGAGGAAATAAGACAGGCAGCTCTTTTAGCTGAATCCGAAGGAGAAATAGGTAAATGGGTATTCAAACCAACTCGAGTCAGCATGTATCCTTTCCTTACCTATTCAACCCAAAGAGACCTTAGAGAAGAGCTTTACAATTCTTATATTCAACGCGGAGATAATGACAACGAATTTGATAACAAAAAAATTATTGCTGAAATGATTGCTCTTAGGCAAGAGAAGGCTTCAATGCTTGGTTTTGACAGTCATGCTGACTATGTTTTAGACAATAGCATGGCAAAGACTCCCGAAAATGTTAACAAACTTCTTCAAACAGTTTGGGAGCCTGGTATCTTAAAAGCTAAGGGAGAAGTTCAGGCAATGCAGGAGTTAATTTCTAAAGAGGGTGCTAACTTTCAGTTGGCAGCATGGGATTGGTGGCACTACTCAGAAAAATTAAGACAAGAGCAATTTGATTTTAAAGAGGAAGAGGTCAAGCCATACTTTAGTGAAGAAAAGGTCTTAGAGGGTGCTTTTGATGTTGCAAATAAATTGTTTGGTATAACCTTTACTGAAAGAGATGACTTGCCAAAATACCGCGATAATATTCGTTCATTTGTTGTAGAGGACTCTGACAATAAAGTGATAGGTATTTTTTATACAGACTTTACATTGAGGCCAAACAAAGGTGGTGGTGCATGGATGAGTACTTTTAGAAGTCAAAGTAAGTTTGACGGAGATGTAATACCCATTGTTATAAACGTATGTAATTTTCCTCCAGAAAATGCTGATGGTGTTTCCCTTCTATCCTTTGAGCAAGTCGAGACTTTATTTCATGAATTTGGTCATGGGCTACATGGCTTACTATCAAATGCTCAATATCCAAGTCTATCCGGAACTTCTGTAACGAGAGACTATGTCGAATTTCCATCACAAATGATGGAAAACTGGGCAAGAGAACCAGAAGTAATAAAAACTTTTGCTAAACACTATCAAACAGGTGAGGTCATTTCTGATGAATTGCTAGACAAGATATCCGATGCCGGAACATTCAATGAAGGTTTTGCAACGACAGAATATGTGGCTGCAGCTCATCTGGACATGGCTTACCACACAGATAAAAATCCAATCACAAATATAGATAAATTTGAAGATCAGACTTTAGAAGATTTTGGATTAATCACTGAAATTGAAGCGAGATATAGAAGTACTTATTTTGGTCACATATTTGCCGGTGGATATTCATCAGGATATTACAGTTACTTATGGACAGAGGTACTTGAGGCTGACGCTTTTGAAGCTTTTAAAGACAAAGGACTATTTGATAAAGAAACTGCTGATAAACTTAAAAAATACGTCTATTCAGCGGGTAATACAGATGATCTGATGACTCAGTATGTGAGGTTTAGAGGTAAAGAACCTGAAATAGAACCTCTTCTTAAAAAAAGAGGTTTGAATTAATCTTGAACGATCTTATCCACCTGCCCTTCAAAGATGGAAAAGGTGGGGTTGATATTGGTTTAAGGCCAATTGAAGAAAGTTCTTGGTTAGAAATAGATCATCTTTTTTCAGAAGAAATTGCTCTTAAAGAAAAATTATATTTAGAAAATAAAGATCAAGTTCTACTAACTTCTCCAAATTCGCAAGATATTCAAAAAGAGGTTTTAAGACTCGTAATTGAACATCTTAAAAATCATCATAATGATTCATACGAACTAAAGGCGGATACCATTGAGTCAAAAAGAAATAATCGACTTTATTATTATGACGATTTTCAAGATCCTTTAGAATTGGCATCACTTCTTATTCAAGAAGATCTGATCATCATGAAACCAAAAGAAAATATCTTTTATCTTGATTCAGCTTCACTTTGCGCGCCGACTAGATGGTCACTAAGAGAAAAATTTCAACAATCTCTTTCAGAACTTCATCGATCTGTTCCTGGTTACAAAGATAAAATAGATTCAAGAGTAAATACCATATTTACTAACTTACCAGATCAGAAAATCTTTGAAAGGTACAATTGGTCTATATTTGATAGTCCTGAGCTTTTTCAACCAGTAAGTAATAAGAGTTTAGTAGAAATCAAAACCACTCAACCTGAAAAACTTTTCATTAGAGTTGAAAGGCAAACGATTAGAAGATTAGATTATTCAAGAGCAGTTTTATTTGCGGTAAGAGTTCACATTAACCCTATAACTGACATAATTAATAATAAAAAATCTATTTCTGATCTAATTCAAGCAATTCAAAATCTTGAGCAAGATATGAAAAAATATAAAGTCATCGAACCATTTGAAGAGAATCTTATAAACTGGCTGAAATCAAAAAATGAATGAATGGTGGAAAAACGCAACTATCTATCAAATTTATCCTAGGTCATATTTAGACACTTCTAATAATGGGGTCGGTGACCTCAAAGGCATAACAAAAAAAATTAATTATATTTCGAGTCTAGGTATCGATGCTATCTGGCTATCACCTTTTTTTATGTCGCCTATGAAGGATATGGGATATGACGTCAGCAACTATGTTGAAGTAGACCCTTTGTTTGGTGATATGAATGACTTTGATGAATTACTTGAAGAGGCACATAAAAAAAATATAAGAGTCATCATTGATCAAGTTCTTTCACATAGCTCAGACAAGCATGAAGCTTTTATAGATAGTAAAAGCAGTAAATCTTCGAGAAAATCAGACTGGTATGTATGGGCTGATGCTAATGAGGACGGATCTCCGCCTAATAATTGGTTATCAGTCTTTGGTGGCTCTGCATGGGAATGGGAACCTCTTAGAGGACAATACTATCTTCATAACTTCCTGCCTAGCCAACCCGACTTTAATTTTCATAATGAAGAGGTTCAAGATTTCTTATTAGGAGAAGTTGAATTTTGGCTAAAAAAAGGTGTAGATGGTTTCAGGCTTGATACAGTTAATTATTACTTTCATGATCAGAAATTGAGGAATAATCCGAAGAGTCCTTTATCTTTCAAGAGTCCTCCGGTTAATCCTTACTATATGCAAAATCAATTGTTTGCTATCAATCAAGATGAGAACTTAGAATTTTTAAATAAATTTAGAAATTTATTAAATTGTTATCCTGAGAAAGCTTCTATTGGTGAGATTGGCGATTCACATAGAGCAATCAAATTAATGAAGGAATATACCAAAAAGTCTAGGATTCATATGGCCTACAGTTTTAAGCTTCTTGGTAAAGAGTTTTCAGCACCATTCTTTAGAGACACCATCAAAGAATTTTATAATGAGGGTTCTGACAGTTGGCCTTGTTGGAGTTTTTCAAATCATGACGTCATAAGACATCTTTCTAGATGGGATAAAAATGAAAGTGATAGTTTTGCAAAGTTAAGTTGTGCCCTACTCCTTTCACTGCCGGGAACTCCATGTTTATATCAGGGTGAGGAACTCGGTCAAGTAGAGACAGAATTAGAATTTGATGAATTAACTGATCCTCCAGGAATCAGATTTTGGCCAAAAAATAAAGGGAGGGATGGGTGCAGAACACCAATGACATGGGATCACCAAAAGATCAATGCAGGTTTTAGTAATAAGTCTCCATGGTTACCAGTTAAAGAAAAACAGAAAAATAGATCGGTAAGTCTTCAGGAAAATGAATCTAATTCAATCTTAAACTTTTATAAACAATTTATTTTTTTCAGAAAATCCGACTCAGCTTTGTTAGCAGGAAAGCATAATTTCTTGAATGAACACGAGGACTTACTTATATTCAATAGAGAGAATCAAGATACAAAAACACTTTGTATTTTTAATTTGAGTGAGAATGCTTACCTAATTGATAAAGGGGACCTAAGTGTTGATAGTAATATTTCATCGAATATAAATATCAAAAATGATCAAATAGAGTTTAATAGATATGGTTTTATTATAATTTCAGATATACGGAATGATATAAAGGATTTAGATAAAATTTTAAAATTTAAGAAAATTCTGTAAATTATTGTTTTTAAATAATAAAAAAGGAAAAAAATGAACGTAAAGGGAACATGTGAAGGTAAATTTTTAAAAGTAAAAGAATTGTTTGATGAGTTACACAACACAGATAGAGAGATAGGATCTTCTTTTGCAGTTTATAAAGATGGGGAGCCGATAATTGATATATGGGGAGGTTTCTCAAGCAAAGAGAAAATAAAGGAATGGGAACGAAATACCTTAGCTAATGTATGGTCAACCACTAAAGGTGTGGCTGCTATAACTCTAGCTCATGCCTACGAAAATGACTTAATAGATTACGATGAGAAAGTTTGTGAATACTGGCCTGAGTTTGGCTGCAACGGAAAGGAAGAAATTACTGTTGGTATGCTTCTATCTCATCAAGCTGGTATTTGTGGTTCCATGGCAACAAAAGCTGAAGACTATTACGATCAAAAAATAATGGCTAATGAACTTGCTCTAATGAAACCACTTTGGGAGCCAGGAACAGCTTCAGGATATCATTCCATGACTTACGGTTGGCTAACGTCTGAATTAATTTTAAGAGTCTCTGGAAAATCTTTAGGCAGTTACTTTAGAAGTGAGATAGGTGATCCAAACAATATTGATTTTTATATCGGTCTTCCTAAAGCAGAGGAATATAGGGTAGCTGAAATGGTTCCATTTGCTAAAGAGAATAATGAAGCAAATAATCATCCAAATGAAGCTCAAGTTGCATCCGGAAGAGGCCCTAATCTGCTTAAACATCAAAATACAAGAGAATGGAGAGCTGCAGAAATACCATCGGCAAATGGTCAAGGTTGCGCATCGGGCATCGCTAAGCTTTATAGCTTAGTTGTTACTGATGAAGAATCAAAAAAAATTCTAAAGGATTCAACAATTGATACCATGACAAAGGAGAGAATTACCAATAGAGATTTAGTTTTGGATGTTGTTACAAGATGGGGTTCGGGATTTATTATGAATATGCATAAAGTAATATATGGTCCAGAGGAAAGTTCTTTCGGCCATTCCGGATGGGGGGGTTCGTGTGGATTTGGAGATCCTATCAACAAAATTGGTATTTCTTATGTCATGAATAACATGAAAAATAATTTTGCAGCCGATGGAAGATCACTAGAACTCATAAACGAAACATATAGATGTTTAAAAGGAGAAAATTAATATGAGTCGACTAGAGAATAAAGTAGCACTTATTACAGGCGGAACCAGTGGCATTGGAGCTGAGACAGCTAGATTATTCATTGAAGAAGGTGCACAAGTTGTTATTTCAGGTAGGTCTGAAGAAAAAGGATCTAAATTAGCAGAGGAATTGGGTGAAAATGCCTCTTATTGCTTATCGGATGTAACAAAAGAAGAAGATATAAAAAAGGCAATTTCTTTTACAACTGAAAACTTAGGTAAGCTGGACATTCTGTTTAATAATGCCGGTGGGCCTGTTGGAGCTGGTCTTGAGAATGTGACTCAAAAGGATATTGATTATGGGGTTCATTTACTGCTAGCTAGTGTCATTCTTGGTACCAGATATGCCATTGGTCCCATGAGAGAAAATGGCGGAGGTTGCATTATCAATAATTCAAGTATTGCAGGAATTAGATATAGACAAGGGGATCCTCTATATTCAGCTTTAAAAGCAGGTGTTACTCATTTCACAAAAATGTCTGGAGTTGAACTTGGAAAAGATAATATAAGAGTCAATGCGATATCACCTGGAGCCATTGCCACTCCAATCTTCTGGGGTGGCTCAGGAGTATCTAATAAACTTAGTGCTGAAGAAAATGAGAGAAAATTAAAGAAACTTGAAGGTAATCTTGCTCAAGCAGTACCATTGAAAAGATCGGGTCTAGCATCAGATATAGCAGAAGCTGCACTCTATCTAGCTAGTGATGCAGGTAGTTTTGTCAGTTGCCAAGATATCGTAGTTGATGGCGGAAGAACGGCAATGTTCAATGAGAATTCTTAAGTTGTGAAAGTGGGCCCAAAATAAAGACTATATCCTGGGAAGGGATGGGTGAAATCTAGAGAATGAGCCCACTCAAGTTACATCCATGTAACATAATTAACTTATAGAAAATTTGTACAAGTACAAGATTAATAAAGACTAAAAGTTACAGCTAATTTCTTAGCTTTTATTTTTATTTTTATCTATAGCAATCACATTAGGTAGCTGTTCCTGACCAAAAACAGCTTTAGCTGTTCCAGCTAAAAGAGAAATGAAGCTGTTTATTGAATCAAACCACTCTTTCTTCATTCCTGCATTAGCAAGTTCTTTATTAATAGTTGCTGTAGATCCTTGGCTGATAAATGATGCCGACTCCCACATGCGATTCCGTCTCATCATAAAACAATAATCTGTTACTTCTTGTAAGATAGAATCATCGAAAGAATACATAGTTACCCTTCTGTCCTTTTCAGATTTAAAAGCTTGTATATAACCTAGATTTAAGCCCTCTCTTATTGTAGCTTTGATAGAGTCTATTTTTAATCTTTGAGATCCAATCTTTTCCGTTCTAGTTAAGTCTGTATAACTTACCATTTCGCCATTTCCGTATTTCCAAAGAAAGGTATGAAAAATAGAATATCTTGTTGAGTTGCCCAGAAACCAGACGTACCAATCTTTTGAAACATAATAATGTTGGCCACCTGAAAAATAATGCATAGCCTCTCCTCGCATTACTGACCTCATATCTGAATTTGACCAATCTCTTTTTATTTTCATTTAAGTATCCCGAGTGTGTTACTCAACTATAACACTTAGAATTAGATTTTTTCAAATATTATTAAATCTAATCTCTATGCTATGATCTTTAGAAAAAGAGGTACCTTTGAACGCATATAGGCTTTTATTCTTCCTAACACTTCTGAATCTTCTAAATTTTGTAGATCGTCAACTCATTGCCAGCTTTGCTAATTTTATTGTCCCTGACTTGGGCCTCACAGATACTCAATACGGATTCTTAACAACCGTTCCTTTTATTATTTTTTATTCTATTGCAGGTCTGTTTATGGGCGTTCTTGCAGATATGGTGAATAGACCAAAGCTCATAGCATTTGGTGTAGTTTTGTGGAGTATTTTTACTGCCCTCACAGGTGCAGCTAAAGGTTTTATATCAATGGCGCTTCCAAGAATGTTTATTGGTGTGGGCGAGTCAATTCTCACTCCAACATCTATGTCTCTTTTATCAGACTCATTTCCATCAAAAAAAATGGGTTTTGCCGCAGGATTTTATTATATGGGCGTCCCAATTGGTGTAGGGGTAAGTCTCTTAATTGCTGGTTATCTAGGTGAATCCTTAGGATGGAGAAATTGTTTTTATCTGTTAGGTGGCATTGGACTCTTATTAGGTCTCTGTGCGCTACTTTTTAAAGACAGAAAAAGACAAAGCAATACATCCGAAAATAAAAATCCCACTTTATCTAAGGAAAGTACTGCAAATATAGTAAAGACACTAATAAAAGCTCTTAAAACTTCATCCGCTTTAAGGTTCACTATAGTAGCAGGTGTTTTTTATCATATAGTGCTTGGAGCTTCCGGTTTTGAACAACTTTGGTTAGTTCAGGAAAGAGGATATGAAAGATCTGAAATAGCTCAGCTTGTTGGCTGGATAGGTGTATTTGCAGGTCTATCAGGAAATTTAATAGGTGGAATATTGAGTGATTGGTGGCAAGAAAATACCAACCAAGGACGACCTATGTTTCTATTCTGGCTAGCACTACTAACTTTACCTATTGGAATATTCTACAGATTTGTGGAACCAGGAACCTCAGTATTTTGGATAGGAATCATCATAGGATATTTTCAATTAGGGTGCTTCTTCGGGCCTACCTTTTCTACCGTACAAGAACTAGTTCCTGATAATATTAAAGCGACAGTCGTATCATTTTATATCCTTACACTAAATCTAATTGGATTAACCATTGGCTCGTTAGGAGGAGGATTATGTGCAGATATTCTCAGATCTTCTGGCTACTCTGAGCCCTATACTTTAATGCTGGTAATTTTTTCAATCATTAGTATTGTATCCATTCCTTGTTATTATCTAGCAGGAATTAAGTACAAAGAGGATAAAATAGTCCTTGAAGAAACTTTTAAAGAGGAAAGTTAATATGATTAATGATGATTTATATATTGAGCAAATACTTATAGGTCCAATGGAAAACTTTATTTATTTGTTAGGTTCCAAAAAAACTCGAGAAGTGGCTTTAATTGATCCTGCTTGGGATGTTGAAGGTTTACTCAACCATATTCAAGCAAGAGATCTAAAACTTTCGTGTGTTTTGGTAACTCATTGTCACCCAGATCATGTAGGTGGAAGTATGGGAGGACACTCAATTGAGGGCCTTGCTGAAGTATTAGAAAAAGAACCTGTAAAAACTTTTGTCAATAAACACGAGGTCGATGGTCTCAAAAAAGTTACTGGTTTATCTAACATAGATATGAATATAGTAGATTCAGGAGATCACTTTAAGATTGGAGATAATGATATAGAGTTTATTCATACTCCAGGACATACACCTGGGTCTCAGTGCTTCAAAGTAAATAATAGTCTTATCTCAGGAGATACCCTATTTGTTCAAGGATGTGGGAGGGTTGATTTACCTGGTGCAAACTCTGAAGATATGTTCCATAGTCTCCGTAAACTTTCTAAACTTCCTGATGAAACAATCATCTATCCTGGACACAATTATGGTCCCAAAGAATCTGCAACTCTACAGGAAGTGAAGAAGATTAATAGTTACCTTAGAATTGAGGAATTGCAACTTTGGAATCAAATCATGTAAAAAAGTTAAAGTAGGTAGTGATATTTTTTTAATTCTTGTTAGAGTTATATTATTTAGATTAATAGTAAACAATAAACAAAAAAGGGATAAATTTTGAATAGGTTCTTAATAGAAGTCAGCAGGATTAACTCACTAATCCATTCGCTAAGTAGCTTCGGTCTTTCAATTTTGTACACTGTCGGACATGTCTTCATTGCTTGGGTTTGCGCTACTTTAATATTTAATGCGAGCTTTCTAGTTGCGTCTGCTGATGCTATCTTAGAACCGATCATCAATGGATTTTGGTTCTATCTTCTCCACAAATATGCTCACAAAAGACTTAAGACAAGCACATTAGCTGTTATTTATACGATTGGACATTTTACTATCGCTACATCTTGGAGCTTCTTATTACTTGGTTTCGCTCTAGATAAAGCTGTTGTGGATGCCATTGTAGAACCTTTACTCAATGGATTTTGGTTTTACTCTTTAGTCTATATTTGGAATACTCAGCCTAAACGAGTCACTAACTAGAGGAACACAGAGCAAAGAAATTTTATAAGGCTTCGTAGTCAGGTATTATTTTCATTACATAAATGGCTTTGTCATATTTAACATGAGCCTCGGAGATTGCATCTTGTGCAGCTTTCATTGTGTAGGCATATTCTCCTTGTATAACAGTACTGGTTGGAAAAGTCTTTATCTTTATTTCTGGGAAAGTATTTATAATTTCAATAAAACCTTTTATTGGTTCAACAAATTCCTCCCTATTTGGATACATACTTATATCTATTGTTACTATCATCTAATAAAACTTTTAGTTGGAGCGGGTAGTCGGAATCGAACCGACATCATCAGCTTGGAAGGCTGAGGTAATAAGCCATTATACGATACCCGCAAAAGGCCTTGCATTATACATAAAATCTATAAATGTATTCTACATATGAACCTGCTAACCTCCGTGATAACTTGAATAATCAACTTTGTTCAGCGTCATACATTTTACCTGCGGTACACTTAGAAACTGCATCAAATTGTTCGTCGATATCTTGGATGGTGCCATTTTTAATTTCATATCTAATTTGTCCCCAATGTATTGAATCTTCATAAGTATCTATATACATAAAACCTTCCATATTATCTGACAACACTGCCTCCAAAACTTGACTACTCACTTGTTTATCATTCAATTCATTCACACTCTTGACCCATGCTGAATTAATTCTTTTCACGTCTTCTATCGTTCCATCCTCTATTAATTCACATTCAAGAATCACTAATGTAGATGAAAAGATTGTGAGCGGTAATGATAAAACTAGAAATGTTAATATTTTTTTCATAAATTTTCTCCCTTAGTCACTTTACTCTTTTATTGCTATGTGTAAAGAAGACTTTTAAAAAACTACATGAAGGCACTATTGTCTGTTATCTTATGAACATAAAGAAATTGGAGTTTTTATGAAATCACTAAAATATTATGTTGCAGTTTTATGCATAGGTTTTCTTTCAACGGCATATTCTGCTGGTTATGCTGATGCTTATTTCTATAAAGCCAAACCCGGTAAATTAACAGAAGCTGCAGAATTGATGAGAGAAGGAAGAGATATAGGTCTTGCAAATGACCAACTGGTAATTGTGCATCAACAAAATATTGGTAGAGGAGCAGAAAAAATGTTTTTATGGGTTGACTTCTTCAATACATATGAAGATAGAGCAAAAGCGTATACTGCGGAAGCTTGGACGCCCTATCTAGAAAAATTTAATAGTCAAGACATCCTTGAACCAGTAAGAAGTTACCAAATGACTTCGTTAGATGACATTGATCCAGGAGATTACATAGTTCAGGTTTGGGTATGGGATCCAAAGAAAGGTAAAGCAGCTGAAACATTAGAGGCTTTAGAAGAGGCAAAAACTATATTCGAAAAACATGGCTTTCTTATTGATCTATGGCAGCATGGATTGGGCAGTAAAAATTATTATCAATTTGTTATGTTGTCAACTTCAGAAGAAGCTCAAGCAAAGTCTCTTTCATCTTTGGAGAGTGATACCGAATGGCAAGAAAAACAAATGGAATGGTTTGATGAAGAGAAATACGGAAAATTAGTTGAAAGCTATCAAGTTACAAGTCTTAATTAAATGAATCATGACACTCTCAAAGCAAATCAAGTCTAAAATCTCCAAGGAAGGTTTACTCACTATATCTTTAGATGAAGTAAATGTACCTGATCCTGGTGATGGTGAAGTACTGATTAAGGTTCAAGCAACACCAATAAACCCATCGGATCTGGGACTCTTAGTTGGACCAGCAGATGTTTCTTCACTAAAAGAAGTTGCAAAAGGTTCGGTCGTAGAAATGAAAGTTCCAGATGGGTTAATTAGATCTGTTGCCGCAAGATTTGATCAAAACTTGCCTGTCGGTAACGAAGGTTCTGGAATAGTTGAATCTGCAGGTAAAGGGGCAGAACATTTGATAGGCAAAACTGTAGGTCTAGCTGGGGGCGCAATGTATTCTGAATATAGATGTGTTCCATCATCAAGTTGCTTGGTGATGAATGATGGGACTACGGCAGAACAAGCTGCATCTTGTTTTGTTAATCCATTAACTGCTCTGGGAATGGTAGAGACTATGAGAATGGAAAATCATACCGGCCTTGTTCATACAGCAGCAGCATCTAATCTAGGACAAATGCTAATCAAAATTTGCTTAGCGGAAGATATACCTTTGGTGAATGTAGTTAGAAAAGAAGAGCATGTAGATTTGCTCAAATCCCTAGGTACAAATTATGTCTGCAATTCAAGTTTGGATAGTTTCATGGATGATCTTGTGGAAGCTCTTGTTAAGTCAGGATCTACTTTAGGTTTTGATGCGACCGGAGGTGGAAAACTATCCAGCCAAATTTTAACTGCGATGGAAATTGCCGCAAATAAAACTGCGACTGAATATAGCAGATATGGATCAGATAAATTTAAACAGGTTTATATATACGGTGGACTCGATAGAAATCCCACTACGCTTACACGTTCTTTTGGGTTCTCTTGGGGATTAGGCGGTTGGTTACTCACTCCTTTCATAGGAAGAATTGGGCCGGAAAAGTTTGGAGAATTACGCAAAAAAGTTGCTGATGAAATTCATACTACTTTTGAAAGTAAATATTCTAATATTATTTCCCTAGAAGAAGCACTAAGTGAAGAAAGTATTATTACTTATACGAAACAAGCTACCGGAAAAAAATATCTCATAAAACCTAATCTATAGTTAATGCAGAAAGACTTAACGCAAGAGAAATTAGATTGGATATTTAAAAATATCAAAAAAGATAGTAATGAAAATGAGTTATTAGAGACTCTATTAGCAGAAGGTTTTGAAATCTCTCAATGCAAAATAGCTCTAGGTCTAGACCTCGGTATTGACGATTTAGTTCAGGCAAAGGAAGTGCCAGAAATTGAACAAAAGTATTTCTCAAATAAAAATATATCTGTAGATAACATTAAAAATGTACCAGCGGAGATTTATGAGGTTGAAAACTTTCTTTCAAAAAAAGAATGCCAGAGTTTAGTTGATGAAATTACAAGTCAACTTAGACCATCAACAATTGTAAGTTCTGAAGAGTATGATCCAACCTTTAGAACAAGTAGTACTTGTGATTTAGGCTATAAAAATACTTCCTTAATTAATGATATCGATAAAAAAATTTGCGATTTCATTGGCATAGATAGTTCCTATGGAGAAATATTACAAGGTCAACATTATCGTAAGGGGCAAGAATTCAAAGAACATACTGACTATTTCGATGCTGAACAATTAGTGGAACATGATAAAGGCAGAGGCCAAAGAACATATACTTTTATGATCTATTTAAATGATGTTCTTGAAGGTGGCGAGACAGAATTCCCTAAATTAAATAAAATCTTCTCTCCTGAAGCTGGAAAGGCACTTATATGGAATAATCTTAACGAGGATAGTACTCTTAATGGAAATACCACACATCAAGCACACCCTGTTCAAAAAGGTAACAAAACTATAGTTACAAAATGGTTTCGAGAAAAAATCAAAAATTAAATCTCCTGTCATTTTAAGAGTATCAATTATTTTTTTAAGCTTCGTAGAATTGTTAAAAAAATAAAATATCCATTTGTTAATAACCAAATTAAAAAAGCTATTCTTAAGAGTGTTTCATCTAAATGATCAAAATATAACAAAAGCACAGTTGTTATCATCCATATCATCAAAACAGATAAAGTTGATTTTCTAAACTCTTTTACCCTAAATGGATGGCTGTACTTAATAGGAATAAAGGTAAGAAATGCCAAGGCAAAGATAATTAAAAGATTGGTAAAAGGACCAGTGTCTAGTATATAAAAGTAGAGGATTACTACATTCCAAAGTGCAGGAAAGCCGGAGAAATAAAAATCAGAAGTTTTTATATTATTATTCGCAAATGTATAACAAGACACTATAAGAATAGTAGCTACCGATATTAAAGCCATTCCTTCAGGAACTAAATCAAGCCAATAAATTACAAAAGCAGGGAGAAAAACATAATTTAAATAGTCAATAATATTATCTAAATTTTCTCCATTTATCTTTGGTGTATATTTTATTACATCTACCTTTCTAGCTAAGGATCCATCTACTCCATCTATAAAGAGTGCTATTGCCAGATAGAAAAAAACTAAAGGTAAATTTCTTTCGATGGATGCAATCAGAGCCAGAAAGCTGAAGAAAACACCAGATACAGTAAAAAGATGAACTCCATATGAAAGAAAAACTCTCAAAATTACTTCGACTTTAATTTATCTAGCATTTTGCCCATCTTTTCATGTAATGTATTTACTGCCTGAAGAGGTCTGACAATTACTTTAAATTCAATAATTTTGTTATCTTGATCCCATGTAATAAGATCGATGCCATTAACGTATATTCCATTCATCTCAGTTTCGAATTCTAAACATGCAGAATTACCACTAATAATCTCTTTAACATATTTAAACTTGGAGTTCTTTTTATCTGAATCTTTATTTGTTTTTTCATCACTAAATACACCCGATGCAGCTGATAGATACAACTTCGTAATCTCTTTACCTCTTTGGGGTGTAAATACCACTGGCGAATAAAATATGACATCTTCATGAAGAAGCTTATCAAGTTTATCTTCTGCACCCGAACCACCACTTCTCATTACTTCATGCCATTTATCTACTGCATTCATTTTATTTCCTTATTCAATGTTTTTTTGGCGGGGCTGGCAGGATTCGAACCTGCTACCTTCTAGTTCGTAGCCAGACACTCTATCCAAATGAGCTACAGCCCCTAGAATAGATTATAACTCCTATTTTGATAACTTCATTCGCTATCTAATCTTCACTTGAGATACGATTGTATACTTCTTCTCGATGAATTTTGACATTCTGAGGTGCCGTAATGCCTATCCTGACTTGCCCTCCTCTGATATCTAAAACCGTAATTTTAATATCATCGCCAATGTACATTGATTCTTCAGCTTTCCTGCTTAGTACTAACATAAACCCTCCCCAGTAATCTATGTATGTGTAAGAACCTTATCAGTTATACATGATAAGAAAAAGGTTTTTTAAACCTTTTTTAGTACTTTTTCGAGTTGGTCAAGAGATGAAAGCATACCTTGTCTGATTGGTTCAGAAAATTCAGGAGGATCAATCTCTGTAGTCCATTCAAAAATCGTGTTACCTTCCATTTCTGACAATTTAATTTTTGCTAGATGGTGTTGAATAGGAATCACAGTCTCTATCGCAGAATACGAAAGCTCCATATTCTCATCATCGCATTCTATTATTTCTTCAACTAGTCTGCCCATACCTGTCATCTTGAAGATCCTCTTATTGCCTTCAAGTTCAATACTCTCAACACCCGGCACCCAGTCACTTCTAGAGATATTACTCACGATATTCCAAATAATCTCGGGAGAAGCTTCAAACTCCCTTTTTTCTTTTATCTTATTCATGGATTTCTTACTTTTCTTATTCGAATTTTATTTTTTTCACCTTTTATTTTTAAAAACATAGATCCAAATAAACCAGTTTCAAGAGTAACTTTATCACCCGGTGTGGGAATATCTTTTTTTCTAATGGTTTCTATATTTTTCCAAACAGACTTATCATTCAACTCAAATAAATAGTCTCTTCCAGACAGTTTCACTCCTACTAGGACGAGATTATCATTTATAACAGATCTTGGCGCTTTAACTATTACCTTATCGTCATCTCCATTAGTATCTTCGATCTTTTCTTGAAAGATAGCTATATCGTCTTGATCGACAAGTATTAATTTTTTATCGGTTTTAAAGAAGCTATCAAAACAAGAAAGTCTTTCTTCATCGTTTGCTATCAAAGTACAGTCTTCAATTTTTTTTTCATCTGAAACTAAAAAATAAGATAGATAGAAAACAAAAACTGTAAGAAAGAATCTTTTCATTAACTATTTTTTGCAGCTTCGGGCGGTTCAATATCATCAGGAACAAAAAAGTCTGGTGCCAATTCTGAAAAAGGAACATCGGCATACTGGGAGAAATCAGTCACTCCATTGTCAGCAAGCAAGTTATCATCAATGCAGAAATTACCAGTAAATTCCTTAGAGTCTTTAGTTAATATTATATAAGCTGCATCGGCCATTATCTCTGGAGATCTTGATATATTCATTATACTGTCACCTCCTAATGTATTCTTTATCGCTGCAGTCGCAATAGCAGTTCTGGGCCACAGGGCATTCACAGCGACCCCATCTTGTTTAAATTCTTCTGCCATACCAAGAACGCAAAGACTCATTCCAAATTTAGCCATCGTATATGCGACATGCGGCCCGAACCATTTTGGATCCATATCCAAAGGGGGCGACAAATTTAAAATATGAGGATTATCAGACTTTAGCAAATGAGGAAGGCAAACTTTACTGACTAAAAAAGTGCCTCTAGCATTTATTTGATTCATTAAATCATACCTTTTCATATCAGTTTGAAGAGTACCAGTTAGTTGAATTGCTGACGCATTGTTCACGCAAATATCAATATTGCCAAAATGATCTAAACCTTTATTTACCGCATCTCTTACGTTTTCTTCGTCTCGTATATCACAAATTACGGGTAATGCTTGACCGCCCTCTTCAATAATTTCATCTGCAGCGGTATAAATAGTACCTGGAAGTTTAGGATGAGGCTCAGCTGTTTTTGCAGCTAAAATAATATTTGCTCCATCCTTGGCAGCTCTCTTAGCAATTGCGAGGCCTATACCCCTGCTCGCCCCTGAAACAAATAAAGTTTTATTTTTAAGATCGTTCATATTTTTCTCCTTTAACTTGGTGATATTCCTAATTTTTTTTCGCAAAATGAGATGATTTGACCTGCAATATCAATCTCTAATGTCTTTTCAATACCTTGAATACCTGGTGAACTATTTACCTCAAGGACCAATGGACCTCTATTGCTCCTTAGTATATCAACTCCAGCAACGGAAAGCCCTATTGCCTTGGCAGCTCTAACTGCTATTCCTCTTTCTTTTGGTGATATAGATGTACCGTGAGCCACGCCTCCTTGGTGAAGATTAGATCTAAAGTCATTTTCTTTATTAGATCTTAAAACAGATCCAACAACCTTACCGTCTATGACCAAACATCTTAAATCTTCTCCTTTTGACTCTTCTATGAACTCTTGTACTAAAAAGTTAGCTTGTAATCCTCTAAATGCATTTATGACCGTCTCAGCAGCTTTCTTAGTTTCAGCCAAAATTACACCTTTTCCTTGAGAAGATTCTAGTAATTTAATAACAAGAGGCATTGTTCCAACAGTGTTAATTACTCCCATAGTATCCTTAGGAGAAGAAGCAAATCCTGTGACAGGCATATTAATATTGGCTGAAGCAAGTAATTGATGTGCTAAAAGCTTGTCTCTTGAGTTAGCGATTGCTTGAGGATCGTTAAGCGGTAATGCGCCTGTTAATTGAAACTGTCTTGTTACAGCAAGACCATAAGACGTTATTGATGCTCCAATTCTTGGAATTACCACATCGTATTTAGGAAGAGGATTTGAGTCATAAAATATTTCAGGATTTCCAGTATCTACATCCAAAAAACATCTGGTGGAATTAATAGGTTCTACTTGATGACCTCTTTGTTGACCGGCAATTACTATCCTCTTAGAAGTATAATTATTTGGTTCCCTTGTTAAGAGAGCGATTCTTAATGCTCTACGAGATTTCAAAACCCTTTTCTTTCTAATTGAGTAAGGATTTTTAGATTGAGGCTGCCCATTTAAAAAACTTTCGTTAGGAAAAACTGTCATATCTTCGCCTATTGAGCTTCTGCCTAATAACATTCTATATTGCATGCTGTGCCTATCTGTTAAAGATATTTCAACAGGCCAAGTTTGTCCCGAGATTTCAATATCAGTTTTAATGAAGTATCTTTTTTCAGATTCTCCATTAGAGCTTGTGACTTTTCTTCGCCCAATCAATGGTGCCGAACAAGAAATAGTAAAATTTGGTTTTTCTGGTAAAGGAGATATTTCAAATCTAACAAACTTTTTCTTCTTAACCCTAAATACTTCAATGTGTTTAGCATGAAGAACAGAGGTCTGTGCTCCAGTATCAACTTTAGCCTTTATGTATGGAAGATTTATTGCAGGCAGGCTCACCCATTCTTCCCATCCTAGATCTATACTTGCATTCATATAATTTTATGATGGCGGAGAGAGAGGGATTCGAACCCTCGAAGGCTTTGACACCTTACACGCTTTCCAAGCGTGCGCATTCGACCACTCTGCCATCTCTCCTTTTTTCTATCGGCATTATATTGTTTTATAAATCTCTGAAAAACAAATTGTTTATCAGTAATGAGGTGGTTTCTCAGTTGTATCTTCAATAATGTTCTTTTCGAAAGATTCTTTTAAAGACTTTATTTCTTCTTTTAACTGAATAATTTCTTTCTGTTGAATGCTTAATTCCTTACTTAGCTTTTCTATGGTATCTTCTTGAAATGTTGCTCTTGCTTCCAACTCATTCAATCTTTTACCCTCAAAATCTTTCATTTACTAAAATTATTATTGTCTAATATCTCTTGTTATTTCAATATCAAAATTTGGTGTCGTCCTGATTGGATTGATTTCAATTCCACCTCTTCTAAGGAAATTTGCCCTTACTGAAAGTTCTTTTAATCTACACCTTTTCAATAAGTCTGTAAAAATTCTTTCTACGCACTCCTCATGGAATCCCTGGTGATTTCGGTAGGCAAGCAAATACCGAAGAAGTCCATCATGTTGAATAGAGTTTCCATTATAGGAAATATGTATAGTTGCCCAGTCAGGCTGCGAGGTAACAGGGCATAAGCTTCTAAAAAGACTGCATGAGAGATGTTCGCTGGTGTATTCCTTTTCTCCTGGTTGGATTACTTGAGAATTAGGGTAAGAATCTATCTTATCTAAGTATACTTCGTCTATCGAGGTTGAGCTGTCTGAAATTGATCTTGGGAACTTGTTCAAATCAACATCAACATCAGTTTTCAATACTTTCTCTAAATCATCTTTTATTAGATTTCTTAGAGAATCTATAGATTTAAACTTTTTGTTGTTAAGAGAATATAAATATAACTTTAAAGATTTTGACTCCACAAAAAATTTTGAGTTGCAATCATAAGAGATATTGAGAATTTTATTTTGGGGTATGCCTTCTTTATTTAGCCATGAAGTTTCATAGGAAGTCCAAAAATCTCTTCCATGAAAATCTTGAAATTCATTTAAACCAGTTTTTATTCTTGAATCTAACCTGCTCATTGGTGAGAGGATCGATGGATCATACTGCAAAGGAATAGCTGAATCTTGTCCTAGGATTGTATTAACCATTGTCTAAGTTCTGATACCACGCCCTTTGTGTAGGAACCATAAACAAATAAAAGCAAATAGAACTATAAATCCTATAATCATAAAAATTGCAGAGTTTATTGAAAAACCAAGAGCTTCTAAGTCTGAAGCTCCTAAAATAGAATATCTAAAAGCATTGATCATATAAAGAATTGGGTTGGCTAGAGATACTGTCTGCCAAAAAGAAGGAAGTAATTGAATAGAGTAGAAAACCCCACCGAGATAAATCAAAGGCTGCATTATAAAAGTCGGAATAATTGATATATCATCAAACGACTCTGCAAATAGAGCATTTAAAAATCCTCCCAATGAAAAAAGTATAGATGTTGAAATCACTACAAATATGCTCAAAGTCCAGTTACTTACTGATAAATCATAAAACCACAGAGACACTAAGGTTACTATTGCTCCAACTAAAAGTCCTCTAGCCACTCCGCCAAGAACCCAACCTAGCAAAATTAGATAGTGTGGTAATGGAGTGATTAATAGCTCTTCAATACTTCTTGCAAACTTTTGACCAAAAAAAGAGGAAACGACATTTGAATATGAATTACTTATGACAGACATCATGATCAAACCTGGGATCATAAATTGCATATAATCAAAGCCTCCCATTTGTCCAATTCTTTTACCAATAAGAGTTCCAAAAATAACAAAATAAAGCATTATCATTATTGCTGGCGGAATGAGAGTTTGTGTCCAAATCCTCATGAACCTATGGATCTCTTTGTAAATAATTGTTAGTAGTGCTCTATACTGTTCTAAAGGAGTCATCTTTCACTTCCATTCAAGTTTGAATCAACCAACCCCATAAATAGCTCTTCCAAACGACCTGTATCATTTCTCATACTTGATATTTGAATTCCAGAATCAGATAAAACTTCAAAAATAGTATTTAGACCCTGGCCCTTTCCAATTGTAATTTTTAGTTTTTGAGGATTTTCTAAAACAGCTGCGTAACCGAGATTCTTAGGCAGTGTTTGTAAAGGGTTTTTAAGATCGAAAACAAATGTTTCCTCTTCTAAACGTGTTAACAGTTCTTGCATACTTGTATTTTCAACGATTTCTCCTGAATCTATTATCGCTATGTTCCTGCATAGTCTCTCAGCTTCTTCAAGATAATGTGTGGTTAAGATTATAGTAGTTCCCTCATTATTGATTTCAGTCAGAAAATCCCAAAGAGATCTACGGAGTTCAATATCTACTCCAGCAGTTGGTTCATCTAATATTAAAAGTTCAGGATTATTTACTAAAGCTTTTGCAACCATTACCCTTCTTTTCATGCCCCCAGAAAGCTTTCTGGCTTGATCATTACGTTTATCCCAGATATCAAGCTTCTGCATATAATACTTAGCATTTTCTCTAGCTTCTTTAAAACTCAAGCCATGATAACCAGCTTGATTCCTTATTATATCGCCGACCTTTTCGAATTGATTAAAATTAACTTCTTGACCTACAACACCAAGTTTCTTCTTTGCTAGAGAGTGATTCTCATCGATATCTATATCTAGAATCTTTACTTGGCCTGATGTTTTGGTAACTAGCGAACTTATAATTCCTATGGTTGTAGACTTTCCTGCACCATTTGGCCCAAGAAGTGCAAAGAAGTCCCCTTGGCTAACCTCCAAGTCAATTCCTTTCAAGGCCTGTAAGCCTCCAGCATATTCTTTCTTTAGGTTATTGATGGAAAGGGCTTTCATGAGTTACTTACTCAAATAAGCCATACTCTCTTCGAGACCCCTAATAGTTAAAGGAAACATATTGTCTTCAACAAGGCTTCTGGTAAGTTCAACAGACGCACTATATTCCCAATGCTCTTGTGGCACTGGGTTTAACCAAACTAATTTGTCATATATACCTACCATTCTTTTCATCCAAAGAGCTCCTGCTTCTTCATTCCAATGCTCAATGCTTCCACCAGGATTGGTGATTTCATATGGAGCCATTGTTGCATCTCCAACGAAAATGATTTTATAGTCAGCTGAATACTTATGAATTATGTCTTCTGTATAAACTCTTTCATTTTGTCTTCTTCTATTATCCTTCCACACAGTCTCATAAATGAAGTTATGGAAATAGAAATATTCTAAATTTTTAAATTCTGTTTTGGCTGCAGAAAATAATTCTTCACAAACTCTGATATGAGGATCCATAGAACCACCCACATCAAACAAAACGAGTACTTTTACAGCATTTCTCTTTTCGGGACGAAATTTAACATCTAATAGACCTGCTTTTTTAGCAGTTGAACTGATGGTATTGTCTAGATCAAACTCTTCATCAGCACTATCTCGGATTAGCTTTCTGAGTCTTCTGAGAGCAACTTTCATATTTCTAGTACCGAGCTCTACGTCGTCATCAAGATTTTTAAAATCTCTTGCTTCCCATACTTTAGCTGCTTTTCCTTTTCCTCCCTCACCACCGACTCTAATACCTTCTGGGTTCTCCCCAGAATTTCCAAATGGAGAAGTACCACCGGTCCCTATTTGTTTGCTACCTCCTTCATGCCTCTCTTCTTGTTCTTGAAGTTTTTTCTTAAACTCTTCAAGAAGTTTCTCAAGACCACCTAAGGATTGAATTTCCTTTAGTTCCTCTTCAGTAAGGTGCTTTTCAAATTCAGCTTTCAACCACTCATCTGGAATTAACATTTCCAAAATATCATCTATACTTTCAATACCTTTGAAATAAATATCAAAAGCTCTATCGAATTTGTCATAGTGCTTTTCATCTTTAACTAAAATAGCTCTGCTTAAGAAGTAAAACTCATTCATATTTGCAAAAGCTAACCTCTTATCTACAGCAGCAATTAGATCTAAGAGTTCCCTCAATGAACAAGGTACACCAGTAGCTTTTAAAGTATTAAATAGAGATATAAACATTAAGAATTACTATTACCTTCCCTTCTTGCCATAAATGCCAATCTTTCAAGTAATTGAACATCTTGTTCATTTTTCACAAGTGCGCCGTATAAAGGTGGTATTGCTTTAGAGGGATCTCTATTTTTAAAAATTTCATCAGGAATATCATCAGCCATTAAAAGCTTTAACCAATCGATCAATTCTGAAGTAGAAGGTTTTTTCTTCATTCCTGGTACCTTTCTTATATCAAAGAAAATTTCTAAAGCATCTTTTACTAAATTTTTCTTAACCTTAGGATGATGGACTTTTACAATTTTTTCCATTGTCGGTCTATCAGGGAAATTGATATAGTGGAAGAAACATCTTCTCAGGAAAGCATCAGGAAGTTCTTTCTCATTATTACTAGTGATGATTACTAAAGGTCTTTGAACAGCTTTAATTGTCTCTTTAGTCTCATAAACATAAAACTCCATACGATCTATCTCTTGTAATAAATCATTTGGAAACTCTATATCTGCCTTATCAATTTCATCAACAAGCAAAACTGCTCTTTCATCGGAGGTAAAAGCCTCCCACATTTTTCCTTTTTGAATATAGTTAGAGATGTCTTTAACTCGTTCATCCCCAAGTTGTGAATCCCTCAGTCTTGTTACAGCATCGTATTCATAAAGGCCTTGTCTAGCTTTCGTTGTAGATTTTATGTGCCACTCGATTAATGGCATATTGAGTGATTCGGCAACTTGCTCAGCTAGCATAGTTTTGCCAGTTCCTGGCTCACCTTTAATTAGTAATGGCTTTTCAAGCTCTATTGCAGCATTTACTGCCATACTAAGATCTTCAGTTGAGATATAAGAATCAGTCCCTTTAAATTTCATATTTATTCCTTTTAAGATTTATCGTGACTTTATCACAAACTAAAAAAATCGCTAACCAACTTTTTAGAGTTAAATCTACCAATATCCTGGTTTTGTTATTTATGAACTGACAAGCTTATTTATTTGTTGATTTTATCTTTTTTATACTGATTATTAATAATATTGAGGTCAAGATTTCGAAAAAAATTGCTGACGTTAAGAATTCAGTTCCATGCATGAGACCTGCATAAATTCTAAATATAGCCGCTGAACCCAGAAGACAAACAGTAGCATAAATCCATATATGCTCATTTCTATAAGCACCTACGATAGACATGATTCCAGCAGTAAAAAAGAAAGAGGTGAAATCACCTATTTGAGTATTACCACCTTCTCCTTGTAATAAAGACATGGACAAGCCAGCAGCAGCTGAGGATGGATCAATTATCCAATTAAAAGCACTTAACATCATAATTGAACCTATGATTCCAGGAATTATCCTTGCCCACATATTCTTTCCTTAATTTGGTTGGACACTTATTATCTCTCCTCCACTTCCATCAGTTGCCAGAAGTATTGAGCCATTTGGGAGAAATGCAATATCACGAATCCTGCTTAAATCATCGAAAATTATATGTTCTTGAATAATCTTATTCTCTTTAAGCTCCAATCTTCTAACACTTCCAGGTTTCATTGACGAAACAAATATACTTCCTTTCCATTCAGGAAATAAGTCTTTGTCATAAAACATCATTCCCGAAGGTGCTATGGACGGCACCCAGTATTTAATTGGTTGTTCCATCCCTTTCATCTCAGTAAATGGAGAAATGATCGAACCGTTATAATCCTTGCCGTAAGTTATGGCAGGCCAACCATAATTATTTCCCGGTTTAATTACATTTATTTCATCTCCACCCATTGGACCATGCTCTAACCCATAAATCTCACCTTTGTAATTTATTATGCCTTGTGGGTTTCTATGTCCATAAGACCAGATCTCAGGAAGAGCATTTGGATCATCTGAAAATGGATTGCCTTCTGGCAAAGAACCATCTGAATTTATCCTTACAATTTTCCCAAAATGGTTATCCAATGATTGAGCCTTCTCACGGTAGTTAAAACCATCACCATTAGTAATTAGCAAAGTACCATCATCCATAAACACCATTTTAGCTCCATAGTGAAGAGCAGTATTTCGCGAAGGAAAGGCACTGAAGATTTCATTAACATCTTTAAGCTCATTATTAGAAAGAACTGCTCTGATTACCTTTAAAGTATTGGTTCTTGCCCCTGCATCACGAGCAGAAAATGCCAAATACAAAACTTTATTGTTTTGAAAATTCGGATCCAAAACGACTCCAGACATACCGCCTTGTCCTTTGAAAAGCACCTCAGGTGTTCCGGCTACTGGAGCAGAAAGTAACTTACCATCTTTTATCTGTCTTAATTGTCCCGATAACTCTGTAAAAATAATATTTTCATCATCGATTACAGCAAGACTCCAAGGCCTATCAAGTCCTTCAGCAATTATTGTGTAATTGTAATTAACCTCTTCAGATCTGAGAAAGAGAGATATTATTGATATCACTAAAATTAGCGCAGGTTGACTATATCTCATTATCACTTTTCCTTATTTGTCTAAAACCATATAAATATCCACCAAGGCATCCGCATATTGTCATACATAACTTTCCAATATTTGTTCTTGATCCAGATATAGGTTCCAAGTTATCAAGAGCAAATGGCAAGAGAATCATCAAAAAGAGCATAGACAATCCTCCAGCAAGAACATAAGGAAATACTCTATTTACAAAAAATCTCTTAGATATTAGTTTTGTGCTAAATAAAAATAGAATCAAGGGTATTGAAATTAGCAAATAGAGTGGTATCTGGGAGTTAAAGTTCATACCAACTACATCTTTTAAGAAAGTAGAAGTAACTAAACTAAAATCAATCGGCATATTCATAGAATTGAGCCATAAAAGATTGCTAGATGTGGATACGACTACAACAAGAATAGTCACGACTATAGCAGTCAGTAATAAATCAAAGAATGTTTTAACCATTTTGGGATTGATTTTGAGCATCCATCATTGCTTTTATCAACATCCTGTTTTGATTCTCTCTTTCTTCCATTCTTTCTATTATATCATTATCAATCTTAAGCTCTTCCAAGATTTGCCTATTATCAAAGCCTAGGATAGGCGCAAGAGTTCGCGGAAACTCTTTTTGCCCTTTTAAGTTAGCTGGGGGTTTTGGCATTCTCATTTTACCCAACTCAGGATGGTCTATTTCAACGATCGAACCTTGTTCAATTACTTGAGGGTCAAGATGAACTTTGTTTAAATCATTACAAATTGAAGCCGAGATTCCTTCATTATCCATTTTATCTTCGAGTTCTTTGCTAGATAAATTCCTAGTAATTTTATTTATTTCCTTGGTTAATTCTTCTTTATTAACTATTCTGGAGACAAGATTATTGTACTTTTCATCTTGGTGTAATGAGAGGCTAAAAACTTCACAAAATTTTGTGAATACTTCATCATTTGCAATAATTATAAGAACCACTCCTCCGTCTTTAGTTTCATAAACCTCAAATAAATCTGCTAGTTCACCTAAATTTATACCACCCTCATCAAATGTATGGTTCATCATTAAATCGGGCCAATTATAGTAGAGAGCTGATTCCATCATTGATACTGGCAGATACTGACCACCTTCGCCATTAGCTTTCTGATAAAGAGCGGCGGAAATTGCCTGAGCGCTCGTTAATCCAGTGACCTTGTCATAAATAATTGTTCTTATCAATTCTGGAAATTCACTATTTTGAGCATGAGGAATACCTACTGTTCCTTGAATCAATGGATCATATACTTTCTTTTCTTTATAAGGCCCTGATTGTCCGTAACCTGATATGGAGCAATATATCAAATCAGGTTTAATTTTTTTTAGAGTCTCATAATCAATTCCAAGTTTTTTAACGATACCTGGTCTATAATTTTCAATCAACACATCAGCTGTTGAAACAAGTTGCATTAAGACTGATAGGTCTTCTTCATTTTTGAAATCCAAACATATACACTTCTTGTTTCTGTTAAGAGTAGAAAACATAGCACCCATTCCGTCTTTAATAGTTCCCATGAATCTAGCAAGATCTCCTATACCGGGTGGTTCAATCTTAATAACCTCAGCGCCTTGATCAGCAAGCATCATTCCAGCAAAAGGTCCTGATACTGTAGAAGTTAATTCAAGTACTCTAACTCCTTTAAATGGTCCGCTCATATCTCCCCCTAAAAAATATACTGTTTTATAATAGAGGTCATAATGCCACTTATTCAAGAACAATTTTTTGATATCGGAGCCAATTTGACACATGAGTCTTTTACTGAAGACTTAGATTCCGTAATAATTGAGGCGAGTAAACTTGGGGTAAAAAGATTATCAGTCACCGGATCTTCAGTAAAAGATAGCTTAGAAGCCTTCGAGATTACTCAGAGATATCCCAAAACTTGTATTTCTACCGCTGGAATACATCCTCATAATGCAAAGGAATATTCAACTGCTGCCTTTAGTGAAATTAAAGATTTATTAAAAAATGATTTAGTTAAGTCGATAGGAGAAACGGGTTTAGATTTTAATAGAAATTTTTCTTCCCCAGAAGATCAGCAAAAGAGTTTTGAAGCCCATCTCGAGTTATCCATTGAATTAAATAAACCATTATTCTTGCATGAAAGAGACGCCCATGAAAAATTTGTTGACATTACATCTCTATACTTAAAAGATTTACCCAAAAGTGTTGTGCATTGTTTCACAGGAACAGAGGAAGCTTTGAAGAAATACCTCGACATGGGATTCTACATAGGAATAACCGGCTGGTTATGTGATGAAAGAAGAGGCAAGCATCTGGAAGAGCTAATTTCTCAAATACCACTAGAAAAATTAATGATAGAAACTGATGCCCCATATTTGCTACCTAGAGATATGGATATTGATAAATCCTCCAGAAATGAACCCAAGTACTTGAATCATATCGCTAGAAAGGTTTCAGAGTTAAGAAGAGAAAGCGAAGAATTAGTTTTTTCAGCTATTTATATGAATTCATTAGATTTTTTTGATATATCAGTCTAAAATTTTAATTACTTTCTCTTCATCAAACGGCCAAAGTAACTCTTGTTCACCATAGAGAATGACTGGAATTTTATCCCAATATTTATCAACATATGTTCTCTTTGAATATATATCTACAGTGGTAATTATGCAGTCTTTCAGATATATCTGAGAAAGTAATTGTTGAGCTTCTCTGCATAAATTACAGTCTTCTCCGGAGATTAGGATGAGCTCTCTCAAACTACAGAACCCGATGAAATCAATCTATCATATTCATTACTATCAATACCTATTGATTCTAGTATTTCCTTTGAATGTTCACCTGCAATGGCTGGTGGTAGCGTAATTTCATTTTGAGTTCTATCGAATCTTGGAGCAGGTGCGGGTTGGGTTACACCCTCAATTTCAATAAACGTTTGTCGAGCGATATTATGCGGGTGCAAAGGTGCTTCACTCATATCCAATACAGGTGCAAAACATACATCACTCCCCTCCATAAGATCACACCATTCTTCTCTTGTCTTTGTTAAAAAGACGTCCTTAATCAGTTGTTTTTTATTTTGCCAAGTATCTCGTTTCATTTGATCTCCAAAGTCATCAATTGACAACTCAGCCTTTTCACAAAGTAAGGCGTAAAATTGAGGTTCAATCGACCCAATTGATACATATTTTCCATCCTTGCACTCGTAAGTATCATAAAAATGTGCTGCTCCATCTAAAAGATTAGTTTGGCGTTCCAAGTTCCAAAACCCTGATTGATGCATTGAATACATCATTGTCATTAGTAGAGAAGATCCATCAGTCATGGCTGCATCAATGACCTGGCCTTTACCAGAATTCTGAGTCTCTAAGAGAGCAGCAACAATACCTAATGCCAATAACATGCCACCGCCTCCAAAATCTCCAATGAGATTTAAAGGTGGAACAGGTGGAGAATCATCTCTTCCCATTGCAGCTAAAGCTCCTGATAAAGCAATATAGTTAATATCATGTCCAGCAGCATTTGCTAATGGACCAGTTTGACCCCATCCAGTCATTCTTCCAAAAACTAGTTTCTCGTTCCTTTTTTGGCATACATCAGGTCCTAGTCCTAATCTTTCCATTACACCAGGTCTGAAACCTTCAAAAATAGCATCAGCACTTTCTACTAATTTTAATACTACCTCTACTCCATCTTCGCTCTTTAAGTCTACAGCGATTGATTTCTTCCCACGGTTAGCTGGCTCTTCTCTTGAACCTGTCCCTGCAGCCGAAGCTCTATCAACTCTTATTATCTCTGCTCCAAGATCAGCCAAAATCATACCGCAGAATGGCCCTGGACCTATTCCAGCCATTTCAATTATCTTGAATCCCTTTAGTGGTCCCATACTAGTCTCCTATTAATTTTTCTTTTCCCAATGGCTTAAAATAAAGAATCAATTGGGGTAATAACGTTAGTGCTCCTAATAATGCCATAACCATCGCTAATGATACAAAGAACCCAAAGTAGACACTTGGATTGAAATTAGAAGTTGAAAATACTAAAAATCCAAGAATGATTGTTAATGAAGTATAAAACATTGCCCTTCCTATGGTTCTATGACTATCTTTCATAGCTTGAATATAGATTCCTGAAACTTTAAATTCTTTTTTAAATCTATGAATATAGTGGATCGTATTATCTACTGCCATACCAACACTGATAGCAGCAACAGTAATGGTCATAATGTCTAGGGGTATTGAAAAAATACCCATAGTTCCTAATACAACTCCTGCTGCCAATAGATTAGGAATAATCCCAATAATGGATAAATACAAAGAACGAAAAAGGATTAAAAACATTAAAAAAATAATGCTAAAGACAATAATAATAGTACCGATCTGGGAATCAAATAAGCTTTGTAACATATTGTTGTAAAGCACTGCTAAGCCAGTCAGCCTAAATTGTTCTTCTTCCAAATTATAATCTGTTTTTAAAGTCTCAGAAATTTCATACAAGAGTTCATTTCGATTGAGACCCTCGGCAGACTCAATCACTCTGGCTGATATCCTAACTTGATTTTCGTCGTTGCTAATATAAGAACTCAATAAATTCTCTTTAATATCTTCCGGAAGCATATTTTTAACAAGAGCTAAATCTAGCTCCGACAAAGGCTCACCATCTTTCAATTCAGTAGCTACTTTTATACCACTAGCAACAGAAAGAACTTTTCCTATTTCTGGTAAAGAATCTAAGTAGTCGTGAATCTGCTCAAGCTTTTCTAAAGAAATAGTATTCCACCAGTAACCATTAATAGTTGATTCCTCATCTTCAAAACCAAAGTCATCATCGAAAGACTCATCTTCTACATCAGTTACCCAATTTTTGGGTGCATTGATAACAATATCTAAAGGTGCTGTACCTCCAAGCTTATTATCAAGTAAGTCCATACCTTTATAGATTTCTGTAGATGGCTTGAAATAGTCTATAAATCTATTCTCAACTGTAAGTTGGTTGATACCGTATATAGATATACAAAATAAAATAATACCAATAAGACTAATGTAACTCCCTAATTTTTCAGTTAACTTAGAAAAACCTACGGTTACCCCTTTACTAAAATCTTTCGATTCTTGGTCAAGACTAGAGGTAAAAAGTAGACAGAATATTGGAAAAAGAAAAAAAGAAAAAATAAAAGCAAAAAATATTCCTGCAACCATCATCTTACCAAAGTCCATAACGGGTTTAATTTCACTCACTCCCAAAGAGGCAAAAGCAATGATTGTAGTTAGAGCAGTATAAAAGCAAGGTTTCAACATTTGCTCTAATGTTAAAGCTACTAAATCCTTTTTTTCGAGTAAAGGATTAATCTCATACAACTCTTGATATCTAACAATTAAGTGTATTGTTAAAGAGATTGATATTATTAATAAAAGTGAGATGAAATTTGAAGAAACTACAGTAACCCTCCAGTCCATCCAGCCCAAAAACCCTATAACGAAAAGAGCAATTAAAGCGCTCGAAATCAAGGGCATTGAAACCCAACGTAATTTTTTAAAAATGAGACTTAACGTTATTACAAACATAATCAGCACACCAAGAGCGAAATATTGAAGATCGCTTTTTATAAAACTAATCATGTCCGAAGCAATCATCGCTGTGCCGCCAAGGTATATATCACCGTTGTCTTTAAAATTTTCTATGACTTTTCTTGTCGATTCAATTAGCGCATCTCTATCTATAGATGCTTGTGAATTGAGTGTTTTTATTTCCTCATTTATATTTTGTAGTTGTATATCATGAATAGCAGGGGAATATTGTTCAGAATTTATAAGGTCAAGAATTTGATAACGTTGATTAATAGCTGCTTCGTAAGAATCATTACTTTCTAGCAATAATTGCATTGCGGTATAAGTTACATCTTTATCCGTCAGTAGTTCTGTATATAAAGGGCTATTTTTGAATTCTAGCCTTGCTAAGTTTTTATCAGTGCCTTCGTCTTCAATAGTCCGAAGATTATCAGCTAGTTCGCTCATACTCATTTTAGGACTAAAAAGTAATGGCGCATCTAGATAACTAAGAACAGAATCAACTCCTTCGATTTGTTCAAAAATATCTACCATTTCTCTCACTTGAGAAATGGTCACATCAGAAAATAGGTCTTCTTTTGGTTTAAAGATTATTATTAAAAAGTCAGATGAAGAATAATCAGAATTTACTTCTCTATAATATTTGAGATCATCATCACTCTCCAATACAAGAGAGTCAGATGAGGCATCTAGCTTAAAGTTACTAAGATTTGATATAGAGAAAGTTAAAACGATAAGAAAAGAAATAAAAAGCATCTTTGGGTAAGATGTAACGAATTTAGAAAAGACTTTAGACATTTTTATATCTTATTTTGTTTTGCGTTAGCACCCATATGAACATGCCCTCTTTCTTCCGCTAAATCAATCTGTAATTGTCTTTGAGAGAATCTTTCCTTATCTTTTTTAGAAGAGATGTTGTAACACTGATGACAAGATACGCCCTTTTTGTAATATTTTGATTCAAGATCAGTTTTTGATAGAGGTCTTCTACAACCAAAACATTGAAGAAAACTTCCTGGTTTTAAATTCTTATCTACAGTTACTCTTTCATCAAAAACAAAACATTCGCCTTCCCATAAGTTTTCTTCTTGAACATCTTTGAGATATCTTAAAATACCACCATCAAGTTGATAGACATCTTCAAAACCTTCGTTCATCATGAAAGAGGAGGCTATTTCGCACCTTATACCTCCTGTACAAAACATAGCTATCTTTTTCTTTTTTGTTTCAGATAACTCTTTATCAACGAAATCGGGAAATTCAGTTAGATTGTTCATTTTGGGGATAATGGAGTTCTTGAAGGTGCCTATTTCCGTTTCGTAATTATTCCTGACATCAAGAATAATTGTATTGGGATCCGTAATTAATTTATTCCAGTCCTGGTAATTCAAATGCTTACCTCTTGCATTAACTGGATCGAAATCACCCTTTAATGGTAACAATCTATTTCTACACTTTATTTTTAATCTCTTAAAGGGCAAAGAATTAGACGAAGACCATGTTTCATCTTTGATTATTAATTTAAATTTCTTTTCCAATAAGGAAACAAGCTCGATTAAGGCCTTTTTCTTTCCAGACAAAGTAGTGTTTATGCCCTGCGGCGTAGAAAAAAAAGTTCCTACTATATTATTTTTAATACAGTGTCGTTCGACAGTCCTACCAACTTTTTTATGGTCACCTATTTTTTCTATTGAATAGAAGGTAACGACATGATTATCTGCCATTTTAATTTTCTAGTTATCGTTTTTACTGCCGCCCAGACAATTTGGAGAAGGCTCTGCTTTTTTATTTTTTTCTATCCATTCATTTTCGGTAAAAGTATGAATAGATAAGGCATGTATCGGTCCATCTATCTCTTCTTGTATCTCGGCATAAATAAGCTGATGTCTTTTAACTAAATTGAGTCCTTCAAAAAGATTAGAGATAGCCACTATCCTTACATGGGATTCTCTACCTGGTTCTACATTATGAAGATAACTTTCGTCTATTACCTCGAGATGACTAGGATCTAGAGCTTTTTTCAATTTTTCTTCTATAGATGTAATTGCATTCATTATTGAATTTTAATTGCTTTCAAGCTCTAAGAGAAATCTTTTAACATCTAATCCTCCAGTGAAGCCCCCTAATCCTGATTTTGATACAACCCTGTGACAAGGCACGACTATTGGAAGTGGATTCTTTCCACAGCTAGTGCCAACTGCTCGATAAGCATTCGGATTTCCGACTTTTTTTGCAAGATAAGAATATGAAACACATTCTCCATAAGGTATCTTAATCATCTCTTTAAAAACTGCTGATCTAAAACCAGTGAAGGGTAATCTGTATTGGATAGTAAAATTTTTTCTACCTTCATAAAAATACTCATTTAACTGATCAATTATTATTTTGAAGAGATTTATATCAATTTTTGCTTCAATTTTATTTAGGATTTGATTTGAAAAAGATAAGCCTATTAAATCCATTTCGTCTTTTATTAAGCTTATATCTCCAACTGGTGAGTTGTATAAGTGTGCGTAAAGCATTAACTATCTTTCCAAACCTTAGTATCTGGGTTTGCAGCGTTTTCTTCATGATCATCTCGGGTAAGTGTGTAACCTGAAACTAGAGATAAGGCACTTCCAAAAGCAATAATACAAATTGGTACATACCATAAAGCTAAGTTAGCCAGTATTTGATCTGGAATGACATTATCGAGCATCTGTCGCGCTTCAGGGCCAGGAAAAGAAATAAGAGTTAAAATTATTCCAGCAAACGTTAAACCAAAACCGCTAACTGCTTTATCCGCAAAACTTCTAGCCGAGAAGAGTATTCCTTCCTCCCTTCTGCCTGTCTTAAGCTGAATATCTTCAACCAAGTCCATAAGCATCGAGGCGAGAGTAGCAAATACTATGATTCCTGCGGAGACATTTATAACTACATGTACGCACAATACAGGTAATAGATAAGCACTACCATTAGCTGGGAAAAGAGAAGTTCCATAAACCAAATCAATGTATCTGAGTGCAAAAGGCAAAGCGGCAAATATTATCTGAAATGCCCAAATGGACATAACAGTATTCTTTTTACCAAACCTATCTGTAAGAATTGGAGCAATAAAAATGGCTATTATTGGAGCAAGGTAAAGGCATAGCCCTCTTGTTAACATCTCATTCGTATTTAAACCCCAAAAGAAAGAATCAAAATATATTGCAAATGCTGCTTCAATTCCGCCTGCCATAGCGGCAAGAAGACCTGAAAAAAATAGAAACATGTAAGACTTATTAGAGAGTAAGGTTTCTTTAAGTTCTTTTAGCACTTTTCCTAGAGGTGCAGCTTTAGATTCTGGCGGAGCTAATAACCTTGGAATATGTTTATGGGTACCAAGACTCGTGACTAGGATTCCGACAAAAATAAGAAAAGCTGCGACTAAACCATAATCTGCCCAAGCATCAGGGTTAAATCTACCATCAGAATATGTATCAGTTACATTATTTGGTCCAAACCAAAACCAAACTAAATTGTAAGTGGTTAACCCTCCAAACCAACCAAAGAAATATCTATAAGACATTAGGGAAGTCCTTTCTACATAATTGCTAGTAAGCTCTGGTCCTAGTGATATTGAAGGGACCTCATAAAATGTTATAAAAACTCTAATAATAATTGCACAGATCAAAAAATAGAAAAATAGTTGCCAATCGGAGTAATATTCAGGAGGTGTCCAGAGGAAATAGTAAGTTATCGCGACTGGTATAGCAGCTGCGTACATATACGGATGTCGCCTACCCCACTTAGATCTGGTTCTATCCGAATAATAACCAACTAAAGGATCTGTGATTGCATCAATTACTAGAATTATATTTAGCGCAAGTCCAGTCATCCATCCAGGCAAGCCGAATACAGAGTTATAAACAAAAAGAACAAAAAAGCTAAAACCGTTGTTTTTAATACCAAATGATATGGATCCAAACCCATAAAAAAACTTTGTCTTGAAATCTAACTGAGTTTCTTGTGGCAGCTTTTCCATGATTTATGAGTATTATCTTAAGCTTCAGTAAAATTTATATAAATAGGAGAAGACCAAGCTCTTTCCTCTGAAAGAGTCAGACAATCATCTTCTTTATCAGTTCTTGAATCACCATAACAGATATTTACCTTAATGCATTCTCCTTTATCATTGAAAGTACAACGAAGATTGCCACCATTCACTACAGGTGAAGGTTCTTGGATTGCTCTAACGTAATAAATTGTATCCCTTGAATTATCTTCAAACTCTTCATCTATAAACTCAATCTCACATCCTTGCTGACTTGGTTTGCATTCAAAAGTTTTCCAAGCATCATCAATAAGATCTTCGATACGTTCGGACTTAGCAATCTGGGGTGTAATCTTAACTATTTCAATTCTGGAGATAATTTTTCTTGTATCTGAAGGGTTATAGCATTCATTTTTGCAAATTCTCTCTATTTCCTGCTTAGTTATATCAGTGGAGGAATAATCGGGACATCCTGGCTTCTGCTCAAATGCACCAACTGCCTTGACTCTGAATGTAGGGTTGTCTGTTTGATTGACAGTGCTTCCCATTGGAATTAGTGAATCTTGACTCACTAAATCAAACCAAAGAAGAATCCTATCCCCTGTAGTCCCATAAGTTTCTTTATTATTTAGACTTTGCCATATAGATTGCCGATCCCTACCAGAAGCATGAACAGCAGCTAATCCTCCCGTTGTAAAGAAAGAAGCTTCTCGCTCTGCTTCGAAAGCTCCAAATCCAGCTCTCAATCCAAGTAATGGCTGATTTCTTAAATCATTTGATCTGTCTTTAATTTCTTCAACAGGGTAAAGAACTTCGCCCACATAGTCATGACTTGGTCCATTGGCTTCAGTTGTGACAAATCTATCAATTTCTTTGTATCCCGTGCCTGGTCTAGCTCTATGATTATCACTCGATGCAATAAATCCAAAGTTAAATCTTTTGGGACTTTCTTCATCAAAATTAGAGATTGCAAGCCCATATTGAGCTGACCCCGCAGGCCTATAATTAAAAGAAGGTAGATAACAATCTCTGCATTGTCCAGAATCTAGCCAATCTTCTATTGTTACACCGGGCACAGTTAAATGTCCTGCAACACCCATTACAGCGTAATTATCCCTTGCCTCTTCAGCTCTTAAAGAACATTCACTATCTGAAAATCCGTTATTAAGACATCTTTCTTCAATAATTTCTCCAGCTCTCCAACAACTTGGTAAATATTCTTTAGTGGGCTTAGGGCAAATTAAATTTCCATTTTGATCCACATTTAATGATCTCCATGACCTATACTCTTCAGAATTTCCATGACCCGACATAACCTCAAACAGAATTTGCAAATTATCATCATTAAAGTCTGCCTCTAGTTGCTTGTCTAAAGTTGAATTAGGGGGAGTGTAAAAACCCCACGTATTCCCATGTGGTATCACAATCGTTGGGAAATTTAAATCTCTAAGCTTTTCAAATAAATCTTTCGGAGTATCAGCATATTCATAACAATCGTCGCTTAATTGACTTGAAGGTATGCCCTCTTCGCACATTTGCGCTTCAGCTAATTCATCTGCAAAAGCTATAAAATTAAAATACCGGTGTCTATTTTCAAAATCTAGTAGTGCAGCAGGTCTCAACTGTCTTGATTGCCCAGGTATACCGGCTCTCATTCCATTAGTAGCTAATCCACCTGCTCCAATTGCACGCTCTGGAACTTTACCCTCTTCAATGTCCAGAAACATCACGTTTTTATGACCATAATGTGTATCAGCTGTATTTCCAACTTGGGTCCACTCGTATCCAAGAAAAGTAACTAGATCAGGATCTTTTGCATCTGTGGGACTGTTACAATTTCTTACTGCTTCTTTTATGGATTTCCACTTTCTCGGTGTTAAAGCCTCTGCATGATCCGTAGAAACCCAAAAGTCTAGATTGGCGCAAAACCGTGCAAAATCACAAGCATCAGCTATCGGATGAGGACCTTCACCGTTAAGTATTGGCAAGCTCCAAAGAAAAGCATCAGTTGAATATGTAGTATGAACATGGGTATCTCCAAATAAGATTTGCTTCTGTCTCCCAAATGGTTTTTGAGAAATTTGTTTTTGATCCACTAAAGATTTAGGAAGTTCAGAATTTACTGAAAAACCTGGCTCCTCTAATTCACCATATAAATCTAGATATATTCCGGATATGTATATCCCGCAAATAATAAGGACAGTTCCGAACAGATAATATATGTATCGCATTAATTAATTTTTATCTTTTTTGTTTGCTGTGTCGATAAATTCCTGCATAAAATCTCTTTCTTTTCTTTGACTAAAAAATCCTTCAATAGAGAAATTACTTGATTCAAAAGATTTTGAATTTCCCTCTTGAAATAACCCTATATGAGAATATTTAAAAAAATAAATTAAAAAGCAACCTGCTATAAAACCACCAATGTGAGCAAAATACGCAATCCCACCTTCATTACCCATTGAAACACTAAAAAATTGACTAATGATCCAGATACTTAGAACAATAAAAGCAGGAACTTTTATTACTGTTATAAAGATAAATAACCAAAACAAAACATTTACATTAGCTTTTGGATGAAGAACCAAATATGCTCCTAAAATTCCAGCAATTGCACCACTTGCGCCAATCATTGGGATATTGGATTCTGGGTCGATTGATGCCTGAAGCAAAGCAGCAGCGACACCACATATCAGATAAAAAATTAGAAATTTCTTGTGCCCCATACTATCCTCAATGTTATCGCCAAAGATCCAAAGAAAGACCATATTGCCAATTAAATGCATCCATCCTCCATGCATGAACATAGAAGTAAAAATTGTTAAATATGGGCTTATATAGCTGTCCTCATTGCCTAGAACAGCTGCTGGAATAACTCCAAAATTATAAATTGCTTCCTGATTCAAATTAACTGGAAGAGTGCTTTGCCATAGAAATATAAAGCAACAAACACCTATAATTAAATAACAAACTATCGGTCTAGAGCCGCTCTCATTGTCATCAGAAATTGGAAAGAAGAACATTAGTTCTTTTCTACATAACCAAGATCATTTACGTTATCCAAGTGACCTTTCCTATCAATATCATATTTCAGGATTAGCAATGTTGAAATTATCGGTAAGAAAAAACCAATTGCCACATGAACAATGGCAAATCTATCAATCAATGCTCCACTCTTCATTTCTTCTGTTACTCCAGGATCATCGAAGCCAGCCCATGTAATTATAGCTCCAGCTATTAATACGCCACCTGCTCCTATCAATTTTTGTATCATTGAGCTAACAGTTCCTAACAATCCTTCTTCTCTTCTCCCCGTTGCCCTTTCCACATCTTCAACAATTTCCATAGCCATAGAGGTAATAAAGATAAACCCTAAGGACCCTATGGATACTAGTGCACAACTATGAATTAGAAGTATCCACCAAATTAAATCGGTGCCGTTGGATGGGAAAAGTTGCATACCTACTACGGGCTCAAGCAATCTAAGAACCATAGGCATAGGTCCTACCAAAATTGAGGTTAAGAATATTCCAACCGCTATCTTCTTTTTGCTTCTACCAATAGCAATTCTAGGAGCAAAAAGGGCTATAAATACTACGCTGGCAGCATTCCAGGCAGCAAATGTAGATATTTCAGTTGGTTTCCATTCCCAAAAATAATTATTGTAATAAGTACCTGCACCTGTATCAGTACCCACAACTAGTGAATATATACATCCTGAGGCAAATAAAACTATCCATGACCTATTGGAGAGCGTTTCTTTGGCTTCACTAAAGAAGCTATCTATTTTAAATGATCTTTCAGGTGGTACATGTAAATGGGGGATACGACTGTGAGTACCAACTGTAGTTATTACTGTGCTCACAAAAATGCCTAAACCACCCCAAAATGCCAATAGTTGGTATCCAGTACCATTGGAAAAGCTGTCGACTAGGAAATATTCCATGTGAATGAAAGAAATACCGGCGCCACCTATCCAACCTAGAGCCATGCTAATACCTGCTATTATATTTCTTTGATCATAATCTTTAGTAAGTTCAGGTGCTAAAGCACCTCTAGGCACTTCATAAAATGTCATAGCGATCCGCATTAGGATCATCAAAACTAATAGTCTCGTGAACAAAGCAGAATCAGAAATATCTCCTGGGTCTTGCAAAATTAGGTAATAGCAAAGCGCGAAAGGTATAACGGCCCCGTACATGAAAGGATGTCTTCTGCCCCATCTAGTTCTGACTCTATCCGACCAAATGCCCACAAATGGATCGGATATTGCATCAATCACTAGTGCAATACCTATAGCTAAAGTGACCAACCAAGCTTCTAATCCCAAAACTGCATTGTAATAAAACAGTAACCAAGTCCCTAGCAGATTATTTTTGATTCCGACCCCTATGGATCCAAAACCATAGGTCCACAATGTCCTTGTCGTAGCTGATTGAGCCTTTAGATTATCCACCATATGAAGTTATTCTCCTTGATAACTAAGCACATTTATACATCAATTGAGACTAAATAAATACCCTAAATTTTTTTTTGAAGTAGAATAATTAGGGGAGAAAAATATGGCTAGATTAAAAGATAAAGTAGCAATTATTACTGGAGCTGGAAGGGGTATAGGAAGAGAAATATGTCTATATTTAGCATCGGAGGGGGCTAAGATAGTTGTCAATGACTTAGGTGGAGATAGAGACGGAAGTGGCGAAGGAAAAATAGCTGATCAAGTTGTTGAGGAGATACACGCTTTGGACTCAGATGCAGTAGCTAATTATGACTCTGTAGGAACCGTTGAGGGAGGCCAAAATATATTTGATACCGCAATAAAGTCTTTCGGTCGCGCAGATATACTTGTCAATAATGCAGGAGTTTTGAGGGATAGAACACTCTATAACATGGAAGAATCAGATTGGGATGTCATCATGGAGGTTCACTTAAAAGGTCACTATAACTGCACAAGACCCTTAGTGAGGCATATGAGAGATAACAATGTTTTGGGTTGCAGAATTATTAACATGTCCTCTGTTTCAGGATTATTTGGAAATTTTGGACAAGTTAATTATGGCGCAGCCAAAGAGGGTATAGCAGGCTTTACCAGATCACTTGCATTAGAAGTTGCTAAGTATAAATGTACAGTTAATACAATCTCTCCTGGAGCAGCTACTAGACTGACAATTGATCTTATTGAAGCTGCAGGAAGAAAATATGATGAAAATGATTGGACACAAGGACCGGGCCAAATAGCTCCTGTAGTAGCTTGGCTATGTACAGAGGAAGCTAGCGAGGTAACTTCACAAATCATACATTCTCAAGGTGGAATACTTGGTATTATGCAACAACCTGCGATTATTCAATCTTTTACTACTGACAATTTATGGACTCTAGAACAATTAGATAAACTGATACCAGAACTGGTTGAAACTAAAAAATTTCATGATCAAGAGGTAGAAGAAAAAGGTGCACCAAAGAAAGTCTAATCAACCCAACCAGACAGAAGTTGCACATCTTATGTCAGTAGCTGAAGCACCAACTTCAAATATATACTCTGCAGGTTCCACTTGCCAAGAATGATTATCAACATTCCAGAAGGATAAATCTCTTTCTGATAATTCAAATTTTATCTTTTGAGTCTCACCTGGTTCCAAAGAAATTTTCGTAAATTTCTTCAACTCTTTTGGAGGTCGATCAACTTTTGAATCTGCCACCTTAATATAGCCTTGTATGATTTCCTTGCCAGCTACATTGCCAACATTGCTTATTTCTAATTCAAAAGCAGCCACCGAAGCATTTCCTTTTGGAGGAACAGCTCTCAAATTTGAATACTCAAAGGACGTATATGATAGTCCATGTCCAAATGGGAATAATGGTTCAATTTCTTCCTTGTCGTACCATCTATATCCAATAAATAAACCTTCTGCATAGTCCATTTGAAGTTCTTTACCTGGGTATGTCGCATAAGCTGGCGTATCTTGGATTGATTTTGGAAATGTGGTTGGCAATTTACCTGACGGGTTTATTTTTCCAAAGATTATGTCAGATAAAGAATTTCCAAACTCTTGACCTGGAAACCAACATTGTAAGATTGAACCAGCGTCTCCAACCCAAGGCATTAAGCAAGGTGATCCAGTATTCAATACAACTACAGTATTTTTATTGACTTTACATATGGTCGCAATTAACTGATCTTGATTGGAGGGTAAGTCTAGGTTTAACCTATCATTTCCTTCAGTTTCCCAATCTGAATTAGTACCTACTATTAAGATAACCGCGTCCGCCTCTTTTGCTACAGAAATAGCTTCCTCCATTAAGTCATGTTGATCTGGTGCCTGCATTCCAATTTGGACAGCTGGGAATCTACCCTCCCATTTATATTCAACCTCTAATAGATATGTTTGCCCTTCTTCAAAATTTATTTTTTTTCTTTTTGGAGCAGAACCCATTCCAAAAAATGCATCGCCTGGATCTTGAGAAGTCCAATTATCGATCTTATTTTCACCATTTATGGAAAGCCTAGAAGGTCCAATGCTAAATATTTCAAAATCATACTCTCCAGAGAATTTAGGTTGCAATTCACCTGTAAACCTAACACTCAATGAAGGTCGTTTAGATTGCGCAACTATATCTAAACCAAAACCTCCCATAGCCCAAAACTTATTACCTTTGAGAATCTTAGTTTCAATGGGTTGGCCTTCAAACTCTTGTCCATCATAAAATTCGACCTTAAATCCATTATTTTCTTTAAAAAGTTCACCCGGAATTGCAGGTAAGAATTTATGAGTATGGCAGCCCTTAGCATAATCAACTTTCTTACCTTTACCTAAAGCAGACTCAATTCCCTCTAATGGATGGACGACATAATGCGGACTTAGTGATGCACTCCCTCCTCCCATATATTGTCCCTTAAGAGCATTGGGTCCAATAACAGCAAGTTTTTTGATCTTATCTTTTTGTAAGGGTAAGACTCCATCATTCTTAAGTAAAACCATACCTTCAGATCCAGCTTTTCTTATAAGAATCCTATCTTCTTCTAAATCGTTACTCTCTTCAGGCATCTCATCTAATTTATCTAATCTCCCTGTAAATTCAGCTACTCTTAGAATTCTTCTCACCTTATCGTCAACTGTTTCTTCTTTGACCTTACCGTCACTAACAGCTTTGACAAGATTTTCACCCCAACTTCTGGCAGGACCTGGCATTTCACAATCAAGACCACCATTGGCATTGCCAATAGTATCTTGTGCAGCTCCCCAATCACTGACTACATATCCAGGAAAATTCCATTCATCTTTAAGGACTTTATTGAGCATCTCGTCATGAGAAGAGCAAAATATATTATTTAATTGATTGTAAGCTGACATGACTGACAAAGATCCAGCTTTTACGCCCATTTCAAAGGGTAAAAGATATAACTCCCTCAAAGTTCTTTCATCAATATTTGAACTTACAAAGTGTCTTTGATATTCAGTATCGTTACCGATGAAATGTTTCAGACATGCTGAGACTCCAACAGATTGAACACCTGTTACATAGCTGCTTGCTAGCTCACCAGTTAGAATAGGATCTTCGGAGTAACATTCGAAATGTCTACCACCTAATGGATGTCTATGCAGGTTAATGGTTGGACCCAATAAAACATCGGCATCTTTGCTTTTTGCTTCTACTCCAATAGCTCTTGCAATATTTTCAATATTTTCTTTATCCCAAGAAGAAGAAAGGCATGAGGCACTTGGAAAGCATGCCGAAGTAGCACCAGAAACTGAATCTCCTCTGGCACCTATAGGGCCATCAGTCATCTTTATTCGCGGAATGTTAAGTCTAGGTACCGCAGTGGTATGCCAAGCTGAAGAGCCTGACAAAATAGAAACTTTTTCTTCAAGGGTAAGCTTCCCTATCAAGGATTCTATTCTGTCCATAAAAGCAGATTGTGATTAAGCGTAATCTCTTGCTTTGTAGATAGATTTTCTTGGTTTAGCAAATACGTTTCTTACCATCGGTTCAAACTCTTCGATAGACATGCATTCATAATCTGGATCAAAAGAATTTTGATCATATTTTGCACAAAATTCAGCACATGCATGCCAATAAGGACTATCTCTGTATTCATCTCTCATATTTTTATTCAGTCCTAGAAAGTCAAAGAAGTAATAACCTTGGAAAATTCCATGATGTTTAACTATCCAGTAGTTCTCTTCAGAAACAAACGGTTGCAGCATTGTAGCAGCAAGGTCAGCATGATTTGCCGAAGCCAAGGTATCTCCAATGTCATGAAGTAAGGCACAAACTACGTATTCTTCATCTCTTCCATCTTTATATGCTCTTGTTGCTGTTTGTAAACAATGAGTAAAACGATCAACAGCAAAACCGCCAGTATCGCCTTTTAAAATGGCAAGATGTTCTAATATCCTATCCGGTAATTTTTTAGCATATTCAGAGGTTTCTCTACCAATGATTGCATAGTCTTCAGCAGTACCATTTAGCATTTCAGTAAAAGTTGCTTGTTTTGACATAAAGCCTCCCGTTTATTAATTTAATTTTGCCAGAATATATAAATTTTTTCTATAGTCAGGCCATCTTGTTAATAATATTGTTTCCCTAAGGATCTATTAAAACAGGGATTCATTACCTTTATGGATCTTATAGTGCAAGTTACTAAACAGTTAAGAAGAAGTAATGCTAGAATAACATTTTAACTTTTATTGATATGGCAAAAAAATACGAAAACTTTCAAGTCGGAGAAAATCTTTGGAGAAGTGAAAATACTTACAAAGTATATACTAATACTCTTTTAGAAAAACTCGTTGCAAGTAAAACAATTATTGATCCAAATGGGTCTACCGGTGGACATAGACTGATTGAATCGGAAGTTGTTTATGTATTTCTATCTGGTGTCGGTGAAATGGAAGTCGTGGAGTACGCAAATCACGAAGCCGGTCATGGAACAAATCCTAGTTTTGGTATTGAACACAAAGCTGAGATGACTATAACTGCAGGAAACATCATCTTAGCTGAAGAAGGTGACTACATTAAAGTTAAAAATACGTCTAAACTCGAGCAGCTTATTTATCTGAGAGTTTTCGATAGTGAGGGTGCTAGAAAGTAAAAAAAATCCCCACCCTAGGGCGGGGATTCCGAAAAGCGTATCTCAACTACTTTTCAACTAACTGTTAAAACTGTTAGCCGGAACCGGGGTAACCCGTGTCAGAAGGATACTCCTGTTGTTCCTCTTCTAAAATAAATACTAATAGTGATCACCTCCTGTAGAGGGTAATAAAGATCCACAAATTCAATTCCCCTCGTGTTAAATTGAATGTGGGACGCCTAAAGCAAGAATATCAATAAATTTATTTTTATAAAAGAATTATTTTATAGTTTCAGAATTTAGATTAAGCCACGAGATTTCATCAGCAGTTAAATCAATTTTTATAGCTTCTAATGAACTTTCAGTTTCAAAAAAGTTTCTAGGACCTATCAATGGAAAAGATGGAAACTTTTGGTTAAGCACAAATGATAAAGCCAATTGGATTGGAGCAACTGACTTTTGAAAAGCTAACTCAAAACATCTCTTTCGTCTTTCTTTGTTTTCCTTGCTTCCCCATACCCTTTCTTGTTCTTCTCTGTTTGGATCAGCAACATGTCTTAACCCAGAAAATTCTTGAGAGTCAAGAAAAAAACCTCTGGCTTGACTAGACCAAGGAAAGATAGCAACCTGACTATCGGTAAGATATTCGACATAATCATCATTAGAACAGCTGTAACATCCCGGCCAAACAGGATTGTTCATGCGTGCAAGACTGAAATTATTACTCAAAACTGTAAAGGGCTCCTTTCCATTGGATAAAGCATAGTTATTCGCTTGTTTAAATCTTTTTAATGACCAATTCGAAGCACCGAAAACCTTTATCAGTCCTTCTTCTTTGAGATCATTTAAAGTATCGATAAAACCTTCAACTGGTAAAGACTCGTTATCTCTATGTAAGCAATAGATATCCAGATATTCAGAGGACATTCTATTTAAAGTTTCCTCTAATTGCGGCCTAATTTTGTCTGGTTCGCAATCGGGTGTATGTGCCCCTTTTCCAAGAATTACAACTTCTTCTCTCAAATTCCTAGATTCAATCCAACTTCCCAAGTAGTAATCACTCTTTCCATTATTGTAAATATAGGCTGTATCGAAAACATTTCCTCCTTTCATGTAAAAATGATCAAACATTGCAAATGCATGATTAGTATCGGATTGATTATCGCAACCGAATACTAAACGAGACAATTCTTTATCAATTCCTGGAATCTTTAGAGTTGGCAGTATTTCTCTTGGAATTTTGTTAGAAATGACGGGAAACTTTCTTCTTTCCCCCCTATCTTCATCATAAACGACTCTTAAATCTTTTCTCCAAGTATCCAGAGCGATCATATTGCCATGAGAATCATTATGTGGAATAAGCGACGATTCTGTAGCTTGGGTATGAAAAGTTTCTGAAAAATGATCTATTTCTAATGCATAAATTCCTTTATCAGTTGAAATATCAATCTCCTCTTCATTACCTTCTTTATCTATTATTTTTAATTGAGATTTTCTGTCTGTAAACTCTCCACAATGCCAAGGTTGATTTACTAAGATAGTATTGGTGCCATCTGTAATTCTTACATCACTCTCTGAGCTTAGATTGGTAGCTGACTTTATTCTAGCTACTGATTTATCTTCAAACGTTAAAATTGCTGAAGCATTTAGATCTATTTCTTGAGAATTTAACTCTCCCTCTCCTTCGATTGATATTGGATTTAGAAAGTTCTTACCATTTGCAGCTCCTACAGCATATCGTGATATGGAAACTGGATAACATCCAATATCCAAAATAGATCCGCCACCTAATTCACGGTTAACCAGTCGATGAGTTTCTGGGACATCAACTGAAAAGCAAAATTCAGCACTTATATCTAATGGAGCATTCAACTTCTGTTGAATAATCTCCATTATTTTTTTGGTTTGCGGGTGTATTTTGTACATAAATGCTTCCATCAGAAGTGTGTTATTTTTTCTGGATAGATCTATAAGAGCCATTGTTTCGGTCGCATTAATAGTCATAGGCTTCTCACAAAGAACTGCTTTTTTATTTTTTAGGCATTGGGCTGTGAGTTCAAAGTGACTTGTGTGAGGTGTTGCAACATAAATCGCATCAATTTCTGGCATTGAAATTAAATTGTGATGACCTCCAATTGGTTTGCAACCATAAGGTGCACAAAATTCTTTTGCCCTTTGTTCAGTGCTACTGGCTACAGCAACTAATTCACCTTCAGTTTCTTTTAAAGCATCTGCAAACGCTTTTGCTATTGAACCAGTACCTAATATTCCCCATTTAATTATTTTCATATTGTTTCCTTTTGAAGTTGTCTCAATAGATCCTTATGCATTTTTGAGTCTATAGGGTAGAAATAAATTATTATTAGACTACATGAAATACCCAATATAGGTATCAAAGTCATTATAATTTTCATATTATCAACTGTAGATGCAGACATAACTTGATTTGCCTGATACCCAATTGTATCTAAAACCCAGCCTAAGATTAATACTGCTATTGCTATAGACCCTTTTTGAGCAAACGTCATAAATCCATATAATGATGACTCACTTCTAACCCCAGTATGTACTTCCCCATATTCAATAGTATCAGGTAGCATGGACCAAAATAAAATCCCTCCTGCACCGCTGCCAAAACCAATAAACGCGACTAAAAAAAGTAATTCATTTAGTGTCTTAATATCATAAAAATAAAATAATATTAATGAAGACAAGGTTATTGCGCTTGAGATTAACCATGTAATTTTCTTACCTAATCTGTTAGAGATGATCCACCAAATTGGTATACTTAAAAAAGCTACTATGCCACTAGTAAATAGAATTACTCCTTGGTGTGCATGCAGATCCAAAGCATATTTCGTGTAATAAATTAGGTTATTTCCAAAAAATATAGTTGTAATTCCTACAATTAAAGTTGCAGAAAAAACCAGCCAAAAAGGTTTATTCTTTCCAATTGCCATTGCTGCATCAGCAAGACTTCCACCAACTCTCTCTATACCCTGATCACTCTCAGGTTCTTTTACTGTTATAAAAGTTATTGAGTGTATGAGTATGGCAGTTATTCCAGCTATAGAAGCTAAAACTATAAACCCCATACTTTCATCCTCTCCTCCAACCCAAAAAATAATTGGAAAAGCTAAAAGGGCCATCAGGTTTGTTCCAGTTTGAGCTCCTAACATTCTAAAACCGGTTAAATTAGTCCTTTCTCGACTATCAGAAGTTATCCTTGGAGTGAGAGATGAAAATGGAACGCTCACTAAAGTAAAGCATGTCCTATGCAATAAATTTGCGAATAAAAGAAAAAAGAATAATAAAGAACCTTCTAGAGGTGGAACCCAAAACAATAAAACAAATGACAAAGCCAAAGGAATATTGCCGAACAATAAATATGGACGATAAACACCCCATTTTGTTCTTGTTCTTTCAGCTATATAACCCATGAATGGGTCAGTGGCAGCATCCCAAGCCATCCCAATAAAATAAATCAACCCTGCTAAGGATGCAGATATACCAACAACATCTGTATAAAAATATAGAAGATATAAGCCTACCCCACTCCAGTATAAACAAATTGCTATATCTCCTATTCCATAGCCTATCCTTGTCTTTAATGTTAGTCTTTCGACTATAGATTCAGTCATTGTAGATAAGTTTATAGGTATAAAATAAAGATTAAAGGCTTATACAAAGAATGATTTGTCAGTAAGTTTTTATTTAGTACTCAATGATCTTACTTCTATCGCATCAGCAGAATTTTCTGAAAGGATACCTGAAATCACAACAAATTTTAACTCTCTTGTGGGTGAGAGTTCTTTCTTTAAAATTTTCATAATTGATTGAAGATTTTTTTCATGATCTGAGTGCATAGACGATTTATAAGCATGAACAGAGCCAGTTAAAGACAATTGTTTAATAGTTTTATTATTATTGCTAAATGCAAATATAGGAATCATAAAGGGTTTAGCATTAGCTACAATTTCAGCAGTTTGACCTGACCGAGTAATTGCAATGATCCCATCAGCTTTAATAGATTCAGCTATATCCTTTGCTGCTACGCCTAGATGTTGCCAGTCTGTTTTAGATATGAGTTTGCTTTCATAACCAAGAGTTCTGTATTTTTCGGTTTGCTTCGCTATTCTTGATATAAATTTTACAGACTCAATTGGGTATTTTCCGATAGTGGTCTCACCCGATAACATGACAGCATCGGCTCCTTCATAAATTGCATTTGCAACATCAGTAACTTCTGCTCTTGTGGGTGTGGGATTATCAATCATTGATTCTAGAAGGTGAGTAGCGACAATAGACCTCACTCCGTATTTTGCGCAGTTAGACATTATCTTTCTTTGGATATTTGGTAAATTTGCAAGATCAGTTTCAATACCTAAGTCTCCTCGTGCCACCATTACAGAGTCAGAAACTTCACAAATTTCTTCAATATTCGATAACCCTTCTCTGTCTTCAATCTTTGAAATAATTTTTACTGTTTTAGTCTTATTTTTAAGAATCTCTTTTAAATCGTCTATATCTGAAGCATTTCTTACAAAGGACAAGGCAATAAAATCCACATCCTCTTTTAAACCAAATGCAATGTCCCTTTTATCTTTTTCAGTAACTGAAGGCAAGTTAATGCGAATACCTGGTAAATTGACATGTCTTTTGCTTCCAAGCTTTCCACCATCTAGGACCTTACACTCAAGTTCATTTTTAGATTTTTTAAGTACTTTAAAATTTAGCAGTCCATTGTCTAAACTAATAAGTGTTCCGACATTTACACTTTGAATGAGCTCATCATAATGAACTCTTATTGATGTAGTTTCCACATCAACCTCATCTCGAATAGTGAAAGAGACTAATTGACCAGGTTCAAGATTAACAACTTGTGAAGTGTCACCTGTTCTTATTTCCGGACCTTGCGTATCTAACAAAATTCCAACAGGAGTCTCTATTGACTGATTGAGTTTTTTTATACGATCTATTATCTTCTTTGCATTTTTATGATTGGAATGAGACATATTTAATCTAGCTACATTCATACCAGCTTCATGAAGTTTTTTAATACTTGAGAAACTCTCTGTTGAGGGTCCTATGGTGCAAATAATTTTAGTTCTTTTGAATTTCATACTGTAATGCTGAGCATACTACAGAAGAAAAAGAAGAAGACAAAAAAAACAGGCTCCTAAGAGCCTGTTTCTCGTTTTTTATGAAATTAGAAACGGTATCTCATGTCTACTCCCATTACTCTAGGAGGTAGTGCTGTAACAGATTTTCGATAATTTGTTTCATGATCTCCTGTGCTTAAGGCATAGTAATTATCGTTATCAAACAAGTTATCGATGTAAGCTCTCACAGATAGATTTCCGTCTTGACTGAACCAAGAAATATTTAAATTAGTAGTCTCTCTTGAATCAATCCTATCAAGCGGCCTTTGTATACCTGAAGCTGAAAAATCTCCAGTATACGAATGACTTAACAAGTAATACAGTGGACCAAATCTTGTATCTTGTTCATAACTTACTCTAATTGTAGCTTTCTCTTCAGGTATACCCTTCAAAGGACCACCTTTAAGGTTTACTGTATAGTCAGCTGCTTGAGATGGATCAGTAACTTGAGCTGAAATAAATCCTTGAGTAAACGTTCCAAAAACAGGAACTGGATTTATTGGGTCATCCACAGTAAAGACAAAATAGTCTTCCCCGTACTCAGTTTCTGTATAGCTAAAATTACCAGATAAAGTTAGTCTCTCAGTTGCAGCATAATATAGTTCTACTTCAAACCCTTTATTTGTTATGCCATCGGCATTTGATACAAAATTTGCACCTGCACCACGAATTGGATCAAATTGCTGTAATTCGTCTTGATATCCATCGTAATCATATTGATATATTGATGCAAACACCTGAAGGGTTTCATCCAAATGTAAGCCCTTATATCCTATCTCTACAGCTTCAACAGTTTCTTCATCGTAAGAAACAAGTCTTTGATTATCTCCTATTGGAGTTCCAAATTCATCTCTTTGACTATCATATTGTCCAGAAACACCTAGAGCATATCCACCGGATCTGAATCCTGTTGTAACCGAGAAATACCATAAAGTATTTTCGTCGGGTTCATAATCAAGATTAATTCTAAAATTAGTGTCACTCCATGTATCCTCAGCTCCTACTAGTCTTGTATAACTGTAAGGTATACCTTGACCTAACCTTAAGGGATTATCACAAGTGCTCGCAGTGATATCACAAGTTGGTGTTATAGGATTATTTGGATCTATTGAAAGAGAATAAATAGCTGCTGCAGGAATCAACCCCGCTGCAGCGGCGGCTGTGTACTGAGCAACTAATGCTGGATCATAATTATATGAAGCAGCTCCCATAGCAACATTAGTAGCAGCTAATGCAGTGACTCCTTGACTACCAATAGTAGCAAAAGGAGCTCCCGTCATTAGATTAAGCACAGGCAAGTATGGTGCCAGTGTACTTGCAAATAATTCAGTGTAACCACCGGCATTTTCAAGAGCACTTTTTTCATCTTCTGCGTAACGCACGCCCAAAGTTAAGGCAAATTCGTCATTCATTTGCCATGTACCTTGAGTAAATACAGCATATGCGTCATTTTGAACTTCATTTGTGTGCCTATATACACGTCCTAACGGATCTCCTCCCCATCTTCCAGAAACTGTTCTTCCTAATATTCCACTGGCTTCAGTAACATGAGGGGCAGTAGCCCATGTCCCATAAGGATTAGTTGCGCCAAATAAGCTCATCATAGTCATAGATGGAATATGTGGCAGTCCCGGAAGAGCAAGCTCTATTCCTGTGGCAGCCGCCACAGTTCCCCAGGGCATGTCTAAAACACCGTAATTAGCTGGATTCAGAATATAAGGTGCATTGTTCGCCAAAGAATAGATCTGTCGTCTATTTTCATCCATAAAGAATGCACCTGAGGTAACTTCAATGTCATCTCCTAACATCCAGTTCAAATTAACCTCATGAGTTGTCATATGAACATCTTCTCTAACAGTTACACGATACATGGAGAATGTATCGTTATTAGTATCATCCTGATCAATATTGAAGTCATAATTAAAATCAACTTTTCCATACAAGTAAGTTAGGGTCATATCATCGTTTATATCCCAAGTATATTTTGCTTGTTGACCCTCGTGTTCAAATTTTTCTCTATTTGAATTACATGCTGGAGGCCCATAAGGAAAATCTTCACAATTTTGGTCGTAATTTATATCGACATCACGTGATCCTATGATCGATGGAGCATTTGACCTACCAAACATAGGATTATATCTATATGGAAAACCTATAATATCTACTCCAGGCCTTCTTGGAGCACCATAACCAGTCACACCAGTAATAGTATTTTCGAACTTTATAGCTCCTGGTGTAGAAGCTGTTACTGGTCTCAAACCATATACAGGATCAGTTGTGTTCCTAGTTCCTCTGTTATCTCCATATCCCTCTGTAACTAATAGTCTATTACCGATAATTCTATCCGACAATCTATCATTAGCTCTTATCTGCACGGACATGTCATCGTTAATATTCCACAGCAGAGTCATCGCAATATTTTCATCATCTAGGCTATCAGTATCTGGACCAGTTCCTACATTTTTTTGAATTCCGTCTCTGTCAGATGTCATGGCTGTTAACCTGTAAGCAAAGGAATCAGTTATTGGGCCAGAACTCATAAGGTAATATTGTTCAGTTCCATAGTCTCCTAGAACTGCTCTTACTTCACCTTCTGCTTCAAAAGTTGGTGTCTTCGTAATGTAGTTGATGGCTCCACCGATTGAGTTACGACCATATAAAGTACCTTGAGGTCCACGAAGAACCTCGATACGCTCAACATCGTAAAGATAGCTTTCACCAGCGGCAATACCGAAGTCAGGGGAATAAATACCATTGTAATAAGTAGCAACACCTGGATCGCCACCAAGCGCCCTGAAGTTTCTGCCTACACCTCTAATTCTTACATCATACGCATCCCTTGTTGTAGCAGGCAATTGATCCATTAGATCATTAGCTCCCTGCATACCTAAGTCTTCAATTAGCGATGAATCAAAGGCTGTTATTGACATAGAAGTATCAGAAACAGTTGAAGTCCTTTTTTCAGCTGTAACAGTTATTTCTTCTATACCAGCTCGGTCAACTTCTTCCTCGTCAGAAAATAGCGAGACAGGTAAAATTGAAATTGAAAGTGCGATTAACGAGTAGATAATCTTTTGCATGCGGTCCTCCCCAATAAGTGCAGTTTTAACTGCTTAATTCCATTTACAAAAAGCCTTAATGACTCCCCTAACGATCACATTAGCATAGTTTTCTTTTATTTTGCAACAAAAAAACCTCACTAAACTGTGCGTTTTTTTACGTTAATTTTGTGATTTAAAAACCCTAAATTAGCCCTCTTTAATCTCAAATTCACCTTTTTTCATTAGATAGGCGATAGAAGCTGACATCATTACAAAATTTAAAATTGTAACGCCCCATATTTTAAACTGAACCCAGGCCTCTAGTGACATGAAATAGATAAAATATAAGTTTAAAAAACCAACAAATATAAGAAAAAAACCCGCAAAGTTTGTAACATTAGATCTAGCAGATGAGGTTGTAGAATTGGACTGTGGACCTAATTGTGACAAAAGCATGTTGAGTAAAATAGGACCTCTATAAAGATTAGAAATAACAAGAATTAAACCGAAAAGCCAATGAACGATTGAAAATTTCCACTGTAAAAAAATAGGATCTCGAAGAGCAATCGTAATAATACCTAGAGGCATCAACAGACACCATGATATGAACAAAGGTTTAGAAACCTTAGAATGAGCAAGCTTTTCTAAGATAACTTGGATTGTCACGAGTCCCATGATTACAAAAGTCAAATAAAAAAAGTCTCGAGTTATCCCCCATGTTAAGGCAAAAGCAATTAACAGAAATAAGGGATTATTAAAAAACTTACTTAATTTTTTCATTATCAACTTATTCTAGATGAGGTTTCAGACTGTTAAAAACAATTTCTGCAATTAAAGGTTGAGCATCCTTATTAGGGTGAATTCCATCAGGCATCATAAGTTCTTCTTTAAGTGCAATATCATTCAACATAAAGGGCAACAAGATTACCTCTTTTTCTTCGGATAAAGTGGGATAGATTGATTCAAACTGAGTCTGATACCTCTTTCCATAGTTTGGTAATATTCTAATTTGCATTAAAAAGACCTCAACACCTCGTTTTTCTGAAGCTTCTATCATTTTATTAAGATTTTCATAAATATTTTTGGGAGGATAACCTCTTAATGCATCATTACCACCCAGCTCAAGTAATAAAAATGTCGGCTTTAATTCATCTAATATTCTAGAGATTCTAGTTAACCCTCCTCCTGTTGTTTCACCTGAAATACTCCTGTTATGAACGCTAATTTCAAAACCTTTATCTGATAGTAAAGTTTTAAGAGATTCTGACCATTGGCTCTCTTTTTCCATTCCATATCCAGCGCTGATACTATCTCCGTAAATCAATATTGATTTATTTTCTTCAGAGCTTGTATTTGAAGCAATGAGAATAAATATAAATAAACTTAAGGCTTTCATTATTTAAGAACAAAAATCAAAATTTGCATTATAGTCAAAGAATTAGATTTATTCTGATTCTTAGAGGTGTTATAGTTGGGTAATACACCTATTAAAACATAAAAATGATCCTTCAAGTAAACAAATTAAGGAAAGAAGTCCCTTCTGGAGAAAGTAAATTAGTCATACTGGATGATGTGAGTTTTAATCTTCTCGAAGGTCAGTCTTTGGCAATAACTGGACCATCTGGATCCGGAAAATCAACACTACTTGGTCTTCTAGCTGGACTTGATACCGCCACCAGTGGTGAAATTTACCTTAATAAAGAAGCTTTACATGAATTAGATGAAGAGCAACGAGCGCTTTTAAGAAAAGAAAAAGTTGGTTTTGTTTTCCAATCATTTGAACTCCTCCCAAGCCTTACCGCTTTAGAGAATGTTATGTTACCTTCTGAGTTAAAAGATGAGGATGAACCAGAAGAAAGAGCAAAATATTTCTTGGATAGAGTTGGGTTAAAGGAAAGAGAACATCACTATCCAAATCAATTATCCGGTGGAGAGCAGCAAAGGGTTGCTATCGCAAGAGCATTCGCTTGCTCTGCAAAAATATTATTTGCTGATGAACCGACCGGTAACCTAGATCCAAAGAATGGAGAAATGATTTCTGACCTTCTTTTTGAAGTTAATTCAGAAACTGACAATGCTTTAGTTGTAGTGACGCATGATCATGATCTAGCAGATAGGTGTGATAAAAAGATTAATCTTAAATTAGGAAAAATAGTTGAATAATGCTGTTTAACCTCTCGTTTAAAATATTTTTAAGAGAGCTTAGATCAGGTTATTTGACTTCTATACTTGTTTCTTTGGTACTAGCCATAACAATTGTTTCTGGAATATCGCTTTTTACAGATAGGTTGGAAAAAGCCTTGAGTGCTGAAACGGAAGAATTCCTTGGTGGAAACCTTAAATTTGAGTCAAATCAAAATACCGTTAAAAGTAAACTACAAACACAAGATTTCCAAGATATAGATTTTATGGAGATGGTTCTGTTTGCTTCAGTCATCTTTTCTGAAGATGACATGCAACTTAGCTCCGTAAAGGCTGTTGATAATGCCTATCCACTTATTGGAGAGTTGGAACTTCAAAATAAATCCGGAAAATTCTTAGCCAAAGAAAGTCCTGAATTAGGAACGGTTTGGATGGATGAAAGACTGCAAAATTTATTGAATTTATCTTACGGAGATAAAATCTTTCTTGGTGATTCAGAGTTTATTTTTGCGGCTACAATTCTCTATGAACCAGACAGAGCATCTGGTAACTTTGCGTTCGCCCCCAAAACTATCATGAATTTTAAGGATGTAGATTCTACAAACATCATCCAGCCAGGTAGCAGAGTTGAATACAATTATCTATTTAAAGGGCCTGAAGACGAAATAGAAAATGTCAGAAATTATCTTGAGATTATTAAAGAAAATGGAGATGACATAGAGGTGCTAAGTGAAGATTCTAGTTCTCTTGGAAGAACTATTGATAGGTCAGAAAATTTCTTTCTTTTAGGGGGCTTAATAGCTGTTCTGTTATCAGCTTGTACTGTTGGAATTGCGTCTCAAAGATTTACTAGAAGACATGTAAGTTATGTTGCTATATTGAAGACGCTTGGAATGAAAACAACACAAATTAAGACAATGTATTTCCTTTTATTCCTATTCATGACTTTCCTTACATTATTATTTGGTTTAATACTTGGATGGATTCTGCAGTCCCAATTTATAAACTTAATGTCGTCTTATTTTCCTACTGAATTACCTCCTCCAGGTTACTATCCAATACTTATAACTTGCTCAACTGTTTTGATCTGCCAATTTGGTTTCATTTATCCTCACATAATAAAACTCATAACTATATCTCCAATGAGAGTATTGAAAGATGATATTTCCTTTGACTATGGGTTCATTCCAGTTTTTCTAATGGGACTAGCTGCTTTCTTTCTTCTTCTCTACCTTTATACAAATCAATTAACTTTATCTTTGATAATCTTTTTCGGTGTCATCGGCTTTTCAGCGATAGGTATTGGATCCATATATTTGCTGCTTGGAAAAAATAAAAAAGGTTTAGGCGCTTCTGGACCTATATTGCTAGCTCTATCTGAACTTAGGCGAAGAAAATTTGGTAATTCTTTCCAAATATTTGCCTTTACGATTGCTATAGGTTTAACACTGATAACGTTTTCTGCAAGTCAAAACCTTCTAGGATCTTGGCAAACTTCTATTCCTGAAGACTCGCCCAATAATTTTGCTATTAACATAACACCTGAGGATAAAGAAAATATGCAATCTTTTTTGCAGGAGAATGATATTCAATCTAAACCTTTCTATCCCGTCACCAATGCAACTATTTTTAAAAAGGAGCAAAACGAAGAAGACAAAATAGATAGAAATTTCAATATTACTTGGATTGAAGAACTTCCTGAACAAAATGACATACTGAAGGGAGAATGGTTCGATAAAAATTTAAATAATGGTATTTCTATTTCTGATGATATCTCTGATAGATATGAATTAGAAATAGGAGATGAAGTATTCATTAAGGTAGGTGAAGAAATAATTAAGTCCTATGTCCAAAGTACTAGGACGGTCAATTGGGATAATTTTTCCCCAAATTTTTTCATTATTGGTCATCCTTCTCTTTTTAAAGATATCTCCTCTACTTATATAACTTCTTTTTATATTCCATCTGATAAACAATATCTCGCTGCTGACCTTATGAGGGAATTCAGAACTGTTTCGGTATTTTCAATAGAGGAATTAATAGAACAAGTCAAAGAAATAATTGAACAGGTTACTCAAGCATTAAATTCTATTTTATTGCTTACATCACTTAGTGCCCTCTTCTTAGCATTCTCAGCGTTACAAGATGGCTTCAGTGTCAGGAAGCATCAGTCAGCAGTACTTAGAACTTTAGGAGCATCAAATACTCTGATTAAACAATCAACTTTATTTGAGTTTACCCTATTAGGTTTAATTTCAGGAACTCTCGGAGCTTTAGTTGCATATGCCGGAATCTATTTCATAGAGACAAAAGTATTCGAAACAACTGCAAACTTCTATCTTGAAATATCCATAATGGGGCCTCTCTTAGGAATTATTGTTGTGTCTTCTCTTTGTTATTACTTAATAAGCGGCATCGCAAAACAATCTCCTAAAAAATTATTAATGCAATAGACATAAAAAAAGCCTGCACGAGGCAGGCCTTTTTTAACTCATTTTCGCCCGCTTAGTAAGCTCCAAATTTCTTAGTAAACGAAATACCTCCCATTCGAGGAAGTGTTGGAACAACAGACACTAAGAAACCTTGGGTTTCATCATCAGTTGAAATATTTCTTACACCGATTTTATCCATTACGTTATTTACAAAGAACATTACTTCTAAATCACCTTCATTATTAGTCCACGTAGCTTTCACATCTACACGACTAAATGCTGGCGAAATGTGATAAGGCATAGCTGCGTCTGACCATATGATTTCATCGGTCCATGAAACACCTACCAAGTAGTCTATAGAGCCGTCATTTAATTCTTGAGTATAGTTTGAGTAAACTGAAAGTTTATTTTCAGGAATTCTTTCCATTTTTACTCCATTAATAGGTCTCTCTCTTTCTTTAATTGAGTAGAGAGAACTAGGAGCATCAGGATTATTAACCTCAATGACACCTCTATTACCAAATGCATCAACGAGCTCTTCTGAGAATCTAGCATCTGTATAACTATAGTTACCACCAATGATCCAATTAGGCTGTGGCATATATATTACTTCAAGCTCAAACCCTTTGGTTTCCGCTTCAGGATAACCAATAACAGATGTACTTACTCCACCCAAAAAGCCTGCAGATTCAAATTGTCCGTGAATATTTTCGTAAACATATTGATAAGTTGAAGCATTTATTTGCAGAGTGTTATCCATATAAGAGCCTTTATGGCCTAATTCATATGAGGTAACCTCTTCTGAATCATAAGATGGGAAGGCAGAAAAATAACCCAAATTAAATCCACCTGCTCTATGTCCCGTGGTTACAGATAAATACCATAATGCATTGTCTGTTGGAGAGTAATCAATATTTACCCTATAGTTAGATTCTTCAAATTCTCTCTCCATCGACCTATAAAATGATCTAGAGTAAGGAACACCTTTAAATCTTATTACACCCTCTCCTGTTGGCGTGCCATCAGCGTTTAGCGCGCCGGTTGAAACATTAAATGCTAGAAGGTTTGCAGCAGTCAAGTCTGCTTCGTTGTATTGAACAAGGTTTTCCTCTGCAACTTTTTCGTCTTCACTATAAGAACCCCCTAAAGTTATGGCCCAAGTATCATTGATTTGATATTCAGTCTGGAAGTAGACCGCGTAAGCATCTGTTTTATTAAGTGTCTGCCATACAAATGTGGTTCCAGGAGAAGGATTAGGACCATTTTTGAGAACAGCATTTTCTCCATCCCATGGACCAGAGACAATACACACCTGTGTAAGTGAAGGATCTGCAAAATCAGGCACGGGTGCAGCACCTAATAAACTCGCAACTCCACAACCAAAATCCCTAGCTGTGTAAGGACCCGCAGTAGTTGTATAAGCAGGTACAGTTGGATTAGCTCCACCAAAGGCCGCAATAGCAGTCAACATCTGGACTTGCCTTGAGGCGTCTGCCCCAGCTAATTCTCTGGCCACTGAACCATAGTCAGCTGGCTGCGCATATCTGGAATCATCAGCAATCGGAGTAAAAAAGTCTAAATCTTGGTCTATATGTTCATGATACTCAAATAAGCCTGCAACAAAACTCCAGTCATCAGTTATGTCCCAAAATACTTGAATTTCGTGTTGGAAATTTTCGGTCTCTTGCATCGCGTGAAACTGTTCATCGAACTTTGGATTTCCTGTCCTGTCATCATCAGTAATTCTGGTATAAAGGTAATCAGTATAGGCACCAATATATTTGACTGTTAAATCGTCTCTGGCATCCCATGAGTAGTTAATGGTACCTGCTTGATGATCAAAGTATTCATCATTAAATCCATTGGTAGATGTAACAAGATCATCTCCTGTCATTGATGGAATGCCCTTTCCATCACCTATCATAGTTGCGGCAAGAATATTTGAGTCGTATCCGAAAGCAAAGTTAGGGCTAACACCAGTTCCTGCCATTGTCGCAGGGTCCACACCAGGTACTAAGAACTGTCCAAATCTTTGTAATCCTTTATGATTAAATTCAAAAATTTGATATCCTGGAGTAGCACAATTGGCAATGGTTCTGTCTGCTAAACTAGAGCAAGGTGTATTAGGATCTACTGGCCTGTATCCGTGTACCATTAGATCATTTCTTCTAACATTTCCTCCATACTCACTAGTTGTCAGTAGACCTGCACCTTGTGCTGAACTGATAATTCTTCCATAACTTCTTTCATTTCCTCTAATATCAAAAGTATGGTTATCATTTTCCCAACGTAATGCTAGTGTGTAGTTTTCATCTTCATAACTATCAAGATCCTCACCGGCCCCAAGATCTTTAATAACACCATCTCTACTTCTGTTTACTACTATCAGCCTTGCACTTAAGTTATCAGTCAAGCCTCCGTTGATAAAACCATATCCTTCAGCCATTCCATAGCTTCCAACTAAAGTTCTTACTTCTGCTGAAAAATCCTGAGAGGGCTTCGCGGTTATAAAGTTGACTGCCCCTCCAATACTGTTCCTTCCATAAAGAGTTCCCTGAGGTCCTCTTAGAATCTCTATTCTTTCTATGTCATAAAGTCCGTTATCTGTAGACGCAATACCAAAATCAACTGAATATGCACCGTCAACATAAGTTCCAACACCCGGATCCCCGCCCAATGCCCTAAACATCCTTCCGATACCTCTAATAGATATATCATATGGCTGTATAGTCGTTGCAGGAATATAGTTCTGAAGATCTTCCTGATTTCTTAGATTCAATGCTTCAATTAAAGTTGAATCAAAGGCTGTAATGGAAATGGCAGTATCTTGAATAGAAGATGCTTGCCTCTCTGCGGTTACGATTACTTCTTCTATCCCTCCTCTTTCTTCATCGTCTGATAAAGCAAGAAATGGAATTAAGGTAAAAGATATAAAAAAGATTATCTTTTTCATGAAACCTCCCCAAGTTTCATCAGAAGACCTATCCTTTTGTCAGACTGAATATGTTTCTAGTACAAAAATTTCCTTTTTTTGAAATATATAACTATCAAAATACCCCTAATTAGATATTCAATCAAGGAAAATCTAATAGAAATAATATGCCATAAAAAAGGCAAATAAGTTATTTATTCCATGAAGCATTATTGGCAGGCTTAACGACTTATAGGCCATCCTTATGTAACCGAGAAAAATACCAAAAATAAATAATACGATTAAGATGAGAGCTTCATATTGAAAATGGATTACAGTCCATAAAAGGCTGCTAAGGGTTACAGCGCCCCATGGACCTATTCTTGTTCGGCTTAGCTGAGAGTACAAAAAGCCTCTAAAAATAAATTCCTCTGCTATGGGAGCGATAATAACAACTGAGATAAGACCTAAGATTAAAGGTTCAGACAACATGAACTCTAAAAATCCCATGGGCATCTCAATGCCAAGAATCCAGATATAGATTTCCTCTAATAAAATAAAGGCAGCCAAAAAAAGCGTTCCGAAAAATAAATCTTTTTTATTTAGATTCAAAGAACCTAGGTCACCAAAAGGTATTTGCCTAACTCTCATTCTCCAAAGTACAAAAGCTAGCAAGGTTGTCATTGAGAAAATTGAAACTAAATTATCAGCAACTGGGTGCATGTTGATCAATCCCAGGTAATTCATGTCAACCTCTACTGGATTCTGATAAACCCACTCTCCAAGAAATCCTATGAGTATGGCAAAAGGAATTGGAATCAAGTTAAAAGATAGGAAAATAAAAAGTACTGCCCACCACCCGCTAAAGTATTTAGTCGTGTTTATATCTGTCATCAATCAATAGTACGACAAAACAAATTTTGAAAGAAGATAGAAATCTTTTTTAAGTTATTTAGGTAAAATTTAAATATACTTAATAAATAAGAGAGTTTTACCTTTATTTCAATGAAAACTATTAAAACCAACCAAAAATCTAAAGCTTTGGTAACAGGTTTCTCCTCTGGAATTGGTCTCGCGTATTCGAAATATTTGGCGATAAATAATTGGCAACTTGAGCTCGTAGCACAAAATCCAGAAAAATCTGAGATGGCTTTTAATGCAATTAAAAATAAGGACTCTGCCTATCATCTTGCAGATCTATCGAAGCCTGAAGGAGTACAAGAAATTACAAAAAAAGTGAAAGATCCAGATTTAATAATTGCTAACGCAGGCATCACTATGTTTGGTGAAGCAGGAAGTATCAATAAAGAAGATAGAAAAGATCTATTTTATCTCCTGTGCAATGGTGTGATTGATTTAATAGAAGCCTATGTTCCAAATATGATTAATAAGGGTAAAGGAAGAATTGTGATCATTTCAAGTATAGGAGCAATAACACCTATGCCTAAGTCTTCAATCTATGCATCTGCTAAATCTGCAATATATTCATATGGTCAATCCCTATCCCAAGAACTTTCTTCTAAAAATATATCTATCACCGTGAGTTTGCCTGGGTATGTAAAAACCGACGCTCATTCCAGGGCAGGCTTAGATCATCTTAGAGAAAAAATACCATCATGGATGTGGATAGATGCCGAAAAAGTAGTATCAGAAACTGAAGAAGCTTCTCTAAAAAGAAAATCGACTGTAATACCAGGTAAAGTCTATAAACTTGTTAGACCATTCCTCGGAATGTCATTGTCAACAAGCATTTGGAACAAAATTACAAAAAGGAATAAGAAATAAATATGAAATGTAAGTTTTTATTAATTATTTATTTATTTATACCTTTTCATATTTTTTGTTCAGAGGATGAAAATTTAAACCTAAATATATTGGTTTATAACACCCACGGACTACCTGAAATTTTTATAGATGATAATCCTAAAATGCGCTTTCCCATCATCGGAGAAAAAACACGAGATTTTAACATCTCTTTATTACAAGAAGACTATTCACATCATGAAGAATTATCTTCTGGACTTGGCACCGAAAGCATAGCTCATAGAGGTGGAATGGGAACTTTTCTTTGTCCGTTTTGTACTGGCTCAGGTCTAACTTCCATATTCAATTTACCTGAAGGCTGGTTAATTGAAGTTGAGAATGAAACTTATGAGGATTGTTCTGGTTGGTTAAGAGGAGCAAATGACTGTTTTGCTTATAAAGGATTCCAGATAATCAAAATTACTACTCCAAATGAGAAAGATTTTTATATTATCAATACTCATATGGATGCGGGCAGAAGAGACTCAGACAGATATGCGAGAGAGAAACAGTTAGAAAATATTGTCTCAGCTGTCAATGAGAAAAAAGACATAAAAGCTCTAATTGTTGCGGGCGATCTAAATCTAAATTCCAAAGATCCAGGAGATATGGAACTGTTAAAACAGTTTAAGAATGAATTATCCTTAATGGATACTTTTGAAGATACTCAAATTGATGCAAGATGGTCCATCTTGGACTATATCCTTATAAAACAAGGAGAGGATGTGAAGTTTAAGATAAATTCAGTTGGAGAAGATAAATCTTTTTTTACAGAAAAAGGTCCTTTGAGTGATCATCCGGCTCTTTTTATAGAATTAACTATCTATTGATTGGTGGAGCTAGGCGGGATCGAACCGCCGACCTCAACACTGCCAGTGTTGCGCTCTCCCAGCTGAGCTATAGCCCCAGTTACAACATTCACTGTCACTCTTGAAAATGATACTATAACTACTTATTTTTTTTTGATAAAAATTTTACTATGCAACGATACTTAATAGCTCATTATATATTCTTTAGCCTCGCCTTAACTCAATACATACACTCCGATACTGCAAAAAATGCAGAGATTTTCGGATCTCTGCCTGATATTTATGAAGTGAGAATTTCTCCAAACGGGAAATATATCGCAGTCCAACAAAAAACCGAAGAGACAGTAATCGTCAAAATACTTGATCTGGACGCTTCTCAGCTAGTTAATGTACATGATTTTGGAAAGAAAGGACGCATAAGCGACTTCTTTTGGGCAACAGATAATAGAATTGTCTTCTCGGTAACGAGACCAGATTCAAGGAGTACTGCAGAATTCAGTATTGGACAATTAGTCGCTGCAGATTTAGATGGAAAAAATACCAAATTAATAGCAGGATACGGTTCTGCACCTGACCATCTTCAGGGTGTCAGAAACAGAGCAAAATCAAATCCGGAGAGGCCGGCTAGCATAGTTCATAGATTGCCGGATGATGATGACCATATTCTTGTTAACTTTTTTGATAATGCTGGTTTTAATGATTTAGCAAAACTCAACATAGTTACAGGAAAAGTAACATTTATTACTCGTTCTCCAGTTATATACCCCACATGGGAATTTAACAACAAAGGTGATTTAATGGGAGTTTGGACTTCAAATCTCGAAAATACTTCTGAGATTTATCTTTATAAACCTAATTTACCTTCTGGGTCCCTCTCAAGTAGAGAATGTGGTTCTGAAAATAATTGTTATATACCACCAATCAGAAAAGACAATAAGATGCCTGGATGGGTATTCTACAAAGATTTTGAGTTCCCAAAAAACGCTTCGATCGAAGGTTTCAATTCAAATGGAAAGATGATGGTGACTGAATATATGGATCAAGATACTACGGGTTTATATGAGTATGATCTTAAAAAGAATACATATGAACTAATTTATAGGCATCCGAGAGTTGACATAAC
>CACMAF010000001.1:0-194236 GCA_902611645.1 uncultured SAR86 cluster bacterium | reverse complement strand
TCCAAGAGCTTTTATCTTGTCGTGAATCCCATTCTGTCATTGAGACTCCAACATAGTTCTTATGAGTATAGAAATAGAACCACATTCTTTCAAAAATGAGGAACCACATAACGAAGGCTAATAGTCCTATTAAATAGAGAACATCTCCTCCTCTTTGCATAAAAGCGAAAAGAGCATCTGAAAAGTTATAAAAAAATTGCATCCTTTTATTTCTTTATAATTTAATTAGTCCCCTCTGAACGTTTAGCAGCCATTCCTGTACTTGACTCTTCAATAGTACCTAAAATTCCCCTAGAAATATTATTTACTGTCGCGTACATAAAGGTAGTCGGAATAGCGACCATCAAGCCAAGCCATGTTGTTACAAGAGCAGTGGAGATACCACTCGCCATTGTCTTTGGATCTCCAGTACCGAATAAGGTTATCATTGTAAAGGTTTCAATCATACCTATGATTGTTCCAAACAGACCCATCAAAGGCGCTACAACTGAGACAATCTTGAGAACCCAATTTAAGCCCTCTACTGTTGGCCTTTCTTTAAGAATTTGCTCAGCCATTTTTAACTCTAAAGTCTCAGTATCGGCCTCTTTATCATCTTCGGCAATTTTTAGAATTCTTCCTAGTGCATTGTCATTACTCAGCATCGAATTTCCAGCTTGAGCTATCACGCCACCCCTAATATTCCATAGCTCAAAGAATCGCCATATAAATAGTAGTGTTGCAAGTAAGCCTATTATCATCAACATATATCCAACTGGCCCACCTTCTTGCATCTTGCCCCATGTGCTTGGCATAGATATCAAACTGGCAAGTAGAGAGCCTCCTTGAGGTCCCGTAGGATCTACAGCAAACTGAACAGGAAATGAATCCCCATCCAGGATATCTGAGGTTTGAGAAGTATATCTTCCTGCAGGTTGTGAAGGAAGTTCTGAATAAGCACCCCTTGAAGGAGAATAAGTCAAATACTGTCCATCGGAAACTACATTAAAGTTACCAACTCTTACTACATCTCTATTTTCCACATTACCATCAGTGGTAATAACTTCGGTATTGAATTTGACAACCTCACCAGATGCATTAATTTCTCTTTGAAGTTCGTACCACAATGTTTCAAGTTCCTGAATTGAAGCTAATTTAATTCCTTCATTCATTTTAGAGCCAAGAGCAGTCATGAATTCTTCTCTTTCTTTACCAAATTGAGCAGCTGTAATTGACTGTTCCATGATGTTTCTAGCTTCAGTAGTACTACCAGCTAGGTGACCAAATATCTCATTTAATGAACCAAGCCTTTCCCTTAATTGCTCCTCTGCCACAACTAATAATGCTTCGTTCGCTTCGAATTGTTGTTCGAGTCTGGCAGCTTCCCTCTCTAATCTTGCTCTTTCATCTTTTGCGTCTGAAAGCAGTTTAGCTTGTTTATTTTTTTCATTTCTAAACGCAGCCTCTCTTTCCCTTTGTTCCTGAGTATCAGCAAACTGACCTTGTTTTACTATTTCAAGTAATTCTTGAGGGTTTGAAGGCTGTGCAGCCTCTTCTTCACCTTCTTCGGAAAAAGTATATGAAGATATTAAGCCGAAACTTACAAGAAATATAAAAAGTTTAATGTTCTTCATTTTAGTTTGCCTCCGTTGCTGCTGGCAAAGGTAATTCCATTAAATCGACCGTTGCTAATTTATTGGCAATCCTAAGACCACGTCTTGTTGGATTCCTATAACTGTTATCTAGTTCTTCCCATGCTCTTGTGGAATTATTCCATGCATGGGTCTGGGTTTCGTCAGCAGTTTGAAAGACCATAGCAAGTCTTCCAACTCTCAATACATTACCTTCTATTAATTCTCCATCAATGACGATGCTGTCTTTGTATGCATCTATCTTTCTACCGTATTCTGCCTCGACATTAAATGCCTCTAGAACTTGCCTTAATCCTTCAGCAGGAGAAACGGTCGGATTATCTAAGGCAGCCTTGGCAAAGGCTATTCTTTCTTTCCTTTCTGCAAGATGAAAAGGAAGATCTAACTCTATAGAAGTCTCCACACCAGCCAACATTCTTCGTGTAAAAGGAGGTATCTGTCTTTGCATTACTTGTGCTTCTTTTAGAGTTCTATCAATTTCTTTTAAGCGTTCTTCTTGACGTTGTATTTGTTGTCTCATTTGAGCGTTATAAACTCTTAAACCCTCTATTTGTTTACTTACAGTTTTGAATTCACTTACAATCACTGAAGTTTGTTCATCCATTTCATCAATTTTCGATTGAGATGTTTTCTCTGCAACTTGTCTAGCAGCTCCTACATCTAACAGAGGTTGTATTTGATCGGTAAATCCTAAGTTTGCTACTGATAATCCTGCCAGTATGAAAACTATTTTACAAAGACGCGACATAGCTATCTCCTAATATCTAAATTCCTATTTCTTATCTGTTCGCAAAGTAGATAAATAATTTGTAAGGCAAATATATATCAAGAGATTTTGCACCACACAAATTCAGCATTCCCCGCTGCGAACGGTTAAACTATAGAGAGAAATAAGGTTCAATGCAACGAGAAATAACTGTAAATCATGAAAATCTAGAAGATGTCAAATTTTGAGTTTTTGTTGATTTTATTATTTTTCAATTCAATTATCTTAATTGGATTAGTCTCAATGTCTATTAAGAAAAAAAGTCCTAGAATTTTAATTAAGTTTTTTTTTCTACCAGTGCTTGCAAGTTGTTTATTTGGCATGATTGTCCAAGCCGTATTTCAAATTTCTGAAATTTCAAACAGACAACTCGCAGCAAATATTTTTCTAATATTATGGTGCTTGAAGTCCTTTTCTTCTTATAAATCAATTAAATCCCTTTTGTTAGAGGACTTTCTTGCATTGGTTAGACGCCAAATTTCTGATAAAAAGTATTTTGTACTGTTAATCAACATCATTCGACTCTCTTCGTTCCAAATAATATGCTTCAGCTCTGTTTTTTCTTTAAATTATTTGTCAGGGTTTTCGCTACTAAGCTTTTTTGACAATATCGGGGTAATTTTATGTTTAATAGGGTTCTTCATAGAATACATAGGTAATAAGCAGATAAAAGAAAGAACTAAAAGAGCCGGCTTCTTTATCGAAGGGTCAAAAACCTATGTTCTACATCCAAATATTACTGGCATTATTTTCTTTCTTACAGGACTTCAAATTCTTGCTTTTGGAGGTGTTGGTACAGAATGGTCATTTATAGGACTATTAATTGCAATCTTTATCATTTATAAGATTTTAATACCTAAGATTGAAGGGAATTTATTAAAGAAATATCCTGATTATTCTTCTTATATAAATAAGATGCCTAAATTATTTTCTTTCAAAAAAATTACATGATGCAAAAGATGATCCCTCATATTTTTCTAACATTCATGGCTGGAGCATTAGCTAACTGCAAGATAAAAATCATCAAGAATTTGTTAATAAGAACTTTTGTAGCCTTCTATAAACCAAACCTTGAGGAGGCAATGAATAAGGATATAAATAGTTACAGTTCTTATAATGATTTTTTTACTAGGAAATTAGCAAAAGATTCAAGAATAATTGAATTATCACAAAACAGTTTCATCTCTCCTGTAGACGGTGAAATTGTAAGTCATGGTTTTATTGAAGGCGGGAAACTTTTGCAAGCAAAGAAACATAACTATGAACTACATGAACTTGTTGGAATAGATTATCAAAACAAATATAAAGGGGGCTATTTCATAACTATTTATTTAGCTCCAACGGACTACCACAGAATACATTGTCCGTGGGATGGGGAGATAGTTCATTCTAATCATCTAGGATCTTCACTATATAGTGTCAATAAAAGAGCCCAAGAATCCATTCCACGTCTTTATATAAAAAATGAGAGATCTATTTTACACATTGTTTCAAACAGTCTTGAATATGCTCTAGTATCAGTGGGTGCCTCTATTGTAGGGAGTATTGTGCCCTTTTGGATTAATAACAAAGAGTGTTCTAGAAAAGAATTAGTCGAAGAGTGGAAAATAGGTCCGCCCAAACATACTAATGTTAAAAAAGGAGATGAATTGGCTTATTTCCGAATGGGATCAACAGTAATACTAATTTTTAAGGACTCATATAAATTAGATTTAGATTCCTTGAAAGAAAATAAGCTTGTAAAATTTGGAAACAAACTAGTTTCATTGAAAAATATATAGGAAGAAATCTTGGTATCGTATTCTACTAGTGACTTCAAAGTCGGTTTAAAAATAATAATCGATAACGACCCTTGCGTGATTATTGAAGAAGAATTCAATAAACCTGGTAAAGGGCAGGCTTTTAGTAAAATTAAGTTTAGAAACTACCTTACAGGAAGGGTTGGAGAAAAAACTTGTAAAGTTGGTGAATCTCTTGAAGCAGCAGATATTGAGGAATTAGACATGCAATTTCTATACAGCGATGGTAGTGCGTGGTTTTTTATGCATCCCGATACTTATGAACAAATTCCAGTAGCTCTAGATATAGTTTCTGATCTTGAGAAATGGGTTACTGAAGAGGATATTTGTAAAGTACTTCTTTGGAATGAAAAACCAATATCTGTAGTCGCTCCTACTTTCGTTGATCTAAAGATCACACAAACAGATCCTGGGGTGAAAGGGGATACTGCCACAGGAGGCACAAAGCCTGCAACGCTTTCAACTGGAGCAATAATAAAAGTACCTCTATTTGTATCAGAAGGTGAACTCGTCACAATTGATACGAGAAATGGAGAGTATCAAGGTCGAAAATAAACTGCCCCATGAAAGAAAAAATTAAGGAGAGCTTGCGTAGCATAATTATAGATTTGTATGGGAGTTCAGAATCTATTCATGATGAATTTGAAATAAGCATCCAAGACAATAAAGAGAATCAATATGGTGATCTCGCTAGCAATATAGCTTTAGTGCTAGCCAAACCCCTAAAAAGAAATCCTAAAGAGATTGCTGAAGAAATTAAAGGCAAATTTATAACTGACAAGGAAATAGTAAAAGTTGATGTTGCAGGCCCTGGTTTTATCAACTTTTTCTTATCTAAAGAGTCGCATGGCGCAATTTTGAGAGATATCTCAATTCAAAAAGATAAGTTTGGAAAATTTGAATCCAATAATAAAAAGGTTCTTATCGAATATGTCTCAAGCAATCCAACAGGTCCTTTACATGTTGGGCACGGAAGAGGTGCAGTTTTTGGATCTGTATTGTCGAGACTTTTGAAGGAAGCAGGATTTCAAGTAGATGAAGAATATTATGTAAATGATTTTGGGAGACAAATGAATATTCTTTCCGTGAGCTTATGGATTAGATATGCACAGATATTCGACAAGAACATAAAAATGTTAAATAACGGTTATCAGGGCGATTATCTTATTGTCATTGCACAACATTTAAAGAAGTTAAGATCTGATGAGCTGTTTGATGATGATGATGAAATAAAAAGCCTTCTAGAATATGAGAACGAAGAAGCTGAAAAACATACTGACGAGGTTATTGATAGCATCAAATCTAAGCTAAATGATGAATTTTCTTATGTTAGAGATTTTGCTCTCAGAGAAATATTAGAGTTAATAAAGGAAGATCTATTAGAATTTGGCGTCGATCACAATAAATGGTTTTCAGAATCTTCACTTTATGAAAGTGAATCGCATGATCTTAGCAAGGTTGATCAATCTATTGATGAACTTTCATCTAAAGGTTTTGTATACGAAAAAGAAGGTGCTATTTGGTTTAAATCTTCAGAACTTGGAGATGATAAGGACAGAGTTTTAAAAAGAGGTAATGGTGAATTTACTTATTTTGCCTCTGATGTTGCCTACCACTTAGACAAATATGATCGCGGATACGATAGGATAATCAATATTTGGGGTTCAGATCATCATGGCTATCTTCCAAGAGTGAAGGCGGCCATGGAAGCAAGTGAAAAGAATGTAGAAAAGCTTGAAGTGGTCTTTATTCAATTTGCTAATTTAATTAGGGCAGGGAAAAAAGTGACCATGTCTACTAGAAGCGGTGAATTTATTACACTTAAAGAACTCATAGAAGAGGTTACATCAGAAGCAGCAAGATTTTTTTATATTAATAGAAAAGCTGATCAACATTTAGACTTTGATTTAGACCTCGCGAAAGAGCAGTCTAAAGATAATCCTCTGTACTATATACAATACGCACATGCTCGCATATGCAGTGTTTTACGTAAGTCCAAAGTTCAAGAAGAAGAATTGACTACATCAGAACTTGGATTATTGGATTCCAACAAAGAGATAGAAATACAGAAAATTCTTAAACAGTATCCTCCTTTAATTGAAAGAGCAGCTCTAGCAAGCGAGCCTCATTTAATTTGCTATTACTTAAAAGACTTGGCAAGTATTTTTCATAGTTACTACAATACTGAAAAATTTATAGTTGAAGATCAGAAGCTTATGAACTCTAGATTGTTTTTGCTGAGTGGAGTAAAGCAAGTTATTTATAATGGGCTCACCGTTCTGGGTATAAATGCTCCTCATGAAATGTAGAAAGTGATCTCCAGCAACTTACGCAAGATTAACCAGGATATTGAAGAAAATTGTAAGCTTTCTGGCAGAAAGACCGATGAAATAATCTTGATAGGTGCAAGTAAAGCACAGACGATCGATAGTATAAGAGAAGCTTATGAAAGTGGTTTAACACATTTTGGTGAAAATTATCTTCAAGAGGCTGAAGAGAAAATTGAAAATTTGCCAAAAGAGTTAGTCTGGCATTACATAGGATCTATTCAGTCAAGAAAAGCAAAAAGAATAGCTGAAATTTTTGACTGGGTGCATACCGTCGACAGTGTAAAAGTGGCTATGAAACTTAATAACGCTAGACCCAAATCAAGAGGTTTTCTGAATGTGTGCCTCCAAATCAACATAGATAATGAGGAAAATAAGTCTGGTCTAGATCTAAAAGAAATTGATAGTTTTATTGAACAAACTAAATCCTTAGAAAATCTGAAAATAAGAGGATTGATGATAATACCCAGACCAAGAGAAGCTCTAGAAGCGCAGAAAGAGATTTTCGGAATGTTGAAAAATATATGTTTAGCATTAAATGAAAAAGGAAATAACTTTGATACCCTATCAATGGGCATGTCATCAGATTATGCTGCAGCTATTCAGGAAGGAGCTACAATGATAAGGGTGGGTACAGGTATATTTGGTCCAAGAAAATGAATAATATTAAAGAAACTATAGGGTTTATAGGTGCTGGTAATATGGCAACTGCACTTATATCTGGCTTAATCAATAGCGATCAAAGTGCCTCTAAGATCATTGCCTCTTCACCAGAGCAGGAACATTTAGAAAAGCTCTCTAAAGACTTCGGGATAAAAACTACAAATAATAATCTCGAGATAGTGGATAATTCCGATATTGTCATTCTCGCTGTGAAGCCAAATATTGTCCAAGCTGTAATTGATGAAATAAAAGATGTAGCTACAGATAAAGATATTCTGATAATCTCTATTGCTGCTGGAGTAAAGATTGAGAAGATAGAATCTCAATTAGGATCTCCCATGAGAGTGATAAGGGCTATGCCAAATACTCCTGCTAGTATTATGGAAGGTGTGACTGCAATTTGTGCTAACAGTAATGCACAATCAAATGATATTGAAAATGCCAAACTTTTATTTGAATGTGTAGGAAAAATTACTCATATCAATGAAAAAGATATAGATATTTTTACAGCCCTAATTGGATCAGGCCCAGCATATATATTTTACCTAATTGAATCTTTGCTGGACTCCTCGAAAAACTTACATCTTCCCGAACAAGAAAAGAAAGATTTACTTGCATCGATGATTTCGGGTGCTGCAAATCTGGTTCTTAATTCAGATGAATCTCCTAATGTTTTAAGAAAGAAAGTAACATCACCTGGAGGAGTAACCCAAACAGCAATAGAAGAATTTGAGACAGAGGGGTTAAAGGAAATCTTAAGCAAATCTATGATAGCTGCTGAAAAGAAATCAATTGAATTAGGAGAAGATTAATGTCGGAAGCAACCTTTTTCCTTTTCAAAGCTTTAATGGATGTTTTTACTCTTGGTGTAGTTTTTAACTTTATGTTTCGTCTTCTTAAAGTGGATTACTATAATCCTTTAGTCCAAGGAATAATTAGGGCAGTAGACTTGCCAAGTCAATTTCTTAGATCAGCTATAAAGCCCTTCAAGAACATAGACTTCGCCTCATTTCTAGTAGCTGTTTTTATTCAAGCAGGAGCCTTTTATCTAGCTGTGATGGCAGGATCGGTTGATTATGATCCTGTAAAGATTTTAATGTGGTCTACCTACTCAGTTATTTTATTGATGCTTAAAATGGTTTGGTGGATTTTATTGGGAGGAATAATTTTAAGTTTTGTAGCTGGGAATAATTTTCATCCAGCCATAGTTTTAATTAGACAAATGTCGGATAAGTTTTTTAGTCCATTTAGAATATTCTTGCCCCCTATGGGAGGGCTAGACTTTTCACCTATATTCGCTTTCATCTTATTGAACTTCTTGCAATCAATATTTGTTCAGTTTGCTATTGAATCTGGATTGCCAGTTTGGTTGTCAGTTGGTTTCTAAAGATAGTTTCAATATAATAGTGCTTTCGCCGATTTGACACAGCTTGCGGGCGTTTAATTGAAATACAGCTAATGCATTAAATTAAACCTGTTGTGCTGAGGCAAACAGGTTTTTTTATGAGTGATTCGATAGGAAAAGTAAAGGCACAAAAAGTTACTCTAAAGGGTAAATTTGAGCTTGAGTGCGGCCAAAGTTTCAATGATATAGAACTGGTTTATGAAACTTATGGTGTTCTTAATGCAGATGCGACGAATGCGATACTTATCTGTCATGCATTGAGTGGTAATCATCATGCTGCTGGAAAATATGAAAATGAAGAAAAACCAGGCTGGTGGGATTCTCTTATTGGCCCAGAAAAAGCTGTGGATACGAACAAATTTTTTGTAGTTTGCCCAAATAATATAGGTGGTTGTCACGGTTCACTCGGACCAAATTCAATTAACCACGATACTGGAGATTATTATGGACCTGACTTTCCAATTATCACAGTAAGAGATTGGGTAAATTCACAAGCCAAACTTTCTGATTTATTGGGCATAGAAAAATGGCATGCTGTCATGGGAGGCAGTCTAGGTGGAATGCAAGCTCTTGAATGGTCCTATCTTTATCCTAAAAGAATAAAAAAAGCAGGAATTATTGCTGCAGCACCGAAGTTAAGTGCACAAAATATAGCTTTCAATGAAGTTGCAAGACAAGCCATATTAAATGATCCAGATTTTGAAGGAGGTAGATATCTAGATAAAAGTAAGTACCCAAAACAAGGTCTCAAATTAGCGAGAATGGTAGGGCACATTACTTATCTCTCTGAGGAAGCAATGAGGAGCAAATTTGGAAGAGAACTGAAAAAGGAAAAATTAAATTTTGGTTATGATGCGGAGTTCGAAATAGAAAGTTATTTAAGGTATCAAGGTGATGTTTTTTCAGAAAGTTTTGATGCTAATACTTATCTTCTGATGACAAAGATTCTTGACTACTTCGATCCAGCAAGTAATTTTGAAGGCAAATTGGTAAGTGCCTTTGAGTCCATTGAGGCACAGTTATTAGTTGTATCTTTCTCAACTGATTGGAGGTTTGCTCCTGAAAGATCAAAGGAAATTGTAAATGCCCTTATCGAAGCCAAAAAAAATGTGAGTTACCTTGAAATTGATAGTCCTCATGGACACGACTCATTTTTGTTTGCAAATGAAGATTATGTGAAGGGTTTATCGGCTTTTCTTGAAAATTAAATGAATACTATTGAAGTTATAAAAAATTGGATAGATAAAGAGTCTGAAGTTCTAGATCTAGGTTGTGGAGATGGTGAGATAATAAATATTTTATCCAAAGAATGGGGGTCTAGAGTACTAGGAGTAGAGATAAATCAAGATGATATTAATAAATGCATCCATTCTGGTCTAAATGTTATTCATCAAAATATTGATGAAGGTTTAGGGAACTTTAGCGACAATAGTTTTGATGTAGTGATTATGAGCCAAACTATTCAAGTCTTAAGGGAACCCAAGAAAGCTCTTCAAGAGGTAACAAGAATTGGAAATGAGAGCATTGTTACAATTCCTAATTTTGGTTATTGGACTACAAGAATTAATCTCTTACTATCAGGCAAGATGCCCGTGACAGGAACATTGCCAAATACCTGGCATGATACAGATAATATTCATTTATGTACCATTAAGGATTTTGAGAATCTTTGTAGTGAATGTGGAATTAATATAAGAGAAAAATGCTTTTTTGATAAATTTGGGAAAGAAAGTGTATTGGCTAAAGTAGTACCAAATTTATTTGCCACAACTGCCATGTATAAGATCTCTAAATGAAAATAGCAATTGCTACGAAAAATAATGGCAAACTTAAAGAGTTCGAGGAATTGGCAAAGGGCACACCTTACGAATTCATTAAAATCCCTGAAATCATAAAAGATCTACCACCGGAAACAGGAAATACCTTCTATGAAAATGCCCTTATAAAAGCTGAGTTCATTTCAAAACAACTAGGTATACCTGCTATAGGTGATGATTCTGGACTAGAAGTTGATGCATTAAATGGCAGTCCTGGAATATTCTCTGCGAGATATTCTAAAACGGGCTTAGATAATGATAATTGCTTAAAATTAATTAAAAATTTAGATGGGCTGCAGGAAGACAAAAGAAGTGCAAGATTTCGATGTTGTCTGGTTGGATATTTTGAAGGTAAGATAATTCAAAGTAATGGTACCCTTGAAGGTTCAATTGCCAGAGAATTCAAAGGAATAAATGGCTTTGGATATGATCCAATTTTTATTACAGAGAACGGAAAGCATCTAGCAGAACTCGAGAAAGATGAGAAAAATAGTATATCTCACAGATCTGAGGCTTTTAAAACGCTACTCAATAAAATCTCAGAATTATTTAATAAGTCTTTTGTAGAATAAGCTCATTTAATTTTCTTTTTGCCTGTAGGGCCTTATTTTCAAAGGATGTCCTAGGGAGGTTCACTAAATATTCCTCGAGATTCTCTTTTTGTAAAATTCTCCAATTTGGATTATTAATTAAAAGCTTCTTCGTTTCATTGAAGTAATGAATCCAGTCTGTTTTAAAGTAGAAGGTGCCATTTTGTTTGAGTTTTTTATTTATTAGATCAATAAAGTCTTTTTGTAATAATCTTCTTTTATGGTGCTTTCTCTTTGGCCACGGATCAGGATAAAACATTAAGATTAGATCAAAGCAGTTGTCTGATACTTTATTTTCCAAAAAAGGAACAATATCTGAGTTTAATATTTTAATATTATTTAGTGACTCTTCATTTGCCTTAATTAAAAGAGATCCTATTCCAGACAGATAAACCTCAGCTCCTAAAATTAACATTTCAGGCTTTCTCTTAGCTAAATATGCAGTAGTCTCTCCTGATCCAAAACCTATATCTAAAACTGAAGGGTATTGACTCCAGATATTATTAAGTTTTTCTTCATTATCTAGAATGTACTTATCCCAATGCTCTGAGAGTGCCCTTGACTGATTAGAGGTTATCCTCCCTCTCCTCAAGACAAAACTCTTGAGTCTATTTTGAAAAGACAAGTTATTCTCCTGCAGAGAAAGACTGCTTCACTTTTTTCATTGCATTTTTTTCTATTTGGCGAACACGTTCAGCAGAAATACCATATTTTTCAGCTAACTCATGAAGCGTGAGTTTTTCATCTGCTAACCATCGGTCTTGAAGTATATCTCTGCTCCTATCATCAAGCTTGTTTATTGCTTCGTATAATTGACTAGTATTCGTTTCATCCAAGCTTTCTTTTGCAAATATATCTGCAGGGTTGGCATCTTCATCTTCCAAGTATTGAGACGGGGAATAAGAAGCTTCATCATCATCTGAATCTGCAAGAGGATCAAAGGGCAAGTCATTACCACTTAATCTTTTTTCCATCTCTCTTACCTCTGAAGGTTTTACCCCTAAATCTTTAGCCATGGACTCTACTTCTTCTTCTGTTAACCATCCAAGGCCTTTCTTTTTACTTCTCAAATTAAAGAATAACTTTCTCTGTGGTTTGGTAGTGGCGATTTTGACTATTTTCCAGTTCTTCAGAACATATTCATGGATTTCAGCTTTAATCCAATGTACTGCAAAAGATACCAATCTTACCCCCATTTCAGGATTAAATTTCCTTATTGCCTTCATGAGGCCTACATTCCCTTCTTGAATAAGGTCTGATTCAGGTAGGCCGTATCCTGAATAAGTCTTCGCAACATATATAACAAACCTTAAGTGTGCTAAAACTAGCTTTCTAGCGGCATCAAGATCATTTCTATAATATAAATCTTCAGCCAGTTTTTTCTCTTCTTCAGACGTTAAAACACCAATGCTATGCACTGAATTTATATAAGCTTGAAGGTCACCACCAGGTGCTAGAGCCTCCATTTCCTGAAGGGCTGTACCCGCAGAATTTTCACTCTTAAGCGCTTTTTTAGGCATAATCTATGCGAATTTTACAGTTTAAGTGATTAAAGGTGCAAATTTTGATTTTTAAATTAAATTGAAAGGACTAGAGAATGATATTTATAAAGTTATGAAAGCTATAGAAATTATTGAGAAGAAACTAGAAATTAAAGACATTGAATTACCAGTATTAAAAGATAATGAGGTACTTATCAAGGTCAAAGCAGCTGGTTTGAACCGTGCTGATATTGCGCAAAAGAATGGCTTATACCCTCCTCCTGCAGGTGAAAGTGAAATTTTAGGACTGGAATGTAGCGGCATAATTGAGAGTATTGGGAAAAATGTAAGCTCTAGGAAACCAGGAGATGAAGTTATTGCACTTTTGGCAGGTGGTGGGTATGCAGAATATGTAACTTGTCCCGAAAACCATGCAATTCTCAAGCCACCTAAACTTAGTTGGGCTGAAGGTGCGTCAATTCCAGAAGTTTATGCCACATGTTGGTTGAATCTGTTCATAGAGGCTCATATGAAAGAAGGAGATAAAATTGTCTTTCACGCTGGTGCAAGTGGTATTGGAACAGCTGGGATACAGTTAGCTCAGGCTTTTGGTTGCGATAGTTTTGTGAGTGCAGGAACCCAAGAGAAAATTGATTTCTGTCTAAACTTAGGAGCTTCAGCAGGAGAAATGAGATCAAAAGATATATTTTCAAAGATTAAAGAATGGTCTCCAAACGGAGTAGACATCATCTTAGATCCAGTAGGTGCAGAGTATTTTGAGAAGAACTTAAGTGTCCTTGGATTAGAGGGCAAATTAATTATTATTGGTTTAATGGGCGGTGCCAAAGCAAATATAAATCTTGGGCATTTAATGATAAAAAGGCACAAGGTAATAGGATCAACCATTAGAGCAAGAAACTTGGAAACAAAGGCTAGAGTTATGGAAGATCTCTCTAGCAAAGTTATGCCATTATTTGATTCAGGCGATCTTAAACCTATAATCTATCAGATCCTGTCCTTCGAAGATTGCGAAAAAGCTCACTCAATAATGGAATCAGATGAAAATATTGGAAAGATTATTCTTAATTTAGATTAACTTTCCGAAAATATCTTGCCACGGATATGAGGGATCGCCTGAACAATAAAATAAGGGATTTTTTTTCTCTGAAATAAAATCATAAGTCAAAGCTTGACCATCTAAACTGGATATAAGACCACCGGACGCTTCAACAACTGCCTGTCCTGCAGCGATGTCCCATTGGTAGGTTGGACCTAACCTGCTGTAAATATTTGCCTTGCCTTCCGCGACACGACACAACTTTAAAGAACTCCCAGTTGGCAGCTCTTTAACCTCAGTAAATTTTTTTTCACAGAGATTAATAAATGCCTGATCCTTTTCACTCTTATGGCTTTTGCTCACCGTCACGAGACAGAATTCTTCACTCTGTTTTTGAGAAGTTATTTCAGTCTTCTCTTTGCCTAGTATCTTGAAAGCTCTTCCCGCGAAACCAATAAAGGTTTCATGAACTGCTGGTGCCGATACTACACCGAGAATTGGCATACCGTCTTCAATAAGTGCAACATTTACAGTAAATTCTCCATTCTTATTAATGAATTCCTTCGTCCCGTCTAAGGGATCAATTAACCAAAACAAATCCTCTTTATTTTCTTCAGTGTCGCCTTCTTCAGATAATATAGGTATGTTGACATCAATAGATTTAAGGGAATTGAAGAGGATTTCGTGACATTTCTTATCAGCTATCGTTACAGGGGATCCGTCATATTTATCCTCTACTCTAAGATCACCAGAATTATATATTTCCATAACAATATCCGAAGCCAGTTCTACTGCCTCAAGAACTAAATTTGATATTTCTGTTAATTTTGAAACTTCCATTTCTTGAATCTCTCTTTTCTTCTACAATATATCATCCAAAGGTCATATAAAAAATTAATATGGAAAACAAAACTAAGTTGATAGAGAGTGCTCAAGAACTAAAAAAAGGTTTAGACCTGCTTAGCAGGGAAAGAAAAGTTGTGATGCCTCACAACAAAGCGTTTGATCATGTTGACCAATTAAAAGTAAAAGTTGATGAAATCATTGATTTAGCTGAAACTATCTAGAAATACGGAGATAAAAATGGAATACACTTGCTTTGATTTAGAAATTACAAACAAAATAGCTCATATCAAAATGTCTAGACCAGACGAATACAATACCATGAATAAAGCTTTTTGGTCCGAGCTTCCTCACCTGGTCGAGAGCATCTCAGATGATGCATCTGCGAGGGTTATAGTATTGTCAGGAGAAGGTAAGCACTTTTGTGCTGGAATGGACTTAGCTAACTTCTCTCCCTCAGATAAACAACCCAATGCTCATATGGGTATGAGAAAAGAATCTGGATATCGAGTGACACTAGATCTACAGCACACAATTACTTGTTTGGAAAAGGCCAGAATGCCTGTAATTGCAGCTGTGCAAGGCGCTTGTGTAGGTGGTGGTGTAGACCTTGCTACAGCTACAGATATGAGATACTGCACATCGGATGCTTTCTTCTGTATCCAAGAAATAAATATCGGTATGGCTGCGGATGTAGGTACCTTACAAAGAATTCCCAGACTGATACCCGAAGGTGTTGTTAGAGAATTGGCTTATACAGGTAGAAGATTCCTTCCAGAAGAAGCAATGAAACATGGTCTAGTAAATGAAGTATTTGAAACTAAAGAAGAAATGATGGAAAGGGTTATGGAGGTGGCTGCTGAAATTGCTTCAAAAGGCCCGCTTGCTATCGCGGGAACAAAAGAATCACTAAATTATGGCAGAGATCACACTGTGGAAGAGTCATTGAATCATATAGCATTGTGGAATACGGCAGTTGGAATTAGTGACGAAATGTCCGTAGCATTTAAAGCAAAGGCAGAGAATACTGAACCAGAATTCGAGGATATGCTTCCAAGAAGAAAGTATTTAGATGGAGAGGTAGGCGTTTAACCTTTTCTTAAGAAGACGGGCGAATATTCTTTAGAATCCTTTTTACTAAAGCGGTAGCCATCAAGATTGAATTCTTGTAGGTCATCAGCTTTTTTAATCTTATTTTGAATAATAAATCGAGCCATGGACCCTCTAGCCTTCTTGGCGAAGAAACTTATAATTTTGTATTCGCCATTTTTAAAATCCTTAAAAACAGGATTGATAACTGGTAAATCTATTGTTTTATTTTTGAGAACTGAAAAATATTCTACAGATGCTAGATTGACAATTGCTTTTGATTTATTGTCTTTAGAAATCTGGTTAATAGAGGTGCTTATCTTCGATCCCCAAAAATCATATAGATTATTACCACGTTCAGTTTTAAATTTAGTCCCCATTTCCAATCTGTAAGGATACATAAGATCCAATGGCTTAAGTAAGCCATAGAGTCCCGATAAAATGCATAGATTTTTTTGAGCATAATTAATTTCTGACTTGGAGAGAGAAAGCGCATCTAAGCCTTGATAAACATCTCCTTTGAAAGCGAAGATAGATTGCCTAGCAGTACCATTTGGTTTGATAGGCTTAGTCCAATTCATATTTCTTTCAAAATTGAGAACAGATAATTTTTCGCTTAACCCCATTAAGGAAGAGAGTTCATCCGGACTCTTTTTCTGTAATTCTTTTATGAGAATCTCACTATCAGAAAGATGTGAGGCTACTGAGAAGTCATCAATATTTATATCAGACTCGTAATCTAGAGTCTTTGCAGGAGATACTAATATCAGCATTAACTTAAACCTAAAACTAGTTTTGCCATTATATTTCTTTGTATTTCATTAGAACCAGCATAAATACTGGCCTTTCTATAATTGAAATATCTAGGAGCTGCAGTATTTGCAAATCTGCTGCCTATGGCGGGTTCATTATTTCCGATCTCAGGACCAGGATTATGAAATGGCAATCCGTAGTAACCAACCAGTTCTACTGCCAGTTCTGTTATGGCCTGGCCTATCTCAGTCCCTCTAGTCTTTAAGAGAGATGACTCAGGACCAACATTCTGACCGGCTGATAAACTTCCTAGAATCCTTAACTCAGTTGCTTCCATTGCATTAATTTGGACTTCTAATTTAGCAATTTCTTCCATGAAACCTTGTTCATCTGACAACTTGTTACCATTGACATCTTCTAACTCCGCTTTTACCTTCAGCTGTTGAAGCTGTTGGTAAAGCTCTGAGGAATAGCCATTACCTCTCTCAAACTCCAATAAATACTTTGCATAAGTCCAGCCCTTTCCCTCCTCACCAATTAAATTTTCTTTGGGTACTTTGACATCTTCAAAAAATACAGTGTTGACTTCGTGATGCCCTATTGGGGTATTGTCTAAAGTATTGATAGGTTGGACTTCAATTCCTTCAGAATGCATATCAATGAGTAAAAAAGAAATTCCTTTCTGCCTAATGTCTTCCTGACTTGTTCTAACAAGACAAAAAATCATATCGGCATGTTGCGCCATTGTTGTCCAAGTTTTGGCTCCATTCACAAGGTAGTGATCCCCTTTATCTTCAGCTTTTGTTTTAAGTGAAGCAAGATCCGAACCAGATCCTGGTTCAGAATAACCCTGACACCACCATACTTTTGAAGAAAGAATGTCAGGAAGGTATTTTGCCTTCTGTTCATCAGTTCCAAAAGCCATGATAACGGGGGCAACCATTGAAATACCAAAAGCAGTAAAGCCAGGGGCTCTTGCTGCCGCCATCTCTTTACTAAACAAATATTTTTGTGAGGCAGTAAAAGAAGCACCACCATATTCTTTAGGCCAATTTACACCAGCCCAACCTTTAGAATAAAGCGCTTGCTGCCATTTAACATGCTCTTCTTTAGTAACATGGCCATTAGGAGAGTTCATGAGTCTGTCTTTCATATCTTCAGGATAATTATCCTTTATCCAGTCTCTTACTTCCTTTTGAAAATCTAATTCTTCTTCTGTAAATTGTAAGTTCATAAATACCTCTCCTCAATTATAATTGAATTTGTCGCTAACAAAAATAGATTTACCTTGGAAGGCATTAGCAGAAACTTAGATAGATTTTCAGAATTAACTGGAAAGATTTGCTCATGGTTCGTTGCAATAATGGTTCTGATAACTTGTCTCGTGGTTATTATGAGATATGGCATGGATATGGGTTCTGTTTTCTTGCAAGATGTAGTTCTGTATCTTCATGGTAGTTTATTCCTTCTAGGTGCTGCGTTTGCCTTAAAAAGAGGAGCTCATGTTAGAGTAGACATCTTTTACAGAAACTTTAATAAGTCTCAAAAAGCTCTTGTAGATTTACTTGGTAACGTCATTTTCCTCCAACCGGTATGTTGGACAATACTTCTCTATTCATGGGGTTACGTGGAATTTTCATGGAGAATTATGGAGGTTTCACCTGAGCCAGATGGTCTACCCTTTGTTTACATACAAAAATCTTTGCTCATAGCAGTTGCTGTCCTGCTCTCGCTTCAAAGTCTTTCTGAAATCCTAAAATCATATCTAATTATTAAGCACCATGATTGAATTCATACCGCTGTTAATGTTTGGTGTAATTTGCTTAGTCTTACTAGCAGGCTTTCCTGTAGCCTTTTCATTAGCAGGAACTGCACTTATTTTTGCCGGACTAGGAGTAGTCACAGGAACCTTTGAAAGTGCTTTCTTGGGAGCAATTCCGAATAGGCTTTATGGAGATATGACAAATATGACTCTTGTCGCTGTTCCTTTATTTGTTTTCATGGGTGTTTTGCTAGAAAAATCAAATCTAGCGCAAGACTTACTGAGTAATATGGCGGAGGTTATTGGTGGCTTTAGGGGCAGTCTAGCTATATCTGTTATATTCGTTGGAGCCTTAATAGCAGCAAGTACAGGAATAGTTGGTGCCACAGTTATAGCAATGGGATTGATTTCTTTGCCTATTATGCTGTCCAGAAACTACGACTCTAGTCTTTCTGCAGGAACTATCTGCGCGACAGGAACTCTAGGTCAAATTATTCCGCCTTCAATAGCATTGGTGATATTAGGAGATGTTTTATCTGCTGCTTATCAACAATCTCAGCTGAGCATTGGTAATTTCTCCGCAAGAACTGTTTCAGTTGGTGATCTGTTTATGGGGGCAATTATTCCAGGCCTTATTCTGGTTTTTTGTTACGCATTTTATGTAATCATTAGAGCTTATCTATCGCCTAAGATGGCTCCATCACAAGTAGTAACTATAGTCTCAGGAAGGTGGAAAATATTGCTGACATCTTTACTACCTCCTTTTATCCTCATAACTTCTGTATTGGGATCTATCCTTTTGGGTATTGCTACTCCAACAGAAGCAGCTGGTGTTGGGGCTCTCGGAGCTATTTTACTAGCCGTAAGTAAAAGTAGTTTAACCAGAGCAAACCTCACTGAAGCTGTTGAAACGACAACAGAAATTACCGCAATGGTTTTTATGATACTTTTAGGGTCATCAATTTTTTCATTAGTTTTTAGAGGATTTGGAGGAGATGATCTTATAACCGGTATCTTTACAGAATTACCTGGAGGAGCATTCGGAGCCGTCTTGGTAGTTATGGTGATAATTTTCCTACTAGGTTTCATATTAGATTTTATTCAAATTACACTAGTAGTGGTTCCCATTGTTGGACCTGCATTATTAATGCTGGGAGTTGATCCAATTTGGTTGGGTATAATGATCGCCATAAATCTTCAAACATCTTTTTTGACTCCCCCCTTCGGTTTTGCATTATTTTATTTAAGAGGTGTAGCACCAGATACTCTTGCAACAAAGGATATATATAGAGGGGTTATACCTTTTATTTTTATTCAGCTGGGAGTTTTAATAGCCCTAGCTATTTTTCCAGAGTTGGTGACCGCTCTACCACAAGCAGTTTACGGAAATTAGTTTTCAAATGAGATGGGCTATTCTGTCGGCCCTATAGGATGAGCGCACCATTGGTCCAGAAGCAACCTCTAGAAAACCAATTTCTATTGCAAGTTTTTTAAAATATTCAAATTCTTCTGGTGTATACCATTTTTCTACTGGTAAGTGATTTATAGTAGGTCGCATATATTGACCGAGAGTGAGGACATCTACTCCTGCTTTTTTGATATCTTCAAATGCTACCAAGATCTCTTCTTTAGTCTCGCCTAGTCCAAACATTAAACTTGTTTTTGTGATAATTTTTTGAGTGTTCTGCTTAGCATGAGATAAAACTTTTAAGGTTTGATCATATCCAGCTCTAGGATCTCTTACACGTTTTGTCAATCTTCTTACTGTTTCAAGGTTTTGTGCAAACACTTCTAGATTGGAATCTAAAAGTGTTTCTATAGATTCCGTATTTCCAAGGAAATCAGGAACTAATGCTTCGATAATAACTTCTGGTGCTTTTTCTTTAATGGCTCGAATGGTTTCAAAAAAATGTCCTGCACCTCCATCGCTCAAATCATCTCTGTTAACAGAAGTTAAGACGGCATATTTTAAATCCATATTAGCAATTGAATTAGCAACTTTCATTGGCTCTTCTTTATCTAATTTACCCTTGGGGTTTCCAGTATCAACAGCACAAAATTTGCAAGCACGAGTACAAACAGAACCTAGCAACATAAAGGTTGCTGTGCCATGACTCCAGCATTCCTGAATGTTTGGACACATTGCCTCTTCACAAACGGTATGAAGCTTCTTAACTGAGACAATACGCTTTAGTTCTTTGAACTTTCTTGAGTTTTGTGATTTTACTTTTAGCCAAGTAGGCTTTCTTTCGATAGGAATTAGCTTATTTGAATTCGGTTTCATGCCATTCTTGATAGCAACTACGCCATTTTCTTTAATTGTTTTAGTAGGGATTAAGTTATCCATTATGCAGCCTCAGAAGCATATTCCCTTAGTATGTTCACTAAGTCTTGTTTAATTGTCTCAAATGATACATGCGCTAGATCTTTAAGTTGCGTTACTTCTAAGGAGTCAATTCCACATGTAGCTATTCCTTCAAAAGGCTTTAGGTCCATATCTACATTCAAGCTTATACCATGATAACAATGACCTTTTTTTATCTTGAGACCTATTGAAGCTATTTTTTTTTCTTGAACATAGATACCTGGAGCACCATTCTTTCTTTTTGCATCTACTCCGTATTTACTTAAGAGATCAATCATTATACTTTCAAGCTCACAAATTAATTTTTTTGGACCCCAGCCTAGTCTTCTTAAATTCAATAGAAAGTAGATCATAAGCTGCCCTGGACCATGATACGTTACCTGGCCACCTCTATCTGTTCTGACTATTGGAATATTATTATTTTGAATTATGTTTTTCTCTTCAGCGGCATGCCCAAGTGTATAAACAGGATAGTGCTCCACAAACCATAACTCATCTGGTTCATTTCCTACTTTTTGATTTACTGCTTCCTGCATTCTCTTCCAAGTAGCTTGATACTTTTCCAGACCTATATCTCTTACTTCTAAATTCTTCAATCCAATTCTCTTGTATCTATGTATGCCTTCTCAGAAATCCTATGATAATTTATTACTTGTTCTTTGAACTCTGTATAAGATTTGTAAACCTTCTGCGCCATCGGATCATCTTTAATAAAATCTTCCATAACTTCATCAGTTATTTTCTTCAATTCTATGAGGACATTATCTGGTAACTTTCTAAGATCAACATCATGCTTCTCAACAAGTTCTGTAAGAGCTTTATTATTTCTTGCAGTGTATTCGTCGAGCATCTCCTGATTAGCTGATTTAGCAGCATATTTAATTATGGCCCTTAAATCATCTGGTAAAGACTCATAGGCTTCTTTATTTATAATAATTTCCATAGTTGAGCCTGGTTCATGCCATCCAGGGTAATAGTAGTAATCAGCTACTTGATGGAAGCCGAAGGTCAAATCATTGTATGGTCCAACCCACTCAGCAGCATCAACCACGCCTTGTTGCAAAGAAAGAAAAATTTCGTTGCCCGGCAGGGTTACAGTTTCTGCACCTGCTCTAGTGAACACTTCACCGGCTAAACCGGGTATCCTCATTTTAAGACCCTTTAGATCGCTCAAAGAGTTAATTTCTTTTTTAAACCAGCCAGCCATTTGGACTCCAGAATTGCCTCCTGCCAATGGGATTATATTAAAAGGCTCATAAGCTTCTTCCCAAAGCTCCATACCTCCTCCGTAATGAAGCCAGCCATTCATTTCTTGAGCAGTGAGTCCAAATGGTACCGCGGTAAAAAATTGAGAAGATTTTACTTTTCCCGTCCAATAGTAAGAAGCGCCATGCCCAAGTTGGACATTTCCTTGTGAAACGGCATCAAAAACTCCTAAAGCTGGGACGAATTCTCCAGCTCCGTAAACTTTTATTTGCATCCTTCCGCAAGTCATTTCATTTACGTATTTAGAAAAATTTTCTGGTCCCATGCCAAGCCCAGGAAAATTTTTAGGCCAAGTTGTCACCATAGTCCATTTATAATTCTTTGCTCCATTTGAAAAACATCCTTGATCTTCATTGGTGGATTCTTCTGTGCTCGAACAAGAAATCAAAACAAAGAAAGTCCCTATAGCTAATATTCTTTTCATATTAAGTACCTTATTTTATATATTTTGCAGTTTAGCGTAAGCAACCATGAGCCATTTAGTTTGACTTGTATCAAAATTAACCTCTACTCTCGCATTGGCCCCTTCGCCTTCGTAATTGAGAATCACACCTTCTCCGAAAGCCTCATGCAAAACCCTTTGTCCTAATTTAAAGTTTGTATCCGGAACTTCTCCAGAAACTATACTTGAAGTAGTTTTTGAAGTTCTAGAAACATTGCCACCTGTGCGAACCTCAACGGTTAGCTCATCAGGTATCTCTCTTAAAAACCTTGAAGCAGGATTAAAATTCTCCGAGCCGTATAAATTTCTCATTTCTGCATGAGTCACAAATAATTTTTCCATAGACCTAGTCATACCTACATAGCAGAGCCTCCTCTCTTCCTGTAACTGATTTGGGTCTTCTATAGATAATTTATGTGGAAAGAGTCCTTCTTCAAATCCGGTTATAAAAACCAGAGGAAATTCTAGCCCTTTGGCAGAATGCAGTGTCATAAGTTGTATCGCTGACTCATGCTCTGAGGCTTGAGTCTCTCCTGCATCAAGGGCGGCATGATCTATGAACATCTTTAAGGCACTCTCCTCCAGTTCATCAAAAGAATCAGGTTCAAAATCTCGGGCAGCACCAACTAACTCCGATAAGTTTTCAACTCTCGTCCTACCTTTTTCACCAGCTTCTTTCTTGTGGTATTCGATAAGCCCACTTCTTTCAATAGCCATATCAACTATATCTCTGAGTGGTAAATCTCTGGTATCTGACTCAAGAGTATTGAAACTAGACATAAACCCTTGAATTGACTGAGATGCTCTAGTTGTTAACTCTTCAATATCTATTAATTCTTCACAAGCTTTCCATAGAGATATGTTCTTTTCGGCGGCTTTAGCTCTAATTATATCTATAGTTTTAGCACCTATACCCCTTGGAGGAATATTGATAACCCTTTCAAATGCTGCGTCATCTTCTCTACCGTATAAGAGTCTTAAGTAACTCATAGCATTCTTGATTTCCGCTCTTTCATAGAATCTCAAACCACCATAAATCTTATAAGGTAAGGATTCTCTCAAAATTGCCTCTTCAAGTACCCTCGATTGTGCATTGGACCTATAAAGGATAGCAACTTCATCAAGACTTCTTCCTTGGTTTACCCAATTCTGTATGCTGTCGACAACATACCTAGCTTCATCATCTTCGTTGTAAGCTGAATATATAGAGATTGGTTCTCCTTCTTTCTGATCAGTCCAAAGTTCCTTTCCCATTCTTCCTTGATTATTCTTAATGACTGCATTTGCAGCATTCAAAATAACTGAAGTTGATCTATAGTTTTGCTCTAGTCTAATTATTTCAGTATTTTTGTAATCAGTTGTAAATCTATTGATGTTTTCACTTTTTGCACCTCTCCAACCATAAATTGATTGGTCATCATCTCCTACAGACATAAAACATGCGCCGCCATCAGCTAGAAGTTTCAAAAACTGATATTGGACTTCATTAGTATCTTGAAATTCATCTACTAATATATGGCTAAACCTTCTTTGATAGTGCTTCAAGACCTCTTCATTACTTTTGAGTAATATATAAACTCTGAGCAGTAATTCTCCAAAATCTACTAAACTTTCTCTCTCGCATAGCTCTTCATAAACCTTATATACTTCGGTCATCTTCTCAGCGAAATAGTCATCTGCCACTTCCACATCTTTTGATCTTCTGCATTCATCTTTTTGCTTATTTATAAACCATTGAATCTGTCGTGGAGGCCACTTGGTATCATCCAATCCCATTGACTTAACCACTCTCTTAATTACCCTGTATTGATCCTCTGAGTCCAGAATCGCAAATTCCTTCCTAAGACCAGCTTCTTCCCAATGTGTTCTTAATAATCGATGCGAGATTCCATGAAAAGTTCCGCACCAAAAATTTCCCATCTCTTCTTGAACAATGTCTTCAATTCTTCCGCGCATCTCTCTAGAAGCTTTATTGGTAAAAGTGACAGTTAAAATTGAATGTGGATTTATATTTTCAGCTTTGATAAGCCATGCAACTCGGTGTGCAATAACTCTTGTTTTTCCTGAGCCTGCGCCTGCAAGAACAAGTAAATTCTTTGATTCGGAGGTTACTGCATTCCTTTGAGGTTCATTTAAACTTTCGAAGATTTCTGATACATCCACACGCATATTCTAACTAAGAAACGTTTTCCAATCTTGAGTTATTCGGTCTAAATCAGAAAAAAATCGGTACATTTATTTTTTTTTAAAGCTCCTATGAATATCATATTCTTTAGGTATCATTGAACTATGAAAAATACAGAAAAATTCTTTGAAACTTATTGTGATTTTGTAACAAAAGTAACCAGTGATCCGAGCTTAAAAATAGAGGACTTAAAAAAGTCTTTAGATGAAATTCAAGATAATTCACCTATCGATACCCCTCGTTTACTTACTGCTGCTCTCGGTCTGGGAAGTGAGACAGGAGAATTTGTAGAAATAGTAAAAAAAATGATTCTACAAGGTAAGCCGGCCGATCAGGACAATATCTTTCATATGAAACGAGAATTAGGAGATGTGATGTGGTATTGGGTTACAGCTTGCATGGCTTTAGACCTTAATCCAGTCGAAGTGATTTCAGAAAATCAAAAGAAACTTGAAGCGCGATATGGTGAGCAGTTCACAATAGACCAGAGTGAAGTAAGAGCGAAAGGAGATCTGTAGCTAGTAGATTCTTGAAACTTCCTTTTTTTCTGTCTCTGTAGGCTCTGCTCTTTTTAAATCCATAGATTTCCAAACATCATCTATAGCATTCAAAAAATGATCTATATCACTAGCTTCATGTCGGGGCGTGATAGTAACTCTAAACCTTTCATCACCCTTTGGAACAGTAGGATGGAAAACAGGTTGGATATATATTCCATGTTTTTCAATCAAAAGATTAGCCGCACCTTTACATAACCTAGGATCATATAAATGTATTGGGATAATATGACTATCATTTTCGAGAAAAGGAATTTCAAGATCTCTTAAGCCCGATCTTATTCTGGCTGAATTATGTCTAATATTGTCCCTAAGATGCTCAGATTCCATTGCAATTTTTATACTAGTAATTGAAGCGGCTGCTATAGATGGATTCATAGAAGAGGTAAAAATAAATCCAGGAGCAAAGCTTCTAATATAATCAATGATGTCGGAACTAGCTGCAACATAACCACCCATTTGACCGAATGACTTAGACAAAGTGCCATTGATAATATCTATATCTTCCTCAAGCCCTTTTTCAGCGGTAATACCTCTACCCTCTGGCCCATATAGTCCAACTGAGTGGACTTCATCTAAATAAGTTAAAGCATCATACCTTTTAGCGAGTTCAATAATCTTTTGAAGAGGAGACCGGAGACCTTCCATTGAATACAATGATTCAAACACAATTATTTTTGGTGTGTTTGCATTAGCTGTCTTTAAGAGCTCTTCCAAATGCTCTGTGTCATTGTGTCTAAAGACATGGCATTCAACATTTGCATTCTTTATACCTTGAATTAAAGAGGCATGATTCAATTCATCAGAGAAAACTTCAACACCCTCTAGATTTTTACAAAGTGTCCAAAGAGTGGACTGATTGGCAGTATAAGCTGAAGGGAAAAGTAATGCCGCTTCTTTTCTGTGCAGATCTGCTAAGAGTTGTTCGAGATCAACATGGTAAGTGGATGTTCCGGATATATTTCTTGTTCCACCTGACCCTGTGCCAAGTTCATTTATCACTTGGACGGAAGTTTTGGTAACCTCTGGATGCTGACTAAGATTCAAGTAGTCATTACTGCACCAAACTTCAACTTCTCTTTCATTCCCCTCGAAACGTTCAGTAGCTTTTGGGAAGCTCGTTTTATTTCTATTTATAGCTCTGAATTTACGGTAGAGCCCTTGAGATTTCAATGATATGAGTTCGTCCGAAAAGAATTTTTTATAGTTCATGAATTAATTACTAATAAAAGTTAATATAATTATGGTTGACGCGGACTGCATTGTAATTGAAATCTACTGCGCGAAAGTAATTAAGAATTATTCTCATTTAACCCTATTTTGAAAGTCTTAAAAATTTTATCTAGAAAAAGTCCTCTGGCAAAGATTCAAGCTATGCTTGTAGCTGAACGAATATCGACAACTTTTCCTGATATTGAAATATTGCATCTGCACAAGAAGACTATCGGTGATCAAGATTTGACTACTCCTTTGAATAAGATGCCTGATATTGGAGTGTTTACAAACGATATAAGGAATGATCTTCTAAACAATGTTGCGGATATTGCTGTGCATTCATGGAAAGATTTGCCAGTAGACATTGAAGAAGGCACAGAGATAATTGGTACGCTTGAAAGAGCAGATATGAGAGATATGATCTTTTTAAAGAAAGATAGTATCGATAAAAATAACCTCTCAATCCTGAGCTCTTCGCCAAGGAGAGCAAAGAATCTATCCACCTTCTTGCCATCAGCATTACCGTTTGAGTCAAAGATAAAATTTAAAGATATCAGGGGTAATATTCATACTAGACTAACAAAGTTGATTGAAGGAGATGATGATGGTTTGGTAGTAGCGAAAGCAGCCATTGATAGATTCATGCAAGATAAGAGTGGCAAATTCGAAGATGAAAGAAACTCTCTGCTTGATATGCAAAAAAACCTTAAATGGATGGTATTGCCCTTATCGCAAAATCCCTGTGCTGCTGCCCAAGGAGCATTGGCTATAGAAGCTAGACAAGAGGATGAAAGGATAAAAGAAATTATTTCTACTATCTCAAATAAGGAAATTTTTGATTCAGTAGAGAAAGAAAGAACTTTATTGAAATCTTATGGTGGTGGATGTCATCAAAAGATAGGTGTCAGTCATGAAATCCTTGAAACTGCAGAGTTATTGACCGTAAAAGGTGAGACTGAAGATGGAGAAGAGTTATCCAAAAGGTCACTTCAGAATAACGACATTAACTATTTTAGTTCTATAAATAATTCTAATTATTTTCCGAGCAACAAAGAAGAGCAAAAGTTCTTTGAAAGAAAACCGATTGTCGATTCTAAGAAGGCGCTGAAGAATGTCAAAAATAAGGGTATCTATATCAGTAGATCGAATGCAATCGAAGACTCTGGCCTCATAGATGACTCGAATATCATCTGGACTAGTGGTATCGATACTTGGAAGTCTCTAGCAAAAAAAGGGTATTGGGTTAATGGAACCTCGGATAGTCTTGGTGAAAATAATTCTCCTGAAGAAAGTTTGTTTGAAGACATCACCTGGCTGAAAGTAACACATAAGGACAATCATGATGGGCAGAAACAAGTTTTAGCAACTTACGAATTGAAGGCTCTAGATATATCCAAAAGACTTTTGGAGTGTGATTACTTTTATTGGATGAGTACAAGTTCATTTGAAATTGCCATAAATAAATATCCTGAGCTTAAAAATAGAAAACATGCTTGCGGACTAGGTAAGACTTTCAAATCTATACAAAAGACCGTTCCAGGAGTTACACCCTTTCTAGACTTCGATAGCTGGCTCGAAGCCGTAAACAAAAAGATAAGATAAAATACCGGGTTAGCCTGAGGTATAATGCAGAATTCTTAATTCAATTAGTATGAACGTATCAAGAAAATTCCCTCAATCAAGATTAAGACGAACTAGATTTACCTCGTCCATAAGGAGTTTAGTGGCAGAGAATAGCCTGTCAGTAAATGACTTAATACAACCTATATTTGTGAAAGAAGATTTAGATGGACTAGAAAATATAGATTCTTTGCCGGGAATTAGAAGATACGGACTTAATGCTTTAGATGAAGAAATAGAAAAGATACAAAACAATAAAATAAAGGCAGTTGCTATATTTCCCGTCATCAATCCTAATAAAAAAGACGAGACAGGAAGCGACTCATTAAATGAAGACAATCTAGTATGCACTGCCATCAAGCAAATCAAGAAAAATTCTGGACTGGCTGTTATAGCAGATGTTGCTTTAGATCCTTACACTTCACATGGGCATGATGGTGTACTGGATAAGAATGGATATGTTGAAAACGATAAGAGTCTTTCTCTGCTCATAGAACAAGCTCTCACTCTTGCCAAAGCTGGAGCAGATATGGTTGCTCCTTCAGATATGATGGATGGAAGGATATCCGGTATCAGAGATTCTTTAGAATCTAATAACTTTTCTAACACAATCATTCTCTCTTATGCGGCAAAATACAGTTCGAAATTTTATGGTCCATTTAGAGACGCCGTAGGATCCTCCGCAAATCTTGGTGTGGGCAGTAAAGATACCTATCAGATGTCAGTTGCAAATATCGATGAAGCATTGCACGAAGTAAAAATGGATATAGAAGAAGGTGCAGATATAGTGATGGTTAAACCAGGAATGCCTTATCTTGATGTCATCAAGGCAGTTAAAGATACTTTTAAAGTTCCAACGTTTGCTTATCAGGTAAGTGGTGAATACGCCATGCTCAAAGCTGCGATAGAAAATGATTGGTTATCCGATGAAGTAGTACTTGAATCCTTATTAAGCTTTAAAAGAGCCGGGGCAGATTGCGTTCTAACCTATGCTGCCAATGAAATAGCAATAAAGTTAAATCAATAGAGACTTGCCTAATAAAAAATTCATAAATGCTATAGAGAGAAAGCCACAGGCCTGTCCTCCTATATGGCTAATGCGTCAAGCGGGCAGATATCATGCTCACTACCAAAACTTGAAGAAGGATCACACTTTCGAGGAACTCTGTAAAAAACCAAAACTTGCTGCTGAAACTGCTATGGGTCCTATTAACGAATTTGATTTTGACGTTGCAATTCTATTTAGCGATATATTATTTCCCCTTGAAGCGCTCGGTATGGACTTATCTTATAACCCAGGGCCTGAATTTGGCCTTCACTTAAACGAGGATAATGCTGAAAGCTTAATCATTAATCAGAATCCTATAAGCTTTATGGAATTTCAAGGTGAAGCAATAGAAAGAACTATCGAGAGACTGCCCAATGAAAAATCATTAATAGGCTTTGTTGGCGGACCTTGGACTTTGATAGCTTATGCATGCAATATCAGTAAAGAGTTAAGAAATATTCATTTGAATAATTTTCAAATAGGACTTCTAGATAATGTGATTCTTCCGCTTCTAAAAGAAAATGTGGAATTGCAATTAAATGCTGGAGCTGAAGTTGTCATGATCTTTGATTCCACAGCTCATCAGCTCGCAGAAGAAGATTTAAATATTTACCTAGGCAAGACTTTTAATATGTTAGTCAAAGAATTTCCTAGTAAGGTTGGCTACTATGCCAAAGACGGGGTTAACTATGAAACTATAATTGTGAATCAAGATGAACCTCAAATACACCTAGCTGGAATGGGTATAGACTCTAATGTTGATCTAAGAGATTACTTTAAAAAAACTTCAAATGGATTTGTACAAGGTAATTTTAGTGAGCACTTCTTGACCCTTCCCCATGATCAATTTTTGCTAAAATTAGATAGTTTCATAGAACAAATCTCAGCGCTATCACCAGAAGAAAGATCGGGTTGGGTATGTGGACTAGGCCATGGAGTTCTGAAAACAACGCCTCAGGAAAATGTCAAAGAATTTGTACAAAGAATTAGGGCATCCTTTTGAAGAATGGATATTGAAGAAAAAAAATCCTTAACTTCGTCTTGGTTTAGAGAGCTGAGAGATATGTTCTGTGAAGAATTTGTAGATATAGATGGCAGGAGTTTTGAACGAAAAAATTGGGACCATAAATTTGAAGGGGGCGGAGAGATGAGCCTCATGAAAGGTGAAGTCTTCGAAAAGGTTGGAGTAAATATATCTACGGTATCCGGAAAGTTTGACAATGATTTTAAATCTGAAGTCAAGGGTACAGAAGAAGCACCTAACTACTGGGCAAGTGGTATCAGTCTTGTGGCACACATGCAATCGCCCAAAGTACCGGCATTTCATTTTAATACCAGATATATAGTTACTGGAGATTCCTGGTTCGGAGGAGGAGGAGATTTAACTCCAACTATTAAAAAAGAAGACGAAATTGAATTTTTTCATAAGTGTATGAAGGAAGCATGTGATTCTGCTGATCCTGATTATTACGAGAAATATAAAAAGGCCTGTGATGAATATTTTTATCTACCACACAGATCAGAAGCTAGAGGGGAAGGCGGAATATTTATAGATCATTTAAAAACAGAGGATTGGAATAAAGATTTTAATTTCATAAAAGAAGTAGGTGTATCTACCTTAAAAGCGATTACAACAATAATCAGAAATCTTAAGGATGAAGAATGGACGGAACAGGAAAAAGAGCAGCAACTTATCAAAAGAGGTCGTTATGTTGAGTTTAATTTGCTTTGGGATAGAGGAACTGCGTTTGGCATAAAAACTGGGGGCAATTCGGACGCTATATTGATGTCTATGCCGCCTACTGCTAAATGGGATTAGATGAATACTTACTTAATCTTCAAAACCATTCATATAATCTCCGTAATTACTTGGATGGCTGCCCTATTTTATCTTCCAAGACTATTTGTATATCACTCCACCAAGGAAATAGGCTCAGACGCTTCTGAGACCTTTAAAGTGATGGAGTCTAAGTTATTAAAAATCATTGCGAATCCATCTCTCATTCTGGTTTGGATCTCAGGCCTAGCCCTTCTGAGCTACAAAGGTTTAGAAATTTGGCTGGTTCTAAAAATGTTTCTTGTCATGGGCATGACTCTTTTTCACTTTTATCTTAATTTTCTCAGGGTAAGTTTTGAGGCCGATTCCAACGCAAAATCGGAAAAGTTTTTTAGGGTTATAAATGAAATACCGACGATACTGTTACTGATAATAGTAATACTGGTTGTCTTTCAACCCAGATTTTAAAACTCTATAACCTCTCCAGGCGTTAAACTCGAAAGAATCCTTCAGATAAACCTAGTTCTTTAAGGGATTGCTTGTAATGATTATGGATTATTAGCCGAAAGAAATCTGCGTTATCTCGATAAAGCTGTATCTATTGCACTAATTTGATCCTGGTCGAGTTCTCCAAGTGATTCTGCTTCTACGCATTCTAAAAGCTCCTCCCTATTTTTTACACCTAAAATTACAGACGACACTTTTTCGGCGCTAAGAGCATATCGGTGTGCAAGAATGGATGGATTTATATTCCATTCGGAAGCTAACTTTCTGAAAGGTTCGGCTCTATCGTAATCCTCAAAATCTTTTATATCAAAGCCCGATGGGTGAGGTTCTCTATCCATTTCTAAAGTTAATGCCCCAGCTTGAACCGCTCTAATTCCAAGTATCGGTACTCCAACTTTCTGACTTTCAGTGAGAATTTTTTGAGGATCAAAATCTTGATCAACATATCCTATGGCACCGGCTGAATTCAAGGGATTAACAACACACTGAATAGCTTCAGGTTGAATATCATGATTTAAGACCTCGAGTATTGCTTGAGTTTGACCTAATCCGCCTATACCCCAGCTACCGATCTTTCCTTCATCTTTTAATCTTTCAAAGGCTGGTATAACTGCATTGTAATAACAAGAAAGTGATGTTGTATTAGTCTCTCTATATTCATTAAGTGTGTGTAGCTGGAAATCATCTTGTCGTAACTGTGAATGCAGTAAGAAAAGATCAACCCTTTCCATATTGAGATTATCAAGGCTCTCATTGAGAGACGAAATTAAGCGCTCATAAACTTCATCATCTGGCAATGTTCCCAATCTACATTTTGTGGTAATTTTTACAACTCCTAAATCTTTCCCTTTAAAAACTTCACCAACAACTCTCTCGGCCTCTCCTTTTCCATACATTGGTGCAACATCGAGATGAGTTATACCCTTTTCAATGGCAAGATTTACTGTCGCAACTGCTTCCTCTCTAGATGTTTCACCCCAGACCTGTCCAAGGCCTCCACCACCTAGGGTTAAAGCGCTTATATTTCCAAACGGCTTAAAACTTCTCTTTTTCATGTAACAATTTAGATTCAAAAATATTATAACGGAACGCTCATTCTGAATATTGAAGAAAACAATTTTTTCATGCTACCATCATGTTTCTATGATTTTAGAAGATGGTCCAAAACACACAAAAGATATAAATCAAGCTAAGCTAGACTTAGATAAATTTGGTTATTGTTTAATACCAGATGTTCTAAATGATAATGAAATAAGAATTGCTAAAAAACGACTTCTTGAGCAAGCTGAAGCCGAGGAAGAACTAGGTCTTTCTTTTCGAGATGGAGGGGCAGATCAAGAGGTTAAGTTCAAAGAGGGGCGTGTAGACAAAACTTCATTTACTAAGAGCAACGGAGGGGTGAACCAAAGGCTTTGGATGTTAGCGAATAAGGGTGAATGTTTCAGAGAGATGGTTACTCACCATCTAGTAGATGAACTTGTCGGTCATATTTTGGGTAATGATTTTATTTTATCCACTCACTCAGCAAATATTGCCAAACCCGGTGGAGTAAGAATGGGTTTGCATACAGACCAATGGTGGATGCCTCAACCGGTAAGGGCTGGAGAAAGTTATATAAGGCCCTCAGAAATAACAAGAAAGGCTGATGTAAATTTTGTTGAGCCTGATGTGTCACTTGGCATATCGCCCCCGGTTGTAGCTAATTGCATGTGGATGCTCTCAGATTTCTCTCCAACGAACGGGGCTACCGAGGTAGTTGCAGGATCTCATCTAACCGGGGCGCACCCCAATCAAGAGGACCAAAGTATGTATCCCATAAATCAACCTGAGGCAAAGGCAGGCTCTTTAATGGTTTTTGATGGAAGACTTTGGCATGGTACTGGAGCTAATACTGGCAATACTGACAGACTTGGAGTGTTGACAACTTTCTGCTCGCCTCAGTTTAGACAACAAGAAAACCAAACACTTGGGCTTGATAGAGATCTTTGGGATTCTTGTTCGGAAAAACTAAAGTCCAGACTTGGATTCAAAGTTTGGAATGCATATGGAAGAATTGAAAGCTCTATGGACTATCTTATTGATATTGAACCTGAAAGAATAAAAGAACTAAAACCGACCAAGCAATGAATCTTGAAACACTAGAGTATCCACCCTTAACCGAAGATATTGAAGAAGCAAAAATCACTTAGATAAATATGGTATGGCTTTGATTGCCAACGTATTGAGCTTTGATGAAATTGACGAGATGGATAAAAGACTCAACGAGCAGTTCTTAGGTGAGGAAAAATATAAGGTAGGTTCAAAAATTAGAGGTGATGAGGGATTGGGAGTAGAGTCATCTGATGAAGAAAAAGTAAGTAGATTAGTTTGGAATCTGATAAATAAAGGTGATTGTTTTTTAAAGCTTATAGATCATCCAAAAATACTGCCGCTCATTCAGCATATAATCGGAGAAAAAGTGTGTCTTTGTTCAATGGGAGCGCATATGAATGGAAGTGGCAACGAGAGAATGGCGCTTCACCAAGATCAATGGCCTTTGGTACCTCATCCTATGGACTTTCCTTTTATGGCGAATGTAATGTACTTAATCTCAGATAACTCTCCTGAAAATGGTGGTACTAGGCTCATACCCGGATCACATAAATGGCCACTTATAGATTATCGCACTGCAAATGGTGAAGAGATTCAAAAAATGGCTAATTCTCTAACCGCACCGAAAGGTACAGCAATAGTTTGGGAAGGAAGGCTTTGGCATGGTAATGGTTTAAATAGATCAGGATCCATCAGAAGCAATATCTCGACAGCTTTTTTGCAACCCTGGGTGAAACCGCAAGAAAATCATCAATATAGTATCCGAGATGAAGTGCTCGAAAAGATAACTGAAAAGCAAAAACACATATTAGGTTTCAGTTCTTTTGGAACTCTCGGTGGGCATGACGGATCTAGCGTTTCACCTTCAGAATTTGATCCCAAAAAGGAGTCCATAGGGATACTTAAGCCTTGATCTAATTGCTTAATTTCCTATATAAAAAATAGAGTAAAGCAGGTAACAAGGCCGCTCCAAAAAAACCTAAAGTTGATGAACCGCTTGATAGAGCTGCAGCTCCTAATCCAGAAAATACTATAGCCACACCTATATTAGATAAAATCATTACATAGAAAAATTTCATAAAGGGCATATTAGTAATTCCGGCAGCAATGGTACTAAGTTCAGCAAATGCAGGAATAGGTCTAGCAATAATTAAGCCCATAACATCGATATCTCTAGCCGAATCTTCAGCTTTTTTTAAATCATCAACACCTACTATCTTTTGAGCTAGCGGTCTTGCTGCAAATCTCCCTACTACGTAGCCAAAAAAAGCCCCTAAATTTAGACCTATCCATACAACAACTGAAGCAAGTGCCCAGCCCAAACTAGCTCCTGCTAAAGTATTTGTTAATCCATTTGGAACAGGGAGAAATACATCAGCAGCTAGAGCGAACATAACTACAATCGAAGTATAGGCAGTATTTTCACCTGCCCAAGCTAGCGCTGTTTCTCCATATCTAGAAAATGGTGTTTCCAAAAAGATTGCTGGAACAACAATGGTAGTAAATAAAACTATAATAAATGTAAGCCATTTAAATAATCTGTTCATTAAGCTCTTTCTTGAATCTGCTGTTTTATTGCTGCGTGTTCTTCTTCACCAAACTTAAATTTTTTATATAAAAGAAAAGCTCCTAAACTATAAAAAACTAAAGGTACAAGGCCATAGAGGCTAATCAGTGCAATTTTTACTTCCATCGTCTGAGGTTGATTAGGGATAAAACCAGAAAACTGCAGAACAAAGCCAGTTACAAGAAGCATAATCCCTGTTGCGCTTTTAAATACGAAATTAAGTGCTGCAAAATAAGAACCTTCTTTCCTCTCTCCTGTTAGGTACTCGTCATAATCTATTACATCACCTTTCACAGAAGGTCCAATTGCTCCTCCACAGCCTGCAGCCATACCACCTAAAGCTGCACCAATAAACATAACAATCAATCTATCTGTTATAGAGTCCAAAAAAGGAATAATAAAAATTCCACCGAAAGAGATACCAGTAAAGGCAAGACTAAAAACCCATAATCTTATTTTTCCAAATCTTCTTGATAATGGTATCCAAAGAGGAACAGATAAAGCTGACGGAAGCATGTAAGCAAATATAATTAAAGGCGCCCAAGCAGGAGCTTCAACTATATATTGAGTCACATAAAGGGTGAGTACGCCTATAACTGCCCCACCTAAATTTTCAATAAATAGAACTATTATTAATATTTTAGCATGTGGGTTTATCCATACATCTCTGAATGCCTTAAATGGATTTTTATTTACTCGGTTTTGAAATTCAGGATTTTCTTTAAGTTTTGAGACTGCAAAAAATATCATTAGCGACATTGCACCGATGGCATAAAAAGCGAGACTACCAGCCAATTGTCTAACATCTCCATCAGGATTATTTTCTTCGCTAATCAGCAAACTCATAGAAACTAATGCAAGAATTGATCCCAACGTAAAACCTATATGTCTTACCCCAAATAACCGTGTCCTCTCATGATAATCTTCTGAAAGTTCAGCCCCTAGAGCCATATGAGGTACATTAAGAAGAGTTATTGCGGAATAAAAACTGAGTATTGCTATCATCATCCACAAATCAAGAGACTGACCTTGCATAGATTCAGGTGGCGAAAAGACTGCTAAAAATCCAAACGAAATTGGGATAAAACTTATTAACATCCAGGTCCTTCTTCTGCCAAATTTAAATGTGGTCCTGTCGCTCAAATACCCTGCAATGGGATCTGATACGGCATCCCATATCCTAGATATACTAAAAATGACTCCCATTACAGCTGGAGCAATGAGCAGTACGTCGGTAGAAAATTTCATGACGTATAAGCTCATTAAAAGATACATATAGCCTGCACCCAATCCCGGCATCCCGTAAGCTATAGTTGTTCCTAATGTTACTTTTCTCATTTAAATCTTCTTTAATTCAGATAGTTCTTTAATAAGATTATATGAATGCAGTTTATTAACACTATTATTCATAATTATTTTTGTAAGTAAGTTCCTTATCTTTGCCAGTATGGGGTTAGAGATATGATTAAATATCCCCTGAAGTTTTGATCTTTTTTGTATCCATCTACTTCTACTATTTCTCAACCTATCATATTTACGAACTATACTGCTCAAATCTTCTTTGTCCTTTATTAAAGACGCTAAACAGTAAGCATCTTCAATCGCAAGACACCCACCTTGTCCCAGAAAGGGAACCATAGGATGAGCAGCATCTCCTAGAAGCAAGCACTTATCTCGATACAGTTTTTTTGGAAGAGGTCTTTCAAAAATACCCCATTTATATATTTCATAAGACGAATCAAACATTGAAAGTAATTCTTCGTTCCATCCATCAAAGCAATTAAGAAATTCAGATTTATTACCCTTTATTTTCCAAGACTCTTCAGACCAAATTACATTATGTTCAATAGCAATGAAATTAATAAGATCTCCTCTGCCAGTAGGATAATGCACACAATGACCTCCAGGGCCGTAGTAGACATTGACCTTGTCATTACCTTCGAATTTAGGAAGGTTCTCTATCGAGGTCATGCCTCTCCATGCTACATATTTTGTAAATTGAGGTCTTTGGTCATCGAAATAATGCTCTCTTAAAGAAGACTTAATACCATCGCAAATTAGGATTAGATCATAGGTCTTTTTTTCATGATTAGATATTATGATTTCTCCCATAACAGGATCAATTGACTCAATCTCACTATCGAGGATGATATTTCCACCAAGTTCTTCAAATTTATTTGAGAGCGTTAAAACAAGATCTCTTCTATCTAAAGTTATAAAATTTTTATCAAGTGTCTGGAACTTTATTACCTTAGCTTTTTTATAATCCCGTATGAAGGTACCCAAAGGATAGTGACCCTTAGAAGATAAAACGTCCATAAGATCTAGATCTTGCAGCAACAGAGTAGCATTCTTGGAAAGTGTTATACCGGCTCCAAATGCGTCTATAGATTGCGATCTTTCATAAATTTCAACTTCTAGGCCTATTTTTTTTAATGAATACCCTGCAGTTAGGCCGGATACTCCTGCTCCTATTACTGCAATATTTCTTAACACTAGATTGCCTTAGTCTTGATTTGATTTTTTAGCGCTCGTTCTTTTCTACGCGTCTTATCATTAACTTGCCCAACTAGTTGTCCGCAAGCAGCCATGATGTCATCACCTCTTGTTGATCTAATGGTCGTAACGTAACCCTCACCTTGGAGATATTTTTGAAACCTTTTCACTCTATTTCCCGAGGGTTTTAGATAATCTGATCCTTCAAAGGCATTAAAAGGAATTAGATTTATTTTGCAGGGCAATTGTCTCAATAATTCTGCCAACTCTTCTGCGTGTGCCATTTCATCATTAATACCATCAATGAGAATATACTCGATTGTTGTTATTCTCTTATCATCGCATGAATCAACATAACGCTTTACTGAATCCAGCAGCTCTTGAATGGGATATTTTTTATTTATAGGAACTAGCTCATTTCTGAGTTTATCATTAGGAGCATGCAAGGATATTGTAAGAGCGACATCACTTACCTTACTTAAGTCATCAATTTTAGGAACAATACCTGAGGTGCTCAAAGTAACTTTTCTTTTAGATAGACCATAAGCGTGATCATCTGTCATCAAATCCATGGCATTTACAACAGGTTCAAAGTTTAGCAATGGTTCTCCCATTCCCATCATTACCACATTTGTGATATGTCTTGAGTTAGGCTCTCTGGGTAAGCCAAAGGAATTAGCAGCGACCCAAACTTGTCCGATTATTTCATCTAGGTCTAAATTTCTTGAAAAGCCTTGCTTACCAGTAGCACAAAAACTGCAATCTACCGCACACCCTACTTGTGATGAAACACATAAAGTGGCTCTATTCTTCTCAGGTATGAGAACCATTTCAACTAAATCTTTTTCTCCTACTTTAACGACCCACTTTTTGGTTCCATCTTTTGATGATTTTTCATACAAAACTTCAGGAACCTTTACTTCACAAGTTTCTTCTAGTTTTTGACGTAATACTTTTGATAGATCGGTCATCTGAGAGACATCTGAAACTCCTCTTTGATGTATCCATTTAATTATTTGGGTTGCCCTAAACGGCCTTTCCTCAATGGAAACAAAAAAATCCTCTAACTCTCTTCTGCTTAAACCCATAAGGTTAATTTTCTTAGAATGATTTTGTTTCATGTCTCTTTTATAAAGTTAAGTGAGCTTTAGTCTTCCTTACTTATTTCATCAGCTACCCAGCTAATAGACCAATTATGTCCTAATTTATTTCCTTTGTATGTTTCTGGAAGTCTTGTGACCTTGCTTTTTAGAATTTTCACCACTTGAGGGTCATAATCCAAATCGCTAAAGGCGCCATCTAACTCTTTAATAGTTCTCCATTGATGGAGTTCAATGTTATTTTCTACAATATCGGGTAGCTCAAAATCGCAAATTGAATTTATGATACCCATTCCCTTAAGTGGCGCTGCAATAGAGTGAATTTGTAAAGGTACATCCATATCCCAAGCCTTAGCAAATGCCACTGCTAGAAGTCCTCCATAGCTATGACCAAGTAATATCACATTATTTAAATTGGGATTATTGTTAAATTTTTCCTTTATTAAACTTAGCAAAGAGCTCATAGATGGATTTGGGCACGAATCATCATCCCAACGAAAAAAAGAAACCATATTTCCATCATTATTTAATCTTTGTAGAGGATAAATCCATTCATAACCTCGACTATTACTTCCGTGCACACCTATCAATAGAGTATTTTGATCTACAGTAACTTCTTCTAAGTCGTGAAGGTCAAATGGCAAGGAAATTAAAGATTTACCAGACTCAAATACATCTTTTTCTGCTTCAAAAGTATCTAGTGTTGGCTGAATAGATTCTCCACAAGATAATAAAACAAGAATGCAGGATATAGGGATTAGTTTTTGAACACTTTCTAATTTCTTCATATATGACTTGCTTAATGTGTCCTGCTGTTTCACCTAACATTTCTCCCAAAAATTATTAGTTTAAACAATTTTATACTCACCATGAAAAAAACCCGCCATGAAGCGGGTTTTTAAAGTAGAAGTGGTTACTAAAAGGGATAAAAAGTCATTTCAACCGTTTCAGTCTCTAGGTTCATTACTGTCTCACAATAATTCATATTTCCGTCAGTAACTTCATCTAAGGACCAAAATTTCATGATTGCTCCTTCTCTTCTAAAAACTCCCTGTCTATTTCCAGCTTGTCTTTGTCCGTCATTAAATCCAACTCCCTTACCAGAAAAATATCCCTGATTAGGAAGAGCTGGATTGACTGTCACGTTATAAGTCAAAAAGACTTTGCCATATCTTCCCGCCTCAGAGGAAACATGTATAACACCGCCCCCATCTTTTATCTCTACGGAAGTAATTTTTCCAGATAAATTGAAAGATTCGCCGTCCAAATCGAGCGTGAATACTGACAAAGAAAATGTTATGGAAAGGATCGTAGCTAAACCAATTTTTAAAAATTTCATAATGTTCTCCTTTTGTATATGAAAAGATATACTTAGAATAACAAATAATCATTGGAGGAAAAATGATAAAAAAAATCAGTTTAATAACTGCCTTTTTCAGCCTCATATCTTGTGGGTCTGATTTGAGTGTTACAGAAGATAATGGCGAACCCCAAGGTGCTCACGATTCAACCGAATGGCAAATTTGGGCTTATACTTCAGCAGCTCCCGACTTTATTGGTGATCTTGCTACAGTAATAGGAGCTGATGGAACAGTTTTAAGAGAGGGTTCCAATGGTTGGAGGTGTGAAGCCTTCATGCCTATGCCTGAAGGAGGATTCGAAGATGCTCATTCTGCTGCTCCAGCATGTTCAGATGCAAACGCAGTTGCATGGGCTAATGCCTATAAAGCTGGAACCGTTCCCGATATGGAAGGCGATGGATGGATGTGGATGATTCATGGAGATTTAGGAGTTGATAATTTTACAGTTGGTACGGACGGCCAAAAAGATGCCGGTCATATGCACTTTATAGAATCAGGCCCGCATATGATGCTAATGCCAAAAGATCCTTCTTCTTTACAAGGTCAATCAACAGACTATACTACAGGTGCACCTTATGTAATGTTTGAAGGCTCGCCTTATGCTCACCTAATGATTCCATTAGTTGACTATTATTCTTATCAACCTGAATCATCACCTAAATAATTAAAAATATATGAAAATTAAATTAATGAAAAGAATCGGTCTTCTGGCCCTAGTAACATTTTTAATTACAAATGTTAGTGCATTATTTGCCTTGGACGTCCAAGGGGATTCATTTGATGCTGAATTTAAAATAACTTCATGGAGTGCAACAAATACAGATAGCACAATTACATCTGAAGGAATAGTCGGAGAGGGTTTCGGAAAGGTTTACCTTACCCATAACTTTAGATCAAGATCTGGTGATAACACTCAGGGAGATTTTGATGGTCAAGTTAGATCCATTAATAATGATGGAGTCATGGTTACGGCTACCCTCCAAGGAATATGGAAAAGAGAAGGTAAAATTGTGAACATGTATACACTTGATACATTTTCTGACGGAGGAATGATTTATGCTGAAGGAAAAGTAGATCTTGTTGAAGGGACATTAAAATTTGAAGCATTCGAATTCTGATTTTTCAATAAAACAAAAAAAATAGGCCGCAAGGCCTATTTTTTTATCCTTTTACCTAAAATAACTATGTCATATTTAGGATTCCACAAAGTTTGTTACCAGAAGGATCTCTTAAATAAGCAAGATACATCTTCATTCCCATACCCTCTCTAATACCTGGGGGATCTTCGCAAGTACTGCCACCATTATTGATTCCCACTTCGTGCCATTCATCACCTTGCTCCGGACTTTTAACGGAAAATCCTATAGTGCTTCCATTGCCATGAGTCGCAATTTGATCATCAATTGGTTCAGAAATGAGGAAGACATTTCCATCCAAAAAATACATATATCTTTTATGGCCAGTAGGATTTACGGAGAGAACTCCTGGCTCTCCGCCAAGAACGGCAAAAGTGCTATCATAAAATTTTTTAGACTCTTCAATATCATTAGCTCCTACCATTATGTGACTGTACATTTTTCCCCCCTTAATTAGTTGGTATAACTTGTTTTTTATAAAGTCTGGTTTCTGCCAGTAAATCGCTGTGGTACTCATTTAAAGTAATAATTTTTCCATCTGCAAACTTATAAACCATAGCATAATTATTGTTATAAGTTCCGTTAATACCTTGCGCTTTTCCAGACACCCTCAAAACAACACTATCACTATCTCCAATGGTATCGACTACCTCAAGAGCTATACCATCGGGTATTAGACGCCCTACTTCAGGAAGAAACTCATTAAAAAAACTATCTGTATCTGCTTTTGTGCATAAGGTACATATTCCCATAAACTCAAAAGAGAAATTCTCATGGAGAAGCGATCTTGCTTCATCGGGATCGGTAAAAGCCGTATCTAAAAATTTTTGAGCTTTAGCAATATTATCTTTTCTCTTATTGGTAAGAATATTATCTCTGGTATAGCCCACTCTAGTAGTTTTAAAGTGTTTAAACGGAAAACCTAGAGCTGTTACGGCTTCAAAGGCCTCTTTAGAAATATTACCGTAAATTTCTATTTCAAAACTATCTGCCAATCTGTCATGCGCACCTACATATTCTGGAATATAAGGAGCATTAAGGTGAAATAATAAAGCCTCACTATCTTCATAAACTTCGCTCCAGGTAAATTTCAATGAATTCAAAGGGTCAGAATCAAAGTTATGAAACAACATACCAGGTTCAGCTTCCTGTACCGCATTATCTACGGTATCTGCTATCTCTAAATATTCATTTACCTTTCCAGGTTTAACCTGAATTCTTGCAATAAGAAGAAAAGGATTGTCTCCTTTTACCCCTTCATGATGCATTGGATAAATGATTGTCAGTGGAGCAATCATACTTATTGCCAATAAAAACTTTTTCATTTATGTCTCCTATATAAACGCATGATTGATTCAAACATAATTATTTTTTAAACAAAACAATATTCTTATCTGGAAATTCTAAAGTCCAAGACATGTTAGATGCAATATGCGTGAGAGTTTCTTTAGAGTAAAAGGCTACATGAGTTGGGTCTTTCCGATAATACCAAGAGGCAAAATCTATATTTTCATCATAAAAATTAGTCATGATTCCTAGCCATCCATCTTTTTTTAGTATTTGATTTAAATCAAAGATTACTTTTGCGGGATCAAAGACATGCTCTAAAACTTCTGTGCAAGATATAAAATCATAGGGTTTTAAAAAAATAGTTTCATTAGGAAAAAAATAAGGATCATATACATCCATAATATAACCTGCATCATTAAACATTTTTGCCAGTGCTGGCCCGGGTCCGCATCCAAAATCCAACCCCTCTTTATGATTAGATAATCTCTCTTTCAGTGGAATGAAGAGCTTTGAAAGGAATTGTATATATTTCTCATCGTTAACAAAGTTTTGATGCTGCTCATATCTAATTCGCTCATCTTTGTTTGATAAGTAATTTTTGCTATCCAGGAAAATAAGAGAGCATTTAGGACACTTATAATATTTTTTTTGATTCTCTCTATAAAATAATTGAGTATCAGAATGATTGCAGAGTATGCATTTCATCAGCTAATTATCTTGATTGAATATGATCGCATTTAGACTAATCATACTAAAAAAAAGGGAGGCTATTGCCTCCCTTCTCTTCTAAATAAAAATTAAGCAACTCTTTCGACGCCGCGGTAAATTCCTTTACCTGACTGAGTTGACTTACTTTCTACGATTTTTTGCTGAACGCCTCTGTAAACAGTGTTAGCAGGTGTTTCGCTTCCTGCTTCATTGTTTAAAGGAGCAACTTCAACACCTCTGTATTTAGTAGTCATATCGTGCCCTCCAGTTTTCGTATCGATTTCGTACATATATCTTTCGATATACACCCTTCTCAACGCGTTCCTTCGGTAGATATTCGGTCTCGTTCCCTTTCGGTACTTGCTTGCCTTTCTTTGATCAAAGAAAGAGGTTTTCCTATCTCCCTACTTCCGTCTTAACCTGCAGATTAAGATGAACGTACCTTTATTATAGTATAAATATGATCAATGTACAAACTTTTTTAACATCACTGTAATCTATATAAGCCAGTTTTATTTCCTCATTTACAAGGTCAGGGCCTACTTTATAGAACTAAAAAATCTCGCATTTGAATGAATATATGCATCTGGATTGGGGTGTTTGGACCAAACTTTTTCCCACTCTGGATCAACATCTAAATTATTAAAGAATGCATCTCTTTCTTCACGACTACTGTACTTCGCTACCCATGTGACATTTGGCTGACCATTGGGAGATACTATAGGATTGGTACCTTCCACGATAGCCTCATCACCCCTACTTACCCAAAAATCTATTATTTCAATTCTTTCTTCTCCGTAAGGCATGAAGTGGTTTTCGGCCCAATAAACATATGCTTCGAAAAATTCTTCTTCAATTGTGTAATCTCTTATCTCATAGACAGCAGACTTTAAATTGAATGACAAAATTAGCCCTGTAATTAAAAATATTTTCATTATTTTCTCCAGTTATAAGAACAAAAACTAATTTCTATTCTAACGCTAGTTATTGAGTTTCTTCATAAAATAGAAATATTTTACAATCATAATTAGAATTATTTAGTGCCCAGAGAGGCATATAAGTTAAAATCTTTTTGGTAAATTTATGAAAAAAATAGTCCTGAGCGTAGGAATTTTATTAGCTGTCCTTTTGATAAGTTCTTGTCTGTATCTTATGAACTTATATTCACAAAAACCTTTTTCGATAGATCACTATTTAACAAAAGATTTAATTGAGAAAATTACTAACTCGCCAGAATATATGACTAATCTTGGTGTGTTTGATAATTTTGGTTTCATCTTTAGACATAACGAAAGGCTGTCAGTGCAAACCTCTGAAAAAAGAAGTGAGGATTACAAGCACAATCTAAACCGCTTAAAGATTTTGCAAAGTTTTGACAAAAGCAAACTAAGCAAAAGTCAAAAGATTACTCAAAAGATAGCTATATTTGACACTCAAAATGATATTGAAGCGTATGAGCGCTTTAAATATCACTCGTATCCATTCAATCAAATAAGCGGCAATCATCTGAACTTAGTAGAGTTTATGACTGATACACATCCTATGAAAAGTTTAAAAGATGCACGTAACTATATAGATAGGGTTGAAATGTTTGATGAAGTTCTAATTGAAAACCTAAGCTGGTTAAAAGCACAAAAAGAGCAAGAAATTTTTCTTCCAAAATTTGTTATGGATCATGTCATTGGACAGCTTGAGGAGCTGATTAGCTACGAAGACTCCAACAACCCCTTAATGCAAATATTTATAAAAAAAATTGACAATATTGGAATAATTGAAGGCGAAAGAACTAAGCTAATTAATGAATTAAGTGAAGCTATCAAAGATAATGTTAAGCCGGGCTATCAATCAATTCTCAGTTTTATGATTGAGAACTATAAATATGCTAATCCATATCATGGTGTCTGGTCCTTGCCTGAAGGTGATGATTTCTATGCTCTCAGACTAAGAACTTATACTACAACCGACTACTCGGCAGCAGAAATTCATGAAATTGGCTTGCAAGAAGTAGAAAGGATTGGAAATAGGATGAAAGAAATTTTCATAGAGCTTGGTTATGAAGTTAATAAGCCAATAGGAGAGATGATGAGTGATCTTAATGAAAATCCAGAATTTTTATATGAGGATACGCCGGATAGAAAAGAGATAGTTATTAAAGATTATCATCAAATGGTTAAAGAGGCAGAACAAGACATAAAGCCGTTCTTTTTCGATTTTCCGGAAAGTCCAGTAGAAGTAAGGGCTGTACCTGAGTACTCAGAGAAGACAGCTGCAGGGGGTTATTATCAGTCACCCAGTTTGGATGGTTCACGACCTGGTGTGTTCTACGCGAATTTATATGACATAAAGCAAACGCCAAAATTTGGTATGAGGACATTAACTTTTCACGAGGCCGTGCCCGGACATCACTTTCAAATAGCATTGAATTTAGAAAATGATGAACTAACTTTATATAGACGTCTTGGCTACAGAACTTCAGCTTACACTGAAGGTTGGGCTCTTTATGCAGAACAATTAGGAGTTGAAGTGGGGATGACTAAAAGTCTCTATGATGAATTGGGAGTTTTGCAAAGTGAAATGTTTAGGGCTAATAGATTGGTAGTAGATACTGGCATCCATTACAAAAAATGGACTAGAGAAAAAGCCATGAAGTATATGAAAAAAGTAACCGGTATGTCTGATACTGAGGTGAGGGTTGAGATTGAAAGATATATTGTTTGGCCTGGACAAGCTACCAGTTACAAGATGGGCATGATAAAAATCTTAGATCTAAGAGCTAAGGCCATGAAAGAACTAGGTGCAAAATTTGACCTGAGAAAATTTCATTCAATAATTTTAGATCAAGGTATAGTCCCTTTATTTATCCTAGATGATTTAATAGATGAATGGATAAATGAAGAGAAAACTGTCAATTAGCTTTTAATTCAAAAAAACTGAGCCACTAGGCATATTTAGTATTTATGAGAAATTATTTAAATAACTGATTAGGCTGAGTGACAAGAGTCATATTCAAGTTTTCGGCAAAGTTTATAATTTTTATAATGCGCAAAAACAATAAGTGATGCTCCGATAGTAGTAAATAATTTCTCTCCGAACTCACCCCAAATAGCTGTGCCAATAGTTACAGCAAAAATTAAAGCAATGATCCCGATCAGTCCAGTGACAAAAAAGCTTAATTTTGAATGATTTTTCATTCCTCTAAAGAGAGCATAAAGGCTTACTGGTATTGCAAGTAACAATAGCAGGTAATGTATCAATTCATTATTATATGAAAGCGTTACGTAACCTGAAAACAAAACTAACAATATAGGTACCAACAGACAATGAGCCAAACAAATAAGCGATAGGCTAATAGCTGTTTTATCCGAATATTCTTGTGTAACTTTCATTATGTTTTGAGGACGTTGAACTTTAAATTATTAAATCTAATAATACAAATTTTAATTTTTTAAATTTTTACTAAACAATGTTGCTATCAATGAGAACAGCGATTAATAATGCTGGTTCAGTACCATTATTTACCCAAGCGTGATTTGTGCCTCTTTGAACAACAACATCATGCGGTTGGAGAGCCACCTCTTCTTCATCCAAAATCAGAGTGACATCCCCTTTGAGGAGAATAATATAATCAATCGTATGTGTCTCGTGCATTGCTGCATTACGAGAGGTATCAACCCTATGATGAGCTGCTCCCATTTTCTCAAAAGCCTCTGCGGTAGCCGCCTCTATAACATCCTGAGGAACTCCTTCTGGAATTGGATTAATCTGAAAATATCTGAATTTTGTTCCACCTTTAACGGGCGATAACATAATATCTATGTCTGCTCTGTCATTATCTGACTTGGTTTCGAACCCAGATCCGTCAGTATTCCAGATTTCAAATAATCCTCCAGCATCCTCTCCCAGGGATCGGGCAGGAGGTCCGTCTATTGAAATGATGGATTTACCATTTTCATTGTGGCCAGTAATTATTCGTCTCATTTTATTCTCCCTTTTATATTTATTGACTATGTTCTAAAAGAAACTGAATGGAGTCTTTCATAGATGATCTCCTTGCTTGCCAGTTACAGCCCAAATGAGCCCCTATCTTTGCCTTATCTTTAAATAATTTTGTTCTCTCATGCGGCTCATTCATCATAGTTTTTTTTCCTTTATCATCTTGATGATAGTGTGTGCCATCTTTTCCGACTATTGTATGTCTTCTCCCAACTGCTATTGCATTAGGCACGAATACTACTGGATCTACAGAATCAAAAGAGTGATGACTATCTTCATAAACAATTGTCTTACTATTCCCTCCATTCTCATTAATGGCTGGAGATAATTCTTCTATCAGAATAGATGGAGTGTAATCATCATCTTTACCAATCAGAGTTAAAATAGGTGCATTGCTCCAACGCATTTCCTCAGGCCACATAAAGGCACCGGGATAAAATGCCAAGTGCCCAGCAAATCTTTCTCCTGACGCTGCTAATTTTTCAGCCAAAGGCTCCCAGGCTGAATAAATAGCTGCACTCCCACCAAGACTCCATCCAACAATGTAGATTTGATTAGAATCTATATCAGGATGATCGGATAAAAGTTTCAGCGCATTAAAACAATCAGCCAGAACTGTAGCTAAAGTTACTTGTATTTGATCCTCCACAATAGAGATAACACCTCTAGCGTCAAAACTATTTACTCGAAATACTGCAAAGCCACTATTAAGAAAGTTTACTGAGTGCTCATGGTGATGTCCTCTCCAGCCCATACTGCCATGCATACATATAACAAGAGGATACTTTTCTTTCTTTTGCTCAGGAAAGATAAGAGATCCGTACATCTGTTGCTCTTCAGAAGGCTTACTATTCAAAATATGAAAGAATTCAAATGGATTAGATGACTTGTAAGCGATTACACCCTCATCACCTGATTGAAATCTATGCATCTTTTCTAGTCTAATCGTTTCTTAAAACGTTCTCCGCGTTCTTTTGCAAATTTAAAGGCAGCTTGTGTTTCGGCCTTAACCTCATCATTTTGTTTTTGACGTAATTCAGCATATTCGTCCGCCCACCAACGCCTAGTTACCTGCGGAAAGGTCCCCATACGATTTACGCTAGCATTTGCACCTCTGTCTCGTCCAGACTCGTAGCCTGCCGCGCCTAAAGAATCAGCCTCAGATTTACCAAAAGGAATCAGATCTCCTTCCATTTTGGGCAATAAAAAATAAGGCATAGAAACTCTAGTTTCTCCTTCGGGTATCAAGGTTGTATTAACACGGTGCAAGGTAGCTGAATATCTTCCTTCGCTGAGGTGCATTAAAGTTCCACCGGTATTTACGATAACTGATCCCGGAATAACAGGTACGTGATATTCACCAGGTGCTGTTTGACAAGTAACAGGGGCATCAATCCAATGTCCTTCTCCGGCAACAACTTGCAATCCAGGACGATCATTGATCAACAGAGCTATAAATGGGGGTCCGTCTATATGGGCACCTACTTTATCACTTGTGAATTTTTTGTACTCTTTTCTGACAATTTCCCTATCCTTTTCGGCAAAAGCGTCAAGACTAAAATTATGATTAAGGCTCGCGGCCAGATCCGGATCGTCAAAGTCAAAATATTCATGGAATGAGTCAACACTTTCCCCTAAAGACTCAACAATGGCCTCCCCTAGCTCATGAGTGAGGCGGTGATAGCAATCATTGAGCTCATCTATTAAAGGTTTAAAGCCAGGTAATGACTCGTCTTCAGGCCACGTATTTGGTCCACGAAACAGTCTACGGTGAATTGGTTGAGATTTATCATCGTAGTCACATAATGATTCTTGTTCGAATCCATACTGAAAAGCTTCTATAACTTGACCGAAACCACTATCAGCAGGAGTAGGCAAGCTATAGCCTCGAAAATAAGGCGTACTAGATATATGAGCGGTTTTTTTTAATTCCATTGGTGAATCGAAAAAACTACGCACTTCTCGAAATGCACGTTTTTGAAATTCATCCGTCAATCCAGGTGCATTAGTAAGAACCATAAATCCAAATTCAGATAACGCGTAAGACAAGTCCTTAAAAAACTTTTCTGGGTTTGTCCCACGATCAAGCCAATCAACTTTAGGTAGCTCAAGACTTGCGGCTTTACCATCTATGTTTTCTTTCATCACCTCATCTCCCCCAGACTCAAATATGGTCTATTTCATCCATATTTCTTTATTAAGTTTATAGCCCATTTCCTTACATTTGGATTTTTTTCAATATCCAGAATGAATTCTTGGCCAAATCCTCTGTAAAATACTGTTGATTCTTGTTCATTCTCCCACTTCATTCTATTTAAAAAAAGGTCTTTTGAATCTTTAAAATATTTTGAGGGTAACTTCCATCTAGATCTTGTTTTATTTTTTTCTGTCAGAATTAAATCTGTATGAGTATGTTTAAATAATCCATGGCCTCGGTCAAAAATTTTTCTTTTATTAAGTTCCAAGTTTTTCTTGGCTATGTAAATTGTATTATTAGAAAATCTAGAGGTGTCTCCATATCCATGAGGGTGTTGAACATTATTCTCACGAAGATAACTTTTAATTTCTTTTGACCCTTCTATGATTTTGTCTATTTGCAACCAACCAAATAAATGGTGCAAATCTCTGCCATCTGCTGAGAAATTTTTAAACCATCCAAAAAATAAAAACACATCTCCAGGGCCTACATGATTATTTTTTAATTCAGTCTGAGATGAGCTGGCTTGTCCAAAAATACCGATTCTTTCGTTGAGCAATGGATCATAATGGCAATAATCCGTATCCTTTACTTTAGCCGAGACCTCTTTCAATAAATCAGAACCTGATATGCCATTAAAATCCAGGTCTTTATATTTTTTTGGTGAAGAATGATTTTGGGGGATAGGTATTGAAAAAAAGCTTCCGTCATTAAATATAGGTGAAGCACTGCCACCAGCTTTTGAGTCAAAACCCTTTCTACTTAATATTAATCTCCTCAACTAACCTTTGTTAACAGTTAACCAAAGCCAATAGAACAGAAACCAGAATATATAATCAACATTCCATCATCAATTGCACTTAGTCTCCCTTCTACGCCCATGTCTCCCCCTACGAGATAAACTGTTCCTTTGTCGGTTTCACCTGCTCTAAAAATTTCCTGTGTATCCAGATTAGCCAAAAGTGAGTTTTCCATTGGTAGTGATAAACCATCACCAAATATGTCCCATATATCTTCATAGCCGGCAGTACCAATCCAGGCTCCAGAAGAAGTAGAGTAAGCCTCACCGGACATAAAATTACAACTGACGGTTGCTGCTTTGATATTGGGCGATAAAAATAAAGCTAAAAAGATTAATTTTATTAAATAATTTTTCATACAAGTCTCCTAGTGTGATGCAATTTTAAGAATAGAGATTATCACCAATAATTAACTGAGTCATTTTATGAAAAAATTAATTCTTCAGTTAATGACAAATTATCATTATTTATACTGAAATAACTGGTATTAGTAAAAGTGAACTATTCCTCAGTTACTGATTGTTTTAGAGTAAATATTAAAACAACACTTTGAATTAAAAACATTGTAGAAAACATAAAGACATTAAGTGGGATCCCAATTATGAAAGGTTCAGGTACGCCCTCACCGGTTGCGGCCCCTCCGTAAAGTGACATAGTTGCAGCTGAAAAAACAAAGCCTAAATGTATACAAAGACTAAGCACTCCAGATAGTACCTCGTTTTTTTTCACCCATAACAAATATATGCCTAAACAAAAGATAAGGAAATTAGTTGAAAGTCTCCACACTTCATGAACTCGCGCGTGCGCATCCCAGTCAGGGTTAAATAAGTGGCTGGAACCTATATCAACTATTATTGGAACTATTCCTCCAACAATTAAGCAGAGGGTAGTGATGTATTTTCTCATCTATCTTGCCACTGAACTTTATACTTCATTTATCTAACAAATTTATCCTTAATTTCAGAAGTGTATAAGATGGCAAATATTGCGCCTGTCGCAGCCCCATTGATCCAATTAAGAATATTGTAGGTATTACTTCGAACAAAATAAGACTCAGGTGATAAGAACAGGGCCAACAACCACAAAGCCACTAAAAGTGTATAAATAATCCTGCCTGAGGGAACAAATTTATATAACAATATTAAACTTAATGTTCCCAACAAACTCACGATAACTCCAAAAGTTAATATTGGTGATGGGGTCTGCTCTACATATTTGACGTCATAAGGCTCATTGAGAGCAGTAATAAATACTGCCCCCATGATAATAACTTTAAAAATTATTACTCTTTTAAATATTTTTTCCAAGGTGGCTTATAACTGCAGTTAAGAAATCTTCGTCTACTCCACAGTCACTGTTTAAGTTTGAACAGAGAATTAGATTTTTGAATCTCTTATCAAACATCATATAAAACTTCTTGTACTTATCTTTCATTATTATCCAAATAATATCTCATGAAAAAATCTTCCTGGCATCAAAGTAAATGCACCAGCAATCAAAAGTGCCCCAACGTAAACACCAATCATAGAGTACATATGTGCGAACTTATATCTTTCTATTTTTGTATTTTTAAATTTCGTTATATTCCAAATTGAGTAAATCAATGACCCAATAGTCCATGGTATTAAAAGATGAATTAATGAATATTGACCGGGATTAATTGCTTGAATAAATATTGCTGTCAAAGAAACTATTATTAAAAAAGTTACCCAGATTCGTCCGAGTATTCTATGTTGCTTTGTGCCCTTTTTGGCTAGGAGGATGTAAAGACCAAGTGGAACTGCAAGTAATGCTAACGTTGCATGAGCATAAATTATCTGCATTTTTTATACCGCAATTCTCTGTTCAAACTTACTCTACAGTGACTGACTTGAACAAAACAGAGAATTAGATTTTTTGTTCTGAAATCCTTTGTGGAAATTCTGATAAAACTTTATATATTTTTCTTCCATACTTATAAAAGTAGCATTATCGATGTCCTGATGAGACCCAAAAAACCAACAAAAGTTAGTGCCATACCACCAATTCTTAAAAACATATTTGGATTCAAAAATGAAAAAACTATTCCGTGCATCAACCTCCCGACCGTAAATGCTACTCCAGAGAAATAAAGTTGAGTTTGAGGTGCACCTGATAATTCAAGAATAAACATTAAAATTAAGAATAGTGGAGCATATTCAACTAGGTTTCCGTGCCCTCTGATGGACCTTTGAAGAGTTTCGTCATCAACAATCCTGTTGGGTTTGTGAAGAAATTTTGTAACGGGACTTCCTCTGAGGTCGAGAACCCTAAAAGATAGAATTATCATAAATGATGAAAGTATCGTGGCAAATATTAGTGTAACTTCTGGCATGTTTATAAATTCATAATTCTCTGTTTTGTTCTACTCGACCGTCACAGACTTAGCGAGGTTTCGTGGCTGATCAATGTCGGTGCCTTTAAGAATGGCAACATGATAGGCAAGTAGTTGTAATGGAATGGAGTAAATTAGAGGAGCAATAAGCTCAGGGACTTCAGGCAGTTCAATGAACTTAGTTATTGACTCATCCTCTTGATGAGCTGCGGAATGTCCAAACACATATAGCTTTCCTCCTCGCGCTCTAACTTCTTCTAGGTTTGATTGAAGTTTTGCAAGTAGATCATCATTAGGAGCAACCGCGACGACAGGCATTTCTGAATCAACAAGAGCCAATGGTCCATGTTTTAATTCTCCTGCAGGATATGCTTCTGCATGAATATAGGAAATTTCTTTAAGCTTTAATGCACCTTCCATGGCCACTGGATAATGAATGCCTCTACCCAAAAAGAGAGCATGTTCCTTTTGATCAAAATCTTCTGCCATTTCAATAATTTGATCTTCAAGCAACATTACCGAATCTAAAGAATCAGGTAGTGCTCTAAGTGAATTATTTATGGTATTTTCTGCAGCCGAGGATAGGCCATGATGCCTTCCGAGAATTAAAGTTAACATCAATAAGCCAACGAGCTGAGTGGTAAAGGCTTTTGTTGAAGCAACACCTATTTCAGGGCCTGCTTTGGTTAAAAATACTAAATCAGATTCTCTCGCTAGAGAACTTGAAGGGACATTGCATATTCCTAGTCGAGCTAGGTAGCCTGAATCTTTAGCGGCACTTAAACATGCTAGTGTATCTGCTGTTTCACCAGACTGAGAAATCGTTATAAATAGAGTATTTGGTGCCACAACTTTATTTCTATATCTAAATTCACTTGCCACTTCTACGCTGCAGGGCAAACCAGCAAGACCTTCTAACCAATATTTAGCTACTGTCCCAGCGTGGAAGCTAGTTCCACAGGCTACAATCTGAACGGCCTCTACCTTTTTAAAAATATCTGGAGCACTTGGACCGAAGATTTCTTCTTGAACACCCGAATCAGTCAGTTGTCCCTCTAACAGACCTTTAATTTTTGATGGCTGCTCATTAATTTCTTTTAGCATGAAGTGCCTATATTCACCTTTATCTACCGTCTCTCCTAAAGACTTGGCAACTACAACAGGTCTTACAACTTCAGTATCATCCAGATCCCAGTAGCGAATTCCTTTAGATGTGATTTCAGCAAGATCGCCGTCTTCAAGAAATACAAATTTCTCTGCAAAGTCCACTAAAGCAAGTTGATCGGAAGCTATAAAATTTTCTCCGTGCCCCATACCGATAACCAAAGGGCTACCTTTTCTGGCTGAAGCCAAAATTCCAGGTTCGTTCTCACAAACTGCACCTATTGCATAAGCTCCTCTGAGATCCTTCACTGCCGCCTTCAAGGCATCGATTAAAGTCACTTTATTCTCGCTCATTTTTGCATGAATCAGATGAGCAATAACTTCTGTGTCTGTTTCTGACTCAAAAACATAACCTAAAGCTTTAAGAGTGGTTCTAATTTCTTGATGATTTTCAATAATGCCGTTATGAATAACAAAAATATTATTATTTGAATGGTGCGGGTGAGCATTTGTCTCTGTTGGCAGGCCATGGGTTGCCCATCTGGTGTGGGCAATACCCGTATTACCATTCACAGGATTTTGATCAATTGAATTTTGCAGTTCAGCTACCTTACCAGTGCTTTTAAATACCTTTATTTGTTCTGTTTCATCAAAAATGGCAAGGCCAGCTGAGTCATATCCTCTATATTCCTGACGCAAAAGCCCTATCAGTAGCTTATCTACTGAGGGTTTACTGGATGCTACTCCGATTATTCCACACATAATTTATTTCTTCTTATTCAGATTAACTTGTTTGCCTCTTGCAACAGCAAGTTTACCCTTTGGAACGTCCTTAGTTATAACTGATCCGGCTCCAGTGTAAGAGTTTTCTCCAAGAACCAAGGGCGCAACAAGTGAGCTATTAGAGCCTATAAATGTCCCATCTGCAATTATGGTTTTATGTTTATTTTTTCCATCATAGTTACAGGTTATAGTCCCAGCACCTACATTTACTTTAGTGCCTAGTCTTGCATCACCTAAATAAGTAAGGTGTTTGGCCTTAGAGTTTTTGCCAATATTACTTCTATTAGACTCAACAAAATTACCAAGTTCGGCTCCTTCTGTTAGCTCGCTACCTCCTCTTATTCTTGCAAAAGGCCCAATCTTGCAGTTTTTTCCAATTACACTGTCTTCCAATACAGTATTTGCATAAACAATAGTGTTGTCTTTGATACTGCAGTTAGAAATGTAGCAATTAGGTCCTATGTGAACATTCTTTCCCAAGACATTGTTGCCCTCAAAAACATTATTGATATCTACAAAAGAGTTTTGTCCTATCTTGATATCTCCCCTGATGTCTATCCTTGAAGTGTCGGCAATAGTCACCCCGCTTTTAAGCAAATCTTCAGCTATTTTCTTCTGATAAGCTCTTTCAAGCTCATGCAACTCCTTTTTGTCATTAGCGCCACCAACTTCATAAGGGTCGCATAAAGTAGCCACAACATCTACTGAATGATTGTTGGCAATTTCAACCAGATCAGTCAGATAATATTCTTTCGCTGCGTTGTTGTTTTTGATTTTAGAAATAAACTGTTGAAGCAGGCTGGCTTTGATCGCTAAGATGCCAGAATTAACTTCTCTTATTTCTTTTTGCGCTGATGACGCATCTTTGTGCTCTATAATTTTTTGAATACTTTTCTTAGAACTGCGAATAATTCTGCCATAACCTGTGGGGTCGTCTTTTATGAAGGTCAACATGGAAAGTTTTCCTTTTGATGCTGATTTTATAAGCCTGTTTAGTGTATTCTTTTTTACTAAAGGGACATCGCCGTAAAGGACTACAGCTACAGAATTCTTTTTAATATTAGGTAGTGCTTGCTTAACTGCATGAGCTGTTCCTAACTGATTTTTTTGTTTTACAAAGCGAAGTTTTTTTTGAGAAACGAGATCTCTTTCAACCTCGTTAGATTTATAACCAACCACAATTGAAGTTTTAGAGCTAGGAAATGAATCGACTGTATCGATTAGGTGCTGGATCATGGGTTTACCTGCCAAACTCGCAAGCACTTTAGGAGAATCTCCTTGCATCCTTGTGCCTTTACCGGCAGCTAAAATTATAAAATCTATATTCATTGGAACAATGGCGCATTCGCCCCAAGTGGTTTTTGTTATTTAACTACTTCTTGCGCAGTTTCTGCAAGGCTTTTAATCTGGCAGCGGCCTCAGCTAGTTGTGCTGATGCCAAAGAATAATCCATCTCTGATTTTTGATCTTCTAGTTCTCTTTCTGCTAATTCTTTTGCTCTTTCAGCCGCTGCTGAGTCTATGTCATTGGCTCTCTCGGCAACATCTGTTAAAAGGGTTACCTCTCCAGGCTGGACTTCTAGGAATCCACCTGAAGCAAAAAATATCTCCTCTTCACCTCCCTCCAACACCAGTTTAACCGGACCAGGCTTTAGGTTTGTTAGAAGCGGAGCATGTCTCGGTGTAATAGCTATTTCACCAGCACCACCTTCAGCACTCAATAGTTCGACAGGTCCAGAGAAAAGCTCTCCTTCTGGACTAACTATATTGCACTGGATAGTTGACATAGATTAAGCGGCTTCAGTTTTAGCCTTTTCAACAACCTCATCAATATTACCGGTCATATAAAAAGCTTGCTCAGGTATATCGTCATAGTCTCCATTAACAATTCCTTTAAACCCTCGAATCGTTTCACTAAGTGGCACGTATTTTCCTGGGGCATTGGTGAATACTTCTGCCACAAAGAAAGGTTGGGATAAGAATCTCTCTATTTTCCTTGCTCTGGCAACGACTAACTTGTCATCTTCAGATAACTCGTCCATTCCTAGAATGGCAATGATGTCTTTTAATTCTTTATATCTATTCAGCTGTTGCTTTACGGCATTGGCAACATCATAGTGCTCTTGACCTACGATGGCAGGCTCTAGCTGTCTGCTATTTGAATCTAAAGGGTCAACAGCAGGGTAGATTCCTAAAGAAGCAATTTGTCTAGACAAAACCACGTTCGCATCTAGGTGAGCAAATGTTGTTGCTGGTGAGGGATCAGTTAAATCATCTGCAGGAACATAGACCGCCTGAACAGAAGTGATTGATCCAGTTTTGGTTGAGGCAATTCTTTCTTGAAGAACACCCATTTCTTCTGCAAGTGTAGGCTGGTATCCCACCGCAGATGGCATCCTGCCCAATAGAGCCGAACATTCTGTTCCAGCCAAAGTGTATCGATAGATATTGTCTACGAATAAAAGAACATCTCGCCCTTCATCTCTAAAGTTTTCAGCCATTGTAAGTCCAGAAAGAGCAACTCTAAGTCTGTTTCCAGGGGGTTCATTCATCTGTCCATATACAAGGGCTACTTTATCCAAAACACCGCCTTCAATCATCTCGTGGTACATGTCATTTCCTTCACGGGTTCTCTCGCCCACACCAGCGAAAACCGAATATCCGCTATGCTCGTATGCAATATTTCTTATTAACTCTTGAATATTTACCGTTTTCCCTACTCCAGCACCGCCAAATAAACCAACCTTTCCACCCTTGGCAAAGGGACAAATTAAATCAATTACCTTGATACCCGTCTCTAGAAGTTCGGTTGTCTCTGCCTGATCCTCATATGAAGGCGGATTTCTATGTATCGGCATTGCAGATTTTGCATCCACAGGACCCTTTTCATCAATTGGCTCTCCTAGAACATTCATTATCCTTCCAAGTGTTGCCTCTCCAACAGGAACAGATATTGGATTTTCGGTATTGGTAACCGATACACCTCTTTTAAGCCCTTCTGAGGCACCCATTGCAATTGTTCTTACAACGCCATCACCTAACTGCTGCTGCACTTCTAAAACAAGTCCAGTTTCATCAACAGTTAGTGCGTCATAGATTTTAGGTAAGTTTTCCTTTGGAAACTCGACGTCAATTACCGCTCCAATTATTTGTATTACTGTTCCATTACTCATATTTATTTCCAGTATTAAATTGCCTCGGCACCTGCAACTATCTCAGATATTTCCTGAGTAATTGCTGCCTGCCTGGCATTGTTATAAACAAGTTGCAGTTCCTCTATGAGAGATCCTGCATTATCGGTAGCACTTTTCATTGCCACCATCTTTGCGGCCTGTTCGCACGCAATATTTTCTATTACAGACTGATAAAGAAGAGACTCTATATATCTCTCCATTAAGCCGTCCAACAAAAGTCTTGAGTCATCGGGCTCGTAAATATAATCCCACCTGGGGGCTTCTTTGTTAGAGCCCTCATCTTCTTCATCCTCTAATTTGCTTAGAGGTAGAAGTTGAGTTATTTCTGGCTCTTGGGTCATTGTGTTTACAAAGCTATTGCTAGCCAAATAGGCCCTGTCTATTTCACCCTCAGAAAAGGCATCTAATAAAATTTTCATAGAACCGACCAGCTGCTCAATAGAGGGGTCATCCCCTAGCTTTTCTGTGGCAGAAATTACATTTCCTCCGAATGACCTAAAGAAAGATTGAGCTTTAGTTCCAATCAGAGAATATGAAATTTCCTTTCCAGAAGAGGCTTGTTCAGAAGCAAAGCGAGTTACATCTCTAAGTAGATTGGCATTGAGCCCACCACAGAGACCTTTGTCAGAGCTAACAACTATAATGGCGATCTTCTTTACTTCCCTCTCTTCCATGTACTTAGGCTTATACTCTGGTTGTCCTTTAGCAAGGTGACTAATCACACCCAGCATACGATCTCTGTAAGGGCGGCCTTTAAGCATCTTGTCTTGAGTCTTTTTCATTTTGCTAACAGCGACCTTCTCCATTGCACTGGTAATCTTTTGAGTATTGCCTATGCTGGCGATCTGTACTTTTATTTCTTTACTGTTAGCCATTTATGCCTACCAAGTTTGTGTTTCCATGAAATTGTCTAAGGCTTCTTTGAAGGCATTTTGGATATCGTCTCCGTATTCTCCGGTCTCTGATACCTTATCCATAAGATCTTTATGCTCGGAATTCATATAGGCTATCAAGCTCTTTTCAAAGTCTTTGATTTTTTCGACCTCAACCTGCCTTAGATACCCTTCATTAGCCGTGTAAAGCATAAGGCCCATTTCAGCTACAGACATTGGCGAAAACTGATCTTGTTTCGTCAGTTCTGTAACCCTCACACCATGCTCTAATTGCTCTTTGGATGCCTCATCAAGATCTGAAGCAAATTGGGCAAAAGCCTCTAACTCTCTATATTGAGCGAGGGCTGTTTTAATTCCTCCACCGAGCTTTTTAATTATTGGAACCTGCGCAGCGCCACCTACCCTTGAAACTGAAATACCAGGGTCCATGGCTGGCTTTAATCCTGAACTAAATAAAGACGACTCGAGGAAAATTTGTCCATCGGTTATAGAAATTACGTTCGTAGGAACAAACGCTGAAACGTCTCCAGCCTGAGTTTCGATAATTGGTAGAGCAGTCAACGAACCTGTTTTTCCCTTCACCTCACCATTTGTGTAGTTTTCGACATATTCTTCATTCACCCTTGCAGCCCTTTCTAGTAATCTTGAGTGAAGGTAGAAAACGTCACCAGGGTAAGCTTCCCTTCCGGGCGGCCTTCTTAGCAAAAGAGACATCTGTCTATATGCAACGGCTTGTTTAGAAAGGTCATCGTAGATAATTAGAGCATCCTCCCCCCTATCTCTGAAATACTCGCCCATGGAACACGCTGCAAAAGGGGCAATATATTGCATTGGTGCTGGGTCAGCCGCCGCAGCCACTACAACAATTGTGTTTTCCATTGCGCCATACTGCTCAAGAGTTCTAACCACCTGGGCAATTGAAGATTGCTTTTGACCTATTGCTACATATATACACTTAACGCCAGTGTCTTTTTGATTGATTATTGCATCTATGGCAATAGCAGTTTTACCGGTCTGTCTGTCTCCAATGATCAATTCACGCTGACCCCTTCCAATAGGAACCATGCTGTCAACGGCCTTTATGCCCAGTTGCACCGGTTGATCTACAGACTTTCTTGAAATAACTCCGGGAGCGACTTTCTCTACTGGGGCGGTTTGATCTGTTTGCACTTCGCCTTTACCATCAATTGGGTTGCCTAGTGCGTCAACAACCCTGCCCATAAGAGCCTCTCCAACGGGGACCTCTAAAATTCTTCCAGTACACTTAGCAGAGCCGCCTTCTGCCAATAACTTGTAATCTCCTAAGATAACAGCCCCAACAGAGTCAACTTCTAAATTAAGCGCCATTCCCATGACGCCATGTTCAAACTCTATAAGCTCACCATTCATGACTTCGCCAAGGCCGTGTATTCTCGCAATACCGTCTGCAAGGAAAACGATTGTGCCTTCATTGCTAGGAGTGGAGGCGGTATCAAGGGCATCAATTTTCTGTTTGATGACCTGACTAATTTCTGATGGGTTTAATTCTTCCATTTTTTTTATTTGATTTGATTTCTTAATTTTTCAAGCTTTCCTTTAACGCTGTAATCTGTAACTTCGTCACCGCATTTGATAGAAAAACCACCTATTAAACTTTTGTCTATTACTTGTTCCACTGTTAATGAATCTCCATATTTTCCTTTTAGAGAGTCTGTAACTTTCTTTAATTGCTCGTCTGTTAACTCAAAAGCAGACGTAATCAAAACCTCGCTAGAGCCTTTTGTTCCCGATAACAACTTTCTGTATTCTTTGGAGATGTGCGGAAGAAGTGAAATTCTTTTAGACTCACCTAACACTTTAATGAAGTTGCTGGTTTTGCTTTCAATTTGGCCTTCAAATAAAGAGAGGAACATTTCAGTCTTCTCCTTATAAGCAAGCTTGGGAGAATCTATCAGCTGTTGTACTTCAGGTGTCTCTAGAGCTAGCTCAAGCTGACCAAGGTCCTTTTCCCACCCTTTAGAATGGTCATAGATCGCTTGGGCGTATGGTCTTGCTATGGTCTCGAAATTCAAAGTTATAACTCCTGAGCTATTTGATCGATAATTTGTGAGTTTTTATCTTTATCAATTTCTGAGCCTAATATTTTTTCTGCCCCTGCAATTGAAAGGGCCGCTACTTCAGACCTTAATTCTTCCTTGGTTCTTTTTGCGGCTTGATCTAAGTCGCTTTGAGCAGAGACTTTTATCCTTTCAGCTTCTTCGTGTGCAGTAGATTTTGCATCCTCCACCAGCTGATTTGCTCGAGCATTTGCCTGATTGACTAAATCAGCAGCCTCTTTCTTGGCCTCTTCTAAAATTTCAGCTTTTTTCTGATGAGCTTCATCAAGCTCTCGCTTTCCTCGGCTTGCAGCTTCTAAACCATCGGATATTTCTTTTTCTCTCTCTTCAAGAGCTTCAAGAATATAAGGCCAGACGTATTGCATGGTAAACCACACAAAAAATACAAAGGCTAAAAGCTGTCCGAATAATGTGGCATTAAAATTCATTTACAAAACTCCGGGCATATTTTTATGTAAATAAGAATAAAAGACCGATCGCAAGTGAGACGATGGGTATCGCATCTACTAAACCCATACCAATTAACAGCTGTGTAAAAAGGTATGGTTGAAGTTCAGGCTGTCTTGCGATTCCTTCTAGATATTTTGCAGTAATTAGACCAACACCGATTCCGACACCGATGGCGCCCCCTCCTGTTAGTAGGGCTCCTGCGACCCTTCTTATAGCTTCTGCTTCTTCCATTTTATTCTCCTTAGATAAAAAAATTAATGATGCTCGTGTGCCTGTTGTAGGTATACGAGGGTTAAAACCATAAATAAAAATGCTTGTAATATAACAACCAAAATATGAAATACCGCCCAAATGAAGTTGAGCGCCAGCCCTGCAACACCTGCAAGAACTCCTGTGATTGAACTAAAGAAACCACCAAAGAATAATGCTATTAATATAAAGATCATTTCTCCGGCAAAAAGGTTTCCGTATAACCTTAAGCCCAGGGCTAGTTGCTTCGCATAAAATCCAGGTATTTCGAATATAACGTTTATCGGTGCCATCCACTTGCCATAGGGCTGGAAAGTCAGTTCCGCTAAGAAGCCACCGAGCCCTTTGTTTTTTATACTGTAATAATGAATCAAGATTAGGACGCCCAGCGCCATGCCCATCGGTGCGTTGATATCTGCTACAGGCAAAACCTTGAAGTAATGAATTGCTCCGCCCTCAGCATTGGGCGCGGTAAACCCGTTTGCTATCCACGGAACGAGGTCAATCGGAATCAGGTCCATTAGGTTCATTAAGAAAACCCATACAAAGATGGTCAGCGCCAGAGGTCCCATTAGGGGATTTTTATCGGCAGTAAAATTATCTTGAACTTGGTCTCTTACTAAAGTAACTAGGTATTCCACCGCATTTTGGATTCGGCCTGGTTTGGAGGAGCTGGCGTTTTTCGCGACTCTTCTCATAAAAAATATCATTCCCATGCCCAAGAGAACTGACATAAACAAAGTGTCTACCTGAAAAGCCCAAAAACCCATTTCGTTGATGTTGCAACTTGCCTCAGTGCCTGCAACCTGGCTTTTTCCATGAACTTCGGCAAAACTCCACGTTCCATCAGGACATTTACCATACGTTAAGTTGGTAAGGTGGTGTTCTATATAATCTGTTGAGTTAAGTTCTTTACTAGCCATCGGGATTTCATTAGGCGCCGCAATTATAGTTACGGAAGGGCTTTAGTGAAAGAAGAATTTGTTACTTTTTTAAGATTTTAATTTATCTAACACACCTTCTAGAGTATCAAGATTTTTGTAGCTTACTATTATTTTGCCGTAGCCCCTCTTACTGTGTTTTATTTCTACAGGCGAACCGAGTGTTTCAGATAGTTCTTTTTCAAGCGACACTATATTGGGGTCTCGCTGGATTTTTGATTTAACACTCTTTTTTTTATTGCCAGACAAACCTCCAACAATGGCTTCACACTCTCTTACTGAAAGTGATTCAGCAACCACTCTCATTGCACATTGAAGTTGGGCGTCTTCAGTTAATGTTAAAAGCGCTCTAGCATGGCCCATTTCAATTTTTCCCTCTTCTAATAAAGATTGAACTTCGGGACTAAGCGATAGAAGCCTCAAGAGGTTAGTTACTGTTGAACGAGATTTTCCAACTGCGGCGCCAAGCTCTTCTTGTGAGAGATTAAACTCTCCTTGAAGCCTCAAAAGGCCCTTAGCCTGGTCAAGAGCATTAAGATCCTCTCTTTGAAGGTTTTCTATTAGAGCAATTTTGGCAGTTTCATCGTTATTAAGATCTCTTATGATGGCCGGAACGGAACTAACACCAGCGAGTTGAGCCGCCCTCCACCTTCTCTCACCAACAACTATCTCAAACCTTCCTGAGGCCAGCCTCCTTACGACCAATGGCTGAAGAATTCCTTGTTCTTTTATGCTTTGAGATAACTCCTCAAGAGTAGACTTGTGCATTTTTGTTCTGGGTTGATACTGCCCAGGAGCAAGATCGTCTAGGGGAATCTGGGTAACCGAAACCCCGTCTGACTTGGTCCTGTCACCCAAAAGAGAGTCTAGCCCAGTGCCTAAACTAGATTTGTCTTTGTTCATGAGCATCATCGCTATATTGTTTTTCCATCTTGCCAATCAATTCTCCGGCCAAGGCAAGATAAGCCAAAGAGCCTCTAGCATTAGGCTCATAAGATAGAACGGACTTACCAAAACTAGGGGCCTCTGCTAATTTTATATTTCTAGGAATAACTGTTGAGTACAGTTCGCTGGAAAAATGTTTTTGTAGCTCTCCTGTTACCTGTTGACCGAGCTTGTTGCGAGGGTCAAACATGGTCCTTACAACAGCCTTCAACTGAAGATTGTGGCCAGTGCTATCATTTAATTGTCCTACAGTCTCTAAAAGTCCGGCCAAGCCTTCAAGGGCGAAGTATTCACATTGCATAGGAACAAGTAAATCTTTGGCTGCCCGCAAACCGTTTAGGGTTAATAAATTTAAAGAGGGTGGGCAGTCGATAATTATGTAGTCGTACTTTTCATTGATCTCGGTTAAATAGTTTAAAAGGGCCCTTTCTTGGTCCCCGCCTCCCCTTAAGAAAGATTCTGCAGCTATAAGCTCCGGACCTGATGGCATAATGTCATAGCCCAGCTCTGTACCAAAAACAACCTCCCCTTGTGTTCCCATTAAGGCCGCAGCTGACCCTTTGGTTTGATCACACTTTTTTATACCAGATCCGGTGGTTGCATTTGCCTGCGGATCCAAGTCTACCAACAGGACGGCTCTTTTCATTGCACTCAGAGATGCTGCCAGGTTTACTGCAGTGGTTGTCTTGCCAACACCTCCTTTCTGGTTTGCTATAACTAATGTATTAACCATTGTTTTGTTCTGCTTCTATTGTAACCAAGATACGCGTCTTGTCTTTCGCTTTTGAAGGAAATTTGTCAATTTTTTTTAAAACATATCCAGGCGGTATTCTTTCCTGGTCAAATTGCTCTTGGGTCTTCATGAGTTTGAGCTCTACTCCTCTTTTTTGGAGCAAAGGGGCTGTTAAGCTAATGATAAACTCTGTAGAGCCTACTGCTCTGCAGACTATGTCAAATGATTCGGGAAAAGTTTTTGTTTTTGTTTTTTCTATCCTTTGGTTGATGACGCTTGTGTTTTTTAAGCCCAAACGAGAGGTTGTGTGTAATAAAAATGATGATTTCTTGGTGTTACTTTCTATTAAATAAAATTCTTTATTGGGGTTGGTGATGGCAAGCGGGATGCCCGGAAGCCCGCCTCCGCTTCCTAGGTCAACTATGGTTTTTTTTAACAAGGGGGCAATGATCAAAGAATCTGATATATGATCATCGATTTTTTGGGCTTGTTTTTTGGAGATTAGGTTGTGGGTTTTGTTCCAGGCAACCAGGTGAGCTTTATATTCTGCCAGCAGGTTTGTTTGGTCCTTACCCAACAGCCCGCCTTTCCTTTTTCAAGTAGATCATTAGTAAAGAGATTGCTGCAGGAGTGACGCCTGGCAATCTTGAGGCTCGGGCCAGGCTCCCTGGTCTTGCTTCAGATAGTTTTTGTTTTGCTTCATTAGATAGCCCAACCACTTTCTCGTAATCTATGTGTTCTGGGATTGGGGTGTTTTCGTTTTTTTGCAGTCTCTCTATGTCGATTTTTTGTCTTTTTATGTACCCCTCATATTTAACAGAAGCTTCTATTTCGTCTACTGCGTTCGGGGCTAGAATTATTTCCCCCTGTGGCAAGTGTGAATGAAGAACTTTGGGGCGTTTTAACATTTCGAAAAGGCTAATATTCTTTGAAATATCCTCACCTGTTTGTTTTTTTATTTTTTTGGCTGCGGGCGAGTTTGGTTTAAGTTTGTCTTTTTTTAATCTGAGCATTTCCTTAGTTGTAGCGTTTTTTTTGTCTTGATATTTTTGCCACAATAAATCGGATACTATTCCTAGCTTTCTGCCCTTTTCAGTTAAGCGCATGTCTGCATTATCTTCTCTAAGAATCAGTCTATATTCAGCTCTGCTTGTAAACATTCTATAAGGCTCTTTTGTGCCAAGGCTTACCAAATCGTCTATCAAAACCCCTATATAGGCTTCGTCTCTTTGTAGTTCGAATGCTTCTTGATTGGTTACTAAAAGTGATGCGTTTATTCCTGCCATTATGCCTTGAGCTGCTGCTTCTTCGTATCCTGTGGTTCCATTAATTTGTCCTGCGAAAAATAAACCTGAAATTGCCTTTGTTTCTAATGAGTGTTTTAATCCTGTAGGGTCAAAGAAATCGTACTCTATTGCATATCCTGGCCTTACTATTTTTGCGTTTTCAAAGCCTCTAATAGATTTTATGAGCTCTTTTTGAGCCTTCAAAGGCAGGCTTGTTGAAATGCCGTTTGGATAAATTAGGTCTGAATTGAGTCCTTCCGGCTCAGCGAATATCTGATGAGAGTCTCTTTCTGCAAACCTCATAACTTTATCTTCAATTGAGGGGCAATACCTTGGCCCTACACCCTCGATCACACCTGAATACATGGGTGATTTATCAAGGTGATTTAATATAACCTGGTGTGTTTTTGGGTTGGTGCGTGTCATGTAGCAATTTAGCTGTGCAGGTCTTTCGCTTGCTTGAGAAGTATAAGAAAGAAGTGGTGTTGGAGTGTCTCCTGGTTGCGGTGAAAGAAGGGACCAATCTATGGAGTGCTTATCAAGTCTGGGTGGTGTTCCTGTTTTCAATCTGCCAACTTTTAAATTGAGACCTCTAAGTTTTTGAGCCAGTTTATCGCTAGAAGGATCTCCGATTCGTCCGCCCGAAGATTGCTCCAGACCAGTATGCATTACCCCTCCAAGAAAAGTTCCTGTTGTTAAAATTACTGAATTGGAAAATATTTTCTCCCCTCTTTCGGTTAATACTGACTGAATGGCTGAGTTCTTAATATCCAGATCGACAACTGAGCCTTCTTTAATTTTGAGGTTAGGAGATGAAGACAGAAATTTTTGTATTGCAGTCTTGTAAAGCTCTCTATCAGTTTGCACTCTAGTAGCCCTTACGGCCTGCCCTTTTGTAGAATTAAGGACTCGGTAGTGAATACCTGCCTTGTCAGTAGCTTTAGCCATCAAACCACCCAGGGCATCAACTTCCTTTGCCAAATGACTTTTGCCAATGCCTCCGATTGCAGGATTACACGACATCTCACCTATCTTTGATTTATCATGTGTAATAAGTAGGGTTTTTACACCGAATCTTGAACATGCTTCTGCGGCTTCAACTCCCGCGTGCCCCCCACCAATAACTATAACATCGTACTTATCCACAGTTAAAAAAATTAAATTAGTTTTATTTGAATTCTATAGTTTATATTATTTTGTTATTATTAAGGACCTTCACGCCTGTGGAAAACTGGCACAACCCCTGCATTTTATTGAAATTCCAAGGACATAAAAGCTGTATAAAACCAAAATATAATTTCTTTATCGATTTGTATATTCAGTTAATAAAAAAAATAGACATAAAATAAAAATATTTTTCAACAGCGTTTTAACAGTTACTTACCTATACAAAACTCCGAAAAAATTTCACCCAGAAGGTCGTCCGCACTCATAGGCCTTAAGATATCACCAAGAGCCGAATGAGCAGACCTCAAACTCTCTGCAACCAACTCTAACACCTGTCCTTCACCCAAAGAAATTATGGCCTCTTCTAAAAAAAGACCCCCACTTCTTAAAGAAATTTCATGTCTTTGTCTGGACAGAAATACAGTTTCCTCTCCCCCGTCTATTTCTAATCTTGTAATTAATGCTTTGAGTAATTCCTCAACCCCCTTACCAGTAGAGCACGACAAGTAGAAAGTGTTTTCTTCATTGGAGAACTCACCTTCAAGCAAGTCAGACTTATTCAGCACAGTCAAAAAATCACCTAAGCCCACATCAAACACTTGAACGGCTGTTGCATCTTGAACTAAGAGGCTTAAGTTTGACTTTTTAATAGCTTCTTTTGATCTCTGTATACCCTCTTCTTCAATAGGCCCCTCTGGATCAAGCCTAACTCCAGCTGTATCAACAAATTCTATGAGTGTGCCCCCGATATTCACAGATGTTTTTACCAGGTCGCGCGTAGTACCAGGAACCTCAGATGTAATTGCCAGGTCTTCCCGAGCTAAGAGGTTTAATAAAGATGATTTACCGGCGTTCGGAGGTCCCACAATAGCAACCGAATAACCATCTCTTAGTTTTACTCCTTCTTTTACACGAGAAAGTAATTCACTTATCTCGGCGTGAAAGCTCTGGAGCGCCTCTTTGATAGACTCAAGAGCAGAATCATCAATCTCCTCTTCTGGAAAATCAATATTTGCCTCAACAACCACCCTGGTTTTAACAATACCATCAAGTAATAAGTTTATTTGTCTAGAAAACTCCCCAGAAAGCGACGAGTTAGCTGCTACAACAGCCGCTTCGCTTTGAGCATTTATTAAATCAGCCACAGACTCAGCCTGCACCAGATCAATTTTCTCGTTTAGAAATGCAGTTTTTGTAAACTCTCCGGGCTCAGCTACTTCCGCACCAAGACCAACAGCCTCTTCTATCACCAAATTCACTATGGTTGGATTTCCATGACAATGGAACTCAACCACGTCGTCTCCAGTGTAAGAGTTAGGAGATTTAAAAAAAACAACCATGCCATCATCTATTTTCGATCCGCCACGTGACTTTATAGAACAACGCTTAAAGCGCCGGGCCTCTGCGAGTTCCCCGCACATAGTTTCGGCTATGTTCTTAGAAAGTTTTCCAGACATTCTAATTACTGAAATACCCCCCCGTCCCGGAGCAGTCGCAGGAGCAATAATGGTTCTGTTTTTATTCAAGGCTGATAGAGCTCATCAGCCAGAGCCAACAGACCCAGTTCCATGCTTAGTACCTCTCGAATACCACCACTGTTGAAATATTTGAATAACCATATTTACCAGCCAATACAAAACCAAGCCCGATGGGAACCACGCAAAAATGACAGCAAAAACAAGAGGAAAGAACTTCATCATCTGGGCCTGCATTGGGTCCGCATTGGGTGGAGTAGGCGTAAGTTTTTGAGAAAGGTACATGCCAGCCCCATTAAGAATAGGAAGAATAAAGTAAGGATCCATAGCAGACAAGTCATCTATCCACAAAAAGAAAGGAGAATGCCTTAATTCTACAGTTTCGAGCAAAACCCAATAGAAAGCCAAGAAAAAAGGCATTTGCGCCAACATAGGTAAGCACCCTCCGAGCGGATTTACTCCCTCTTTTTTATACATTTCCATTAATTCTTGGCTCATTGCCTGCCTGTTGTCACCGTGTTTCTCCTGTAGAAGCTGCATTTTGGGCGCTAATTCTCTCATCTTACCCATTGAAACATAAGCTTTTGCCGAAAGAGGCCAGGTCAAAAGCTTCAATGCAACAGTTAGGAAGATAATTGCCAATCCCCAGTTATTAAAAAGACTGTATCCGAGATCTAAAAACCAATACATCGGCTTACCTAACCACCATAAAAATCCGTAATCTACGGTTAGGTCAAGATTTTCTTCAATTTCAACAAGTTGTTTGGGTAGTTTAGGGCCTACATAAAGAGTGTTCTTTGTAGATACAGTCTCGCCATAGGAAAGAATAGAGTCTCTGGAGGTGTAACCTAAAGAGTACCTTCCAGAATTTTCTCCATATCTACCTTGATAAAGATACTCTTCATTTTGATCTGGAATCCAGGCAGACAAGAAGTAATGTTGTATCAAAGCAACCCAACCACCTAAAGACTTGTTCTGATATGAAGACTCCCTTATGTCATCAAAATCATATTTTTCATATGTATCTTTCGTTGATGAAAAAACAGGACCAAGATAGGTATACATCAAACCACCTTCTTCTACTGGCGAGCCGTCTCTTTCAATAACCACATAAGGCGTCATTGAAATATCTTCACTTAAAGCTGAGTTCACTGTGTCCACAATTTTTAGAGAATAACCTGTATTTTCAATTTCTATTTTTCTAGAAAAATTTAACCCTCCAGATGTCCCTTCAAGAATATAAACTTTTGAACCTGTCTCGACTGACTGCTCTGTTATTTTTTCAAATTGTGGATTTAAATATCCTTGGGCTCGGGTGTAGAAACCGCTGTTTGCAAAATATAAATTTTCTCTACCAGTGTTTGCATCATAGGTTTTTCCAAATATATTGAACCTCTCCTCAGAGCCTTTCTCCTCCGTTATGTTTTTTAAGCTTGAAACCTCAAACCTGCCGGTTCTTGATTCAACCAACAATGATAAATCGTTATTTTGTATTTCAAAATAATTAAGCTCTTGAGCGACAACTTCATCCGGCCTTTTACTTGCCTTTGAAAGGGGGGCAAGAGGCTCTGAAAGTGAACGCTCACTATCATTAAAAGTATTGATTTCTATTTGTTCTTGAGAAGAGTTAACATAGATATCATTATCCGTCGGCCACTGCAAAAGAAGGTAATAAAGGGTAAGCCCGATACCTATTATCAAGGATGTTTTAATCACGTCCATGTTTTAATTCTCCGGGCACATTATCAATTCCACTACCGCCCCATGGATTACACCTAATAATTCTTTTTACGGCCAGCACAGATCCTCGATAAGTCCCATGAACCTTCAAAGCTTCAAGTGCATACTGAGAGCAGGTTGGATGAAACCTACAGTTATGACCCAACATTGGACTACAATACCTTTGGTAAAATTTTATAATTCTTATAAGCATTTTGTTAATCATTACTGCCTGCAAACTTTCCCCAGATTTTATCTAAATCTTTTTTTAGTTCCTCGTCCTTTCCTTTTAAATTTTTTTTTACAAACACAATAAAATCTTTATGAGGCAATTCTAAAACCTTTGCAAGAAAACTTCCTTTTATTTTTCTCTTTATATTATTTCTGTCTACAGCAAGTCTATTATCTCTCTTCCTGATAGCCACTCCTATTCTTGAAAAACCCAAGGAATTATTTTTCGAAAGAATCAATATGTTTTTGGTGGAATGTTTTTGATCAGGATTATCAAAAATATCACTAAAGCCTTCTTTAGATGATATTGAGCGTTTAGGGCTCATCTAGACAGTAAGGGAAACCCTCCCCTTTTTCCTTCTATTGCTCAGCACCTTTTTACCTCCAAGTGTAGCGTTTCTCGAACGGAAACCATGAGTTCTAGCTCTTTTGACTTTACTTGGCTGATATGTTCTTTTCATAGTGCTTAAAAGGTAATTGGGCTGCGAATGATAGAGTTTTTGTTGACCTAAGACAAGTAAAAAAAATAAAACAATATATCAACAAGTTATCCACAATAAATTTTTGTGTTTATACTGTGGATAACTTTGTTAATCTATATATAATCAAATTCATGGCCGAATTGCACTTTTGGGGAGAATGTAAGAAAACTTTAGAAAGAGATTTGCCTATCGAGGAATATTCTACATGGATTGCACCACTTTCTCTAGAGCAAAATAATGGTTCAAACCCGCTTTCTTACAGCGTTTTAGCTCCAAATAAGTTCATATCTGATTGGGTTGAAGACAATTATGGAACAACCATTAAAGAGAGATTAAGTGCAATTACTAGCATGGAAGACCTTAATCTAAATTTTGAAATATATGTTGACTACCATGACAAGCGCCCTGATGAAGATCAGGGAATTGATATTAGAACGTCGGAAATAGCAAAAAGTATGGCTCAGCCCGCAGAGGTTCCTAAAAAAAGCAACTTAATAGATAATTTTACTTTTGAAACGTTTGTAGAGGGCAAGTCTAACCACATTGCATTGGCCGCTTCCAGACAAATCGGTGATGGTCTTAAAAATTCATATAATCCTCTTTTTATATACGGCGGCGTGGGACTGGGAAAAACTCACCTTATGCACGCTGTGGGAAATGAAATTTTGAAACATGACCCTAAAAAGAAGATAGCCTATGTACATTCAGAGAAGTTCGTAAGTGATATGGTAAAATCGCTACAATTAGGAGCAATTAATGAATTTAAGCAACACTATAGATCTTTAGATGCACTGTTGATTGATGATATTCAATTTTTCGCAAGAAAGGAGCAATCACAAGAAGAGTTATTTCACACTTTTAATTCTTTATTGGAAAAAGGGAGTCAGATGATTCTAACTTGTGATAAGTATCCTAAAGAAATTGAAGGATTAGAGGATAGATTAAAGTCTAGATTGGGATGGGGTTTGCCAGTTGTCATAGAGCCACCCGAATTAGAAACAAGAGTTGCAATACTTTTAAGCAAAGCAATGACCATGAACCACGAGCTCACTGAGGAATCTGCATTTTTTATAGCCCAAAAAGTAAGATCGAATGTAAGAGAGCTTGAGGGTGCCCTAAAAAGAGTAATCGCGAACTCGAACTTTACAGGAAGACCAATAACTATTGAATTAATAAAAGATTCTTTAAAAGATCTGTTGGCTATACAAGCAAGACAGGTAAGTGTAGAAAATATACAAAAAACTACAGCTGACTATTACAACATAAAACTGAGCGACATCCTTTCCAAAAGACGGAGCAGATCTGTGGCAAGACCAAGGCAGATGGCGATGTTTCTAGCAAAAGAGCTAACAAATTACAGTTTGCCTGAAATAGGTGAGTCTTTTGGTGGAAGAGACCACACAACTGTTATACATGCTTGTAAAAAAATAAATGAACTTAGGTCATTTAATCTGGACATAGAGGAAGATTATAGAAAGATTTTAAGGGTTTTAACTATATAATATAAGAATGAAATTCATCACAGAAAAAGCCCAAATAGTAGATTCTCTACAAAATGCTGCGGCTGTAGCTGAAAGACGTCAAACAATACCTATTTTAGCAAATCTAAGGTTAAAAATAGTTGATAGAAAGTTAGAAGTTACTGCAACTGATTTAGAAATACAAATAAAAACCTTTTCTGATTTAATTGAAATTCAAGAAGAGGGAGAAACTACTGTTTCTGCAAGAAAAATGTCAGAGTTATGTAGGTCCTTACCAGAAGGAGAGCATGTTAACTTTTCCCTATCAAACGGGAAGTTGACTGTCAGTTCTAGTAATTTTCACGCTGATTTTGCAACAATTTCTTCAGAAGATTTCCCTGAAATAGAAATCAATGAAGAGCAAACACCAATTGTTGTCGAGTCCAGTGTTCTAAAAAGATTATTATCTAAAACATCATTTTCCATGGCCTCACAAGATGTGAGATATTATTTAAATGGTATGCTTTTAGAGATAGAAGGAAATAAGATAAACGGAGTAGCAACTGATGGTCACAGATTAGCCTTTTCATCAGCTACGACTAATGCTGCAGATTTAAATATTAGAAACATACTTCCAAGAAAAGCAGTTCTTGAACTTTCAAAAGTTCTTTCACCGGATGACGGGACTGTAGAGCTCCTGATAGGAGCTTCATATCTAGATGTTAGGTCAGAAAACCTTAGTTTTTCAAGTAAATTAATAGACGGAAAGTATCCAGACTATAATAAAGTTTTCCCAACCGGTGAACCTCTGCCTTTGGAGATTAGTAAAGAAATTCTTCAATCTGCGCTCTCAAGAGCATCTGTTTTATCAAATGAAAAGTACAGAGGAGTCAGATTCCAGTTATCTAAGGATAAGCTTAAACTGACAGCCAACAATCCTGAACAAGAATCAGCCGAGGAAGAAGTAGATGTGATCTATACCGGCTCTGAACTTGAAGTTGGATTCAATATAGGATATCTGTTAGACGTTCTAAACTCCATAGACAGCGAAACTGTTTCTTTTGAATTCTATGGCGAAGATTCTAGTTGCATTATCAAGGAACAAAATTCTGAAGATGACGTGTATGTCATCATGCCAATGAGGCTTTAATGTCTCTTCAGAGGCTTCATTTAAAGAACTTTCGGCTTTTTGAAGACAAAACTTTTGAGTTTTCTAATGGAATTAATCTTATATTAGGAGAAAATGGTTCTGGAAAAACGACAGTTTTAGAGTCATTAAATATCTTATTAACTGGAAATTCTTTTAGAGCACAGCAAACAAAAGAATGTATTCATTCTGATAAAGAATTTTATAATGTATCTGCAAAAGGTATTATTAAAGGCAAAGACTTTTCTCTTTTTGTAGAAAATAATCATAATAAAAGACTATTCTCAAAAAGAATGCTCGGAGAGCTGTCTGTAAAAAAGGGAGATCTATATTTCTTGCAGGTTGTGCTCTCTAAAAACTTTAAAATGATAGATGGTGAACCAGAAATCAGAAGGGAGTTTTTTAATGATCTTATGTTTCACGTGAAACCTGAGATAAAAAAATTGCATAATGCATATCAAAAAGCTCTTAAACAAAGGAATAGATCGCTAAAGAAAAGGCTCTCTAATTCAGAAGTTTCCTTGTGGAGTAAAAAGTTATCAGCATTAGGTTTAGAACTAAGCCTGGAGCAATATAATTTTTTTAAGATATTTAAAGACCATACACTAGAATCAATGGAAAAAAATGTCTCTAATGGCTCTTTTAATTACCTTGATAAATTAAGTTTAACTTTTTCTAAAGGGTGGGAACGTTCTAAGAAACTAGAAGAATCTTTATTAGAAAGTCTTGAGAGAGATAAGGCACTAGGCTACACATCAAAAGGGCCTCATAGAATGGACTACACATTTACTGTAGAAAATAAAAAAGCATCCTCAAATCTCTCCAGAGGACAACTTAAGATACTGATTTTATTGGTTTTTTTATCAAGTATAAAGCTTTTGAAAGATTTAATAGATACTGAAATTCTTCTTATGATAGATGATCTAGGTTCTGAACTAGATTTAAACAACCTCACATCTATAGTCATGAAGATTCTTGAATCTGACAATCAAATAATTTTAACAGGTATTGAAGGCGAAGAGATGCATAAATCCTTAAAAAAAATGACAAACTTTACACAGATTAATATCTAATTATGTATTAAAATATACAAATGCCAACCAAGAAAAAATCTTCCGCATCAAATTCACCTAAAGCCACTACAAAGCCACAAAAAAAAGCCACAAAAAAAACAGAAGCTGAGTCTTATGATTCCTCCAGCATAACAGTCCTAAAGGGATTAGAGGCCGTCAAAAAAAGGCCAGGAATGTATATTGGAGATACTGATGATGGAACGGGTCTACATCATATGGTTTACGAGATAGTAGATAATTCAATTGATGAGGCACTTGCTGGACATTGTGATGAAATAACCGTAAAAATATTATCAGATGATTGCGTCTCTGTCTCGGACAATGGAAGGGGCATTCCAACCGATATGCACGAGGAAGGAATGTCTGCAGCAGAGGTAATCATGACAAAGCTGCATGCTGGCGGAAAGTTTGATGATAATTCCTATAAGGTCTCAGGAGGTTTACATGGGGTTGGTGTCTCGGTTGTAAATGCTTTGTCTGAAGACTTAAAGCTAACTATTTATAGAGGTGGCAAAATACATGAACAAGAATATGCGGATGGTGCTCCAAAAGGAAAATTAAAGGTAACAGGAAAAACTGATAAAACTGGAACTGAAGTTACTTTCGTTCCATCGCCTACTACTTTTTCAGATATTAATTTTCAGTACGATGTTTTAGAAACAAAACTTCGAGAACTCTCCTATCTCAATGCAGGTCTTAAAATTAACTTAATTGATGAGAGAAATTCTAAGAAAAAGGAATTTTTTCACAAAGGCGGACTAGCAGAATTTGTATCATTTTTGAATACAAAAAGAACAACTGTCAATTCTGTATTTCATTTTGTAAAGGAAGCAGCAGACGGTATTACCATTGAGGTTTCACTTCAATGGAATGATGGCTATCAAGAAAACATTCAGTGCTATACAAATAATATTAAGCAAAGAGACGGTGGTACCCACTTGGTAGGATTCAGGACAGCCTTAACAAGGACACTGAATAACTACATGGAAAAGGAGGGGATGAATAAAGAGAAGGTATCCACCTCAGGCGATGATGCCAGAGAAGGTTTGGTTGCTGTTGTCTCTGTTAAAGTACCCGATCCAAAGTTTTCCTCACAAACCAAAGATAAATTAGTTTCCTCAGAGGTAAGGCCAGCAGTTGAGCAAGAAACTTACAAAGCCTTAACGGAATATCTCTTGGAGAATCCTGCAGAGGCAAAGCTGATCGCTACAAAAATAATTGAAGCGGCTAGAGCTAGGGAAGCTGCTCGGAAGGCAAGAGAACTAACTAGGCGAAAAGGGGTATTTGAAGGCGGTGGTCTTCCGGGAAAACTTTCTGATTGCCAAGAAAAAGACCCTGCAAAAAGTGAGATCTATTTGGTAGAGGGAGAATCAGCAGGGGGTTCTGCTAAGCAAGGACGTGATAGACATTTTCAAGCTATTCTTCCTTTGAAAGGAAAAATTCTCAATGTAGAAAAAGCAAGACTAGACAAGGTTCTATCGTCAGAAGAAATTATTATTTTAATCTCAGCCTTAGGTTGCGGGATTAAAGGAGAAGACTGGCAAGAAGAAAAATTGAGATACCATAGAATAATAATTATGACTGATGCTGATGTAGACGGCTCTCACATCAGAACTTTGATATTAACTTTATTTTATCGCCAAATGCCTGAACTTATCGAAAAAGGCTATATCTATATAGCTCAGCCACCCCTGTATAAACTCAAAAAAGGCAAACAAGAGACTTATGTAAAGGATGATTCGGAATTAAGAGAACTTCTAGTTGCTGAAATCTTGGATGATGCAAAGCTTGTATTAAACAAGAAAGGAGAATGTATTACAGGCCAGGCTCTTGGAAAATTTATTTCGCAACACGAGAAGATACAAAGCACCCTTAGAGGCTTAACTCATACATATCCTGTAGAGTTGCTAGAGGGCGTTAAGCATACACCCCAACTTAAGGGATTAGATGATAAAAAGGCATTAAAAAAATGGACATCAACTATTGAAGCTTACTTAAACGAAAAAGCCGAACAAGGATCAGCTTGGAAAGTAGAAGCTATATCCCGAGAGGGCTCAGACGAAATAGAACCTAGAATATCTTTAATAAAACATGGCACGGAGTCGGAATGGCATCTGAATAAAAGTTTCTTTAAATCTAAGGCATACAAAGATATTTCTAGTCATGGAGCGGATATGACAGATATGTTCAGTAAAGATGCCCATTTTGAAATTAATGGTAAACAGATATACATTGACAACTTTGAACATGCTCTAGAAGAGGTATTACAAATTTCTGAAAGGTCTTTCACAAAATCAAGATATAAAGGGTTAGGTGAAATGAATGCGGAACAACTGTGGGATACCACCATGAATCCTGACATGAGAATTCTTGGTCAAGTCACAATAGATGATGCTGCAACTGCTAGTTCACTTTTTGAGGCATTGATGGGTGATGAAGTTCAGCCACGCAAAGAATTCATAGATGAAAACGCAAAACTCGTTGTTAATCTTGATGTTTAGTTTGGTTTAAGTATTTAGTTTTTTTTCTACCCACCTTCTAACATCGCTTGCTGATTGCTTTGAATTTTCAACATAAAAAGGCTCCCCAATTATTAACTTAATTTTTCCTGGCTTTTTAATGAATTTATGTGCTGGCCAGCAATCACCCGAGTTGTGGCATAATGGCAAAACCATAACGCCATTTCTTTTTGCCAATTCAAAACTACTCCTTGCATATTTTCCAACCATACCAGCTTTTACCCTGGTTCCTTCTGGGAACAATAAAACATACATTCCATTTTTCAATCTATTTGAACCCTCCTCAAGAGTTTGCAAGATAGCCTCTTTAGGTTTGCTTCTATTAATTGCGATTGGATTTAACATTTTCATAGCCCACCCCCAAAGTGGAATGTACAGCAATTCTTTTTTCAGTAAGGTACACATGGGATGAAAGAGGTATTGCATCGAATAGGTTTCCCATTGACCTTGATGATTAGAAACAATGACACAAGGTTCAGTTGGTAAGTTCTCTTGACCAATGACTTCTACCTTAATCCCGCAAGATAAATGTAAAAACCAATTAGCAAACTTTGGCCACTGTGAAAAAAGCTTTAGTCTATTTTCCAGTCCTAAAAAAGGCCCGATCATACACGCCAACAGGCTTGCTATTATTCCTGAACTCAAATAGCCAAGGTAAAAAATAGTCGATCTAATAACAATCACTTTTTAGAGTTTAAAATATATTCTGCAGCTTCAAGAAGATTATTAAAACAGTGCTCATCTGGAGGACTTATATCTGTTCCATACACTTTCTCTCCATAACCACCCGTTTTAATAAGCATAGGAACGCAGCCATGTCTTCTACCTGCTAAAATATCCGAATCTTTGTCTCCTATAAAATATTTTCCTTTGAGACTAACTTCCATAGACTTCTCAATATCTTCCAAGAGACCAGTCTCAGGTTTTCTACATTTACATTTAGTTTCAGGCACATGAGGACAATAAGCGATGTAAGCAATTTTCCCTCCAACTTCTTTGAGTAGATCTTCCATGTGGTTATGAATTTTTAATAAATCAGCATCTGTAATAATTTTTTTCTCAATGCAAGCCTGATTAGTGGCAATCGCAACTTTAAAGCCATGTTTGTTAAGAAGCGCAATGGCCTCTAAACTACCTTGAATAGGCTCAAAATCTTCCGTCCTAGTCACATAAGTCATGAGGTCAACATTAATGACCCCGTCCCTGTCTAAGACTAAAACGTCATCCATTAATCTCTAAATATTATAATTTTGTGATAAATAGGTTCTAACTTCGTCTATTTTCAATCTTATTTGATCCATTGTATCTCTATCTCTTATAGTCACACTATTGTCTTCAAGAGTTTGAAAATCGACGGTGATACAAGCAGGTGTACCAATTTCATCATGTTTTCTGTAGTTTTTACCGATGTTACCAGTGTTTTCAAGAAGAACTCGCCCTTCAATTGTTCGCTGTAAGTCATTTTTTAGATCTACTGATGTCATTACTATCGAATTTTCATTTCTTTTTAGAGGAATAACTGCAATTTTTATAGGCGCAAGATGTGGTTTTAGAGATAAAACCGTTCTTTCTTTATTGTTTTCAAGGCTTTCAACCTTATATGCTTCGTTGAGAATAGCTAAAAAGCCTCTATCAACTCCAGCAGAAGGCTCAATTACGTATGGAACTACCCATTGCTTAGTTTCTAGATCTTGTATAGCAAGTTTTGCATTTGATTGAGTATTTTCTGCAACAGATGCATCTATATTAAGGTCATTTTGGCCTCTAGTATGAGATCCTAGATCAAAATCTGTCCTATTGGCTATTCCTTCAAGTTCCTCTAGACCATGCGGAAAGTTATACATAATGTCCACAGTAGCTTTAGAGTAGTGTGCTAACTGGTCATCGGGAACATGATATATCTCCAAGCTCTCCTTGCTTACCCCCTGGTCTTCCCACCACTGCAGCCTTAAATCAGTCCACTTTTTATGCCATTCCTCATCTTCACCTGGTTTTACAAAAAATTCGAGTTCCATCTGCTCAAATTCGCGCACTCTAAATATAAAGTTTCTTGGAGTTATCTCATTTCGAAATGCTTTACCTATTTGAGCTATCCCAAACGGAAGAGGGTGAGGATTAGAATCTAGAACATTTTTAAAATTCGTAAAGATATTCTGAGCTGTTTCAGGTCTTAAGTAGGCAAAGGAATTTCCATCTTCAATTGGCCCAACATTCGTTTTGAACATAAGGTTGAATTGCCTAGGTTCTGTTAAATCTTCTATCTTACAATAATCTGGTACTTGATCTGCTCTGAATCTTTCACCACAAGATTTGCAATCGACCAAAGGATCAGTAAACGTGCTTTCATGTCCAGAATATTTTAGGACTAGAGGATTGGTTAAAATGGACGAGTCTATTCCTTCTATATCATCTCTTTCATAAATCATGGATTTCCACCAAGATTTTTTTAAATTATTTTTAAGTTCAACTCCTAAAGGTCCATAGTCATAAAGGCCTTGAAGACCTCCATAAATTTCATTTGATTGATATATGAAACCTCGTCTTTTACATAAAGAGACTAAGTCTTCCATTGAGGCATTATTCATAATGTTAGTGAGTACTTACTATAGTTGAATTATTTATCATATATGGAATCTTTTTTTGCCCTCTTAAATTTCTTATACTCCCAAGCATATTGTCCTGGTAATTTCATTATACATTTTTCAAACTCGTTATTCATTTTATCTACCCCTTCTTTGTCATCTGATGAAAAATCAATTTTGTTATGGAAATGAATAATAAATCCTTCCCCTTTTTCTTTTCTTTCACAATACATAAAGTGCACAGCGCATTCAGTTCTTTGTTGTAATTTTGGTAAAAGATTCATGGAATAGACTTCATTATTAAAAAATGTTGAGCTTAATCCGGCACCTCTTTTTGGAACTTGATCAGAAGCTACTGCTACCAATTTTTTATTATTTAAAGCTAATAGCATTTCTTTTATTCCACCCACATTTGTCTCTACCATTTTTACACCAGCGCTATTTCTTGAGTGAGTGATCACTTTATCCAAGTCTTTATTTTTTGGTGGGGTATACGGAATCGTACAATCTGTATGCTGACCAAGAAAATTAATGATAATTTCTATATTACCGATGTGGGGCGTGAAGAGAAGAACACCCTTACCTGATGATAAAGAATTTTCAATTTCAGAAAAATTTTCAACATCTACAAACCCCTTATTTTTTTTATAATCCTTCTTGCCCCAAACAAGTCCTGTTTCGAGAAAATTCATTATGCTGTGAAACAAGCTATCTTTTAATACTGAATTAATTTGCGAGGGCGCTTTGTCAGAAAAGACTAATTCAAGATTAGCCCTAGAGATTCTCTTATGCTTATTTGGAAGTAAGTATAGTAAAAGGGCTAAAATCTTACCTGTATAAAATAGTACTTTATAAGGAATTATCTCTAAGCTTTTGATGATCAGTATATACAGCAAATCTAGACGTGATAATTCACTTAATTCCTCCAAAAAGCTGGAGTAAATAGCAAAAGCAATGTAAATATTTCTAATCTTCCCAATAACATCGCCATGCAAAGTCCTACTTTGGAGGCATCTGATATATTCTTATAATTCTCAGCAACAATGCCCAGTCCAGGGCCTAAATTATTCAAAGTAGCTCCTACTGCTGAGAATGCGCTTAGAAAATCCATGTTTTGAGACAATAGAAACATTAATATAATTAGAAAAGTAGCCACATAGACCGCAAAAAATCCCCATACAGACTCTGAAACCCTTGGGTCTAATGATTTCTTGCCAAACTTTATTGTCACAACTGCATTAGGGTGTATAAGCTTGGTTATTTCGCTTGATCCCTGCCTTAAGAGAATAAGGGCTCTTATGACCTTTATTCCACCACCAGTAGAACCTGCACAAGCTCCTATAAAGGCTGCTATGAGAAGCATGATTGGAACAAATAAGGGCCAATTAGAATAGTTAGAAGTCAGAAAACCAGAAGTTGTTCCAATAGAGACCGCTTGAAACACACTATCTACTATCATTTCATCATATATATTATTGCTATAGTAGAGGGTAAGATAAGTTATAAATGCTGTGCTAATTAATAGTGATAGATAGAGCTTTACTTCAGAGTCATAAAAATAGTGAAACAGCCTTTTTTTAGTCCATGCCAGGTAATGGAGTGCAAAATTTACTCCTGAAATAACCATAAATACAATCGCAGTCCATCTTAGGCTGCTGCTCTCAAAATATGCAAAATTCTCATCATGTGTAGAAAAGCCTCCAATTGAGATGGTCGAAAAGGCATGACATATTGCGTCATACCAACTCATGCCGAAATATTTATATAAAACTGAACATGATATTGTCATCAATACATAAACAAACCATAAAGCCTTCGCTGTTTGAGTAATTCTGGGAGTAAGCTTCGCATCTTTAAGCGGTCCAGGAGTTTCAGCTTTGTATAGTTGCATACCTCCAACTCCCAATAAAGGAAGAACAGCGACAGCTAGGACAATAATGCCCATGCCCCCCAGCCACTGAAGTAAATGGCGGTAGAAAAGTAACGACCTTGGCATTTCATCTAAACCGACCAAAACTGTCGCCCCTGTTGTTGTTAAGCCTGATATCGACTCAAAAAGTGAATCTACATATGAAACTCCTTCCAAATCCGCTAAAAAGAATGGAATTGATCCGAAAAACCCTAGTACAGTCCAGAAATAAATAGTTATAATAAAACCATCTTTTGTTCTTAGATCTCCATCCTTTTCTGAAGACAAGAAAAAAAGAAAATATCCAATAATAAAAGTTATAAAGCCTGTAAAACCAAAGTTATAGATAAATTCGTTCTCTTCCAAGAAGTAAGCAAGAAACGCCGGAAAAAAAAGAGCAACTCCGCTAAATAGCATCAAAAGTGCTCCTAAAATACTAGTTGTGTATGGAAACTTCATTTCTATAGAGGAGAGAAGGTTTCCTTGACTTGTTTTATGACTGATTTGTCCGTTAAAAATACTATAACATGATCATTCTCCCTTAAATGTACGTGATCATGAGCTATCTTTCCTTTGTTGTTTCTTATTAAAGCGCCAATTGTTGCTCCTTCTGGTAAGGAAATTTCTCCTAACTCTTTACCGATGCTACTTTCCTTTCCAGAAGGCGATTCTTTAGCTATAGCTTCGATTGCTTCAGCTGCTCCTCGGCGTAATGAGTGTACTTTTACTACATCTTTTCCCTCAATTTCTGCAATAAAAGTTCCAATTGTTATTTGGGAGGGCGCAATAGCAATATCTATACCCTTATCTTGAACAAGATCGACATAAGCTGGATTGTTTATTAGTGCTACAACTTTGTGTGCTCCCATGTCTTTTGCTAGAAGACATGACATAACATTTGCTTCGTCATCATTCGTTACAGCTGCAAATACGTCGGTCCCTTCAATATTTTCTTCATGAAGCAAATGCTTGTCGCAAACATTGCCCTCTAGCACTATAGTTTGTTCCAACTTTTCCGATAATCTTTTTGCTCTCTTGTGGTCAGAATCAATGATCTTTACTCTGTGATTTTTTTCAATTCTTTTCGCCAGTCTACTGCCTATCTTGCCTCCACCAGCTATTATGACATTTTTATATGGATCCTCTTTTTTGCGCATTTCATTTACAACCTTTGATGCTTCACCTTTTTTTGATATGAAAAACACTTCATCTCCAGCACTTATAGTTGTTTGCCCTGTAGGTACAATTGATTGACCATCTCTAAAAATGGCAGCTACTCTTGAATCAACTTTTGGCATGTGTTTTTTTAGATCCCCAATTTCGTGTCCAATCATAGGGCCTCCATCTACGGCTTTTACGGCTACTAAATTTAGTTCACCTTGGCCAAATTCCATGACCTGTAAGGAGCCGGGAACTTCAATGAGACCTTCAATATGATCAGTAATGAGTTGCTCTGGGCTTATGTGAATATCCACTGGAATTTGGCCTGATTCCATAGCCTCTTTAGTTTTGCCTTTTAGATATGAAATTTCTCTGACTCTTGCAATGGTCTTTACGGAATCATTTAATACTTTAGATATCATGCAAGACACGAGATTGATCTCATCACTTCCTGTTACTGCGACAACCATGTCAGCTTCTTTAATTCCAGCTGTAACCTGAATGTTTGGGAAAGATGCACTGCCAAGGACTGTTTTTATATCTGCTTCTTCATCTAATTTGTGCAGCTTGACAGGATCATCGTCTACAATGGTGAGATCATTTTCCTGAGACAACAGATCAGCGAGAGTGCTACCTACAGCTCCGGCCCCCAAAATGACTATTTTCACTTGTTTATATTAGACAACTTTTGTTCGATTATAATCCTATTTTTTCAATAAAGAATAATTATTGAATAGTAAGTTCGAAATTTCCATTTTTCTTAATCAGATCTAAATATCCAGCAATAAAATCTTTGCCCGAAATTTTATTTTTTCCCTCCATTTGTATCTGCTCAATCAATATTGAAGAAGCATCCTTACAAAATACAACTAACTTATCGTCTTTCACGCTTATATATCCTGGATCATGTTTTATCCCTGATTCAATCCTCCTGGCCCTGTGTATCTTGACCCTTTTTCCTCCCAAAAAAGAATGAGTTCCATATTTGGAGCCTAGGGCGTTTATTTTTCTAATTATTTCTATTGAAGAATCCCCTTGCCAATCGATCTGTAAGAATTTCTTATCAATTTTAGGAGAAAATGTTGCTTTGTTTTCGTCTTGAGCTTTATGCTTGATAGAGCCAGATTCGAGGTTATCCAAAAAAGAAACTAAGTATTTTTCACTAAGTTGAATAAACTTTTCTTCAACTGTATGAAGTGTATCGTATTCTTTAAGTGAACATTCATGCATTTCATAAACTGGACCTTCATCCAAACCTTCTGACATTTCCATATAACTTATCCCAATATTTTTGTCTCCTGACATAATTGCATGCTCCATTGGTGAGGCGCCTCTCCATCTTGGCAGAAGGGAGGCGTGAATATTTATGCAGCCATACTTGGGTAACTCTAATATTTTTTTTGGTACTAGCAGTCCATATGCAACTACTAATATAAGATCTGGAGTTATATTTTTTAAATCACTAAATACCTTTTCTATTCCAAGAGATTCAGGCTGATGGATACTTATGCCATTGTCTAAAGCGGTTTTCTTTACTGGACTAAAATTTATTTTTTTCCCTCGACCCGATTTCCTATCTGGTTGTGTCAGAACACTCAAGACTTCATGCTCAGACTGCAAGACTATCTCTAAATGTCTGGCAGCAAATTCAGGAGTTCCTGCAAAAATAATTTTCATGAGCTACAGTCCTTTAGCTTTTAAGAGCTTTTTTCTAATCATTTCTCTTTTGATGTTAGAGATAAAATCAACCATCATTTTTCCATCAAGGTGATCCATTTCATGTTGAATCACTACTGCCAAAAGGTCATTTGCCAAAAGTAAATTTCTCTTTCCATCAATGTCGAGATATGAAATTTCTGCTGAACTAGGCCTTCTTAGCTCTTCGTAAAATCCTGGAACGGAAAGGCATCCTTCAGAAAATATTTTTTTATTCGGATCAATAATTTTTATTATTTCGGGATTTATTAATATCAATGGCTCGTCTTTAGACTCACTTATGTCCAAAACAATAACTCTTTTGTGAACATTTACCTGAGTAGCTGCTAAACCTATGCCCGATCCTTGATACATAGTTTCTAGCATGTCTTGGGTAAGTTTCTTAATGGAATCGTCAACTACCTCTACAGTTTTAGCAACTGTACGTAGACGGGGGTCAGGGAAAATTAGTATTTTTAATAATGCCATTATTTAATTTCAATATATTAGTATACAATTTTTGTTTTGGAGAAAACTGTGACTGTAACCGTATCAATACTAATAGGGTCCGAATCAGACTTGGACTTAGCAAATAAATGTTCTGAAACTCTGGATTCACTTTCAATTTCAAATTCAATTCAAGTTCTTTCGGCTCATAGAACCCCATCTCTTCTTGAAACTCATATAAGAGAATGTGAAGCAGGCGGTACTAAAGTCTTTATTGCCATGGCCGGATTGGCGGCGCACCTAGCAGGTGCTGTAGCTTCTAAAACAGTTCTCCCTGTCATAGGAGTTCCAGGCGATGGGGGCCCCTTAAGCGGCATGGATGCTCTTTTATCCACCGTACAAATGCCAAAAGGTATTCCGGTAGCAACCGTAGCAATAGGTTCCGCTGGAGCAATTAATTCTGCCTATTTAGCTGCACAAATGTTGGGTATGGAGTCTGCTGAAATGCGAGCAGCACTGTTGAAAGTAAGAGAAGACGGCATACAAGCAATAAAAGCATCAAATAAAAAGCTAGAATCTTCTTAGCAGGATGAGCTCTCTTGGCTCTGTTCTTGAACACTTAGAGTGCGGAAAAACGATTGCTTATCCAACAGAAGGAGTGTGGGGCTTGGGATGCGACCCTCAAAATCAGGATGCAATTGAAAATCTATTAAAACTTAAGGCGCGTTCTCACGAAAAGGGCTTAATTTTGATTGCTTCAAAATTTGAGCATTTCCTGAATTTTGCTTACGTAGAAGATTACAAAGATAAACTACTAACTAAATGGCCCGGACCCCATACTTGGTTAGTCCCATCAAAACCAAATTTGAGTCCTCTTATTAGGGGCAACAACGAGAAGGTTGCTTTAAGACTTAGCAATCATGAGATTGTATGTAATTTATGTGATGCTTTTGCTGGACCAGTTGTTTCAACTTCGGCTAATAAAGAAGGGCAACCCACTTTAAATGGACCACATGAGATTTTAGAATATTTTCCTGAAGTTAAAGTGCTAAATGGCAAATTAGGAGGTCTTGAAAAACCTTCTACCATTCAAGATGTCGTCACGGATATAATTCTCAGGTAGTTATGACAGAATTAAAAAAGTTTGCAGTAATAGGCAGTCCAATCGATCACTCCCTCTCTCCCAAGATACATTCAATTTTTGCAAAAGAATTAGGTATAGAAATTACTTACGAAGCAATAAATGTTGAACCGATGCATTTCGATTCCTCTGTTACTAGACTTTTTGAAGAGGGGTATGCAGGACTAAATGTTACTTTACCGCTAAAAGAATTAGCTTTTAAACTTGCCGATGAATTAAGTGATGAGTCTAATTTGTCTGGATCGGTCAATACCCTTTGGAAAGAAGATGGCATTATTCACGGTGATAGTACAGACGGAAAAGGCCTTATAAGAGACCTTCAAGAAAAGAAAATAAATCTCAAAAATAAGGAGATAGTCATTTTGGGAGCTGGTGGATCCGCAAAAGCGATTATTCCAAGCTTGCTTAAGGAAAATCCACAAAGAATAAGCATCGGTAATAGAACGGTTTCAAAAGCTGAGGAACTCTTAGAGAGCTTTTCCTCTTTCAGAAATAAAATGAATCTTTTTCAAATGACCGATAATTTAAATTTTAAGCCTGAAATTCTTATAAATAGTACTTCTGCGGGAATACAGAATCAAAGTCTTGAATTACCTTCGGATATACTGACAAAAGACATGTGTATTTACGATCTTTCTTATTCTTATGAAGACACACCTTTTCTAAAGTTAGCGAAGTCTAAGGGTATAGAAAATTACCATGACGGAATAGGGATGTTAGTTCATCAAGCTGCACTAAGCTTTAAAATCTGGACCGGGCAAACGCCTATTTCCAGTATAAATAAAGCCGAGCTTTTATAGCATTTTTCTTGTTTATAAACTTTAAATAAGTTTAACTTTTACCTATTGTTTGAGGTATCTGATTGGTTTAGAATACGCTCGCTGTTCGGTACGCCCACCTACAAAAATAAATATATAAAATTTAATGGCTTATATTAGAAAAGTTTTCACAGGGTTTATCTTTGTATTACCTCTCATATTTTCATCGCTTATTTTTTCCGAAAGTTCAGATTACAACATGCCGATTGGTGTGACTGATGTTAGTGAGAGTATCTTTGGTCTCCACATGCTCATATTTTGGATATGCGTTGTTATTGGAGTAATAGTTTTCTCGATAATGTTCTGGTCCTTATGGAAGTATAGAAAATCCAAAGGAGCAGTTGCTGCAGATTTTGACGATAATTTTTGGTTGGAAATAGGTTGGACTGTAGCTGCAACCCTAGTTCTTGTCTGGATGGCTGTTCCATCTACTCAGGTAATGGTTGAAGCGTATGATGATGCTGAAGGTGAAATAAACATACTTATAACGGGTCATCAGTGGAAATGGCATTATGAATACCTAGAAGATGAGGTCGGTTTTTTCAGCAACTTATCTACTAGCCAAGAGCAAATAGATGGGGAAGTGCCAAAGGGAGAGTTTTACTTAAGAGAGGTTGATGAACCTTTAGTTATTCCAACAAATACGAGAGTTAGATTTTTAATTACTGGAAATGATGTTATCCATTCATGGTGGGTACCTGACTTTGCAGTAAAACAGGACGCAATACCTGGTTTCATAAATACAGCTTGGACAAATGTACCCGAACCAGGAATTTTTAGAGGGGCCTGCACAGAACTCTGTGGTATTAAACATGCTTTCATGCCTGTTGTGGTAAGGGCTGTTGAAAGAGAAGAATTCGATGCATTTATAGCTGAGAAAGTGGCCTTAGCTGAAGAAGAAAGGATGCTTACCTCAAAGGTTTGGACTAAGGACGAGCTTATGGCAAGAGGTGAAAGTTTTTATGCCACAAATTGTGCAGCTTGCCATCAGGCCAATGGACAAGGTATACCGCCAGTATTTCCTTCTTTAGTGGGCAGCCAAATTACTATGTTTGACAGCAATAAACACATTGAAATATTAATGGAAGGAGTGCAAGGGTCGGCAATGGCAGCCTTTGGGGAATCATATAGTGAAGTAGATATAGCCTCAGTTATAACTTACACAAGACAAGCTTGGTCTAATGGCGAAAAAGGAGATGGTGTTATTGTTACTCCACAAGATATCGTCGCATACAAAAATAGAATTGATTTATAAAGGAAATAAATTATGAGTACAGTAGTAGAATCACACGACCACGGACATCACGGTCCGGCAAAAGGCCTTTCTAGATGGCTTTTTACAACAAATCATAAAGATATAGGTACTTTGTATTTATGGTTTAGCTTTATCATGCTCTTTATCGGCGGTGCCATGGCAATGGTAATAAGAGCTGAGCTTTTTCAACCAGGACTGCAGATAGTTCAGCCTGAATTCTTTAATCAAATGACCACTAACCATGGTCTGATAATGGTTTTTGGCGTAATCATGCCAGCTTTTGTAGGACTTGCTAACTGGATGTTGCCTATGCAAATAGGAGCACCTGATATGGCTTTACCAAGATTAAACAATTTGAGTTTTTGGTTGTTGCCAATGGCTTTCGGTATATTAATTTCAACCTTGTTTATGCCTGAAGGTGGACCAAACTTTGGATGGACCTTCTATGCACCTCTTTCAACAACTTATGCTCCCTCTACCGTTAACTTTTTTATTTTTTCAGTTCACATAATGGGCGTGTCATCGATATTAGGCTCGATAAACATCATTACAACTATCTTCAATATGAGAGCGCCTGGAATGACTTTAATGAAAATGCCTCTTTTTGTTTGGAGCTGGTTAATAACAGCTTATTTGCTAATAGCGGTTATGCCAGTTTTAGCAGGTGTTGTAACCATGATGTTGATGGATATAAATTTTGGTACAAGTTTCTTTAATGCTGCCGGCGGTGGTGATCCGGTTTTATTTCAACATGTCTTTTGGTTCTTTGGTCATCCAGAAGTCTATATCATGATCTTACCAGCTTTCGGTATTGTTTCTCATATCATTGAGACCTTCTCTAGAAAGCCAATTTTTGGATACTCTTCTATGGTATATGCCATGGCTTCAATAGCCATTTTATCTTTCGTTGTCTGGGCTCACCATATGTTTACAGTCGGTATGCCTCTAGCAGGAGAGTTATTCTTCATGTACTCAACAATGCTAATTGCTATTCCTACCGGTGTGAAAGTTTTCAATTGGGTTGCAACAATGTTTAGAGGCTCAATTACATTTGAAACACCAATGTTATTCTCAATTGCTTTTGTGGCTTTATTTACAATTGGCGGATTCTCAGGATTAATGCTTGCAATAGTACCTGCAGACTTCCAGTATCATGATACTTACTTTGTAGTAGCACACTTTCACTATGTTCTAGTGCCGGGCGCACTATTTGGAATAATAGCTGCTGCATACTACTGGCTACCTAAGTGGACAGGAAATATGTACGACGAGACTCTTGGAAAATTACATTTTTGGCTAACATTTATATCTGTAAATGTTACTTTCTTCCCAATGCATTTTGTTGGATTAGCTGGAATGCCTAGACGATATCCTGACTATGCACTGCAGTTTGCAGACTTCAATGCTTTAATAAGTGTTGGCGCCTTTATGTTTGGCTTAACTCAGCTTTTATTCTTATTTATTGTTATTAAAACAATCAGATCAGGTAAACAAGCCAAGCCTGAGGTTTGGGAAGGTGCAGGAGATTTAGGTCTGGAGTGGACGTTAAGCTCACCTCCTCCTTATCACTCTTTTACAGTTCAACCGCAAGTAAAATAGTTTGGAAGCAACAAAAACATTACGTAATCTAATAGGTATCGTCGTAGGTATGTTTGCCTTCGGTTGGTTGCTCGTCCCCATGTATGACGTGTTTTGTGAGATTACTGGATTGAATGGAAAGGTAACTGGCCCGAGTTCTTTGAGTCAAGAATCACTTGCAATCACTGAACAGAGAGAACTCCTAGTTCAGTTTATGACACATAACAACGAATCTATGCCTTGGTTCTTTGATTCAGAAAAATCTCAGATGAGAGTCATCACTGGAAATCAATATGAAGCTACTTTTGTTTTCCACAACACAACCGCAAAAGAGATGGTAGGGCAGGTAATTCCGAGTGTTTCACCGGGTAGAGGCGCTGAGTATTTCCATAAAACTGAATGTTTTTGTTTTGAGAGACAAGTTTTAGCTGCAGGAGAAAGAATCGAACTGCCTGTAAGGTTTATAATCGATCCTGCCCTGCCTGAAGAAATAGGATCTTTGAGCCTAGGCTACACACTATTTGATATAACAGACAGAGTACAACCGGAAAAAGAAATAGCTAAATTATAAAAAGGGGAGATTATGTCACAACAAGCTTATTACGTACCTGAATCTAGCAAATTACCTTTTGCGATGGCTATAAGCCTACTTGTGTTTATCATCGGTGCAGCGAAGACAGTTATAGATGCCGGAACGGATTCCAACTCATACATGATACTGCTTCTTTCATTCGCAATGATATGGGTAACAATGTATTTCTGGTTCAAACAGACGATTATAGAAAACCAAGCTGGGTTAAATAACCCTATGCTCAAGGATTCATATGTATATGGAATGGCTTGGTTTATTTTTTCAGAGGTAATGTTCTTCTTTGCTTTCTTTTTTGCTTTAGCTTACATAAGAAACTTTGCCGTTCCATGGTTGGGTGGCGAAGGAGAAAAGGGTCTAGCGAACATGTTATGGCCTGGATTTGAAGCAAGTTGGCCTTTGATGATAACCCCTGATCAAGCAGTATTTGCTGGCCCTGAAAAGGACATGTCTCTCGCTACTGCATACGCCTCTGGCGGGTTAGGTGGTGTTTTAGGATGGTTGCCATTATGGAATACAGTACTTTTATTAACTTCAAGTCTGACAGTTCATATTGCCCATTTAGGACTTAAAAACGGAAATAGAAAACAATTTAATCTTTGGCTTGGTGCAACTTTAGTTCTTGGCTATGCTTTTGTGGTAGTACAGGGCATTGAGTATTATGAGGCATATACCCATTACGGATTAACACTTAACACTGGTATTTATGGAACCACGTTCTTCATGCTCACAGGCTTTCATGGTTTTCACGTGTGTCTCGGCGCTATAATTTTAACCATAATGCTTTTTAGGAGTTTCAAAGGACACTTTTCTTCTGATGATCATTTTGGTTTTGAGGCCGGGTCATGGTACTGGCACTTTGTAGACGTTGTTTGGGTTTGCCTAGTCGCTTTTGTATACGTAATGTAAAACGTTAAACACCAGGCCCAATTTGCCCAGTAATAAAGCCATAAACTAGAGTTATAAATAGAACTACAGCAATAGAAACTCTGACGCCCAAGCTATGAACGGTTCTTTTGGAAGACCCTCCATCTTTTATTAGAAAGAAGGCACCTCTAAATAGACTAATAAACATAGCTACGATTAAGAATAATATAAAGTATTTGATCATCTGAAAGGGCGTGAATTATACACTTAGGATGATAAAAAAAATATGAGTAAATTTAGTCCAGGAAAATTAATGACTGCCTTTGTAGTGTTTTTTTTCCCTATCTTAATCTACTTGGGCTCATGGCAAGTAATGAGAGGGCTAGAAAAAAAAGACATAGTTAGTCAACATTATGAAAATAAATCTTTACCAGTTATCAGCGAACAAGAAATGACTACATTGAATCCTAGAAACCTTATTTATAGATCAGTGAGTCTTGAAGGAGAATATAGACCAGAGTCTTATATATTGGACAACAGGCTTTATAGGCAAGAAGCAGGTTATGAGATATTTACAGCTTTTGAAACATCTGAAAACAATCTTTTTCTAGTGAACAGAGGATGGGTTTCAAAAGAAGATTTCAATTACGAGGAAGGAACCGAGACACATCAAGAAAAGGTGTCTATTCAAGGAGTTCTTTCTCCATTCAAGAGATTTGGATTAAATTTAGTTAATCAAACATACCTTGACGACTGGCCCAAGCTAGTCCAGCAGGTGGATTACGAAACTACAAAAAATGACATAGGTGATTCTATAAATAAATCAGTTATTCAATTATCTGCTGCATCAATCGGCGCCTTTGAGCCAATCTGGAAGCCAGTTGATTTAAAACCATCCAGACACTTTGGATATGCCCTGCAATGGTTTGGTTTGGCATTGGTTTTAATTTGTTCATATTTTTATTATGGATTTAAGAAGGACTAAATATGATCATTAGCAAACAAAATTCCGGAAGAATAGTTGCATCTTTAATTTTTCTTACACCTATTATTGTTCTTTTTGCCAGTTCAGCTTTGTTCTACAGTGGATATTCTCCTCAAGGCACTATCAATAAAGGTACATTACTTGATGAACCCATTCAGTTAAGTGAGCTAAAGCTTGATGTTGATTCAGGGCCTTTGAAAGATGAGTTTCCGGGGAAATGGTCAATCGTACAATTTGTTTTAGGAGACTGTTTAGAAAAATGTTGGGATACGTTGTATTCTTCGAGACAAATTAACATAAGACTTGCTAAGAATAGCGATAGAGTTGTCAGATACCTTATAAATATAGGTATCAATAATTTGTCCAGCCAATCTATTGAAAAGATTGCTGAAGAATATCCTTCACTGTTTATCGGAACAATTCAGTTAGAGCTATTGCCTTTGTCGGTTTCAGAAAAATTACAAGACTCTCCTTATGTCTTATTTGACCCTTTAGGGAACGGGATATTAATTTATGACTCCACTTTGCCCAGTGGCGAATTATTAGAAGATATTAAGAAAGTCCTTCAAAACTCAAAAATAGGATAACAATGGAACGAATAAAAACACTTTCACTATGGTCGGGTATTCTCGGTTTTGTCGTAGTTGCACTTGGAGCTTGGACTAGGCTTGCTGATGCTGGATTAGGATGTCCTGACTGGCCAGGCTGTTATGGTTTCGTAACCATCCCAGTTAGCCCTGAAGAGATTGACATAGCTAATGCCAAATTTCCAGACACTCCCTATGAGGTAGCTAAAGCTATTCCCGAAGTAGTCCACAGATATTTTGCAGCAGCACTTGGCTTTATGATTCTTTGCATAGCCTTTCTAGCCTTTCGTTACAAGGACTTACCTTCAGATGTAAGAAAACTTAGCTTCTTTTTAATCGCTTGGGTAATCATGCAGGGAACTTTTGGTTACTGGACAGTTAGTCTAAAGTTATGGCCACAAGTTGTAACAACTCATCTTATGTCAGGTTTCTTAACCACCGGACTTCTATGGTTACTGTATTTCAAAACAAAGGATCGTCTACAAAATAGAACAACATGGAATTTTGGGGCAACCACAAAGAAGTTATTCAGTGTCTCTATCTTATTAGTGGCAATTCAGATATTTTTAGGTGCTTGGACTAGCACAAATTATGCTTCTTATTCATGTGTAGACTTCCCTTTATGTCAAGGACAGGTGCTGCCCGAATCAAATTTCAAAGAAGGATTTAATTTTTTTCAAAGCATCGGCCCAAATTATCTTGGAGGACAACTAGATCACGAGTCTAGAGTAGCAATTCACATTACACATAGATTTGGAGCAGTCATAGTTACAGCCTTCCTCTTATTTCTAAGCTATCACTTGTATGTAAGGAGGTTCGCTCTTTTATCGGTTGGGCTTATAAGCTTTTTAACTCTTCAAGTATTGCTTGGAATTTCAAATGTTATTTTTGCATTGCCACTATTAATAGCTGTAGGTCATAACTTAGGTGGGTTATTATTGATTACTTATCTGGGAGTCCTACGACTTAGAGAAACATAATTTATGACGGGAGTTTTATCAAATTGGAGAGGCTATTTAGAGCTGACTAAGCCAGGCGTACAAGCACTTTTGTTTGTATCTTGTGCAAGTGGGATGCTCATCGGATCAGATTTTAATCCTCCAATAGAAGTATTCTTTTTTGGATTGATTGGAATAAGCTTCTTGGCGGCGTCATCCGCCGTAATAAATCATTTTTTTGATAAGCAAATTGATTCCAAGATGATTCGAACCTCTGAAAGACCATTAGTGATGGGTGATATTACAGATAAGGCAGCCATAAGTTTTTCTATCCTTTTATATGTAGTTGGTGCATTAATGCTTTTGTATTTCACCAATTTCCTCACATGGATTCTGACAACTCTGACTTTTATATTTTATGGGTTTATTTATACAAAATATCTTAAATTCATGACAAGCCAAAACATTGTTATAGGAGGTCTTGCCGGTGCGATGCCACCATTACTCGGATGGACGGCAATCTCCAATACGATAGAACCAAATGCTTTACTACTTGTTCTTATAATAATGGTTTGGACTCCTCCTCATTTCTGGGCCTTGGCTGTTTATAGAGTTGATGATTATGCTGATGCAGAGGTTCCTATGTTGCCTGTACAAAAAGGAGTTCCTTTCACAAAACAACATATACTTCTTTATACAGTACTCCTTATCGTCGCCACTATGCTTCCATATACTGTTCAGATGTTTGGTGAAATCTATTTGATTTCAGCACTTCTACTGGGATTAATTTTTTTAGTTTATTCTTTCAGGCTATACAGAGACGATACTAATGCTCTTGCGATGCCTACCTTTGCTTATTCCATATTTTATCTGGCTGCTTTATTCGCAGCGATGCTAATCGATCATTTTATTTACCTATGAGTAGAGGAATATTTATAACCGTTGCTAGCTGTCTAGGATTGATAGCATTAATATTAGCTTTATTCTTATCTAGATTTTATACACCAAGAGAATTAACCCAAGATGAATACAAAATGCTGGGGGCATATCTTATAGATCCACCAAGACAACTTTCCGAATTCCAGTTAATCGATGATAAGGGCATAACCTTTCTTCCTGAGCAGTTCAAAAATAAATGGAATATTCTATTTTTTGGTTTCACATATTGCCCTGATATTTGTCCTTTAACCATGAAACAAATGTCTGACGTGAAAGAATCATTAGGTGATATTGCACAGAAAACAAGAATCTTTCTTGTCTCGGTGGACCCAGATCGAGATAAACCTGAGAATTTAAGAGTTTATCTCGATAATTTTGATAGCGAATTCATCGGCCTTACTGGCGAAATTGATCAGATTTATAGGTTTTCAACTCAAGTAAATGCGCCTTTTTTTCCTGTAGTTAACAATACTGAACCTAATTACACAGTAGACCATTCTGGAAGCCTAGTTTTGATAAATCCTGATGGTGAATATGCTGGTTTTTTTAGAGCTCCGCATGACACAGATAAGATAATAAAAGCCCTTGCTTCTGTCCTGAATTAAATTAATATTGCGAAATCTGATATGAACTTGAAGCAAAAACTTGCACTTATCCTTGGATTACTTTTTGTAATCAGCTTATCAGCTGATCCAATTATCCATTCCTTCGAAGAAGATGAACATCATCATGAAGTTCATGAGTCTTATGACTGCCAAGTTTGCGAGACAGAATCTTTCAAAGCATATGCTCTTAAGGTTATTGAAGAGTATGCTTTAGTTACAAATATTTCTATCAACTCAGAAAAAGATCATGTTTCTGCTTTTTCTGCAGATTTTAGTGCGAGAGCACCACCCAACTCTTAAGTTTATTTAAAAAATATTTTTTAATTTAAATTTAGGAGAAAACATGAAAGTTTCCTTTTATATGCTCATGGCGATGAGCTTAATAGCAACGCAAATAAATGCTGATGAACCTACACCTCTTGATACAGAGAAAGTAGACGAAGTCGTAGTTACTTCTTCAATACTTAATACAAGCAGGATATTAAATCCTCTATATGTTATCGATGGCGATGAAATAAAAGATGACGCAACTACTTCACTAGGTGAAGCAGTTGATAGTTACTTAGGTGTTTCAATTGCCGATTATGGTCCCGCAGTTGGTCAGCCTATCATCAGAGGTATGTCTGGACCTCGAGTGAAAATTCTAAAAAATGGAATGGTCAATAGAGATGTCTCAGGACTTGGTGTAGATCACTTAAATGATGTTGATTTGCATGACATCGAACAAATTGAAATCATCAAAGGACCATCCTCTTTACTTTATGCCAATGGAACCATTGGTGGAATTATCAATGTTGTAAACAATACCATTGCTAGGGAGGATTTTGACGGTCAAGAAGTTAATGCAGGATTGGAAACTCAATCTGCAAATGATGGTGATATTCAAGAGTTCAATTACAAAAACCTTTTAGGTGGATGGCTTAATTTTAGTCTGGGTTATAAAAATACCGAATTAGGTAATTTTGATATACCTGATGGAGCTGTAGTTCACGAAGAAGAAGATCATGGTGATGATGATCACGATGAGCATGAAGAAGAAGCTCTTTCTTATGTTGAAAACTCTGATTTCGCTTCTGAAGCAAAGCAATTTGGTGTTTCAAGAACTGGAGAATGGGGATATTTCGGAATGAGTTATGAAAATTTAGAGAGCTTATATGGAATACCTTTTCACGGAGATGAGCACGGAGATGAGCACGGAGATGATCATCACGATGACGAGCACGGAGACGATGATCACGGAGATGAGCACGAAGGCGAGAGAATTTTCTCTACTACTGACCAAACAAGCTATAACTTAGCCGGCTTATACAATATTAACGGAGGCTTAATTAATTCTATAAGCTATAACTGGAGAGACACAGAGTACTCTTTAACAGAAGCTCATGCAGAAGAAGAAGGTCATGATGATCATGAAGAAGAAGAGCATGAAGAACATGCACCAACTCTCTTTACAAATGATGCAACCGAGTACGGCGCTATCTTTGATCTATCTTCAGACTCATTTACTCAAAAAGTGGCATTAAATTTTGTTGATGAAGATTCCGCAATTATTGGTGAAGAAGCTTTTATGAACCCTGCTAATAGTGAAGAGTTCACTATTGGTTATTTCGTTAGTACAGACTTCGACCTATTTTATCTTGATGCAGGTTTTAGACTTGATCAAATAGAGAGGACTGGAAGTGTCACTGACGAAGATCATGGAGATATCGACTACTATAAGGTAGATGATGACACCAATAGTTTCGCTCTTACTCTCGGCAGAGATATAAGTGACAGTCTGGATATAAGCGTAGGCTTTGCTAGCGTTGAAAGATTGCCTTCAGTAATTGAGCTTTTCATGAATGGTCCACATATGGCAACTGGAAGACTTGAAACTGGTAATCCAAACCTTCAAAGCGAAACATCGGATAATTTCGACATAACATTAAACTTTGATAATGGTAATTTTTACGCATCAGCGAGTTACTACATAAATGACATAGATAATTATATAACTCTGCAAGACGAACTCGATGATCATGATGAACATGGAGATGACGATCATGGAGATGACGATCATGGAGATGACGATCACGGAGATGATCATGACGATCATGCAGCACATGCTAATTTAATTCATGCTAATTACATTCAAGAAGATGCAGAATTCAAAGGTTATGAATTCGAGATAGGAACAACTGTGAGCTTAGGATCCGGTGATTTAACATTCTCTTTTGGAAGAGATGATGTCACTGCAGAATTTTCTGATGGACATAATGTGCCTAGAATAAATCCCGCAAGAAATATCTATTCTTTGACTTATGTTGAAAACGATTGGGTTTTTAAAATGAGCTTGAAAGATGTTGATGAGCAAGACGAAATAGGTGAGGGAGAGACTGTTACTGAATCCTATCAATTGCTAAATGCTAGATTAACAAAAACCTATGATTTACCTGGTTCAGCTGAATTAAAAGTTTCTATCTTTGGTAGCAATTTGCAGGATGAGGTTGCTAGAAATCATTCATCATTTGTTAAGAATGAAGTGCCTCTTGCTGGTAGAAATTATGGAGCTAAATTTAACTACAAGTTTTAGTTAGAAGAGCTTTTACAAAGAAAGCTTTTTGTATAGAAGGCATTGCAGTAAAAAGGGTCAAGATACGAATCTTGACCCTTTTTTTTAAAAAATAATATAATGATTTTAAGGAATATATACGGAGAAAACTATGGAAAATTTAATTCAATTCAATGAGTCTGAAATAGACTGGAAACCTGCACCAGGACCAGATGGAGAACCCTTGGATCATGTGTCTTTGTCCTTTTTGAATGTAGATGAGAACGCCAAAATAGTTGATCTTTTATTTAAATTCTCTGCTAATGAAAAAATACAAATGCATAGACATTGCTCTAACTACAGTACTTTTACCGTTCAAGGCGAGTTAAAAACTTACTATCCTGACGGAAGCTTGAAAAGTGTTCGTCCCGCAGGAGTATTTAAGGCAGGCACTCCTGGAGAACCTCACACGGAAGGTGGCGGAGATGAAGATGTTATTGTTTATTTTAGTCTACGTCCTTATACAACTACCGATCCAATATATGAACTCTTGGATGAGAATATGGAAGTTGTTCAGATGATGAATTTCGAGGCTTTGCAAGAACTAAATGAGGAATACTCAGCTTAAGCTACAATCTTAAAAATTTAGTTATTGCCCCTGATAGCGTAGAAAGTTCCTAATAGCAAAAGAAATAATTGTTCGCTGGCAAAGAGAACAGATCCTCTTTCTCCGAAGAATATTCCCCAATCTGAGTGGGCAATTAACAAAGCGAATATCATTATTACTCCTATTGCTCCACCTGATACTCTAGTGATTAAGTGGCCTAGTTGGACCATTGGTTTCGCCAAAATCCCACCTACTATTATTCCCAATCCTGCTAATATTTCTCCCCACGCAACTAAGTAAGCAGCTGCCTCTGCCAGAGGAACTCCCTTAGAGTCTAGATAACCTATAAAACCACCAGAAATAGGTAATTTTCCATATCCATGTAAAAAGAAAGCTATGCCAAGGCCTAGCCTTAAAAGCCAATCAGCAATGCCACTTAAAGGCGCTGCGATTCCATCAAAAAAGTTATTTATTTTTTCCATTTGTTTACTCTACATTCTATGAACTTAATTACCAACTTCTAAATATATTAACCATTTCTGGGCCATTTGTATTGATATCTTCATCGAGATCCAGGGCATCACTCATACCATTTAGTTCTTTAAAAAAATCATAAGGATTTATCGCTCCCTCAGGAGCAAAAACTCCTTTTTTTTGAATTTTTCCATCTATTAAAAGTTTTAAGCCACAAGCCAGGGGAATACCCGTAGCTTCACCCATACTTATCAGACCGGAGGATTTGAATGTTGCGGTGCATGCTGCCTCTTCTCCGTCTTTCTTCCCTGAGGCTACCGCATACAGAGGAGGAGGATCTTCAGAATTTGCACCACTTAGATCAATCCCATTTTCCTTTCCCGCCTTTTCAAGTTCTTTCCTTTTATCTGAAGATAGATTCTGGACGATACTTGCAGCTTTTTCTACAGAGATAATTTTCCAATCAACAAGTTTCATAATCCATTTGAGTAAACCGAAGCCACTACCATGAGCTAAATTAATGCTATTTTTGATCGAATCAAAGTGGTGAGGAAAAGTAATTGCTTCTGGATGTCCAAAAATACGAGGTTTGAATTTATTAAAACCAGGTAAATCGACTACGATCTCTTTCAATGGCTTGACCATCTTTGCCTCACCCTTATCTTGTATTCTGACCTTTCCAGTCATTTGCTGAACGGCATGAATCATGGCGGCATTAAGTCCAGATTGGGATGATTCTTCCTCTGGCGCAGCACCATCCATAGTCCAGCCCGTATAAAGTGTCTCAGTTTCATCTAATTCTTGTATCGCAGCTGCTCCAAGCATATTTGTAAGACCTGGACTTGCACCCATTCCAAGAATAGCTGTTATTGAGTTACTTATTGCCTTTTCGTGAAACGCAAGCATTTCTAAGGTCGGCTCCCAGTCGTCATTTATATCAAGATAGTGGCAGGATTTATCAATAGCAGCTTCTAAAATCGGAGGTCCATATTTATAGAAGGGGCCTACGGTATTTATAACAACATCTACTTTTTCCATTTCCGACTTTAGTGCATTAGTATCCGTTACGTTCAAACCTATACCTGAAACTTTTTCGTTCATAGATGTTGCAAATGCTATTGCAGCATCAGCATTAATGTCAGCAACAATTACCTCACTAACATTATCAAAGGCCATACAAGTTGCGACGGCAAATCTACCCATTCCGCCACTTCCACCGAGAGCCAATACCTTCATAAATTTATTTTATGTTTGGATGATGTCAAATATTCTAATTGACGGTGCTGCTTCACAAAGCGCTGCAACAGCATCTAAAGTACCATCATCTGTTCTAAATTGAAGATACTTATCATAATGTTCTTTACTATCCCATACTTCAGTAAAGACCCAATTATTTGGATTTTCTGTATTGTAGGTAAGGTCAATTCCCTGACACCCATCATAGGCTCTAGTAACCTTAAAGGCTTCAGTGCAAATACCGGTAAAGTTATCCTTTTCACCTTCTTTGAGGGTTCCCTCTAACAAGACACTAACTGTCATATTGATCTCCTTATAATTAAGCTACTTATATTATCAGACCTTTAGCCATGACTAACATAAACCTAAAAAGAAAGACGGTATCCTGCCTGCAATCCCCATTTCATTCCCAATTGAGGACCATGTAAATCTTGCGTGATAGGTTTATATAATTCTAATCCCACACTGCCTTTCGGTAACATAATATTTAAACCTATCCCAGATGTTAAAATTTTACCACCGTAGTTTAAAGGGTTAGCGGTTTGGACAGGAGCGTTTATATTTTTATTGTTCCCTTTTATTGATTCAATATCCTGAAATTTCAATCTTAATGACCAAGCAGTAATCTGATTTAGATCTCTTTGAACCCAGAAGTTAGTTTCATAGGAATCGCCAAAATTCCATTGATCATTCTTTACGTTAATTCTAGATTTTATTTGACTGCCAAATTTCCATATATCGAAAGTTTTTGAGTAAGTAAGTGCGCTTAATAGCGTGTATGACTTATCAGCTAACTGCATCCCGTAAGGAAGCATCATCTCATTAATAGTTCCCATTGGTGTAAGCACATTATCTTTCAAATCATTTTTACCACTACTATTTTCCAAACCTAGTTGGGTATGAAGTTTAGATCCTTCTCTATCTAATATTTTGAATATTAGTGACATACTAATAGAAGACAATCCAGAAGATTTTGTTGAGAAATCTCCAACTATATCTCTCGACATCATCGGTTTATAAGACCTTAGATCCATAGATTTCTGTTCGAGCATAATCATGCCCATTAAGGTAACGTAATCAGAAGGAGCGTACATCCCACCAAGCATGACCATATCCATATCCATTTCCTGTGGTACTACGCTTAGATTTTTAGGCATACCAGCGGGATTCGGAAGCTCCAGGATAAGCTGATCAGGTATTTTATTTGTGCCAAGATAATTTTGATTCATAGACATTTTCATATATCTAATCGAAATCATAGATTTTCCCTTGTTCAGTAAATGGTCACCCATTATGCCTATCGGTCCATGCATCTTAGAGCTATGATTTTTCATATGATCCATATGATCCATATGATCCATATGATCCATAGGTTCACTTGAAATGATGATGGAAATATTCAGTATCAGTAAGAAGACAAATGATTTTTTCATTGAGGATATTATCTAATATCTTTTTTTCTTAATCTAATTGATTTTGGTGTAACTTCGACAAGTTCGTCATCTTCTACAAACTCTAAGGCTTGCTCTAAGGTGTGTTCAATATGAGGTGTAAGAATAAGGTTTTCATCCGTACCGGCAGCCCTGATATTAGTTAGCTGTTTGGCTTTAGTTGGATTTACTGGCAAGTCATTATCTCTTGAATGAAGGCCTACTATTTGACCAATGTAAACTTCGGTTCCATGACCAAGAAACATCCTGCCTCTCTCTTGCAAATTGAAAAGTGAATAAGCAAGCGTTTTGCCAGCCGCCATAGAGACCAGCACCCCATTCTGTCTTTTGGCCAATTCACCATCCTTTGCTTTTCCATAATGATCAAAAACACTAGTCATAATTCCTGTCCCACTGGTCATTGTTAAAAAACTTGATCTAAAACCTATCATTCCCCTTGATGGTGCCAAGAACTCTAACTTAATTCTTCCTTTTCCATCAGGTTCCATGTTTTGCAAATCAGCTTTCCTTTGTCCCATTTCTTCCATTACAGCGCCTTGGTGCTGATCTTCTATATCAATTACTATTTGCTCATAAGGTTCATGTATTTCACCATTCACTTCCTTTTGAATAACTTCTGGCTTGGAAACACCTAATTCATAATCTTCGCGTCGCATATTTTCTATCAAGACTGATAGATGCAGTTCACCTCGTCCAGAAACTTTAAATTTATCTGGAGATTCGCCTTGTTCTACTCTTAAAGCAACATTATGAATTAACTCTTGCTCAAGTCGTTCTTTCAAGTTTCTTGAGGAAATATATTTCCCTTCTCTTCCTGCAAAAGGAGAATTATTTACTTGAAAGGTCATACTCACCGTAGGTTCGTCAACACTGAGAGGTGGCAAAGCCTCAATTTTTTCGGGGCTACATATAGTGTCAGAAATATTGAGTTTATCTATTCCTGTAATACAAATAATATCGCCTGCTTGCGCTTCAGGCACTTCAACTCTTTCAAGACCGTTATAGCCCATAACTTGTAAAACTTTTCCTCTTCGCTCCGAATTATTGGAATCTATTACAGCAACCTGTTCGTTAGGTTTTATTTTCCCTCTTTTTATTCTGCCAATTCCAATCACACCAACGTAGCTGCTGTAATCAAGAGCACTAATCTGCATTTGAAGAGGGCCATCGTTGTTTACCTCCGGAGGATTGACTTTCTCTATAATAAGATCCATCAAAGGAGACATATCTTCAGACATCTTTTCTTCATCCAAGCCAGCAATCCCATTAAGGGCTGAGGCATAAATAACTGGAAAATCTAACTGATCATTATTACCACCCAGTCTATCAAATAGATCAAATACTTGATCTAAGACCCAGTCTGGTCTGGCCCCCGGTCTGTCTACTTTATTTATAACTAAAATCGGGTTAAGCCCTTGGTCAAAAGCTTTCTGAGTCACAAATCGTGTCTGAGGCATTGGCCCATCCACTGCGTCAACAAGTAGCAAAACAGAATCAACCATTGAAAGAACTCTTTCAACCTCACCCCCAAAGTCAGCATGACCCGGAGTATCTACTATATTTATTCTGTGATCCTTCCACTCTATAGCAGTATTTTTTGCAAGAATAGTAATTCCCCTTTCTTTTTCTTGATCATCGGAATCCATAATTCTTTCAGAATCCATATTTTTTCTATCAAGAGTTCCTGACTGCTGAAGTAATTTGTCAACCAGGGTAGTTTTCCCATGATCTACGTGGGCAATAATAGCTACATTTCTGAGTTTTTTAGTCGACATCGCTTTTAGGAAAGCCGCGATTATAAGCTTTTATATAGAATCTTCTATTAGTTTTTTGAGATCATTGAGTGACTCAAAGGCTCAGGACAGCAAAATTTTAAAAGAGCCTCTTTTAGATCAAGATTATCAGCTTTTCTAAGCTTATCTAAAAATGCTTTTGCATGCTTATTACCCCTTTCTTCTGCAACTAAAAAATACTCTAATGCAAGCTCAGGATCGGGATCGGTATTGATACCATCTACATAAAATATTGCTACATTAAATGGAGCTTTAGAATGGCCTTGCTCATTAGCACGTTGGTACCAATACACTGCTTTTTCAATGTCTTTATTTATGCCTCTTCCAATTGAGTAATTTACGCCTGTGTTGTACTGGGAGACAGAAATTCCTTGAGTTGCAAGTGAAAGGTCATAAACAAAATCATCTTTATCACTTACTGCTATTAGCTGAAGACAAAAGAAAGCTAATAGAAAAAAAAATGTTTTTTTAGAGTGCCCTTTTTTTAACAAAAGCCTTTATTCCATAGATACGACAACTTTTCCTAGAACTTTTCTATCTTCTAAAGTTTTTATAGCTGTTGCTGATTCATCAAGTGTATAGGTCTCAGTGACAAAGGGTTTAATTTTTCCCTCCGCATGAAGGTCAAATAGTTCTTTAAAGTTTTGTTGGTTCTCAGCATATTCTACTCCCGCAAACTGACCCCAGAAAACACCAACTATTTGACACTCTTTTAACAAAGTAAGATTCAAAGGCATTTTTGGAATACCAGCTGTGAAACCTATAACAAGATATTTTCCATGTCTTGCAATCGCTCTCAATGCAGGCTCAGCATAATCCCCGCCTACAAGATCATAAATCATATCAACGCCACCACCAGTTACTTCTTTGATTTGATCAGAGAATTTCTTTTGAAGATCTCTGTCCATTTCCCTTTCATAAATGATTCCTTCATCTGCACCTTCTTTTTTGCAGAGGTCAATTTTCTCTTGAGAAGAAGCTGCGGCAATAACTTTTGCTCCCATTGCTTTTGCAATATGAATTGCAGTAATACCAAGACCGCCACCGGCTCCAAGAACTAAAACTGACTGTCCAGCTTTAAGCTCACCTCTCTGTTTGAAAGCATGGTAAGTAGTTCCATAATTAAGCGGAAACCCAGCCGCCGTATGGAAGTCCATTGTTTCTGGTAAAGGCATCAATTGTTGTTCGAGATAAACCCCTTTTTCTCGTAAACCTCCTGATCCTATGCTACCCATTACTCTGTCTCCTTCCTTGTACATGGTTATGCCTTCGCCAACGGAAGATACAACACCTGAAATTTCACTTCCTGGGCTAAAGGGAAAAGGGGGTTTAAACTGGTACAAACCTTGAACTATAAGTACATCAGGAAAGCTTATGCCTGTTGCCTTAATGTCAACAACCACTTGTCCAGGGCCGGCAATCGGATCATCAATCTCTTCAACTTGATGTGAGTCCACTGGTCCGAACTCTTTACATAGAAATGCTTTCATAAAATGGTCCTTATTAAATATCTAGGTGATTAAATTAACGCTAAAATAAAAAACGTCAAGAAATCTTATTTAAAAAATCTTTTAAATAATCTTCGAAGTTTTCTTGATTACTCTCTTCAATTTTTTTAGCTGCTTCAAGAGAATCTTGAGAAGTTGACGTGAAAAAGTACTCATCATTTGTTGCAAGACTATCCATATTTTCTTTATGAAGAAGTGACATCTTCATTCCATATTCTTGTAAGGTCATATCATTGGTTTGGATCTCTTCTAACAAGGATCCACTCAAAGATTTATCAAGACTATTTATAACTTCTTTTTGATTAGAAAGAGTATCAGTCCACTTACTATCACCTTGAGATACTTCCTTGCTCATGAATTCAGCGATGTCTTGCATTCCATCGAGTATTCTCTCAGCCTCTTCTCTGATGCTTATTTTACCTTTAAGTGTTGTAATAAATTCTTCAGAACTTCTTCCTTCATTTACGATTGTTTTGTGAGTCTTAAACAGTTCATTTGACTCAGATTCTGTTATATCTGGGCTATCAGAAAGTAAGCAAAACAATATTAATAGATCTAAGAAATATATTTGTTCTTCAGATATACCAACAAAGGCTTTTGGGTTGAGGTCTATGCATCTTATTTCAAGATAATCTATTCCTTCATTATTTAAAACATTTATAGGCCTTTCCCCAGTTGGACAAACCCTTTTTGGCCTAATCGTACTGTAATACTCATTTTCTATTTGGATAATAGAATCATTTAACTGAATTCTTTGGTTGTCCTTAAATTCTCCTAGTTTTTTATAGTCTTCGTAGGAAGTCTTCAAAGCATTTTTTAAATCTAAGGTATATTGATCTATAGAGTTGTACGAAATGTTAAGGCTATCCTGCGCCTGACTTATATAGCCTAGGTCTCCCATTCTTAATGAGGTGGCATAAGGCTTGAAAAGATCCTCAGTATTAAGATCATCCAAATTGTGACTTCTATTTTCTGCAAAAGACTTATTCGCTATAGGAGAAGATCCAAACAACAGAAGATATAGCCAGCCATATCTTCGGAAGTTCCTTGCAATACCTAAATAAACCTCATTCTTGAATTTTTTTAAATCAATGGAATTGTTGTCTGCAAAAATTTGCAAAAACTTATCTGAGAATGAAAAGTTATAATGAATTCCCGCTATAGCCTGCATCATACTTCCATATCTATTAGATAAACCTCTTCTGTATATAGTTTTCATCATACCTTGATTAGATGTCCCGTAGTTTCCTATTGGTATATCACCCTCGGAATCTATCTGACAAGGCATGCTCAGAGGCCATAGTGATTCTTCTAGTAGATTTTGATTCACAAAAACATGTAAATCACTCAAAAATTTCAAACATTCTGAAGCACTATTGAAAGTCGGGGTCACTAATTCCAGCAAAGCTTCTGAAAAGTCAGTAGTTATATAAGGGTTAGTTAAAGCTGATCCTAATCCTGATGGATGAGGGGTTTGAGAGATTTTTCCAGATGAGTCAACCCTAAGGCTCTCCCTCTCTATGCCTCTATTTATGAAATTGAGTTCTGAAGATACTTTTGATTTCTTTATCTCATCTAAAGAAAATCTGATCATTTGATCTTACCTTGGTCCAGCGTCAACTATAGATTGTGATACGTCAAACTTCTTAAAGTTTTCTTTAAATTGATTTACTAGTTTATTTTCATATTCCGCATAAGATGATGGATCTTTCCAATTTTTTATGGGATTGAGAAGCGTGTTATCCACTCCCTCAACACTCAATGGGACAGCTAGATTTATTCCTTCTATGGTTTCAGTATCAGCACCAATTAAATCACCTGATTGAATTGCAGAGATAATTGATCGAGTTACGGGTATATCGAAACGGTTACCTATTCCATACGGCCCTCCCGTCCATCCTGTATTGACTAAATATACTTTACTATCAAATTCTTCTATTCTTTTCATTAGAAGGTCAGCATAAACACCCGCGGCTCTAGGAAAAAAGGGAGCTCCATAGCAAGTTGAGAAAGTGGTCTTGAACGCTTCTGTAGAGCCTACTTCTGTTGATCCAATTGCAGCTGTATACCCGCTTAAAAAGTGATAAGCAGCAGCCTCTTTGCTTAAGATTGAAACGGGAGGTATTACTCCAGATAAATCACAGGTAAGGAATACAACTGCATTAGGTTCTCCACCTGAATTTTCATCTGCTCTTTTTTCTATGTGTTCTCTTGGATAAACAACTCGAGTATTTTCGGTTAGGGAGGAATCAGAAAAATCTGGATCTTTTGATTCCGAATCGATGACCACATTTTCCATTACGCTACCTCTTTTTATGGCATCCCAAATGACAGGTTCATTTTTTTTGGTGAGGTTAATGCATTTAGCGTAACAACCTCCTTCAAAATTGAATACTGTACCTGGCCCCCATCCATGTTCGTCATCACCGATTAAGTTTCTTTCTGGATCTGCTGAAAGTGTTGTTTTTCCGGTACCCGATAAACCAAAGAACAAGCAAACTTCTCCGTTAGATCCAACATTAGAAGCACAGTGCATCGGAAGAACATCCATTTCGGGTAGTAAGAAATTTTGAACTGCAAACATAGATTTCTTCATTTCTCCTGCATAAGGCATTCCCGCCAATAAGACCTTCTTTCTTGTGAAGTCTAATAAAACGACGCCATCACTATTAGTGCCATCTGTTTCTGGATCGCATTCAAACAAAGGTGCACTCATAATCTCCCAGTTGTCTTTACCTCCAGGGTTAAATTCTTGAGGCCTTATGAACATTTGTTTACCAAAAAGATTATGCCATGCCCATTCGGTTCTGATTTTGACTGGTACATAGTAATCAGGATGCTCTCCAACATGCAAAGAGCTAACAAATGTATCTCTTTGGTTCATGTATTCCTCAACTTTATTCCAAATATTTATAAATGCTTGACTTTCGAATGGTTTGTTGACTTGTCCCCAATCAACAGAATTGATCGTTGTATCATCTTTAACTATAAATCTATCAAGCGGACTTCTTCCGGTTCTTTTACCGGTTTTTACAAGCAGCGCACCATTAGAAGCTATTTCTCCTTCACCTCTTTCAAGAGCGGCATTAATAAGTTCTTCGACGGTTAGATTTTCGTGAATTGATGACATTAAGAATCCTTTTTAAATAGCGGAGTATTATATAGATTATATTTTAATTATGAGAATGAATTTCATTTACCTTTTTAAAGATAAATACACAGTAAATCAATAAAAAACTGAGTGAAATTAATACCCAACCAGGAATGCTGATACCCATAAAAGTCCATAAAATTTCAGCACAATTTCCATCACCTGTAAAAGCTAAGATTAATATTTCTAAAAAGGGCAATGTAGCAAAAAGGTACTCCATATCGGGTACGCAGCTCGGGACCAAATCTGCTGGAAGGCTTTGCAAGTAAAGCTGTCTAATTGAGAGTAATGCGCCACTTAGAATGGATATAAAAATTGAAGAAAGGATAATTTTATAGGTCAAGATTTTCTTTGGGTTAATTATCATTCCAAAGGCGGCAAGGATTCCAACTATAATCACAGAACCTCTTTGCATGTAACAAAGTATGCAGGGCTTCAGTCCCAGATAATGCTCCATATATAAGGCTACTGCAATCATTCCTGCAGACGCCATTAAAAAAAGTAAGAATGTTCTTCTTGGATTTTTGGTAATTAGTTCTATCAATGCGCCTGATCCCAGTTATCTCCAATTCCAATATCTATTTCTAGTGGGACATCTAGATTTGCTGCTCCCATCATAGATTCCGTTACTAGACTTACGATCTTATCTATTTCATCTTTTGGAGTGTCTAATATTAGTTCATCATGAACTTGAAGAATAAGTTTTGCCTCACTTTTTTGTGTTTTTATAGCCTTATGCATATTTATCATGGCTATTTTCATTATGTCTGCAGCAGTTCCTTGCACGGGTGCATTTATAGCTGCCCGTTCTGATGCTTGCCTTCGCATTGCATTGGTTGCATTAATATCTCTTAGGTAAAGTCTTCTACCAAACAATGTTTCTACATAACCATTCTGACTAGCAAATTCTTTAGTTGATTCCATATATTTCTTAACATCTGGGTATTTTTCAAAGTACATCGCCATATATTCGGCGGCTAAATTTCTAGAAATACCTAGCTGTTTTCCTAGACCAAAAGCAGATATCCCATAGATTAAACCAAAATTAATTGCTTTAGCATTTCTGCGAAGATCTGATGTTACGTCTTTGATACCGACATCGAATACTTCACTTGCGGTCTTGCTATGAACATCCTGTCCTTCTCTGAAGGCTTCTAGAAGTCCTTCATCTTTCGACATGTGAGCCATCACACGAAGCTCTATTTGAGAATAGTCAGCTGATATAAACTTATTACCTTTTGAAGGTTCAAAGGCCTGCCTGATTCGCCTTCCATCTTCTGTTCTTATTGGAATATTTTGTAAATTAGGATCTGATGAAGATAATCTCCCAGTTGTAGTTACAGCTTGATGAAATGATGTATGCACTTTACCGGTTGATTGAGATACCTGATTAGGTAGCTTATCGGTATAAGTCGATTTAAGCTTGCTTAATGTTCTGTGTTCCAAGAGAACTTTGGGCAATTCATATTCCTCGGCAAGTTCAGCAAGCACCTTTTCGTCTGTTGATGGTTGACCTCCGGGTGTTTTCTTTATGATTCTGTACTTTAATTTTTCAAAGAATATTTCTCTGAGTTGTTTAGTGGAGCCGAGATTGAATTCCTCACCTGCTATTTGATAAGCCTTTTCTTCTAACTTCTTTATTCTACCTTCTAGGTCTTTAGATTGAGAGTTAAGAATCTTTGAATTTAATATAGCGCCGTTTTGTTCCATTTCGGATAATACTTCTATCAAGGGAATCTCTATTTCATCATTGAGTTTATTTAGAGAGGCCTCGCCTTCTAATCTAGGATTTAATTCTTCGTAAAGTCGCAGTGTTATATCTGCATCCTCTGCCGCATAATTTGTAGCTGCCTCAATAGGGACCTTATCGAAGGTAATTTGCTTTGCACCTTTACCAGCTACATCTTCAAAAGTAGAGGTTTTATAATTTAGATAATAGGAAGACAAAGCATCTAGATTGTGTCTCGTCGCTGAAGCATCCAAAACATAGCTCATCATCATGGTGTCATTTTTTATCGAAGCAATATCAACTCCATACTTTGCTAAAACATTCTTATCAAACTTTATATTTTGACCTATGATCTTATTTGAAGAACTTTCAAGAAGAGGTCTTAACTCTTTAAGAGCAATATCCAAAGCTAGTTGATCTACTGAATCATCATCATGATTTAGTGGAATATAGTAAGCTTCACCTGCTTGATAACTTAAAGATATGCCAACTAACTCAGTATCCATATAGTCTAAGCCAGTTGTTTCTGTATCAAGAGCAATGGTTTTAGCCTTCGAAGCTTTTTTTATTAATTCTTTTAAGGATTTCTCAGTTGAGATACAAACATATGAAGAATTGACTTCTGTTTTAACGATTTTTTCAGGGACTTCTTGTAGCCAAGAATTAAATTCTAACTCTTTATAAACTTCAGAAAGTTGTTCTGCATCGGATTCTGAAACTGCTAGATCTTCTATAGTTATTTCTAAAGGAACATCTGTTTTTATTTTTACTAACTCGTGAGCCAGATCAAGGGTCTCTATAGAAGACCTAAGATTCTCTCCAACTTTACCGACTATAGATTCAGCATTCTTTTTTATACCTTCAATATTCTTATATTCATTAAGCCATTTAACCGCAGTTTTTGGTCCAACCTTATCAACTCCAGGAACATTATCAGACTTATCCCCTATAAGTGCTAAGTAGTCAGTTATGAGCTCCGGTCCAACTCCAAATTTATTCATTACGCCATTTTCATCAAGCAACTCACCTGACATTGTGTTTACAACGCTCACATTGTCACAGACCAGTTGAGTCATATCTTTGTCACCAGTAGAAATCACAGTATTCAATTTTTTTTGTCTTGCTTGTTCGGCAAGTGTTCCAATAACATCATCAGCCTCTACACCAGGAATCATAATAAGCTTTATGCCCATCAACGAAATGATGCGATGAATTGGTTCAATTTGTTGGACTAAATCCTCCGGCATAGGAGGCCTATTTGCTTTGTATTCAGAATACATGTCATGCCTAAAAGTTTTTCCTTTTGCATCAAATACCACTGCTAATGGACTATCAGGATGTTCAATAAGCACTCTTTTTATCATGCTTATGACGCCTTTAATCGCACCAGTGGGTTGATTTTTACTTGTCGTTAGAGGTGGCAGTGCGTGATAAGCTCGGTATAAATATGAAGAGCCGTCTACAAGGATTATTGGATCTTTCTCTTCACTCATTAGAATATTTTCTCATGTAAAGTCTGTTTCTTCTTGAGCCCTTATTTCTCCAACTTAATTCTTCTTCAAGTCCCGCCATAGCAAGAATATTTTCTATCTTCTCAAGGTTTTCATCAAGATTGATGCCTTCCATTTCAACTAGGATACTGTTAATTCCAGACAAAATATTCACAGCGCCTTCCAGTATTTCAAGTTCCTTGCCATCAACATCAAGTTTTATATGATTTGGGGAAGGAACTCCTTCAATTTGATTAAGATCGTCTAGTTTAATTGCGATTACAGATTGGAATCCATTGACGTCAAACTCTCCAAATTGATTCGAACTTGATCCGATACTATTGTGCGATGCACCTGCACTCGTATCTTTCATGAATAGATTAAGTAAATTAGTTGTTTTACTTCCTGCAAAGCAAAGAGCTTGTATGTATTCATCTAATCCATTCAGTCTTATATTGGCATTCAAAGTAGCATATGACTCTGCAGAGGGTTCTAGGGATAAGACTTTATTTTTTTTCTCTAAAGCGGCATAAAGACTGAAAACGCCTATATTAGCTCCTATGTCCCATAGAACTTCTTGATCTTTTAATGTAGTTCTAATCCACTCAAATGTTTCGGGCTCACTTCTATTGGATCCGGGATCTTGAGGCACTGATCCTGGTGAGTCAATTCTAAACTTCAGGAAACCTCGATCGGTGATAATTTCTTGAGTCTCCTTAAAGGACTCTACAAGTCTTGCATTGGTTTTTATTTTAGTTCTCTTGTTTGCGCCTAGTGTTAGGAGGGAACTAAATTTCTTGACGATTTGTGATCTTGTTTTGCTGATATCAATTTCCTTTTTCTAATTTTACCTATAAAGAAGTTAAAAAAAAAATTAAAAAATTTGAACTTTAATAAATTTTTCATGTCTTAAAGATATTGGAATAATTAATCCTGACTTCCATAAAGCTTCGAGCAACCCCAAATGTTCGGAGCTTTTTTAATTCATCTCATCAATTTTTTCAAGAAGAAGGTTTATTCCTGTCTTCTTAGTTGCAGAAACTGGAATTATAAAATGTTTGGTTGATAATTTATTTAACTCTTTAGTGGCTTTTGATACAGTCTGGGCAATCTGACTCTTTGATAATTTATCTGCTTTATTTAGTAATAAGATCATCGGAAGATCTTTACTTTCGCACCAATCTATTAGGTTTTCATCATCTTCTTTAAGTGGATGCCTTATATCCATTATGATGCATAGTGCACTGAGACATTGTCTGGTCATTAGATATTTTTCTATTTCTTGACCCCAAGAAGCCCTCATTTTTTTTGATACTTTTGCATATCCGTAACCAGGTAAATCTATAATCTTAAATTCAGAGTTTGATTTGATCTCAAAAACATTTATTGACTGAGTCCTGCCTGGTGTTTTACTAGTTTTTGCCAGTTTTTTATTATTGGTGAGTGCATTTAGTATGCTGGATTTCCCACAATTAGACCGTCCACAAAATGCAATTTCGGACCCTTGATCTGCTGGAAGATCTTCTGTATTGGGATAACTACCAATGAATTTTGCGTTATTAAAATATGTCTTATCCATAGGGGTTTTTAATTTAGTATCGCCAGATTCCTTAGTATATAATGTCGGCGCGCCACATCATATTTAAAGATAAATCCTTAGATGAGATTAAAAAATTTAATAATTACAACTACAGCAATTATGCTCTTAGGAGCTGGAGACCCTAACGCTGGAAAGGATAAAGTCGCAGTCTGTGCAGGTTGTCATGGACTAGATGGCAATAGCCTTGTAGGTATCTGGCCTTCTTTGGCAGGGCAGAATCAAAATTATCTTTTGAAGCAGCTTAGATTAGTGAAGACAGGTGAAAGAGAAATTGCTTCTATGATAGGACTGTTGGATAACCTAGACGATTCAGATCTTCAAGATATTGCCGCTTTTTATGAATCTAATGTTAATACGGTGGGTACGGTAGACGAGGACAAAGTAGAGCTAGGAAGAAAATTATATTACGCAGGTAACCTTGAAAAGGGGGTCCCCGCTTGTTCAGCCTGCCATTCACCTAAAGGATTGGGAAATGGACCTGCTGCTTACCCTTTACTCAGTGGGCAACAGCCCGAGTATGTTGCCAAGGCGTTAAAAGATTACAGATCAGGAGCAAGAATTAATCAAGATCCTTCAAAAATTATGGCTGCTATTGCTTATAAGTTAGATGATGATGAGATTGATGCATTATCTAGTTTTGTGCATGGTTTATACTAATAAAATGTTTCGTAACCAGTTTCTTCTTTTTTCCCTCTTAATTGCTTTACTAAGTTGCTCTAATGATGATCAAGCAACTTTCGAGTCTGGTAGTGGAGAGAGGTTTAAAGCAGGAGTGCACTATGAACTATTAGATAATCCTACAAAAGTTCGGGATCCATCCAAAATAGAAGTAACAGAAGTATTCTGGTTTGGATGTAATCATTGCTATGCTCTCGAGCCCTACATAGCAAGATGGAAAAGAGATATGCCTCTCGATGTAACTTTCATAAAATCTCCTGCCACTTGGAATGATATGTTGAAAACTCATGCAAGAATTTATTACACTGCTAAAGCTCTAGGCATTGAACAACAGTTTGTTCCAGCTGCCTTCAATACTATTCAGAATGAAGGAAGAATGCTTACAGGTAATACTGAGCTTGAGTATTACTTTAGAGGATTCGATGTGGAGAAGGATCGCTACAAAGCAGTTTCTACCTCTTTTGGGGTAAGGAATGCGGTTGATCAGGCAGATAAAAAAATGAAAGATTGGAAGGTTACTGGAGTGCCGTCACTTGTGGTAAATGGAAAGTATAAAGTCTCTGCATCCAGGTCTGTTCGTACGGATGAGTTGTTTGATGTTGTAGATTTTCTCATTGAAAAGGAAAGAAATTAAAATCTCTCCCCCTGAAATTGAACAAATTCCCTATCTCTCCTCTCTTTATTCCTGCCAACAAACTTGATTGGATTGAGAAAACTTTTCAAAAAGGTACTGATAGTATCATTATAGATCTAGAGGACTCTATATCAGAGAATCAAAAAGATCAGGCAAGGGAAGATCTATATTCTCACCTTAAAAAAAATAGTCATGTCGGCGAATTAATAATAAGAGTTAACCCAGTTGATGATAAGTTTGGTCAAGAGGATATAAAATTACTTTCAAGCACTGATCTTTCAGTGAGTGCCTTTATGCTTCCAAAAATTGAAGACTGCTCTTTGCTAGACAATCTGCCTGAGATCAACATTATTGCATTATTAGAAACCCCAAATGCAATAAATAATATCTCTCTAATAGCTAAAGATAAAAAAGTTAAAGGTTTGGCATTAGGTGGTGCTGATCTTAGTGCTAGCCTGGGCTCTACTATGGACTGGGACTCTCTTTTGCATGCAAGATCAAAAATAGTACTAGAATCAGCAATCAATAACCTATTTTCCATTGACAGTCCATTTATGGATATTGATAACCTGGATAAGTTGCATGAAGAAAGCAAAAAATCCAAAGCACTAGGCTTTAATGGAAAAGCAGCCATACACCCCAATCAACTTGATGTTATCAAGAGTTCTTTTCTTCCGGATGAGAGAGAAATATATGAGGCTAAGGAAATCATAAAAGCTTTTAAAAAATCTTCATCTGCTGTAATGGCTTTTAATGGCAGGATGATTGATCAACCTATAATATTATCTATGGAAAAAAGATTAAGACTTGTAGGCATTGATCCAAAGAATATAGACTAAAAATATTATGGTAAAAAAAATGAAGGAAATATCACCAGGCCGCTATAGGGAATCTTTTGGTAGATATTATGAAGAATTTGTTGTTGGAGATATCTATGAACATAGACCCGGTAGAACAATTACCCAATCAGATAATATTTGGTTTACTCTTTTAACAATGAATCAACATCCTTTACACATTGATGATGAGTATGGAAAGGGTACAGAGTTTGGCAAGACCTTGGTAGTTAGCCCTTTTACAGTTGCTTTGATGGTAGGAATGAGTGTGAGTGATGTCAGTCAAAAAACAGTAGCTAACTTGGGCTGGACAGATATTAAAATGACTCATCCCCTTTATGTGGGCGATACCCTTTATGCTGAATCTGAAGTTATTGAAAAAAGAGAGTCTAAATCTAGACCAGATGAAGGAATAGTTACTGTCAAAACAATTGGTAAGAATCAAGACGGAGTCGAAGTTGCTTCATTCATAAGATCAGCCCTTATTCCAAAAGATGGAAAAGCAGTTGAAGACAAAATTGACTACTAAATTTATATTGAAGAATCTCATGCCTTTCTCAATTTTTGCGGAAATTTATAAAAAGAATTCCCTATAATAAACCACTTTTTTTTGCTATAACTATCTTCAACTTACAGGGGAAAAGTTATGGGAGATATTTCTAGTACAGAAAAAAAATTACATTGGCATCTTAAAGGTAATTGGGCACCTGTTGAAAAAGAGCTAACTGAGTCTGAGCTTCAAGTAAAAGGTGAAATACCAAAAGATCTTTCAGGTTTGTTTGTAAGAAATGGTTTTAATCCTGTATCCGGATATAGCGATCATTGGTTCTTCGGGAATGGCATGCTTCACGGAGTTTATCTTGAAAATGGCAAAGCGTCCTACAGAAATAGATATGTTAGAACTCCTTATTACGAAAATGATCTGAATGTGATGTCATCATTTGGAGACCTCGCCGCCTCTCCAGCAAATACACACATTGTTAATCATGCCGGGAAATTACTTGCTTTAGAAGAAACATCTTTACCCTGGGAGCTTAATAAAGATCTAGACACTATAGGTGTAGAAGACTTCAACGGAAAGTTAGACACGGCTATGACAGCTCATCCAAGAGTATGTCCTGAAACAGGAGAGATGCTTTTCTTTGGTTATTCTATGTTTAGTGAGCCTTATTTAAATTATTACAGAGTTAGTAAAGATGGTGCTTTAGTTCAATCCGAAGCCATAGAACTGCCTAGACCGGTAATGATGCATGATTGGAATATTACTAGAAACTACGTTGTTTTCATGGATCTGCCCATAGTTGCAGATATGGATTTAGCTGCCACGACAGGATCTCCATTCGGTTTTAAACCAGAATGTGGAGCACGATTAGGAGTTATGCCTAGAGCTGGTAATAATTCAGACGTTAGGTGGTTTGATATAGATCCTTGTTTCGTTTTCCACAGCTTCAATTCATTTGAGATAGACAATAAGATAGTTTTGTATGTATCTAGACAACAAGAAGCAATGGTTGGTGGTTTTAAAGATATTTATGGAGGCGAAACCACGGTTGCAAGATTATGGCGCTGGATAATAGATCTAGAAAAAGGGACTGTATCGGAAGAACAATTAGATGATGGAGCATGTGATTTTCCAAGAATAAATGACGATCGAATTGGTCTTTATTCTGAGTTTGGTTATTGTATGGAGTTAAAAACTGATTTAGAAGACCTTACCTTTGGTGAAAATTTATATAAATATCATCTTGAAACAGGAAAAAGGATTGATCACCATTTAGGTGACAATGTTGCAGGAGGAGAACCAGTGTTTGCTCTTAAACCTGGAGCTACCGAAGAAGACGAGGGCTGGATACTTTCCTTGGTTCATGAAAGAGAAACTAGGAGATCCAAACTTATAATCATTGATGCGCAGTCGTTTGACCAACAACCGGTCGCGGAAGTTATAATTCCTCAAAGAGTTCCTTATGGTGCTCATGGAAGCTGGATTCAGAACTAATTAGGAGGTTATTTTGGAAGTACAATACGCATCCGTTTGGGAGAGAAATTCTGATGTCATACCAGATAAAATTGCTCTCATCTGTGGAAATAATGAGGTCACATGGAAAGAATACGATGACAGGGCCGCAAGACTTGCTTCATTATTGTCTGAAGCAGGATTAGGAGATGATTCAAAGGTTGGACTTTACTTGCATAATTCCAATGAATACCTAGAAGCTCAGTACAGTGTTTTTAAAATTAAAGGTGTTCCAATAAATGTGAACTACAGATATAAGGAAGAAGAGTTAGTTTATTTACTAGATAACTCAGATTCAGAGGCTATTTTTTATCAAGGTTGCTATGCTGAACAAATTAAGTCTATAAAAAGCAAACTACCTAAAGTTAAACTTTATATACAAGTTGATGACGGAACTAATGAAGTTTTAAGTTTTGCAAAAGATTATGAGTCGAGCATATCGACATTCAATCCCATGGATAGGATAGAGCGCTCCAGTAGAAACATTTATATGCTCTATACAGGTGGAACGACTGGTATGCCAAAAGGTGTTATGTATGAGCACGAAGGTCATTTAACTGGCATGTTGAACACAGCTGGAGCTTGGGGACTGATCCCGGTTCAAGAAAAGATAGATATCGATTCTGTTGCGAAAGAAGTAAAGAAATTAGCCGACGAAGACAGACTTCCAGTAAGCATACCAGCATGTCCATTGATGCACGGAACAGGCATGTGGTTAGGAGCAATCATTCCACATCTTGTAGGAGGTACAGTGGTAACACTGCCTCAACTGGGATTTGATCCTGATAATTTATTGAAAGAGGTTGAACGAACACGTGCTAATAATGTTGTAATAGTTGGTGATGCCTTTGCAAAACCTATTATGGACGCTTTAGATAAAGCTGAAGCTGAAGGTAATCCTTATAATCTAGAATCAATAAATACAATAATATCAAGTGGAGTAATGTGGAGTTCTGAAGTTAAACAAGGACTTTTAAAGCACCACGACATGGTTCTAGTAGACGCAATGGGTTCTACTGAGGGAGGAATGGGATCCTCAAGAGCTTCGAGAGATAATCCTGCTGAAACTGCTAAGTTTGTTCTTAATCCAGGCGTTATTGTCATTACCGATGATGGTGAGATTGTTGAACCAGGATCAGAAAAGATTGGAAAAATAGGCACAAGTGGATTGGTGCCACTGGGATACTTCAAGGACGAAAAAAAGTCTGCCGAGACTTTCAAGGAATTCCAAGGTATTCGTTATAGCTTTCCAGGAGATTATGCAAAAATTGAAGCTGATGGGACTATTACACTTCTCGGGCGTGGCAGTAATTGTATTAATACTGCTGGTGAGAAAGTTTATCCAGAGGAGGTTGAAGAGGCGATTAAGCGTCATGATGATATATATGATTGCCTTGTTGTGGGACTTCAAGATGATAGATTTGGTCAGAGGGTAGTTGCGCTAGCCTCCTTTCAGGAAGGAAAAGAAATTGGAGAGCAAGATCTCATCTCTTACACTCGAGAGCACTTAGCGGGTTATAAGCTTCCAAAACAGGTTTTATTTGTAGAAGAAGTTATGCGTGCACCAAATGGTAAAGCTAATTATAAGTGGGCAAAAGAAACAGCTGAAAGGGAATTAACATAGGAGAGTGTAAATGGATGTGAGTGAAGCGGTAGATTCTAGGCTTTCTGTAAGAGAATTTTTGAAAAATCCTGTAGAGGATTCTTTGATAGCTGAGTTGTTAGAAAAGGCCTCTAGATCTGCTTCTGGAGGTAACTTACAGCCTTGGAAAGTCTACGTCATTAATAATGAAACTATGCAATCATTCCATAAGTTTCAATCAGAATGGTCTGAACCTGAGACCCCTGCTTATGCAATATATCCTGAAAAATTAAGTGAGCCGTATAGGACTTCACGTTTTGAGGTTGGTGAACAAATGTACTCCATACTTGGTATAGAACGTGATGATAAGGAAGGTAGATTGAAGCAAATGCTCAAGAATTATGAGTTTTTTGGTGCTCCAGCGGCATTCTTTTGTTATGTAGATAGACAAATGGGCACTCCACAATGGTCAGATCTGGGAATGTTTCTACAGACTTTTATGCTTCTTGCAAGAGAAGCTGGACTTGATACTTGTGCACAAGAAGCTTGGTCACTCAAACAAGAGAGTGTGACAGCTTTTGTAGAAGCACCAGAAGAGGAAATGCTTTTTTGTGGTATGGCTATAGGTTACAGGGATACCAAAGCATCTATAAACAAACTGAGAACAAATAGAAGACCAGTCGAAACTTGGGCTCACTTTCTTAAGAAGTAGTATCCTAGGCTGAATGTCTTAGCACTTGACCTGCACGAGCATTCGTAGGCTCTCCATCAAGAACATTAACTTGTCCATTGACGATTGTTGCTTTGAAGCCCCGTGACTTCTGTATATATCGCGGTGCATCACCCGGAAAGTCGTTTACTAATACAGGTTGTAACTCACTCACCTCTTTTGGGCAAAATACATTTATGTCTGCCTTCATACCTATTTTTAAAGTGCCTCGATCCTTAAGACCAATCACCGCAGCTGGATCAGCTGTCATACGCTTGATAGCTTGAGGAAGCGTAAATACACCTGTTTTACGTACATAATGAGACAGTATGAAACTTGCCCATCCCCCATCCATAATTTGAGATACATGTGCGCCGACATCACCAAGTCCAGGAATCAGGTTTTCGCTAGAGAAAAGATCTCCTTGCTCTTTAAGGTTGGTACTAAACATACGCCAGTTGAAAAGACCACGTCCTTGGCTATCTTTTGTTAAACGTAAAAAAGTTTCAGACCAGTGCTCAGAAGCAGATTTTGATAATTCGATCAGATTCTGTGAGGAGTTGTGATCGGGTGTATCTTCTAAGCCAAGAAAATAAACTTTTTGTAGAGGAATTTGACAAGATTTTGGTTCGCGAGCTTCTGTTACTAATGCTTCACAAAAAGTCTCATCATTGATGGCTTTTAGTCTACCATCAAAATCTTTTTCTCGTAGAATATCCCATGTCGGCCCTTGAATAGGCAGCCCAGCTTGAAGACCAAACATATAACCTGAACCACGTGTATGACTGGTACCGGTGATATTACGCCCATCTGTATTCATTTCATCAAGATGCATTGCAGCCTTAGTTCCCGATCCTTCTTCTCCCGAACAACCATAGCTAAATAAAACTCTACTACCTTCTGTCTCAGCCACAGATTTCATTACTTCAGCATCTGCACCAACAAGCTGCATCAAGGCATCTCGAGGTCCTACAACCTTTGCAATTTCAACAAGCTCAGAACACTCTGCAAAGGTTCCTGGAATTGAACGGCCATCTGGTGCTTTGTGCGGTTCGTAACGATTAGTTGAAAATCCAACAGCACCATCTTCTATTGCCTTTTCTACAATATCAGCCATCTGTTGCTTTTCAGCATCAGTCGCTTGCTCATCAAAAGATCGATCACCCATGACGTAATAACGAACAGCACAATGACCAACGAGACCAGCAACATTCAGAGAAGGTTTAAGTTTTTCCAACATATCGAGGTATTGACCATAGTGCTCCCAATTCCACGGAAGTCCGGAGAGAATGGCTTGCTTAGGAATATCTTCTACCGTTTCCATCATACCAGCTAGAATTTCCGTATCTTCAGGCTTACAAGGAGCAAAAGTAAGTCCACAGTTGCCAATCAAAGCCGTAGTGACGCCGTGCCAGCAAATTGGGGTCATTTGAGGATCCCAGCCTATTTGGGCATCCAGGTGAGTATGGAGATCAACAAAGCCAGGGGAAACTGTCATACCTTCAGCATCGATAATCTTAGCTGCCTCTCCATTTACCTCCCCAATTTCAGTTATAAGTCCATCTTTGATTGCGATGTCTCCAGAATAAGCATCCGAGCCAGTTCCATCTATGATATTTCCATTTTTTATTATTAGATCATGTTGCATAATTTATCCCTCTAAAACATAGTATATACAAAGAAAGTAAACTCACTCCAGCAAAAAAAAGGGTAAAAAACTAACTTTTTTAAAAAGTTAATCATCATTTGAATGGGCTAGACAGGATTTGAACCTGTGACCTTCTGCTCCGGAGGCAGACGCTCTATCCTAGCTGAGCTACTAGCCCAGAATAGATTATATATCTATCTCAATATCTATTTTATTAATACACCAGCCCTGATATTATGCCCCTTCTTTTAGTCGTGGAGTAAATATGGCAAGTAATTCTTGGCAATCAATTAATTGGAAGGATCCTTTTTTGCTTGAGCAGCAGCTGTCTGATGATCAAAGAATGGTGAGAGATACTGCTAATCAGTTCGCTCAAGAAAAACTTTTGCCAAGAGTAAGAGATGCTTTTAGAAGTGAGGAAACTGATCCTGGAATATTTAAAGAAATGGGCTCTGTAGGCTTATTAGGTTCAACTATACAAGGGTATGATTGCCCAGGTGTTGACTACATGAGTTATGGGCTAATTGCGAGGGAGGTAGAAAGGGTTGATTCTGGATATAGATCTATGATGAGTGTTCAATCCTCTTTAGTTATGTATCCAATTTATGCTTTTGGCTCTGAAGAACAAAAAGAGAAATATCTACCATCCTTAGCCAAAGGTGAAAAGATTGGTTGCTTTGGTTTGACAGAACCAGACTATGGATCAGATGCTGGTGGTTTAATAACAAGAGCAAAGAGTGTCGATGGTGGATACTCATTAACTGGTGCAAAAATGTGGATATCAAATAGTCCTATAGCAGACGTTTTTGTTGTTTGGGCTAAGAATGATGAGGGAAAAATAAAAGGATTTATTCTTGAAAAAGGGATGGAAGGACTTAGCGCCCCAAAGATAGAAGGAAAATTGGCATTAAGGGCCTCTGTTACCGGTCAGATAGTTATGGACGAAGTGTTTGTTGAAGAGAGTCAGATGCTTCCAAACATTGAAGGTCTCAAAGGACCATTCAGTTGCTTAAATAATGCAAGATACGGAATTGCTTGGGGAGCTCTAGGTGCAGCCGAAACTTGCTGGCATACTGCTCGAGATTACGTAATGGATAGAAAACAATTTGATAGACCACTTGGCTCCAATCAAATTATTCAATTAAAGTTAGCTGATATGCAGACTGACATAAGTATTGGATTACAAGGATGCTATCGCGCAGGTCAACTAATGAATGACAACAACATCTCTCCAGAATTAATTTCACTTATAAAACGCAACTCAACCGGAAAAGCACTTGAGATAGCTAGAAAATCTAGAGACATGCTTGGAGGAAATGGAATATCAGATGAGTATCCAATTATGAGGCATATGGTAAATTTAGAAGTTGTAAATACTTACGAGGGAACTAGTGATATTCACGCATTGATTTTGGGCCGAACGCAAACAGATATACCTGCGTTTTAATTCTATTTTTCAAGACTACCTTGTTTTATTGTTTTATAATGCAGCCCGCTCGATCTTCAGAAATCTATAATATATGAAAAATTCAAAATTCTTCTTGATACTAACAATCTGTTTTGTATCTAACCTCAGTGCCTCGGAAGCACAAAAAGCAATTGAAATGAGGATTGCTCCTGTAGGATCTATTTGCCTGGAGGGACAGGATTGCGGCTCGGCTGCTCCTGCAGCGTCTCAAGCTATGGCTCCTGTAAATGATTTGCCCAAAATTGAGCTGTCTGAAGGATCTGAACATACCGTTAAAATGTTAAATTCGGGTGTTGATGGAACTATGGTTTTTGAACCTGCTGTGATTAAAGTCTCTGTAGGCGACACAATTCATTTTAAAGCTACTGATCTTTCTCATAATTCTGCTTCTATTTCTGGGATGATTCCATCTGGAGCTGAGAGTTGGGCTGGAGCTCTGAGTCAGGATATTTCAGTAAGACTAGATAAAGAAGGAGTCTATGTGTACCAGTGCGATCCTCACGTAATGATGGCTATGGTAGGTGTTATACAAGTTGGTGAAGCTGTTAACATGGCAGAAGTAAAAGAGGCGGCTTCCAATCAAAAAGCAACTTTTATTATGAACGGAACGAGGCTAGAGCAATATCTTTCTCAGCTTTAGATAGTTTTCAGCAGGGCAGGCAATTCTCTCCAATCAGAAAAGCTAGGTACTTGAATATCTAATTCTAATTCTCCTTCATTTTCATTGAACCATACGGCCTTGAAGCCGAAAGCATAACTAGCCTGAACATCATTGATCGGATGGTCTCCAATATGACATATTTCTTGTGCTTCCAAACCTGTCGCTTCAAGTGCTGCTTCGAACATTTCTGGATTGGGTTTATGAGTATTTAGCACCGCCGGAGAAAGAATGTAGTCAAAATAATCTGATATCCCGATCATATCAAGATCAGCATTTCCATTTGTTATGACTCCAAGAGAATACTCATCTTTTAATATATCTAGAGTTGAGATCACATGATCATAGAAAGTTACATTATTTCGTCCTTCAAAGAATATTTTGAATGCACCTTCAGCCATACTTTGCGATTCATCATCAGAATATCCAGATCTAATACTGGCATCATAAAATATCTTGAGTCTAAGCTCAGACAATCTATTGATAAGACTCGGATCTGTTCTCAGAAGTTTATCTCTTATCTCAATACTCGCTTCTTTAGTTAGGGAGTTGAGGGCACCTGGATAATTATCTTTAATCCAAATCCTGGAATTTTTTTCAGCCTCCATAATAGTCGGCATCAGAGGCCAAAAAGTATCATCTAAATCAAAAGATATTGATTTAATTGTCATTCTTAGCTCCTTTTTTTGCTCGTGGATGGGCTTTGTCATAAACCTTTGAGAGATGTTGAAAGTCCAATTTTGTATATATTTGTGTGGTACCGATATCTGAATGACCGAGCATTTCTTGAACTGCCCTTAAGTCTCCACTTGATTCGAGCACATGACTTGCAAAAGAATGTCTTAACATATGAGGATTGATACCTGGAATACCTCTTTGAAGACATAATTTTTCAAGTCTAAGTTGAATAGACCTTGCAGAAATACGGCCTCCCTTATTGTTTAGAAAAATTGCATTTGTCTGAGTCTCTTTAGATTTCAACAATTCATTTCTATAAGTAATCCAATCTCTTAACGACTGTACAGCTTTTGTTCCAACTGGAACAATACGAGTTTTATTTCCTTTTCCAGTTACCACACATGTTCTCTCTTTGAGATCAAGGTCTTCAAGATCTAATTTACAAATTTCTGATAAACGCAGTCCAGAAGAATATAGAAGCTCTGCGATGGCCTTATCTCTAATTTCTATCATTCCTTTAGGTTTAAAGTCTAAAAGTCTTTGAACTAAATCAGCATCCATTGCCTTAGGAAGAAGCTGAGCCGATTTAGGTGAAACGATATTTTTTGCGGGATTCAACTTCATCTTTCCTTCGGCAAGTAAATATTCATAAAAAGTTCTACATGAAGATAATAATCTTTGAATACTCCTGGGGCTTAAACCCCTTCGCCTTTCATTATTGATAAATGTTCTAATGTCATATTCATTTACATTTTTCCAATCTTGTCTGTCATTGGTGGAAAGATATTGGGATAATTTTTCTAAATCTCTTTGATAACCTTTTAGGGTGTGCGGTGAATATTGTTTTACCGATTCTAAGTAAGATAGAAAAACTGTTATTTCAGTAACAAGCATTTAAAAATTGTTTCTATCGATAAGCTTGGACAGTGTTTCTGCTACAAACTCTAAAAATAATGAATCATTTTCTTTTGAATATGTCTCTTCATTTTTAGAACCCAATGCAAGCATTCCGGGGCAATCAGTATTTTTAATGGGTACTAAAACACAATCTTTAATTTTTATCTTTTTGTCAAAAATATAGTCCGATTCTTTTTTATCCAAGGGGCCACAATATATATCCGAAGCATTATATTTTTTTTCCTATTTGTTTATGTGCTTGTTTGGCATCAAGAATCCTGCCTCTAGGTAAGTTAGGGTTTTCTTTAAAGAATAGGACTTTACAGGCATCTGCTTGAAATTTCTTTGAGAAAGAATTTTCCGTTGTTGCGATTACATCTGTTAAATTTTTGCACACGATTAAATCCAGGATAAGTTCTTTAGTTTTTTCAAAAATACCTTCATTAGCTTTTGCTATTTTAAGCAATTCAAGTAAGTTTCCAGAGGTCGATTCGTAGTTCTTTCTCAGAACTTCAACTTGTTTTTGAATCAAAGAAACTGCTCCTCCAGTTTTATGCACTATTTCTATTGAATCTAATATATGAGAATTACTTGAAAGGAAATCAGGGTTTAGGACCAGAAATTCTTCTACTTGCTTAGCGTCAATGGATTTTTTTGGCATTAAATTTTGATTTCTATTTCTTCTAAAAAAGTAGCAGAACCTTCAGCATATATTTTTCTTGATCCTATCTTATAGTCTACCAAAATGCTTCCTTGTTTGAAGTTTACCTTTACCGGAGATGACATTGCTTTATTTGTTATGCCTATCACAGCAGCGGCGCAAGCCCCACTACCACATGCTAAGGTCTCACCAACACCTCTTTCGTAAACTCTTAGATTGATCTCATTATCATCAACTATATTTGCCAAGCCAAAGTTAACCCCATCCGGAAATAATTTATTAGTTTGTAGCTTTTCACCCATAACACTGAGGTCTACTTTAGAGTCTCTATCTACAAATGTTACTCCATGAGGATTTCCAAGTTCTATACATTCTAGAAATAGCTCTTGCCCTTCTATATCCAATGTAACCTGATTGATTTCTTCTAAAATCTCAAAAGAAGCCGAAAACCTATCTTCACTCAATGATTCTAGGTACCAGATACCTCCATCAGTTTTAACTTTAACTTCCTTTGAAGCACATAAAGAGTGATCTTCTACAAATTTAGAAACACACCTTGCGCCATTGATACAATTTGACGCAATAGAACCATCGTTGTTATATATTTTTGCATCGAAATCATTTTTAGGCTCTTTCGGAGGCAATACCATTATCAGCTGATCAAAATTTATTTTGTCATTTTGATATATTTTAAGTACATCTTCTGAATTGATAGAAATATCATTTCTTAAAGAATCAATAATGGCAATGATATTCCCAAGCCCTGAGTATATGTATAAGTCTATTGGCATGACTGATTATGATTCTAAAGCTATGAGATCTTCAAATGTTTCTTTTCGTCTTATGACTTCAATTTCATCTCCCGTGACAAGTAACTCCATAGGTTTAAGTCTAGAGTTATAGTTTGAACTCATAACAGAACCATAGGCACCTACATCCATGAAAGCAACAAAGTCATTTGGCAAAATTTTAAGATTACGGTCTTTGGCAAGCACATCGCCAGTCTCACAAACTGGACCTGCTAAATCGTAAGTATCGGATGATATTTCTCTATTTTCTAATTCTTTTACCTCATGCCAGGCTTCATATAACGAAGGCCTAATCAAATCATTCATACCTGCGTCAATAATTGCAAATTTTTTCCCACCTGCATTTTTTATGTATTCTATCTTTGTGACAAGAATTCCAGCAGATCCAATGATTGATCTACCAGGCTCTAGTATTATCTTATACTCCTTACCTTCTAATCTATTTTTTACTCCTGCCATTAAAATTCCCGGATCTCCTTCTTTTTCGTCTTTGTATTGGATACCAAGGCCACCACCAATATCTAAAAATTTAATGGCATGCCCATTTAATGAAAGATCATCTGCAATTTCACATATTACATCCAAGCTTTTCAGAATTAGATTTTCATCAGAAATCTGAGAGCCTATGTGACATGCGACAGAAGCTATATTTACGAGTTTATTATCTTTCGCTTCGTCTGATATTTTATTAACTGCTTCACTATCCAAACCAAATTTTGAAGTTTTTGACCCCGTTTCAATGTATTTATGAGAGCCAATGGCTATATCGGGGTTAACTCTTAATGCACAATTTACAGATTTATTAAGTTGTTCAGAAATTTTTGTTATTCTCTCAAACTCACCATATGACTCAATATTGATAGAGAGGATTTCGTTTTCTACCGCTAATTTTATTTCCTCATTTGACTTCGCTACGCCAGAAAACACAATTTTATTCTTGTCTGCACCTGCCTTTAGACATCGTTTGAGCTCATTTCCAGAAACAACATCAAATCCAGAGCCAAGTTCAGATAATAATTTTAGAATGTGAAGATTAGAATTCGCTTTTACTGCATAACAAATCAGATCATTGCTGCCAACTTCATTTTGATATTTCCCAAAGTTACTTTTAATTTGTTCTACAGAATAGATAAATATGGGAGAACCATATTCTCTTGCTAGATTAATAACAGGAATATTTTCAATCCAAAGTTGTCCTTCAATCTCTTTCATAGTTTGAAAAAAAAGTTTCAGGATTGTCAGGTAACCTTAAAGGAACTTTATTGCCACAGGAAGACAAGTTAAAAATAAACAATAATAGTAAGATTCTCATGCAAATGTTCATGATAGCTTCCTGATTAATTCTTTCTTGGCTATTTTTATTTCTTTTTTAACTTGCGAGGGCGCCGTACCACCTACCTGTTTTCTGGATAAAATTGTTTTCTGAGGATCCAGGTAATTTGCAACATCTTCGTTTATAAATTTGGAAAATTTTCTTAAATCAGAAATTTCCAATTCAAAGATTTGAACCTTCTTCTTTTCTGCATGAGCAACAATCTTACCAACTATTTCATGCGCCTTTCTAAATGCAATACCTTTTTCAACCAGGTAGTCTGCTAAATCAGTTGCAGTTATTTGACCACTAAAACAATCACTCTTCATTTTTTCAATATTAGGCTCCATCCCGTCAATTATTAGTGACAGTAATTTAAGACTATCTTTGGTGAAATCTATGCTACTGAAAATATATTCCTTATCATCTTGTAAATCTCTGTTATAAGTTAGTGGAAGATTTTTCATCAATGACAGAAGCCCCATAAGATTAGCGATAGTTTTGGAGGCACCTCCTCTAATCAGTTCTGCCATATCAGGATTCTTTTTTTGAGGCATTATCGAAGAGCCCGTACACACTTCGTCTGATAAATGGATATAACTATACTGGCTTGAAGACCAGATTATTATCTCCTCACAGATTCTTGAAAGATGAATTCCTACTATTGATAAAGAAGAAGCTAACTCCAGAACAAAGTCTCTGTCACTCACTGCATCCATAGAATTTCTACTTATCTTTTCAAAGCCCAGCTTCTTAGCAAGAAACTTTCTATCTATATTGAATCTTGTTCCAGATAACGCAGCTGAACCTAATGGCATGACATCCATTCTTTTTTTTGCATCTTCTAACCTAGAATAATCTCTGGACAGCATTTCGAACCAGGCCATTAGGTGATGACCAAAAGTCACAGGCTGTGCTATTTGAAGATGAGTTAGACCAGGCATCAAAGTATCGGTATTTTCGTCAGCTTTTTTTAATAAAGATTTTTGAAGCAAGATAATTAATTTTTGAATCTCATCTATTTGGTTCTTTAGAAATAGCCTTAAATCTGTAGCTACTTGATCATTTCTAGATCTGCCCGTATGAATTTTTTTTGCGGCTGTGCCAGCAATTTTTAGAAGCCTTGCCTCAATATTCATATGAACATCCTCTAGGCTTGGATCCCAATTAAATTTATCATGCTTTATTTCATCTAAAATCTTATTGAGACCCTTTTTTATTTTTTTTAGTTCAGAGGAATTTATTAAGTTCGCCGCATTTAGTATCTCGGCATATGCAATTGAACCTTTGATATCTACTTCAAAGAGTCTTTTATCTACATCAATAGATGCAGAAAATGACTGAGCTAAATCATCAGTACCAGATTCAAATCTACCTCCCCATAAAGGATTTATTTCTTTTTCTTTCTTTGCCATAACGTAATTTTTCAGTCTACTAACTGTGCATCACTAATATGCAATGCTTAGTATAAAGCGGAGCAAACCCAAAACTAAATATTTTGGAGTTTTATCTTTGAATAACCTGATTAATATTTATATATTTCCGACTTGAAAGGTCCTTCTTCAGGTACATTGATGTATTCGGCTTGATCAGAAGATAGTTTAGTCATGACTCCGCCAAATCCTTCTACCATATAAGAGGCTACCTCTTCATCCAATTTCTTAGGTAATACTTCAACCCGTATAAGCTCTTGTTTCTTATCTTCATCATTAATTTGAGCAAATTTCTTTTCGTATAAATACATTTGAGCAAGTACTTGATTTGCAAAAGAGCCATCCATGATCCTTGACGGGTGCCCTGTTGCATTGCCTAGGTTAACAAGTCGTCCTTCTGACAGAAGAATAATGTAGTCTTCACTATCCATATCAGGCATTTCTCCAGCTTTAGTATCTCTAAAGATCTTATGAACTTGCGGTTTTACCTCTTCCCACTGCCATTCATCGCGCATGTATTGTGTATCTATCTCAGTATCAAAATGACCTATGTTGCAAACTACTGCTCCATTTTTCAGAGTTTTAAGCATATGTTTATCACAAACTTTGTAATTACCAGTTGTTGTGACAATCAGATCAGTATCCTCCAATAGAGCTTTATTTATTGAATCTTCAGAGTCATTATTAATTCCATCTATATAAGGTGAAACAACCTCATAACCATCCATGCAAGCTTGCATGGCACAAATTGGATCTATTTCAGTGACTCTAACTACCATCCCTTCTTGTTTAAGACTTTGTGCAGATCCTTTACCTACATCGCCATATCCAATTACCAGAGCTTTTCTACCAGCAAGAAACATATCTGTTCCTCTTTTTATACCATCATTTAAGCTATGCCTTGTACCATATTTATTGTCAGCCTTTGATTTGGTTACTGAGTCATTCACGTTTATTGCAGGTACTTTCAACTCGCCTTTTTCGATCATCTCATTAAGTCTTAAGACGCCAGTAGTTGTCTCCTCTGTAATACCATGGATATTTTCAAGAATTTCAGGATATTTATTATGAGCCATAGAAGTCAGGTCACCTCCATCATCAAGAATCATATTTGCATCCCAAGGCTTTCCATCAGACAAAATTGTTTGTTCTATACACCAGTTAAACTCTTCTTCGGTTTGACCTTTCCAAGCAAATACTGGCACACCTGATTTAGCTATCGCTGCCGCCGCATGATCTTGAGTAGAAAAAATGTTACATCCAGACCATCTTACTTCTGCACCCAGTGCGGTTAAGGTTTCTATCAAAACGGCCGTCTGTATAGTCATATGGATGCACCCAAGAATTTTAGCGCCCTTGAGAGGTTGCTCATTTCCATATCTTTCTCTTAATTTCATTAAGGCAGGCATCTCAGACTGGGCTATGACTATCTCCTTTCTTCCCCAATCTGCTAATTCCATATCAGCTACTTTATAATCTTTATTACTCATAATATTTATCCTTTTAATGCTTCAACTTTATCTGTTTTTTCCCAAGTAAATGCAGCTTCTTCTCTTCCAAAGTGACCATAGGCTGCAGTAGATCGGTAAATCGGTCTTTTAAGATCAAGCATATTGATTAGTTGCATAGGCCTCAGATCAAAATGTTCTCTAATTAGGTCAGAAATTTTTTCTTCATCGATTTTACTTGTTCCAAATGTGTTAACACTTATAGAGGTTGGTTCAGCAACGCCGATTGCATACGATACCTGAATCTCACATCTATCAGCCAAGCCAGCAGCTACGATGTTTTTTGCTACGTATCTCCCGGCATAAGCAGCAGATCTGTCTACTTTAGAAGGATCCTTTCCTGAAAAAGCGCCACCTCCGTGTCTGGCCATGCCACCATAGGTATCAACGATGATTTTTCTTCCAGTGAGTCCACAGTCACCTACTGGACCACCTATTTCAAACCTACCTGTAGGATTGATGAAATATTTTGTATCTTCATTTAACCAATTAGAAGGAAGAATTGGTTTGATGATTTCTTCCATGACACCTTCTTTTAGATCTTCTTGAGAAACGTTAGGATCATGCTGTGTTGACAATACAACAGCAGAAATAGATTGAGGTTTGCCATCTTCACCGTAAACGAAACTAACCTGGCTTTTAGCGTCTGGTCTTAGCCAGGATAATTTATTACTTTTTCTAATAAAGGCTTGTTGCTCAACAAGTCTATGTGAGTAAGTAATTGGAGCTGGCATTAATACTTCTGTCTCATTTGTAGCATATCCAAACATTAAACCTTGATCTCCAGCACCTTGCTCTAAATCCTCACCCTCACCCTCATTAACACCCTGGGCAATATCCTGAGATTGCTTACCGATGGCATTAACTACTTCACATGTGTTTCCATCACATCCAACATCTATGCTGTCATAGCCTATATCAAGAATGACTTTTCTTGTCAGAGCTTCTAGGTCTGGTTCAGATCTGCTTGTTATTTCTCCAGCGAGAACAACCAAGTTATCTTTGACTAAGGTTTCGCAGGCTACCCTTGATTCAGGATCATCTTTGAGCATTGCATCAAGAACAGCATCAGAAATTTGATCTGCCATTTTATCTGGATGTCCTTCTGAAACAGATTCAGAAGTAAATATTTTATATTCAGACATATTGTCTCCATTTACAAGGAGCGAGTATTTTACACAAAACCATTTTTTTTACTGAAAAAAACTGTGTTTTTATTAGTATTTCTATATACATAAAAAAATATTTCAGCGACAATAAGTTGCCCAAAAAAATGAGTAATATTTCAAGCTCCCAATCAGCAAATGCCCTTAGAATTTTGGCATTAGACTCTGTGAAACAGGCGAATTCTGGTCATTCCGGCATGCCTATGGGTATGGCAGATATCGCCGAAGTACTTTGGCAAAATCATTTAGTACATAATCCTACAAATCCTGACTGGTTTAATAGAGATAGATTTGTTTTGTCGAATGGTCACGGATCTATGCTTATATACGGACTTTTGCACCTTACAGGTTATGATATATCTATCCAGGATTTAAAAGATTTTAGACAGTTGCATTCAAAAACAGCAGGTCATCCGGAATTTGGAATAACTCCAGGCATAGAAACTACTACTGGTCCATTAGGACAAGGTATTTCTAACGCAGTAGGAATGGCCATAGCTGAAAAAACTCTTGCATCTAAATTCAACACTGAAAAACATAAAATCATTGATCATATGACTTATGTATTTACTGGAGACGGTTGTTTAATGGAAGGTATATCTCATGAAGCTTGTTCTTTAGCTGGAACTCTCGGACTTGGAAACTTAGTAATCTTATATGACGATAATGATATTTCCATAGATGGAAATGTAGAAGGATGGTTCACAGAGGATATCCCAAAGAGGTTTGAATCCTATGGATGGGAAGTTATACCGAATATCGACGGACATAATTTCGAAGAAATAGATCAGGCTATCATTAAAGCAAAATCTAATGATGAAAAGCCTACTCTGATATGTTGCAAGACGGTTATTGGAAAAGGATCGCCAAATATTTCAGGCACAGCGGCCGCACATGGAGCCATTTTAGACCCTGATGAGATTGATTTAACTAGAAAAGAATTAAATTGGCCTAATGATCCTTTTGATATACCAAAAGAAGTGTATGAGGACTGGGATGCAAGAAATGCAGGAAATCAGAAAGAGGAAGATTGGAATAAAATATTTGAAGAATATGCTTCAGAAAATCCAGAATTATCTAGTGAATTAAAAAGGTTGATCGCTGGTGATTTACCAGATCGAATCGAGAATAGTATCTATACTTTCATTGAAGAAGTTCAAAAGGATCTACCCAAGATGGCAACAAGAGTTTCTTCTCAAAAAGTCTTGAATATTCTGGGTCCTCTCATTCCAGAATTATTAGGCGGATCAGCAGACCTTACAGGCTCAAATAATACAAATTGGGATGGAACTAAAGAAATTAGAGCGAATGATTTTTCTGGAAACTATATTAACTATGGCGTCAGAGAGTTCGGAATGACCGGTATTATGAATGGTTTAGTTTTGCATGGTGGTATAAAAGCCTACGGGGGAACTTTTTTAACATTCTTAGATTATGCTAGAAACGCAGTAAGAATGGCTGCTTTAATGAAGATACAGACAATACTTGTCTATTCTCATGATTCGATAGGAGTTGGAGAAGATGGCCCTACCCATCAACCTGTTGAACATTTAACAAGCTTAAGGACTACTCCTAATCTAGAGACATGGAGGCCTTGCGATACTTCTGAAACAGCTATTTCTTGGCTAGCTGCTCTGGAAAATACTGATAAACCCACGGCACTAATACTGTCTAGACAAGGGCTTCCAAACTTCGAAAGAAATAATGAGCAAGTTAATTCTATTAAGAAAGGTGCCTACATAATTTGGGAGCCTGAAGTAGAACCTGAACTAATTTTCATCGCTACTGGTTCAGAAGTAGAGCTTGCAATGTCAGTGGCCGAGGAAGTGAAAGACAGGACTTCAGTTAGGGTTGTTTCGATGCCCTGCACTGAAAGATTTGATTCTCAGTCGGAAGATTACAAAGAATCTATTCTTGGTAAAGGGATTAAAAGAATTGCTATTGAGGCTTCACAATCTGACTGGTGGAGAAAATATGTTGGACTTGAAGGGGATGTTATAGGAATGGATTCCTTCGGTGAATCAGCTCCGGGAAATATACTTTTTGAGCATTTTGGATTTACGAAAGAACAAATTATTTCAAAACTCGGTCTGTAGAAATGCAATATAAAAGTCTTAACGAGGTAGACTTAAGCAACAAGACTGTTTTATTACGATCAGATCTTAATACTCCCATTGAAAATGGTTTAGTTGCTAATAATGAACGGATCCTCAGATCACTACCGACCCTAAATTTTATTATTGATGCTGGTGCTAGATTAGTAATCATGAGTCATTTAGGCAGGCCAGAAGAGAATGACAAATTTCAAGAGGAATTTTCTCTATTACCGGTCGTTAATGAAATAGAGAACTTATTAAATAAAAAAATTATGTTTTATAACTTAGGTGAGTTTGAAAAATTAGATAAAATCCCAAATATTTCAGTTATTGAAAATACTCGATTTTGTATTGGTGAGAAGTCTAATGATATAGATTTATCAAAGAGATTGGCCGGACTAGGAGATTTAATTGTAATGGATGCATTTGCCACTTCACATAGAGCTCATGCCTCTACTGCAGGTGTAATAACTTTTTCTAATGATGCATGTGCAGGTTTATTGTTAGATGAGGAATTAAATGCTTTATCGAGAGTAAAAGAAAACTCGAAAAATTCAGTAGCAATTCTTGGCGGTGCAAAAATATCTACCAAACTTACTCTTATAGATTCCCTATCTAAATCCATGGATAAGATTATCTTAGGAGGAGGAATAGCTAACACCCTCATAGCAGCAAAGGGCAATGAAGTTGGTAAGTCCTTAGTTGAAGAGTCCATGCTACCAGAAGCAGCAAAACTGTTAAAAAATCCTAAAATAATAGTTCCTCATCTCGTTATAGTTTCGGATAATCCTGACAAACCTGGCAGACTTACCTCTATAGATTCTATAGAAAAAAGCGAAGCAATTTTTGATATTTCACCTGAATCGTATGCCGATTTGGAGACAATTTTAATGAATGCGGGAACTATTCTGTGGAATGGCCCGCTTGGATTCTTTGAAAAGGAAAATTTTGATAAGGGTACAATAAAAATAGCTAAAATGATTTGTTCCTCAAAGGCCTTTTCAGTTGCCGGAGGAGGCGATACCATCGCTGCTGCACAAAAGGCTGGAGTCTTGGGCAAACTGGATTATGTTTCTACAGCAGGAGGGGCATTCTTAGAATTTATGGAAGGAAAAAAGCTTCCTGGAGTTGAGGCTTTGATAGATAAAGTAAATTAAACTTATAAGTGGAGAGAAAAATGAATTTTAGTAGTTTAAGTGAAATAGCAAGTTACATAGTTTCAGATGGAAAAGGGATACTTGCTGCTGATGAAAGCAATCCTACGTGCACCAAACGATTTGATTCAATAGGAGTAGAGTCCACCGAGGATAATAGAAGAGACTATAGAGAGTTACTTTTTAGATCTGAAGGCATGAAAGGAAACATAGGAGGAGTGATATTATTTGATGAGACTATACGTCAAAATGCCGCTGATGGTACTTCATTGGTAGATATTATAACTAGCCAAGGTTCCATACCAGGTATCAAGGTTGATAAAGGTCTGCAACAAATAGGTGATACCGAGGAGAGTCTTACACAGGGATTAGAGGGTCTTGATGAAAGACTAAAAGAATACTATGAAATTGGTGCTAAGTTTACTAAGTGGAGAGCAGTTATTAGCATTGGAGAAGGCATGCCCTCCTCTGAGGCTATTTCGGCTAATATGGAAGCTCTTGCTGAATATGCAAAAATTGTTCAAAACAATAATATGGTTCCAATGGTAGAGCCTGAAGTATTGATGGATGGAAACCATTCAATAGATGATTGTTTTGAGGCAACTTCCCGTTGCTTAGATACTTTATTTGCTTGCCTTTTAGATAAAGAAGTAGATATAAAAGGAACTATTTTAAAACCTAATATGGTTACATCTGGATCTAATAATTCTGATCAGGCCAATGTTGAGGAGGTTGCACAAAAGACTATTGATTGTCTCAAGGCTTACGTACCTGATGACTTACCAGGCGTTACATTTTTATCAGGTGGACAGTCTGATATAGACGCCACCTCCCACTTGGATGCAATGAACAAGATCGGAGGATTTAATTGGAAGTTAAGTTTCTCTTATGGAAGGGCACTTCAACAACCTGCACTAAAGGCCTGGATGGGTAAGAAAGAAAATGCAATTCTGGCTCAACAGGCTCTATCTCACAGAGCGTTGATGAATAAGCTTGCTTCTGAAGGCAAGTGGGATATTTCTCTAGAAAACTAATTGAAACTTCTCATTCAAAGAGTTTCAACTGCATCAGTCGAAGTTGATAATCAAATTGTCAGTTCAATTCAGCAAGGAGTTATGGCACTTGTAGGTTTTGATAAACACGATAACACGGAGAGTTTAGTATCTATGGCCGATAAGCTATTAAATTTTAAAATCTTCAATGATCATAATGGAAAAATATCTAGAAGTATCTTAGAGACAAATCATCAGTTATTAGTTGTTCCTCAAGTAACTTTGTCTGTTGCAACAAATAAGGGAAGCAAACCTAGTTTTTCAAAAGCAGCAGACCCCAAAATAAGCTTTCTTTTCTTTCAAGAGTTTATTGAGATAATAAGAAGAAAGAAAATTGAATGTGAGATAGGTACCTTTGGTTCAGACATGTCGGTACGGTTAGTAAATGACGGACCAGTTACATTTTGGTTTGAAAATTAATTCCAATTATTAACTCATTCTATCAAGTACCCTCGGTAGAGCTCTAATGTATTGTTTTACATCTGCTATTTTGCCAGTACTTACTCGAGACCAATTTACATAGTCTTGATATATTCCTCTAATAAGCACTCTTTCCTTTTCCATTTCTTTTCTAAATTCTTCTGCGTTCAAAGATCCAAGATCTACGTACATGAAATTGGTGCTTGTTGATAAGGGTTTCAGGCCATTTTCTTTAACAGCATCTTGCAGCATATCTCTCGCTTCGACGATTTTTTTCTTTGAGTATTTTAAAAATTTCTCATCATTATATGAAGCTATAGCGGCAGCTACTCCCGCCTGATTTAAGGAGTAATCACCTAAACCGAAAGAGGATATCTTCTCTATCATTTCCGGATCTGCAATCAAATAACCTACCCTCATTCCGGCAAGTCCATAGATTTTAGAGAAAGTTCTTGCAACTACTACGTTGTAACCTTCTTTTATCAAAGGAATCATAGTATTTGCATCGGGATCATCTGTTAACTCGTTATAAGCCTCATCAATTAATACAATCGTTTTCTTTGATGCTTTTTTACAGAAAGACTTGAGTGCTTTTGGAGAGAGGGGAAGACCCGTAGGATTATTTGGATTCGTAACCTGAACCATCCCAGTAGTTGAGGTAATATTGTCATACATATTATCGAGGTCAATTGCTAAATCAGATGTTTTATCTAATCTTTCAATCCCATACTCACTATTCATACTCCCCATCTTTGATGTTGTGTCCCAAAAAAGGTCGGGACCTAATATATGTCCTTCTTGAGTAACTTTTGTTGCTAGCCATTGCAAAGGTGCACTAGAACCAGAGCCTATGATTATATGCTCTGGTGTAACATTATTCCTTTCGGCGATCATTTCCTTAAGTCTTGGTACTTCTTGCACATAGTAAGAGCCCATTTTTATGGCCTCTTCCATAGCTCTCAGAGCTAACGGACTTGGACCATATGGATTCTCATTAGCATTCAATTTCGCTACTCCAAATGCAGGACCATAACTAATATTTGATGCATTACTAGGTACTATCCTTGGAATACTGCCTACTACACTATTCGTTTTTGAACTCTGACCTATTACTGGTGAAGCTATAACTGAGCCAGCTGTGAATAAAGCTCCTTTCAATAATGTTCTTCTCGATATTGCATTATTTTTCATATTTTCTCCTATTAAATTATTGACGAGGAAAGACTTGCTTTCCAAAACATTCCTGACGAGACAAAAAGCAAATAAAGACCAAAAAGTCTTTTTAATTTATTCTCTTCAAGATTATGAGCCCATTCGACTCCTATCGGTGCAGTTAAAATAGACACTAGACTTATTATCAATACAGCTGGAATATTAATAAAGCCCAGTGACCCAAAAGGGAGGTCTGTTTTGTTGAAGCCTAAAACGAGGAAACCTAAAGCACCAACTAAACCAATGATTAAACCAACACCTGAAGCGGTTGCGACTGCTTGATAAATTGGTCTTTTACAGATAGACATTGTTATTACGGTTATTGTACCGCCAGCAATTCCAAGTAGTGCAGAAAAACCTCCGAGGAATGAAACTAGACCGGCACGGGCAAACCCAACAGGCATATCTCTTTGTTTCATAGCAGTTTGGTCCAATATTTTGGGAAAGAGGAAGTAGATTCCATAGAACAGTACTCCCCAAGCAAATATTAAATATAATTCTTCAGCTTGAGAGTATGAAGCAATAAAAATTCCAATAACAACCCCTACAATGAGCCATGGTGCCCATTCCTTCAAAACTAAAAAATCAACGGCACCTTTTTTATTGTGAGATATAAGTGCTCTTGCGGATGAAAATATAATACAAGCAAGAGAAGTTCCTACAGCCACAAATATTAGATTTTCAGATTCGATATCTAGTATCGTAAAAAGTAAGACAAGAGCAGGGACTACTGCAAATCCGCCGCCATTTCCAAAAAGGCCTGCTGTTAGCCCAGCCACGGCACCAGCAGTTATAAGTAAAACTATTAATCCAAAAATTTCCAAAGGTTGCTCCAAACACGCTTATATTGATGCAATCTACATGCCATAAATCTTTCTCTATATGAATTATTTAGGGTCATAAGAGTACCTTCTCGAAAAGAATGACCTTTTATGAGGCTATTTTGCAATCTATTCTCCTTCTTTTTTATCTTCTGTAACTCTTCTGCTTTCTAAAATTAATTTAGATATTAACAGGCCTAATTCAAAAAGAAGCCAAGCCGGCACTGCAAGCAAAGTTTGAGAAATTACGTCTGGAGGAGTTATTAGCATTCCAACTACAAAGCATCCTACTATTATGTAAGGTCTTTTTTTAGATAAGCTTGCTGATGTAGATACGCCACTCCATATCAAAAGAAATATTAAAATAGGGATTTCGAATGCAATCGCAAAAGCTAACATCATTCCTAGAACGAAACCTAGGTAACTATTGATATCTGTCATAACCAAAACACCTTCTGGAGCTGAGGAAGTAAAGAAGCTAAAGACAATTGGTAAAATTAAAAAATAGGTAAAGACAATACCTAGATAGAAAAGTACGACACTTGAAAATAACAAAGAGAAGCTCAGATTCTTTTCTTGTTTGTACAAAGCTGGCGCTACGAACCCCCATATTTGAGAAAAAAAATAAGGCATGGAAATCATCAGTGAAACAAATAGAGTTAATTTTAGAGGCGCAAGGAATGGAGATGCTACTTCAGTTGCAATCATGGAAGAATTAGAAGGTAAGAATTTTTGTAAAGGCTCTGCCAAGAACTGATAAATGTCATTAGAAAAATAAATGAGTAAAATAAAACAACTAGCTATAGCTACTATCGACTTAACAAGTCTGACTCTTAGTTCTGTTAGATGATCAACAAGAGAGGCTTCTTCCATAAGATTATCTTTCTTTATGATCTTCTAATATTTCTTTATTTTTTTCATCAAGGAGGGCTTCTTCTAGGTTAAGAGTCTTTGATACTTCTTCCTTAGCATCGTTAAATTGATCTTTTATCTTTCTTACTGTAACAAATATATATTTTAAGACTTCGGGTAATTTTTCTGGACCTATTAGAATAATTCCAACAATGAAAATTATTAAAATTTCAAAAAAACCAACGTCGAACATTATTTTTTATCATCTTCTTCATCAAGAGTTTTTCTAAAGCTTTTAATTGTGTTGGCTAAGTCCGAGCCCAAATTTTTAATCCTTTTAGTGCCTCCAAATAGAAGCAACACGATTACCAAAATTATTAGTAATTGCCATATGCTAATTCCGCCTATACCCATTTATTTCTCCTTGTTTTTCTTTCTGGAACTCTTTTCTTTGTGCCCTGATGTGCCAAGCCTATTATTTAGTTCCTCTAGAACATCGTCTATATGAATACCTTCATTTAAAAGTAAGACCATAGTATGAAACCATAAATCTGCGGTTTCATGAATTATTTTTTTATTCTTGTCGACCGTCACGTCATTTGTTGCTTCTAGCACTTCAAGTGCCTCTTCGAGCACTTTTTCGTTAATTTTTACCTTGCCTTGATCCAAAAGGGATTTTACATACGAGTCTTTAGATATTGAGCCAACCCTTTTCTCCATTAAATTAAAGAGCTTTTTGAGTAAGTCTTGTTCGGTCATTTTAGGTAGCTGTAAATAAGAATAAACAAATGATTAAAACTATCAGGATAATGCCATTATTTCTTCCTTGTATATAGATTTTTTGCATAAGCTGATTATGTCGTTCTTCATTTGCATTTTGATATTCTTCTAATCTTGAAACCTGTTCTATAGCCGTATCTGCTATTTCAGGAAATTTCCTAGCTTTTTCAAACCAACTTAAGGAATTTCTTTTAGCCCACTCAGTTAATTTCTTAGGGTTATACCTATCTGAAATCCAATTTTTTAAGAAAGGATTTGCTATAGACCAGAAATCTAAGGCTGGATAAAGTTGTTTACCTAAACCTTCAATATTCACTAATGTTTTCTGGAGAAGCATCAAGGATGGTTGCATCCTTAAATCAAATCTTCTGGCTGCATCAAATATAAATAGAAGCATCTCACCAAAGTTTATTTTTTCCATCGGCTGATCAAAAATAGGTTCACATGCTGCCCTTATAGTGTTTTCTAGGTCGCTTAATCTCGTATTTGGGTTCACCCATTTTGATTCAATTAATATGTTTGCAACTTCTTTAAAATCTCTTCCTATAACAGCAACTAACATTCTACCTATTTGATATTGCTCTTCTTCGCTTAGTGAACCAACAATTGCGTAGTCAACAGCAACATATGCGGGGTCAGACGGATTTTTGGCGTCAATGAATATATTGCCAGGATGCATATCAGCGTGGAAGAAGTTATCAATAAATACTTGTTTTAGAAAAATCTCAACACCTCTTTCTGCTACTAATCTTAAATCTACACCAAGATCATTAAGGATCTCTATACGATCCACAGGAATACCCTCAATTTTTTCCATGACCAGTAAATTCTCAGTGCAATAATCAAGATACACTTCAGGCACATAAAGGAGATTATTGCCCTCAAAGTTTCTTCTGGTTTGTTTTATATTCGATGACTCTAATCTCATATCAAGCTCTGCTAGAATTACAGCTTCGTATTCGTCTACTAATTTTGAAAGTTGCAATCTTTTCGCATCTTCAAATCGCCGCTCTGAAAATGCCGCAATTCTTTTCATAAGAGATACATCTGTTTGAATAGTTTTTTTTATTCCCGGTCTAACAACTTTAATCACAACTTCTTTGTTATTTTCTTTTAGTGTTGCCGAATAAACCTGTGCTATTGATGCAGCTGCTAAAGGTGTGGGGTTAAAGTCCTTAAAAATTGAAATAATTTCACAATTCATCTCTTTTTCAATAATCTCTATGGCCTGCTTATCAGAGAAGTGAGGCAGATCGTCTTGAAGGACTTTTAGACTCTTTGCAATTTCTCCTGGAACTACGTCTGGTCTTGTAGATAAAAGTTGACCAAATTTTATAAAGATTGGGCCTAACTCTTCTAATGCAAAGCGAAGTCTTTCTCCGGGCTCTTTTTTGGATTGATATAAACGCCAGGGAGATATTAAGAGAAGAAATGAAACGATTTTTGGTTTTGATAATGTATCAACTTCCTTATCTAGACGAGCTTTTAGTAAAGTATGAATGATTTTAAAAAGCCTGAGAGAATCTCTAAACATCCAACATTCCTTTTTGGCCAGAATGAATTGCCACTATCCCATTAGTTAAATTTTTATAACTACATTTTGAAAAACCTGTCTCTTCCAACATTTTTTTTAATTCTTCTTGGGTAGGATGCATCCTTATTGATTCGGCTAGATATCTATAGCTTTCTTCAGTCTGTGCAATAATTTCTCCAATTTTTGGTATAACTTCGAAAGAGAAAAGATCGTATATTTCTCTAAAAACTTCATTTTGTGGTTTTGAGAATTCTAAGATAATTAGTTTCCCACCTGGTTTTAACGCTTTGTAAATAGATCTAAGAGCAGTTTCTTTGTCAGTAACATTTCTAAGCCCAAATGCTATTGTGATAAGATCAAATGTATTGTCTTTAAATGGAAGAAATTGAGCATCTATTTGTGCAGGATGTACATCCTCTATCCCTTCATCAATCAATCGGTTTCTTCCTTCATGTAGCATTGAAGCATTGATATCACTGAGAATTAAAGTGCCTTTGTCAGAAATCTTATTTCGCATTAGCTTAACCATATCTCCCGTGCCGCTAGCAAGATCCAATACTACAAAGTGATCTTTGATCCCAGACGTCTCAATAGTTACTTTCTTCCAAAGTCTATGTATTCCAAAAGACATAAGATCATTCATAAGGTCATAGTTCTTTGAAACCGTATCAAAAACACTACCCACAAGATCAGCTTTCTTATCAGAATCAACTTCTTTAAAACCGAAGCTTGTTTTATTTTTACTCTTATCTTTCATGAAATATTTGTGCATTTTAGCTCATGCCGAACTAATTAACCTGTCTCCTAGACAATATTCGGTTTATAGACTTTATGTAAATATCTAGGCTTCTATTGAAATATTCTATTTGTTTTTCATCGCTTGATTTAAAGACAAAACTAATGATTTCTTGTGCAAGTAATTCATTCTTATCAATCTTTTCTCTAAACTTTTCTTCTCCTAGTTCTTCGAGAGAATCTAGGTACGCCGACATTTTTGTTTCATAATCCGAAGACTGATTATTTTTCAGAAGTTGAATAAACTCCTCTATCCATTCTTCTTGAAGATTAGACCATTCTTCTCTTACTTCGATGTGATTTTCCAATTTCAATTTTATTTTATCAATCTGATCATCTCTAAGTTTGATACCCACTCGATCAAATCCAGAAATATAGTTATCTATTAAGCTATAACCATTCTCTGCTCTCTCTTTTTCCCTTTTCTCTCTTAGCTCTCTGAAATGAGATCCTATTTCATCTATTTGTACTTCATTTATTTCCTTAGTAAAGCTGATTATGGGTGATTTGAAATAGAAATTTGATCTTGTAAAAACTCCCTCTGCATCCCTATAAAGAGAACTAATTTCCTTCTCAGGATTTTGTAAATTTATACTTTTTAAATTTTCTAGAATAACTTTTACTTTGCTGAGTTCATTTTCACTAAACCAATTTATAAATTCTGTTGAAATAATTTCTATTTCTTCATCTTGCTCTCGTGAGAAATTAGCAAATTCCTTGAAATAATCAGCCAAATAATTATCTAATCTCTCATAAACCCATGATCCTGCAATCGAGCATGAACTCATTGAGAAGATCATGAGGGAAAGTAAACAAAACTTATAAATATTTCGAACCATCACTAGGGGTTATTGTAAATTGCAGTTAAAATTCTGTCGGAAATGTCAGATATAAAGAAATATCCTACCCTAGTTTGGCTAGATTTAGAAATGACAGGTTTAGACCCAGATTCGGAAAGAGTTATTGAAATTGCCACAGCGATTACTAGTCATGACCTATCAGAAATAATTGAAGGACCAAACCTCGTGATCCAGCAACCAATGGAGTTTATTGACAATATGGATGACTGGAATACTAATCAGCATACAAAATCTGGACTAGTTGAAAGCCTAAAAGTCACAAATATAACTATCGAAGAGGCACAGAAACAAACTCTTGAATTTTTGTCTATGCATGCCGAGAAAGGAAGATCACCATTATGTGGCAACTCTATTTCTCATGATAGGCGTTTTCTAAGAAGATATATGCCAGAGCTAGATGCTTTTTTTCATTACAGAAACGTTGACGTTAGCTCAATAAAAGAACTCATTAAGAGATGGAATCCCGAACTTCTTGATGGTTTTAAGAAAAGTGGTGGACATAGAGCTATGGAAGATGTGCTTGAGTCCATTCAAGAGTTGAAGTTTTACCGAGATAAATTTTTTGTTCAATAAATTTATTTATCAGGTCCTTGAAAAGCAGGATTGGAAATAGGCATAATTTTTGCTGAATCACTCGAAGTTATTTTTGCTGTTCCCTTCTTATCCACTTCATCAATTCTCATTATGCAATTTATAGGTATATAACTTCTTTGAACACCTTTGAATTCGTTTTTTAGTTTTTCTTCACTTGTATCCACAACTATTTGCGACTTTTGATCGAATATATATTCCTCGACTTCTATGAATCCATACATGTCACTTTGGTAAATAGCTTCAGCATAAACCTCATAGATTTCACCCAATTGAACAAATACTACTTTGTAGATTCCTTTTTTTGCCATTACAATCCCTGCCTTTTGTAGATTTAAACTAAAGTACCCTTTAAAGTTATTAAATATATATGGCCAAGAAACTTTTTATCAAGACCCACGGATGTCAAATGAATGAATATGACTCCGCAAGGATGCAAGATTTACTTGGTGATAGTCACGGGTTTGAAACTACACAAAACGAGGACGAAGCAGACCTGATACTCTTAAATACCTGTTCAATTCGTGAAAAAGCACAAGAAAAAGTTTTCCATCAGTTAGGCAGATGGAAAAAATTAAAAGAAAAAAATCCTCATTTAAAAATAGGAGTTGGAGGTTGTGTAGCAAGCCAGGAAGGAGAGAACATAATAAAGAGAGCGCCTCAAGTTGATTTAGTTTTCGGTCCTCAAACAATCCACAGAGTTCCTGATCTCTATAAAAACATCACCGAAGCTAAGCCTGCTTCTGTGGATATAGCCTTTCCAAAGACAGAAAAATTTGATTATTTTCCAGAACAGAATGTTGATGGACCAACCGCATTTGTTTCAATCATGGAAGGTTGCAATAAGTATTGTTCATTTTGTGTAGTACCTCACACAAGAGGTAATGAAATTAGTAGACCTATAGACGACATCCTCAAAGAAATTGAAGGATTGTCCTTGCAAGGCGTCAAAGAGATAAACTTACTTGGCCAAAATGTAAATTCATATCGTGATTCAAAGCTAAAGACAAAAGGACTTGGATTAACAAATTTAATCAGAGCCTCAGCCAAAATAGAAGGAATTCAAAGAATTCAATTTACAACCTCTCATCCTTTTGAGTTTGGTCAAGATCTAATTGATATTTATTTAGAAGTGCCGGAGTTAATAAGTTATGTTCATCTACCGGTCCAGAGTGGTTCAAATTCTATTTTAGAAAAGATGAGACGCAGACACACCAGAGACGAATACTTGGAGATAATTGATAAATTAAAAAATGTAAGAGAAGGCATTAGCATATCTTCTGACTTTATAGTTGGATTTCCCGGAGAAACTGAAAATGACTTCTTGGACACCCTGGATCTCGTTGATCGGGTTGGTTACGATGAATCTTTTAGTTTTATTTATAGCCCACGGCCTAATACAACAGCAAAAGATTTGGAGGATGATGTGCCTCTTGAAGAGAAGAAGAACAGGCTTTCAGTTCTTCAGCATAAATTAGAAAACTCAGCATTGAATATAAGTAGAAAAATGGTCGGTGAGACAAGAAAATGTCTCGTCACAGGAGTTTCTAAAAAGAATCCTGGAGAGTTTCAGGCTCGTACTGAAAATAATAAAGTGGTTATCTTTTCATGCTCAGATCAATCAATGATTGGTAAAATAGTCGATATAGAAATCGTAGAAGCAAAAAATAAATCTTTACGAGGTGTAGCTGCATAGCTTTATCAAACTATTTAATGAAATTTCACTTAGAGCCTGTAAATCACGACAAAATAAGTGACTTATGTGGGCCTACTAATTCAATTCTTAAGCAAATAGAAGAAGAACTGGGAATAAAAATCTTAAACAGAGGTGCAAGCTTTAGAATCAAAGGAGAAACCTCAAACGCGCAGATAGCTAAAAACATCATTCTAAGAATTTATGACGATCTTGAAGAAAATAAAACTATTAGTTCAGAAGAAGTTCACTTATATTTGAGGAAAGGAATGAATGATTTAAAAAATATTAAAAAAGACACTTCGGCTAGACAGATAATTAAAACACCTAATCTGATAGTTGCAGCTAATTATGGCAGCCAAGAGCATTATGTTGAGACCATTAGAAAAAAGGTCTTAACTTTTGGTATAGGACCCGCTGGTACAGGAAAAACATTTTTAGCAGTTGCTCTAGCCGTGGAGCAGTTTACAAGAGGAGAAGTTGAAAAGATTTTGTTAGTGCGTCCTGCAGTGGAGGCCGGAGAAAAGCTTGGTTTTTTACCGGGTGATTTAAGCCAAAAAGTTGATCCTTACTTGAGACCTCTTTATGACGCGTTATTTCAGATGTTGGGCTACAAAGAAACTACTCAGCTTATAGAGCGGAATATAATTGAAGTTGTGCCTTTGGCTTTTATGAGAGGTAGAACATTAAATAATTCCTTTATTATTCTTGATGAAAGTCAAAACGCAACAGTAGAGCAAATGAAAATGTTTCTTACAAGATTTGGTTTTGGTTCGAAAGTAGTTATCACGGGAGACATAACTCAAATAGACTTACCTAAAAACACACTCTCTGGTTTGGTCCATTCTTTAGAAGTATTAAAATCTGTCGATGATATTGGATTAGTAGAATTTGAATCAAAAGATGTTGTACGTCATGGTCTTGTTCAAAAAATCGTTGAGGCTTACGCTAAGTTTGCTAATTAAGTGATACCTTCCAGTTCCAATATTTTTATTTCTGGAGATCTTGAGGGACTGTCTTGCACCGAAGAGGATATATCAAGTTTAATTCAACTTTTAATCGGCACAGAACCAAGCTTAGAAAGTTTATTTTTAAAAAAATCCGTAAATATTAGATTCATATCCAAAACTGAGATCAAGGAATTGAATTTTAGATTTCTTAATAAAGACAGGCCAACAAATGTTCTATCTTTCCCCACCCAAGAATCTAACCTCGATGATGAATTATTAGGAGATATTGCCATATGTCCTGAAATTATAAAAAGTGAAGCTATTGATCAAAATAAGGAAAACAAAAGTCATTTATTCCACATCATCCTTCACTCTTTACTTCATCTAACAGGACATGATCACTCAGATGACAGCTCTGCTGAGATTATGGAAAATATTGAAGTAGAAGCTTTAAAAAAAATAGGTATTGCGAATCCCTATTGAAACAAATTATGATGTGTGTGTGTTTATGAAGTGAGGCGTTGATGAACGACGAACCCCCAAGTATTTTAGCTGAGTCTAGTGAGCTCGGCCTAAGGAAAAGAATAAAAGACAGAATAAAAGAAATTTATCAAAATTTCTCCTATAAACCCCAGAATAAACAAGAACTTGCCGGATCCATAAGAGATTCAAGCGAGAGAGGTGTGCTTGAGAAAGGTACTTTGAATATGATCGAGGGAGCCCTTAGAGTCTCTACAGATCAAGTAAGGGACGTAATGATTCCCAGACCACAAGTAGTTTTTGTTGAAAGAAATGAGAAGCCGCAAGACTTCTTGCCTAGAGTTATTAAATCGAGTCACTCTAGGTTTCCAGTTATAAACTCAGAAAATGACAAAATTGAAGGTATTTTATTAGCAAAAGACCTCCTGCCCTTCTTATCTTCTGAAAATTTGGATAACTTTGAACTTTCCAAGCTTATCAGACCTGCAATTTTGATCCCTGAGAGCAAAAAATTGAATATATTACTTGATGAATTAAGAGCGGGAAGAAATCATATGGCCATTGTGCTTGACGAATATGGAGATATTACTGGAATTGTAACAATCGAAGATGTTTTAGAAGAAATTGTTGGTGAAATAGAAGACGAACATGATAAAGACGCGGGAACTTTAATAAAAGAAATTGGTCAAGATGAATATCTTGTATCTGCACTCACTCCAATAGATGTTTTCAATGAAAATTTTGGTTCTTCTCTGAGTGACAAAGATTTCGATACTTTAGGCGGCATAGTGATGCATCATTTTGCGAGGTTTCCCAAGCCAAACGATGCTATCAATATAGAAGGTTGGCGGTTTATAATAAATTCATTGGAAAGAAGAAGGATCAAGAGAATTAAAGTCTCCAAAATAACTTAAATCTTCTTTCGCAAAAATTTCTCTGTATTAAAATATCGCTGATGCTCAAGAAGAGATTTCTTGCCCTTATTTGCGGTGTAATTTTTTCATTTGGTTTTGCACCATTTGACCACTGGTTAATATCTGTTCTTTCAGTTGCAGTACTAGTTGGATTATTAAATAAATCTTCAAATAAAGAAGCATTCCTTCTCGGATATGCATTTGGATTTGGTATGTGGTTATCTGGAATTTCATGGTTGTATGTGAGTATTCACTATCACGGAAATGTTTCAATTATAGGTTCATCTTTAATCATTCTTATTTTTATTTCTATCCTATCTTTATACTCAGGTTTTTTGTTTCTACTCAATAATGTGTTGGAATCATTAAGTCCAAAGAAAATAATTTTTCTCACTCTACCTATTGCATGGACTCTTTTGGAGTTCCTCAGATCCTACCTCTTCACAGGTTTTCCATGGTTGATTTCTGGCACAATGTTGGCAGATACCTTTATAGATGGTTACACACCAATTATTGGTGCTCAAGGTAATAGTTTCTTTCTTATTCTTCTATCAGTTTTGGTTTATAAACTTTATGAAAATATAACAGAAAATAGATCTGCCCTACTTCTTTCTACATTTTCGTTATTGATCCTCATGCCCTCTTATTTTCTTAAAACAGTTGAGTGGACTTCAGCTGAAAACAAGATTCAGGTAAGTCTTTATCAACCAAATTTAACCTTAGAGGATAAGTGGAGTCAGTTCGGAATCATTAAATCTCAAGGAATGATTGAAAAGTCTATAGAAGATGCAAATGATGGTGATCTTATAGTCTTTCCTGAGACAGCATTGATATTATCTGAAAAAGATAACCAACCTTTCATGAATCGCATTAAAAGCAAAAGTTCTGAAAAAAATATAACACTTATAACTGGGATCCTTGAAAGAGAGGATAATTATAGAGTTAGAAACAGGTTACAAACACTTGGCACTGTGGAAGACGTCTACGACAAGGTTAAACTAGTACCATTTGGCGAATTTATACCTCTAGAAAAGTATTTGGGAAGTTTTTTAGATATTATTGGCTTAAATTTAACAAATACATTACCTGGAGAAGCTATTAAATCAATAGAAACTGGAAAATTAAGGATTTCACCAAGCATTTGTTATGAAATAGCTTTTGACGAACACATAAGGAAAACTGCTAAAGATAGCAACATTTTGCTTACAGTGAGCAATGATACCTGGTTTGGTAAGTCGATTGGCCCTATTCAGCATCTAGAAATAGCTCAAAATAGAGCTTTAGAACATAAAAAACCTTTAATTAGGGCTACAAACAGCGGAATTAGTGCTTATGTATCAAAAAATGGAGAAATTATTGAGAGTCAAACTTATTTCGAAGATAAAACTTTGACCAGAAACATAACCCTCTATTCCGGAAATACTTTTTACTCTAAGTATGGTAATTTACCTTTGTTAATATTTCTCATTTTATATGTGAGTTTTATATCATTTAAGAAACTTTTTAATACTAATATTAAATAAAAAGAACATATGTCACGTTATATTGTAATAAATCCTTTAAAAATAATCTTTCTGTTAATCATAACAGCATCATGTTCAACATTAATGGAAGATAAAAACCTCAATAAAAACAATTACATGAATAAATTAAAATCCATAGACTCTAATTTTTCTAATTTAGATACCTTGCTATTTGTTGACATAGATACACAATCTCTTCTACATATAAAAAAAGGTACAGTTTTTAAAAAATATAGCATATCTTCCTCTTATTATGGTACAGGTAGTACAGAGAACAGTTTAAAAACCCCTCTTGGAAGACATGAAATCTATAAGAAGATAGGTAATGGTCTGCCGAATAACGCTATCTTAAAAGGACGGGTCTGGAATGGAGCGATTGCAGATATTATTACAGAGCCTATAGACACTGATTTTGACCTCGTTACTTCTAGGATCCTATGGTTAGATGGTCTTGAGGTTGGAAAAAATAAAGGAGAAGGTATAGATTCTAGAAATAGGTATATTTACATCCATGGAACAGCTGAAGAGGGATTAATAGGAAAACCTGCTTCTGATGGCTGCATAAGGATGTATAATGACGATGTTATAGAGCTTTTTGATCTAGTTGATGAAAAGGCACAAGTCTGGATTTATTAGATATTTAACTATGAAGAAATTTTTATTGTTCTCTCTCGTATTTTTTGGGTCTTATGCATTTTCATGTTCCAAAGTTTTGGACCATGAGATGAGGATTTTAGATTCGAACGAAATTTTGAATCTTTGCCAATATGAAAATAAAGTGGTTCTAGCTGTTAATGTTGCTAGTCGATGTGGTTTTACATATCAGTACGAAGCTCTTCAAAATCTATATACGAAGTATGGTAAGGATGAATTTGTAATATTGGGATTTCCATCAAGAGATTTCATGTATCAAGAATACAGCGATGAGTCCAAAGTAAAAGAGTTTTGTAGTACAGAATATGGTGTTACTTTTCCAATGTTTGCAACATCCCCCGTTAAAGGAAAAAAAGCAAATTCTTTTTTCAAAACTTTAGCTGACATTACAGGACAAACTCCTGGTTGGAATTTTCACAAGTATCTAATTTCAAAAGAAGGCGAAGTGTTAAGCTTTGATACTAATGTAGAGCCTGATAGCCAGGAGCTAACATCTCAGATTTCTAAGCTGCTATAAATAAAGTAAGTATTTACTATCACTTAAATATAAGATTCTACTGAATTATTTCGATAGAAGAATCTGTCGAGCAAATAATGACATCTGCCTTTCTGTTTGCAAATATTCCGTTCTCCACGACGCCAGGAATATTATTTAATTTGGCCTCTAGATCATAAGGTATGTCTATAGGCAAGTTATGGATATCTATTATTTGATTTCCATTATCTGAAATAAAACCATTTCTAAAAATAGGCTTCCCTCCCATTTTCATGAGCTTTCTTGAAATAGCACTTCTTGCAATCTCTATTACTTCAATTGGCAGAGGAAATTTACCTAATAAATCTGTATATTTTGATTCGTCTACGATACAAACAAAGATGTCGGATGAATATGCAAGTATTTTTTCTCTTGTAAGAGCTCCACCACCTCCTTTTATCAATTCCTTTCTATCATTGTATTCATCTGCTCCATCAATATAAAAATCTATAGAGTGAACTTCATTTAGTGACAAGACTTCGTAAGAGCTATCTATTAATTTTTCCGAAGCATCTGAGCTGCACACAACACCTTTTATGTGCAATCTGGCTTTATTTAGTTCTTCGATGAAGAAATTAGTTGTAGTTCCCGTTCCAATTCCAATAACTGTGTCTTTCTTTATATCTTTCTCGATAAAACTAAAAGCTTCCTTTGCTGATTTTTCCTTTTTTAGGTCTTGATTCATATTATTGTAGATGTAATGAATATTATCACTGACTCAGTATAATAGCCTCCTTTTATAAAGCTTATCAAAGCAAAATTAATGAATTCTTCTAATATAAAAAAGTATGTAGGTTTGATTGAGTCCTCAAACGTTTATGATGTGGCTCAAATTACTCCTGTAACAAAAGCAAATCAGCTCTCGAAGTTACTCAAAAATGATGTTTTGCTTAAAAGAGAAGATCTTCAGCCTATTTTCTCTTTTAAAATCAGAGGAGCTTACAATAAATTATCAAAATTAAAGCAAAAAGGCATAAAAGGTCCCTTTATTGCAGCTTCAGCAGGAAATCATGCTCAAGGTGTTGCGTTCGGTGCTAAAAGCTTAGGATTAAAGGCATATATTGTCATGCCTATCACTACACCATCTATTAAAGTGAATTCAGTAAAAAACTACGGAGGTAAGGTTATTTTGTATGGCGATAATTTCGATGAAGCTTTCCAACATGCGAAATTTCTAGCTAAAGAACAAGGATATATCTTCATACATCCATATGATGATAAAGATGTAATTGCTGGCCAAGGTACCATAGGTAAAGAGTTGATCGAACAGGTAGATGGTGAGATTGATGCTATTTTCGTCCCGGTTGGTGGCGGAGGACTGCTTGCCGGTCTTGGCACCTATGTTAAATCTGTCAGTCCTAAAACCAAGATTATAGGTGTTGAGCCAGAAGATGCTGCTTGTTTGAAGTTAGCTTTAGATAATAATAAGAGATTATCTTTACCTGAGGTTGGTTTATTTGCAGATGGCGTTGCAGTTAAACAAATAGGAAAGGAAACATTTTCTTTAATAAGAGATTGGATCGATGATGTTGTGACCATCACAGTAGATGAGATGTGCGCATCTGTTCAAGATACTTTTCAAGAGACAAGAACAATCTCAGAACCTGCGGGCGCTCTGGCTTTGGCAGGATTAAAAAAATATAGCCTTTCGAGAGGATTAAAGAATAAGACCTTAATTGCAATTAATTCTGGTTCAAATTTAAATTTTGATCGTTTAGGTCATATTGTAGAAAGAGTCCAATTTGGAGAGAGTAAAGAAGCACTCCTAAGTGTAAAGATACCAGAGGAGAAGGGGAGCTTCAGAAAATTTTGTAATCACCTGGGTAAAAGAAGTATTTCTGAATTTAATTACAGAGCAGAAGAAAGTGAAGAAGCTAATATATTTGTAGCATGCAGATTTAATGATAAGGAAGGTAAATTAAAGTTAGTAAAACATTTAAAGTCTAAAGGGTTTTCACCTAAGGATCTTTCAGAGAATGAAGTTGCAAAACTTCATATAAAGCATATGGTAGGTGGAAGGGCACCAAAAGAAGTTTTCAGTAAGGGTGAATATATCTTTAGAGTTCAATTCCCTGAACGTCCAGGAGCTTTAATAGATTTTTTGGATAAGTTGAGCGACAGATTCAATATAACATTATTCCATTATAGGAATCAGGGTGCAGCATATGGAAGAGTTCTAGTTGGCTTTGAGTCTAAGGAAAAGAATTATCCCAAATTATTAAAATATTTAAGTAATACCGGATTTAGATTTTGGGATGAAACACAAAATTCAGCCTACAAGTCATTTTTAAAGTAGATTTCATTTAAATTCGTATATTGTCTTTTCCGTGATACACATATGCGCTTTTATGTCATGATCTTCAGGAAGGCAATTTTCAATTTTCTGGAATTCATGCGCCAATATTATTAGTTCAATACTGGAAGAATCTATATCAGCTAACGAATAATCATAATAGCCTTTTCCCATGCCAATCCTATATCCTTTTTCATCAAAACAAACGCAAGGGAGAAATATTATGTCTAGCTCATTTGGGTCAATTTCTGTATTCCCTATTGGTTCAGAAATCCCTAAATTGTTCTTTCTTAAACTAAGCTGACCATCTGTCTTAACGAATTTAAGCTTTTTAGAATTATCAATCATCTTGGGCAAATAGACTTCTGATCCAATTTCAGAAAGCATTAATACTAGTTCATGAGTTGGGAGTTCTTTGCCAATTGACCAATAGCAAGACACTTTTTTATTTGCGTATAATTCTGAATTATTTCTTACTATAGATAATAAATTGATTTCAGCATTATGGACTTCATCAAAAGCAATACCATCTCTCAGTTCGATATATTCTTTTCTCAAATAGGATTTTTTGGTCATGGACAGTATTTCCCAGATTACCGTTGTTGATTACTGCCCTGAACCGTGAAGTTCAAGGCGGTGACTCCGTCAATTTATTAGGCTTCCCTATGTATGGGTATGCACAACAAAACCTTTCAGAATCTCCTATTATTTTTTTATCGGCTCGAGAGTAGTAATAACTATCGAATAATCCAGGAAACTGAAAAATTATAACTTACTTACTGAGCTTTAAAAGATAAACTTTTTAACTGTTTTTTAACCTCTAAGGTTAAATTATCAAGACCTTGATTAACGGATTCATCTTTAGTCACATCAGACAAGTTTTTGAGGTATTCATTACTTATATTTAATGCAGTTATAATTGCCGCTCTCTTCTCATCAAGACCAGATGCTTCTTTTACCTCATTCAGTTTATTATCTAAAAATATTGCAGCTTTTTTTACCTCTTCTGATTCTTCTGGAGGACAGGCTATTTTATAACTTGCTCCTAGAATTTTTACAGTTGTAGTTTCTTTACTCATTAGCTTTTGTAGGACTGAATTATTTTCTTTATACCTTTCTTTGCTATATCTAGATTTTTTGAAAGCTTGTTATTCTCTTTTGATAACTCCAGATTCTTTTTAGATAGATGATCATTTACTTCTTTAAGTTGCTGACTAAGCTTAATAAGCTCGTTAACTTCTTTTTCTAAATTATCAAATTTATTTTCTGACATTTTCTAGTTTAAGTTTAACTTTGAACGTAATTTCTTGCTACCATGTTTCACCATAAAATTGTTTATTGCTTGTTAATGCCATGAAAAATAAATTTTCTGAAAGAAGATCGAACTTAGCTCATAAAGTTTTAGATGATTCTGCAATTATCGTTGCATCTGCCTCTGTAAAATCGAGAATCTCAGATACCGACTACGCTTACAGACAAGATAGCAATTTTTACTACTTGTCTGGTTATGAAGAACCTGAATCCTTAATCTTGATAAGACCTAATCATGATAATGAGAAATTTATTATCTTTTGTAGAGATAGAGATCCACTAAGAGAGCAATGGGATGGTTTTCGAACTGGACAAGAAGGAGCAATATCAGAATATGGAGCTGATGCATCCTATAGTATTAATTCTGTAGATCAATTAATGCCTGAACTTCTTAAGGGATCTAAGAATATCTATTTCTCTATGAGTTCACCTTGTGGGATAGATTCTAAGATTAATCATTGGATCGAAGATATTAGAAAGAATATGAGAGCGGGGGCTGAACCTCCAGAAAATCTTTTATCATTAGATTCCATCCTGCATGAAATGAGACTTATCAAAGAAGACCATGAGTTGGACATCATGAAGCATGCTGCCGATATAACTACGGAAGCTCATATCAGAGCTATGCAAGCAGTAACTCCAGGTATGTTTGAGTATCAATTAGAAGCTGAGTATCTGTATGCATTTAATAAAAATGGCGCAAGATCTCCTGCTTATAATTCAATCGTTGGCGGAGGAAATAATTCTTGTATTTTGCATTATGTTGAAAATAATGCGGAATTAAAGGACGGAGACTTAGTTCTTGTTGATGCCGGATGTGAGTATCAGTATTACGCCTCGGATGTAACAAGAACATACCCTGTAAATGGAAAATTTTCTCCCGAGCAAAAAGAGATTTATGCGATAGTGCTTGAGGCACATAAACAGTCCATCGAGCAAGCTCAACCTGGTAATAAGTGGAATTTGATGCATGAAAAATCAGTAGAAGTTCTTGTTGAAGGACTTTTGTCTCTAGGTTTATTGAATGGTTCTAAAGAAGAAAATATTGAGAAAGGTCTTTATTCAAAATTCTATATGCATCGAATTGGTCACTGGCTTGGTATGGATGTTCATGATGTAGGTGCTTATAAAAAAGATGGCGACTGGAGAGAATTAGAAAAAGGGATGGTTATGACTATAGAACCAGGCATTTATATTTTAGATTCTCTTGAAGATGTTGATGATAAGTGGAAGGGAATTGGTGTAAGGATAGAGGACAACATTGTAATTAATGATTCTGGCAATGAATTTCTCACACCTGATATTCCGAGGACTATTGAAGAAGTTGAACAAACTGTTCAAGGTTAAGTGGACTACCAAGTATCTGTTGTAGGAGGAGGTATTTCTGGTGCCTTAGCGGCATTATATTTGGGCAAATCAAGGGTTAAGACTTGCTTAATTGACCGAGGAAAACCATCTCAAAGATTATCTAATCCTTATATAGGAAAAACTACTTCTCTAAATCTATCTTCAATAGCATCACTTAGAGATGTTGGGATATGGGAGGATATCAAGAAAAATGCTCAAGAATTTAATGAAATATATGTTTGGGATGCAGAGGGCTCATCTTCTGTTCAATTTAATGCAGAGGAAATTTCAAGAAATGACCTTGGTGTCATAGTCCATAACAATATTATCCTTGAGTCAATTTACAGTAAGTTAGAACAAATCTCCGAAGTCACACTAATTGAGGAAGAGTCTCTAAAAGAAATTAGTCAAGATCAGAATAAAATAGAATTAACATCTGATTCAGGTTTAAGAATTGCTTCTGAACTTCTTATAGGAGCGGATGGTTCACTTTCAAAAGTTAGAGATTTTAGCAGGATACCTATAAGAACATGGAGCTATGAACAGCTTGCGATTGTATCCTCAGTAACTACAGAAGTTCCGCTAGATAAGACAGCTTTTCAAATATTTACTGATACAGGCCCGATTGCTTTGTTGCCATTAATGGTTGGAGAAAATGTTGCCTCATTAATCTGGTCTACTGACGAAGATTATGGAAAGAAACTCCTCGAATTAGATAATGATGAATTATGTAAAGAATTAAGATTAAAAACAGAGGACAAATTTGGTGATATTTCTTTTAATGAAACGATCAATTCATTCCCATTGCATCAACTACATGCTAAAAAATTCTATAAAGGTAGAGCGGTCTTGATAGGAGATTCAGCTCATACGATCCATCCCTTGGCAGGTCAGGGTTTAAATTTGGGGATTGCAGATGCACAAGAGTTCACTGAATTAGTAATATCAGCTAATAGATCTGGCAAGATTTTATATGATGAGGGGATGCTTAGATCTTATAGCAGAAGAAGGGAACCTGAAAGTTATAAGATGATAGCTCTGATGGAAGCCTTTAAGAGAGGTTTTGGATCTGAAAATCTCTTAGTAAAGCTGGGAAGAAGTTTTGCTTTTGATTTTGCTAATAAAACTAAGCCACTGAAACAGCGTTTAATAAAGGAAGCTGCAGGGATTATTTAATTTTTGCTTCTGTATAAATAACGTGTTTTCTGATGACTGGATCGAATTTTTTAATTTCCATTTTGTCAGGCATTGCAGACTTGTTCTTGTCAGTCGTATAAAAGTGGCCTGTACCAGCAGAGGATACTAATCTAATTTTTTCTCTCATATTTTTTCTCCTCTAGCTCTTATCTCAGCAAGCACAGTATCGATACCATTTTTATCGATGGTTCTTAACCCATTTGCAGAAACAGTAAGGCTTATATATCTATTTTCAGATTCTACCCAAAACCTGTGTTTGTGAAGGTTTGGTTGAAAAGTTCTCTTATTTCTATTTTTCGCAAACGAGACATTATTTCCCGCTTGAGGTCTTTTTCCTGTTACTTGGCAAACTTTAGACATAATTTATTAACAAATTTATTTGTAGAGCCGCGTTTTATACCAGAAGCATTGACAGCAAGCAAGAATAAGCCGCTATAATCTGTTTTACATAGAGATAAATATTGAAATCATTAGCAAATAAAAATATTTTATTAGGCGTTACTGGTGGCATTGCTGCTTACAAATCTGCTGAAATTGTGAGACATCTTAAGAAGTCTGGCGCATCAGTTCGGGTTGTAATGACTAAGTCTGCTGAGGAGTTTATAACTCCTCTCACTTTACAAGCCTTATCAGGAAATAGAGTGTCTACTGAACTACTAGATACTGAATCTGAAGCGGCTATGGGACACATAGAGTTAGCAAAGTGGGCAGATGGAATACTAATTGCACCTGCAACTGCAAATACTATAGCTAGACTATCTTCCGGAAGGGGGGATGATCTCTTATCAACTGTCACACTTGCTTTTGATGGTCCAATATCTCTCGCCCCAGCCATGAACCAAGCGATGTGGAGAGATAATAGAACTCAAGATAATTTAAATAAATTACTTACCCAAGATTTTGGTATCTGTGGACCTGGTTCTGGTGAGCAAGCATGTGGAGACATTGGTCTTGGACGAATGCTAGAACCACTAGAAATATTAGAGATATTTTCATCTTCTTTTGATAAAGGAGTCATGTCTGGTAAAAATGTCCTTATTACGGCTGGGCCCACTCAAGAGCCAATTGATCCTGTAAGGTTTATCACAAATAGGAGTTCTGGAAAGATGGGATATAGTCTTGCTCATGCTGCAATTGAACAAGGTGCACAAGTTACTTTAATCAGCGGTCCAGTAAATATAGAACCACCATCGAACTGTAATGTAATTGCAATTAACACTGCAAAAGAAATGTCGGATGCTGTGAAACATCATATCAAAGAGATGGATGTCTATATCGGAACAGCAGCTGTTTCGGATTATAGTCCTGCTGAAGTTAAAGATTCCAAAATAAAGAAAGCTGGAGATAACTCATCAATGATATTGGAGTTAAAAGAAAACGAAGATATTTTAAAGTTTGTAAGTGAGTTAGAAGATAGACCATATGTTGTAGGTTTTGCAGCTGAAACAGACAAACTTATAGAAAATGCTGAGAATAAACTTAAACATAAAAAACTGGACTTGATTGTGGCCAATGATGTGTCAGATAAATCTATAGGATTTGATTCAGAAGAGAACGAAGTTACTCTGATAACGAATAAAGAGAAGCAACTTCTCAAAAAACAAAATAAAAAGAGGATTTCAAAAAAAATAATAGAGTTCATATCGGGGAGAATTAATGAGCAAAATAACTAAACCAGAGAAGGTAGGATTCTCAAAAGAAAAACTAGAGCATATTGGAGAATCTATGCGTTCTCTTATTGAGGCTAAAAAAAATTCCAGGCACTGTTACTTTGGTGGCTAGAAGAGGAGAGGTTGTTCATTTTGAAGCGAATGGAATGAGAGATATAGAGAGAAATTTACCTATGGAAACTGACACCATCCATAGAATTTATTCTCAATCTAAACCCGTAACGGGAGCCGCTTTAATGATGCTTTTTGAAGAAGGAAAGTTTCTTATGACCGATCCTATTGCTAAATATTTCCCAGAGTTTGGCGAAATGAAAGTTCATTTGAGTGGAGAAGGTGAAAATATGCAAACAGAAGCAGCATCTTCTCCTATAACTATCCAGCAACTTGCCTCCCACACCTCGGGATTGTCTTACTCCTTTATGCCGGGCCCAGTAGGCTCAATGTATGTCTCAGAAGAAATGGAAAGGGGTCTTGGTAATGTGCCCACTGCAGGAGGTATTTTTTTCACAAGCGGTACCAAGCCAGCTTTTAATAGCTTAAGAGAGTGGGTTAGGGCGTTAGCTGAACTTCCCCTCGTTGCTCAACCTGGAACTATCTGGAATTACAGTGTCGGGATGGATGTGATGGGTGCATTAATTGAAGAACTTTCTGGACAATCATTTGGAGAATTTTTAGAGGAAAGAATTTTTGGCCCTCTAGGTATGGAAGATACAGGTTTTATGGTTCCCGAAGAAAAGCTTGAGAGGTTTGCGGCTAACTATGGTCCAGTTCCAGGAAATATGATGCTAATGGATGATCCAAAAGAGTCGGGTTACAGAACTCCTCCTCAACTTGAATCTGGTGGCGGAGGTTTAGTTAGTACAGTTGGAGATTATTTAAAATTTGCACAGATGTTACTGAATAAAGGTGAGTACGAAGGTAAACGATACCTAGGCAAGAAGACTGTTGAATTTATGACGGCTAATCATATGGGAGATGAGAGCGCAGATGAGGGTTTAACTAATTTATTCAATATGCTTGGAAATGCCTATAAAGTCAGAGGTATGGGGTTTGGTGTTACCGGATCAGTAGTCGTCAATCCTGCATTAGCTGGCTTACCTGTTTCAGAGGGCGTCTATAGTTGGGGCGGTGCAGCAAGTACACATTTTTGGGTAGACCATAAAGAAGATCTCATTGGCATTGTTCATACGCAATTATTGCCCGATGGGACTTATCCTGTAAGGGAGCTTATGCAATTAGCTACTTATCAAGCAATTGTTGATTAAATTATACATATAAAAAAAGACGCTTTATGCGTCTTTTTTTTAAGTAGTATATTTATTTGTCTTCTGATGCATCTTCCTCAATAGGAGTTTCTTCAGCCGGAGTTTCTTCGCTTTTTGCTTCTTCAACAACTGGTTCTTCAGTGGCAACCTCTTCTGTAATAGTTTCCTCTATTGCAACCTCTTCAAGAGGTGCTTCTTCTGCAGCAGGCTCAGCTACCTGAGCAGCCTTCGTCTTGTTTCCAAAACGTTTTCTAAATTTATCAACCCTTCCGCCGGTATCTACAAGTTTTTGTTTACCAGTATAAAAAGGATGTGAAGCAGATGAGATATCTAGCACACAATAGGGATAAGTCTTTCCTTCATATTCTTTTGTCTGATCTGTGCTTAAAGTAGAGCGTACAAGGTAGTATTCATCAACACTTGTATCATGAAATAGTACTTCTCTATATTCTGGGTGAATGTCTTTTTTCATCTATAAATCTTGTAAATAAAAATATGGTGGAGCACTATAACAGACAGGCAAAACAAGGCAAATGCATAATTTAAAAAACAATGACTGATAATTAGTTCATGAGTTTAGATTTAGTTGAAGTTCTCATACCTATTCCTTTGATGGAGAAATTTTCGTATCTACCTCCAAAGAATAATTCAAAATTACTAAAACAAGGTTCAAGAGTTTTGGTACCTTTTGGAAAACGAACATTGGTGGGAGTTGTCTGGAGTTTTTCTGAAAGAGATAAATCTTCAAATAGAAAATATAAATATATTAAAGAGATTCTTGATGAGGTTCCCTTGTTAGATTCTAACTCAATCAGCCTAGCAGAGTGGTCGTCACGTTATTATCATTATCCACTCGGAGAAATCATTTCTTATTTTTTTCCTCCCTCTTTAAGAAAAGGAAAGGAAGCAAAATTTAGGGAGACTAAATATTTAGAATTAACTTCAAAAGGTTCTTTTTTGGAGGAAGAGACCCTCACAAGAGCACCGAGTCAGCAGAAACTTATTTCCATACTAAAAGACAAGAAAGAAATGACATTAAAATCTGCTCAGGCTTTTGGGATAAGTAATGCTGCAGTAAATGGTCTAATTGAAAAAGGATTTGTTAATAGGTTTTCAAGAGAGTTATCCCCTTATAAGAAATTAGAAAACAAACAGTTATCTTCACCTAAGCAACTTAACCCGGAGCAAAACAAAGCAGTTAATGCTATTAAAAAAGCTAAGGATAAAAATATCACTTACTTATTAGATGGCATTACAGGAAGTGGAAAAACTGAAGTTTACTTACAAGCAATCCAGGAGATCGTTAATGAAGGCAAACAAGCATTAATACTCATCCCAGAAATAGGACTCGCCCCTCAAGCTGAAGAACGATTTCGAGAATATTTTGGAGATAGAGTAATGTCTTTTCATTCCGCTAAAAACGAGCGAGAAAAAGTTGATGCATGGTTGGGAGCATCTAGAGGTTTGGTTGATATAATCATTGGTACTCGTTCGAGTGTATTTTTACCAATGAAAAATCTAGGCATCATCGTTGTAGATGAAGAGCATGATCTATCATTTAAACAGATGGAGAAATTTCGTTACTCGGCAAGAGACATGGCTCTATATAGGGCTAAACTCGAAAAGATACCAGTTGTACTGGCATCTGCCACACCATCTTTGGAGACCCTAAAAAACGTAAAGGAAGAAAAGTATGAAGTATTGAAATTAAACAAAAGAGCAACTGGAGCAAACTTACCTACATATCACGCTGTAGATTTAAAAGGCAAAGAGTTACATGAAGGACTAAGTAAAGAGCTACTAGAGGCCACTCAAACTGAACTTGATAAAGGCAATCAAGTATTAATATTCTTGAATAGAAGAGGTTACGCACCTTCAATGATTTGTAAGGCTTGTGGCTGGATTTCAAATTGCGACAGATGTGATGCCCTTATGACAGTTCATAAGAACCCACTTAAATTACATTGTCACCACTGCGAAGCACAGAAGCCTTACCCAAGTAAGTGCCCGTCTTGTGGTTCTGATGATTTCCTTACATATGGTTTTGGAACAGAGAGAGTTGAAGAGTTTTTAAGAGGTCACTTTCCCGATACAAAGACACTAAGAATAGATAGTGACTCAACAAGAAAGAAAGAAAGTCTTAATGAATATTTTGATGAAATTAAAAAAGGAGAGCCTATTATTTTGCTGGGTACACAACTTCTCGCAAAAGGTCATCATTTTCCCAATGTAACATTAGTCGGAATAATCGATGCGGACTCAGGTCTATTTAGCGCAGACTTCAGAGGTAGTGAAAGAGTTGCCCAGCTTATGACTCAAGTCGCTGGTAGGGCAGGAAGAGATAAAAAACCGGGAAGAGTAATTTTGCAATCTTATTGCCTTGATCATCCTCAAATAGAGGAAATTATCACCGGTAGTTATGAAAAGTTTGCAAAAAAATTATTAGAAGAAAGAAAAAGTTACAAGATCCCTCCATTTTCATTTCAAGCTAAAATTTTTGCAGAATCACCAAAAAGCTTAGTCAGTAGAGATTTCATTTTAAAATTATTGAATCAATCAAAAATAGAGAAACAGATAAGTTCGAATGTTCGTATTGTAGGTCCTTTGCCATCCATCATGGAGAAAAAATCTGGCGTTTATAGATGGGAGTTAAGTATTTTTTCAAGCAGCAGATCAAATTTACATAAATTTTTAGATGTTATGCAGTCTAGGCTTTATGAACCTAAATTAACAAAGCAAGTTAGGTGGTCTATTGATGTAGATCCGCTTTCATCAATTTAATTTCAATCCCGTAATTTCTTCGCTTATTTCCCAAAGTCTGGCGGCTTGCTTCGGATCTTTTGCTGCTTCTGAAATTTTTTCTATTTTACAGTCTACGAAATATTCTCCGGTTGTATCTTTGACTTCAGAAGAGCAGCATAAGTAGATCGAAGTTTCTGCTCCTTTATCTGTCTTTCTTGCAAAAGGCCTTGCTAAGAACATGAGAAAGGGCCAAAGACCCTGATTATTATTTGATCCTATACCTGTGCTTACAAAGCCTGGATGCAAGCAATTAACAGTTACACCAAAACTTGAAAGTTTTTCAGAGAGAGATTTTGTAAATAATATATTTGCAAGTTTGGATTGCCCATAAACCTGCATGGGTCTGAAGGTTTTTTCTGACTGTAAATCTTCAAAATTCATATCTTTGACGAATTGATGAGCACCAGACGCAACATTTACAACTCTAGATCCGCTTGTGTTCTTAAGCTTTTCAGCCAATAGCAGAGTAAAAGTAAAGTATGCTAAATGATTAACTGAAAAAACTTCCTCAAGGCCATCAATAGTTTCATTTCTTTCTCTATTCATAATGCCTGCGTTATTGAGCAGAATATCTAGAGGTTTCTCCATGGACAAAAATGCCTCAGCTGCTTGTTTGACATCTGCTTGGGAAGATAGATCAGCTACTATCATGGTTGCCTCCCTTCCTGATTCCTTTAGAAGTTGTTCTTTTAAGCGGTTACCTTTTTCTGGATTTCTAGCAATAAATATTATTTCGGCTCCCATCTTATTAAGTTCTTTTGCTGACTCTTCACCGATTCCATTTGTTGCACCAGTTATTAAACAAACTTTATTTTCTAGGTTCTCATTCATTGTCATTGCCTTTAATTCTTTTACGTATTAGATTAGTTTTATGAGTTTATACGAAAAATATGTGCTGCCAAAATTTCTAAATTGTGCCTGCGGATCTAAACCGGTTTCTTACCAAAGAAAAAAAGTTGTTCCTCATGCTGAGGGAAAGGTTTTAGAGATAGGAATTGGGTCCGGTCTCAATTTACCTTTTTATGATAAAACTAAAATCGAAGAATTATGGGGGTTAGATCCTTCTGAAGAACTCAGTAAAATGGCTAAAGAAGTCGCTATCCAACAAGGTATAGATGTCAAATTTGTTTCTTCGGGAGCTGAAGAAATGCCATTACCAGATAACTATTTTGACACCGTTTTAGTTACTTACACTATGTGTACTATTCCAGAAGTACATAGAGCTAATACTGAAATTAAAAGAGTGCTTAAAAACGATGGCAAAATGATTTTTTGCGAACATGGCGAAGCTCCAGATGCGAATATAAAGAAATGGCAGAAAAGAATTAATCCTTTCTGGGGATTAATTGCAGGTGGTTGCAATATTGATCGAAAGATTCCAGATCTAATCAAAGAATCAGGCTTCGACATTGTTGAGATGGAAGAAATGTATCTCCCAAGTACTCCTAAGATTGCTGGGTATAATTATTGGGGATATGCAGTAAGTAAACAATGAGATTAGGGTGGATACTTGTAAGTATTTTCTTTTTAGTCGTATTAGTTCAATCAAAAAATATATTAACTTTCATTGGTATTGAGCTAGGCGTTTATTTTTCATTCCAAGAGCAAGACAAAAACTCAAATGGATCTATAGAAATAGAAGAATGGCCAAAAGGGATATTTACTTTAGTTGACTCTAATCGAAATAACTTAATTAGTAAGAATGAACTCAGAGAGTTCATAAAAGAGTATTCCAGAGAGTTTTCTTGGGTAAATGAAGTAAATGAGAAATTTAGTTTACCAACACAGTTAAAAAGAGGTACTTTCAATAGTACTTCAATGAATTTACCTGTCGGATACTACATTTACATTCCTGATATCTATTTTGAAGATCCAGACAAAAGATTTAGAACTGTTTATTATCTTCATGGGGGCAGGCCTGGTAATGAAGCTAGGTCAGTAAATATCTCTAATTTTTTACAGGAGACCTTTTCTGCAGTATCTATTGATCCTGCTCTATATATCTTTGTGAACGGAGGAGAATTAAGTCATTACAACTCTGGAGAAAAAAACTCATTTGGAGAAGATATTTTCATTAATGAGCTTATTCCATATATAGATGAAAAATATAGAACAATTCCGAAAAGAAATGCTAGAGGTCTTGAAGGTTTTTCTGAGGGAGGAAGAGGTGCGACACGATATATGTTCAAGTACCCGGAACTCTTTGGTACTGTTGCAGCTGGAGGTGCTTCTTATATGACAGAGAAGCTTATTCAAGACAATAATGGATATGAAGATGAGCCAAGAGATGAAGATGAGTCAATCTACTATGTTGGTAAAGGGAATGATGCATGGACCCTAGCAAAGATACATAAGGATTCTGGAAAAAGAACACCTAAACTACTACTTTGGTCAGGAAGAGAGGATATGAATTTTGAAAGTATAGAAGAGTATAGTTCCTACTTAGAGAAATTCTCCATAGAACATGACTTCTTAGTCATCGACGGAATAGATCATAATCCTTTTTTATTTTATGAGAAAGCAGGTGAAAGATTGATACGATTTCACCAGGAAAATTAAATGAAATTTAAATTTTTGTTTTTAATATTGTGTTGCTCGTTAAATCTCATGAGTGAGCATAGGACTGTGATTCATGACGGATTAGAGAGAGACTATATTATTCATGTTCCATCTAATTTAAATCAAGATTCTCCTTTAGTAGTTGTCATACATGGGTATACAAGTAGTGCTGAAACTATTATGACCTATTCTGGCATGAACGATATAGCAAATAGGGAGGGTTTCATTGCTGTTTACCCTCAGGGAACGGTGGGTAGTGATGGTAATACATTCTTTCAAGTAGGTTATGATTTTCATTCTGATTCAACTGTAGATGATGTGTCATTCATTAGATATTTAGTAAATTCCCTGACTCAAGAATTTAATCTCAAAAGGCAAAAGGCCTTTGCAACAGGAATGTCTAACGGAGGTGATATGGCATACTTATTGGCCTGCACATCTTCTGATTTATTTGAAGCTGTAGCTTCAGTCACGGGAGTCATCATGAAACAAACAATGGATAACTGTAAGATGAATAATCCAGTGCCGATATTTGATATTCATGGCACGGCTGATGACATTTCTTTTTTTGATGGTGATATAAATAATGTCAGTGGTTGGGGTGCATATTATGGCTTACCAGAAACCATAAACTTTTTTGTTGAAAAATATCAATTGGATCAGAAATCTGAAGAATTAATATTAAGTGAGGATGACGGAGTAGCCAATAATGTGTTTTTTGAAAGATATTGGACTGAAGGTGTTGAAACTGAAATATGGATGTACAAGATAGAAGGTGGTGGACACATTTGGCCAGGAGCAGGATTAAAACTATCTTGGTGGAGTAATCCAATTCTCCGGTATTATTTCGGCTCTGGAGAAAACGAGATAATTGCTTCAGAGGCGGTATGGAAGTTTTTTAGGAAATATCTTTAATTTGTCTGATCCTCTTCTTCCCATTCAAACTTAGGTAGTGTGTGAATAGCATCTGAAAGTTTTTGAGCCCATGTATCTGACATTTCTTTAAAATAGGGTGACTTGAGTTTATATCTTCCTTGATAGTCTAGATGTATTTGATCTTTTTTATAAACCACAAAATCTATTGGTGGCCCTACCGTAAGGTCACTCCTCATAGTTGAATCGAGGGAAAGAAGGGCGACTCTAGCTGAATCCCCAATAGGAGTATTCTTGTTGATCATCCTATCTAGGATTGGTTTTCCATACTTTGTCTCGCCTATTTGAAGATAGGGTTGTTCATTGGAGACATAAATGAAATTCCCTTCAGGATAAATTAGCAATAAATTAGGCTCTTGATCTTTAATTTGACCTCCTAAAATAAAAAATGATCCCATCAAAGAGGATTGATTCTGCACTTCCAAAGATTGGTTAGAACTAGAAACGCTAAGTCTTCCAATATACTGAGCGGCAGCCTCAATATCCTCACATAAATTCAGATTGATCTCAGGATTATCTGAATTGAGATCCTTTTCGAGTTGATGATAAACCGCTTGCGAAGTTGCAAGATTTCCTGCTGTGAGTATTACAAAGGCTCTGTCACCTACATTGTAGGTAAACATTTTTGAATAGGTATTTACATTATCCAAACCTGCATTAGTTCTGGAATCGGAAGCAAATACCAATCCTTCATTTACTTTTATTGCTAGACAGTAAGACATATAATTTCTCAAAAAAAGCATGCAATACTTATGCCATTTTAATCTTTTTAGAATTTCATGTCATTTTTTGTATTTAGAGTCTAATAAAAGGGGTTTACAAAATTCCCTTTAAATTCTTCGATCCTTTTCAAACTGCAAATAGCACCTAAAAAGTGCATTATTTACGATAAAGAACCAAAATGTTTTGGCTTACTTGTTGCATGTATTAATGCGTGGCTATTTCATGGAAAAACTATCCAACTTCACCCTTTTTTGATGAATACTTAAATACATCGCAAAGGTTCAGAACTCATACAAAGAAAATAGGTAAATTTCTTGGATCACTGAATCCAAATGACTTAAATGAAATAAATAATGCCACCGAGTCAGCTATCAAATCTATGGGAATTTCCTTTCGCATTTATTCTGAGGAGTATGTAGAAGGACAAGACAGGTCTTGGCCATTAGATTTCATCCCAAGAATTATCAGAAAAAAAGAATGGGATAAAGTGGAGAAAGGTTTAGAGCAAAGAGTAAAAGCTTTAAATCTCTTTATAGAAGATTGCTACAACGATCAGAAATTTCTAAAAGAAAGCGACATGGATGAATCTCTCATAACTGAATCTCCTGCATTTAAAGAATACTGTATGGGAATGAAACTGAAACACAGTTCATGGTCTAGTATCTGCGGTTCTGATCTGATCAAAGATAAGGACGGAATTTTCTATGTATTAGAAGATAACCTCAGAGTACCATCAGGGGTAAGTTACATGCTCGAGAATAGAACCGTTATGAAAAGAGTTTTTCCAGATCTTTTTCAACATTATGGAGTAATGCCGGTTGGTGCTTATCCAACAAAGCTCTATGAGACACTTGTATCTCTGAGTTACTCAAGAAGCCGTCAACCAGAAATGGTTCTCCTTACTCCTGGCATTTACAACTCAGCATATTATGAACACTCATATCTTGCTCAGCAAATGGGCATAGATCTTGTTCAAGGAACAGATTTGGTAGTTTTAAAAGATAACTTCGTTTACAAAAAAACTATAGAAGGTTTAGTAAGGGTTGACGTCATATATAGGAGAATTGATGATGATTTTTTAGATCCCTCGAGAGGCAATAAAGATTCTGTATTGGGCGTTGAAGGCTTAATTGAATCATGGAGAAAAAAACATGTTTCCATAATAAATGCGCCAGGCTGTGGAATAGCAGACGATAAAGCAGTTTACTCTTTCGTGCCTGAGATGATCAAATTTTATTTGAAGGAAGATCCAATTATAGAAAACCTTAAAACTTATTTAATGAGTGATAAAGAAAGCTTTGAATTAATAAAAGATAGATTTAAGGAATTTGTAATCAAACCTGTAGCCGAGTCTGGTGGTTATGGTATAGTCATTGGGAAGAGCGCTTCCAAAAAGGAAAAAGAAGAGACACTGAAGTTAATAAGAAAAGATCCACGCAATTACATTGCACAACCGCTTGCGCTGTTATCTACCACCCCAACTTATGATAAAGGTTCAATAGAGCCCAGACATTTAGATTTAAGACCATTTATTTTAACTGGTGAAAAAAGTTATGTGACGGTAGGCGGGTTGACTCGGGTGGCTTTAAAAAAAGGCTCTACTGTGGTCAATTCTTCTCAAGGAGGCGGTAGTAAGGATACATGGATAGTAGATAAATAATTATGTTAAGTAGAGACGCAGAACACTTATATTGGCTTTCTAGGTATGTTGAAAGAGTTGAAAATACAGCTAGATTGATAAATGTTAATTCTGAGCTGATGTTGGATTTTCCCGGTGACAAAACACTTGGATGGCAATCTATAATTGAGACACTTGATAATGTTGATATTTACCAAAGAAGGTATATGACTTTTAAAGAAGCTAATGTAATAAATTTCCTATGTTATGAAGAAGCAAATCCTAACTCAATTAAAAATTCTCTTATCAAAGCGGCATATAACGTCAAAGAAACGAGAGACTATCTTCCCCAATCTGCAACAGAGCAAGTTAATAATCTTTTAAATGAATTTAACCGAGGTACTTTGAAAGCAAGAAGAGGACAGCCAAAAGATTTGTATAAACTTATTGAAGGATCTCAAAGATTTTTCGGCATAATCAATGATAATTTTTCTACTGGATTAGTTTTTGAGTTCATCAGGTTAGGAAGATATATTGAACGTGTAGACATGATCTCCAGAACTCTTGATACATTATGCGTCTCAAAGAAAAATTCTCAGACACATGACTTCTCAACTCTTGAATGGGCAAGCATGCTAAGAAATCTCTCTGCCCAAGGTGCATATAGAGAAGAGGCAAAAGGTGAAATTGAAAGAGGCAGTGTTCTCAGATTCCTCTTTAAAAATAGAGGGTTCCCTAGATCATTGAATACCTGTCTTAGAGAGATAGACAAATGCGTCGCTGTGTTACCAAATAATAGTTTATTGAAAGAAGAAGTTTATAAAGTTATAGAACGAATTATGTCATCAAGAGTTGAGAGTTATGACGACGATAAGCTCCATACCTTTTTGGACAACCTTCAAGGTAAGATTTCTAATCTTGACCAAAGAATTCATAAAAGCTGGTTTCACCTGCATGCTTAATCTAAGCAGTTAAAGAAACTAAAATTTCTCTGTTCTTTACTCCTGAAAATGGTTTCCTACCATGCATCACCCTATGATTATCAATCAACAAGATATCCTTTTCCTTCCAATTTCTTAGAAGAGTTAATGACTCTGCTAAGCTAGAAATCATTTGAAGACTTGAGCTGCAAATTTCTTCACCATTACCGAACCTTACGGGCGAAATATCATTATCTTTATTTTTTTTCCATCCTAAAGATGCCGCTAGAACTTGATTAAAGAATGATTTCTCTCCATTTTTAAGTTCTTTTATAGCTTTTAAAGTTTTTGTCGTAACCGATAAGTTATCTTCTTCAAGCCAATGCCAAGAATACCCAAGTTCTTTTAATTTGAGCTCGGCCTCTTTCTTAAAGCTAACACCTAGAGTTTTTTGCCAACTCCTTCCTTGTCCTGAGACTAATTCGTCTCCATTCGACATGATAGAATTATAAATAACCCCATTTTTTTCAAATTTGGATATTAAATTTGCATCTACTTTTAGAAGCTCGGCATAAAGATAATCAGACCTACATAAAGGAGTTTCTCCTCCATACTGAGAAGCAGATCTGCAAAAAAAGAATATATTTTTAGGATATCGGGGAGTCTGTGCCATTTCGTGGTGGAGAAATATTTCAATCTCACTCGGCGCTTCATTTGCTGTAAAAACTTTATCAGTTTTATTTATTCTAACTGCATTCGATAGAGATTCTTCATAAGTAAACGTATCGTATTTGAAAGCAGAAACAAAGAGATCAAAATCTTCAGCATTTTTTACTGGAAGGTCATTAAAGAGAACTGCTCCATATTCATCAAGTTGAGATTCAATAGAAACCTTATTTTCATGAATCCATTTCTCAGTAGAAGACATTGTTATCAATTTTGTATCTTCTTGTATTTCTTTTAAGAAATCTTTTTTATTCATAAATTGGAAAGAAAGTATTGAAAGCATCCTCACAAAATATGCCTGGATCGTTATATCTTTTATTTACATTGAGGGCTGATATTTTATCTATGATGGATTGTTGTAGTTTTAAACTGGAAGCAGCTAAATTTTCTTTCATACGTATTTCATTAGTACTTTTAACTACAATGGAAGTACCCCTATTCAAGCCCCATCCCAAAATTAACTGAGCTGGGGTTATACCGATATCTTTAGAAATAGACTGAACAATTTTATTCTTTAAAATTGATTCACTTTCTTCAGCGCCACCCAGTTCCTCATAGGATATAGATCCTAAAGGAGAAAAAGCTGTGACTTCTAACCCGTAGTCTTTAGCTAATCGTATAAGCTTTTCTTGAGTAAGATATGGATGAGATTCTATTTGGAGAATTTCTGGTTTAGTTTCACAGTAGTTCATAAGATCATGCAGTAAACCGGAAGAGTAATTACAAACACCTATATGCTTGGCCAAATTATCTTCTTTTAATGATTCCATGGCGTGCCAAGTTTCAGATAGCGGAACTCTAGATGAAATCATTTTAGGCTCATGGCTATCAGGATCATTGAACCATTCGGGTGGATATCTATTCTCGAAAGGTACAAACTTCAAAGAAATAGGAAAATGAATCATATACAGATCAAGATAATCTAATTGAAGATCTTGCAGCGTTTTTTCTAGAGCCGGTTGAACATGATCGGGATGGTGATAGGTATTCCATAGCTTAGATGTTATCCATAGCTCTTCTCTCGTACACAAACCTTTTTCTAAAGCCGCCTTAATTCCTTGGCCGACCTCCTTTTCATTACCATAGTCAGAAGCTGAATCAAAGTGTCTGTAACCTAATTCTATTGCTTTAAAAACTATAGTAGAACACACATCTTTTGGGACTTTCCAAAGCCCAAAGCCTACTCTTGGCATGTCTTTTATTGATCTGTATTTCATATATTAATTTAAGAAATTTTCCAAGAAAACGGGGGCACCTGTTTGAATGGATTCTTGTGCTGCTAACCCAAGAATAATCGAGTCGAGACCTTCTTGGCAATCTACAAGTGGTTTCTTTTTATTTTTAATACAATCTATTAACTCCAAATGTTCGATATAACTAGCACCATGATGAAAACCTACTTCTTTCACTCGAGGATCATCTTTAACTTCTATAGCCTTAAGTGAATAATTTTTCCTATTGGTCAATAATAGTTCATTACCAGGAATATATGTTTCTAACTTACCTTGATCCCCCGTAAGTACAATCTCTTGTTCATATTTTCCCGCTTCGGCAAACATACACAAATCAAGCATAGCCCTTTGTCCATCCTGATAGTCTATGATTACAAAAGAATTATCAATTATGTCTGGAGTTTTTCCATCATATTTTTCATCTAAATGGTTTACGTCTTGACCTCCAGAAGCATAAACTTTTATTGGTTTACTCGGGACTATTAGATTCATCAAATCAAAAAAATGACAACATTTTTCAACTAGTGTCCCACCAGTATTTTTATTAAAACGATTCCAATTATTTACTTTTTCTAAAAATGGAAATCTATGCTCTCTTATTGATAACATTCTTATCTCACCTATCTCTTCAATATGTTTTATCAAAGATTGAATAGGCGACATAAATCTGTATTCAAGGCCAATCCAAACTAAACCCTCATGTTCTTTACTTTTCTTGAGAACTTCTAAGCCGTCTGGAAGGGTAGTGCACATGGGTTTTTCAAGTAATACATGTTTATCTGTTTCGAACAGTTCTCTCATAACCTCAATATGAGTAAAGTTTGGACTAGCAACCACAATGACATCAATTTCTTTTTGCGCCAAGAGCTCTCTATAGTCTTCATATAATCTAATTTTGAATTTATCTTCACAAGCCTTACTGGCCCATATCCTAGATTCCTCATTAGGATCGGCAATTGCAACTATGCGTACATCAGGTATTTTTTTGAGATTACGGATATGTTCGCAACCCATCATCCCAGTACCTATGATTCCATAATTTAATTTCATAATTATTCGATTCTTCTAAACTTTTCTACATTAGGTGTCTATACTTAGTGTGCCTCAACTCTAACAATAAATATAATAAATATCTTTAGTAAATATTGAGCAAATTAGAAAAATTTGAAGTTGATTGCTTGGTCATAGGAGGAGGAGTCTCCGGAATAGCTATCGCAAGAGAACTTTCTTCAAGATTTGATAATATCTTTCTCATTGAACGGAATCTTCACATAGCACAAGAAACCTCAAGCAGAAACTCCGAAGTCATACATGCTGGTATGTATTATGATCATGGTTCTCTCAAATCAAAACTCTGCTTGAAAGGTAAAGAATTACTATATCAATATTTAGAGGAGAGGAAGATTGAGTTCAATCGTTGTGGAAAATATATCTTATCTTCAAATGATGAGGAATCAGAAACCTTAAACAGTATTTATGAGAATGGACTGATTTGTGGGGTAGATGATTTAACCTATGATAATTCTTTAAAATCTAAATATCCCTTCCTACATTACAAAGAAGCTATATTTTCTCCTTCCACCGGAATTTTTGATAGTCATTCCTTTATCCATTCTTTAAGTAGAGATTTTCAGAGCTTGGGTGGGAATATACTGCTGGGCAATGAAACATTAAATGTGGAGCAATCTTCCAAGGGTTATGAGGTTTTAATACAGGATAAAAACACTGAAAATCAATTTGTTGTAATTACTAATGTTCTTGTAAATTCTGCAGGACTTAATGCTGTTCAAATAGCGGATCTTGTTAATAGAGGAAACACTTACCAAGAAGAATTTGTAAAAGGGGAATATTACATTTATCAAGGTAAAGAAAAACTAGAGAATCTGATTTATCCAACTCCATCTGAAAATAGTTTAGGTCTTCATGCAACAATAGACCTTGGCAAAGGTATCAGATTCGGGCCTTCTGCATATTTGGTCGATGAGATTGACTATAATCTCTCTTCACATCAAAAATCTCGTTTTCTTGAGGCGGTTCAGTCTTATTGGCCCAGCATCCAAGCTGACGATCTTACTCCTGGTTACTCTGGGATAAGACCTAAACTCAAGGGAATAAAAGATTTTATTATTGATTCCGGCACAGTGAGTGATAACCAGTATGTAAATGTTCTTGGTTATGCCTCTCCTGGCTTAACCTCATCTTTGGCATTGGGAATTGAAGTATCAAACTTAATTGAATAGTTGTCATCTAAGGCCATTACCAAGTTTTGTATTAGACCATAGGATTTCACTATCCCTAGCGCTCACAAATTGATAATTAGCACTATTATTATTTACTATCATTTTTAGGTACCCCGGAGTCTCTATGTTGAATTTACCCGAGTCTACCTCGGCGGGCGAGCCACCGGGAAGAGCGCCAGTAGCGCTTATGAGTTGAAGAGTGTTTTTATGATCACCTTCATCTGCTAATACATGATTATGGCCTGTGATATAAATATCAAAAGTTCCAAAGACATAGTTTTCTAGAAACATTGCTAGCTGCGGGTTTGCCCTGTCTCTATCACCTGAACTAAATAAAGGATGATGAGCTACTGCGATAGAAAAGTCACACTTTTCTTGCAGTTTATCTACTTCATCTCGCAACCATCTAATCTGACTGCCTCTTTTATAAAAATAATATAGCTTATCGAAAATAGTCGTATCTAGAACAAAAAAACATGTTCTTCCAAATTTTTTGGTATAGAAATTACTAGGATGATTAATAGATGGATAATTCTTTGCAACTTGAAGATATACACTTGGATCACCCTTATAATCATGGTTACCGACTGCTAAGTAAAAGGGAATTTCAGTTTCTAGAAATGGTTTAAAGGGTGTTAAAAAACTTTCTTGTAGTTCTGGATCATCTAATGATTGGACTCCAAGCTGTGTTATGTCGCCTAGATGCCAGACCATGGAACAATCAGAATTTGCCAGAGCTTTTACAACCATTTTTTGAGTTGGATTTACTTCCCCAGCATCTCCTACAAAACAGTAGATATTCTCTTCTGAAAGTATAGATTTACTTACTATCATTAGAATTACCAATAAGATTATTTTCAAAGATTTCCCGTTCATGATATCAATAACTCTCTTCTATCATCTTTTCCATTCTCTTTATATGAAATTTGAACATTAAAATCGGCAGAGGGAAGAGTTCCTTTACCATTTTTAGGCCACTCAAAGATTGAGACTGATTTAAGCTCTTTAAGGTATTCTTCTATGCCAATTTCTTCTAGTTCTATCGGTTCAGAGATTCTATAAAGATCAAAATGAAAAACTCTATATTTATCTGTTTCGTGTATTTCAACAATATTGTAGGTAGGACTTTTAACCAACTCTTTATAGTTAAAGCCTTTAAGAATTCCTTTGGTGAAAGTGGTTTTACCTGCTCCCAGTTCGCCTTCTAAAAATATAATTATTGATCTATCAGTTTTAATTTTACTAATTTCTTGTGCTAGCTCCTCTCCGGCTGCGATGGTTTCATTCTCATTTGAGGTAACCTTAACTCTAGTCATATTTCAGTAAATATCTTAACTCTTCAATAACATCACTTGGCGTCAGTCCAACTTCACCCAAATCAAATGAAGCTTGATCAGCTGCTTTGGCATGCAAGTCTACGCCTACTTCACAGGCTTCCTTTGGTGTTAGTCCTTGGGCTAACATTCCTGCAATGATACCCGTTAAGACGTCACCCATACCTCCTGATGCCATTCCTGGATTACCAGCATTGCAGACTCCCCATTGCTGAATCCCATTTTTTTTGTGACATATGACAGTTCCTGATCCTTTCAATACGACGGTTGCATTGAATTTTTTTTGAATCTTTGCTGAATAAGTAAATCTATCTGATTCAATAGTTTCTACATTTGTATTCAATAATGAAGCAGCCTCTCCAGGATGAGGGGTTAAGACCAAACGCCTTGGTAATTTACTAGATAGTTTTAATTTGGGTAAAAGATTTAGTGCATCGGCATCCATAATGACTATAACATCTCTTTTTTCAGCTTCCCAAAAAACTCTTTGTATCATTTGTTCTGACCAAGCTGTCTGCCCGAGCCCTGGACCTATTGCAATTACAGTTGGTTTAATTAGATGCTCTTCTAAATCTTGTCCAGAATTTATTCCTTTCACCATCACTTCAGGGCATGAAACTAAGCTTGCATTAACATGTTCAGGCCTTGTAACTAAACTGGTTAATCCTGCACCTGAATAAACTGCTGCTTTTGAAGCGAGTAGACCAGCTCCACCCAAACCTCTATCCCCGCCTACTACAAGAACATGCCCAAAATTTCCTTTATGGGCATCTTGTTCTCTGTAAACCACCTTATCTAAATTTTCTTCAAAATTAATGATGGAACTTGTAGAAGTGACTTTAGAAAATAATTGTTTTGGTATTTTTAGATCAGAGTACATTACTTCTCCTGACACTTTTTTCCCAATTGAGGTAAAGCAACCTCTTTTTTGAGCAACAAAAGTTATAGTGATGTCTGCATAGACACAAATATCCTCTACATCCCCTGAATCTGGATCAACACCAGATGCTATATCTAGAGATACAACTGGCAATTTGGTACCCAATCTATTCAAGGCCAATATGGAGTCCTTAATATTCTTTCTTAGATTACCTTTTATGCCAGTTCCAATCAGTGCGTCTACTATTACCGCTTTCCTAGAAACTTTTAACTTTTCAATAGAATTGATAGAGATAATTCTGGCCTTGGACGCCTTCATTTTTTTAAATGCTTTGCTGGAAACTCCCTTAATTTCTTTAGAAGGACAACAAGTAACTATAGTCACATTCAGGCCAAACTCTTTTGCTAAGCTTCCTAAAAGAAAACCATCTCCAGAGTTTTTTCCTTTTGCGCAAAAGATAACCAATTCTTCTAGTGGTCCGAACTCCTTTAAAATTACATCTAATGCAAATTCAGCAGCCCTTTGCATAAGTGAATAACCTGATATTTCTTTTTCTTTTATTGCAAGATTATCAATTTTTTTTGTTTCTTTGGCGGTATAAAGTTTCATTCCTAGATTAATTCTTATTTTTTAATTATAACTCTAAGACATACTTTCCTTCAGCGATTGTAAAAGAAGATATAAACTAGATAATAGATAACAAGGATATAAAAGATATGAGTGATATTGAAATTAAACTTGAACCACAGGATGAGTTTAATCATCAACCCGATGAAGCCTCCAATTACAACGAAAGTATGTACTTCAATGTGTTTGACCACAATAAGAAAATGGGTGGCTGGTTTAGATTGGGCAATAGACCTAATGAGGGATATGCAGAGATGACTTGTTGTATATATCTTCCTGATGGAAGAATTGGTTTCATGTTTGGTAGACCTGAAATAACAACAAATGAATTTTTTGACGCGGGAGGCATGAAGTTTGAGGTAATTGATCCCTTCAAGTCATTAAAAGTTCAATACAAAGGGAAGATATTACTATTAGACAATCCTAAAGATATGTTAAACCCTAGCAAAGCATTTAAAGAGAATCCAAGAGTTGAATGTGAAGCTGATATAAATATCAGCGGCATATCCCCTATGTTTGGAGGACAGGCAGTAAGAAAAGACGGGAGGCCTTTAGAAAGAGATCCTGAAAAAAGTTTTTCAAAAGCCCACTATGAACAACATACGTCTGGAAAAGGTGTTATTAAAATTAACGGTGAAGAATGGACTATCGATGGCCTAGGGCTTAGAGATAAAAGCTGGGGTCCAAGATATTGGCAAGCAATTGAATGGTACAGATGGTTAACGATTAATATAAATGACGAGATAGGGTTTATGTTTAGTATTGTTCACCAGAGCGAAGATTCTGAAAGAAGAGGAGGGATTGTTCTGAAAGATGGCAAATATGAGATTGTTAAGGATTGCAAAATAGAGACTGAATATGATGATGATCATTTTCAAAAGACTTTTACGGCTTGGGCAGAAACTGATGAAAGTGAATATGAGGTTGAAGGTAAAGTTATTTCTTTGATTCCCCTCAGAAACAGAAGAAACACTCCTGCAGGAGATAGCCTTGTCACAAGAATTACTGAAGGAATGACTCAGTACACATACAAAGGTATTGTTGGCTATGGTATGTCTGAATATTTAGATCAAGTAATTGATGGTAAGCCTATTGGACCATGAAGATAAGTGTAGTTGACCAATCTCCTATTTTTTCTAATTCAAGTGCAGATCAAGCAATCAAAGATACTAGAGAGTTAGCTAAATATTGTGATTCTTTGGGATTGAACCGATTTTGGTTAGCTGAGCATCATGGGTCTTCTTCATTTGCTGGATGCTCACCTGAGATATTAATACCTAGTCTGGCATCAGAAACAGAATCGATTCGCATAGGCTCAGGAGGGGTTATGCTTATGCACTATAGTCCCTACAAAGTAGCAGAAAATTTTAGACTCTTAGAATCATTATTTCCAAATAGGATTGATTTGGGTCTTGGCAGGGCCCCAGGAAGTGATGCTTATCAGGCTGGTGCGCTTGCTTATGGCTCAAAGACGACTGGACCAGAATTTTTTCCGACAAAGATGAATGATTTAAAGTCCTTTCTAGAGGGAAGTGTTTCATCTACAAAATCTTTTGAGTCAGTTAATGTTACTCCGGGACTAGGTGAATTACCCGAAGTTTGGCTATTGGTATCCTCAAGACAGGGAGCAGAATATGCCGCCCATTTTGGTTTACCTATGGCACTGGCATATTTTATTGATCCTTCATGCATAGACCTCGCAGATGTTTATCGAGATAACTTTCAGCCATCCATTTTTGCAGATAAACCAAAAATAAGTGTGGGCGTATTTTCTGTCTGTGCCGACACAGATAAGGAAGCAGAAGAATTATCTTTAAGTGCAGCTGCATGGAGACTTAATTCTCAAAAAGGGATTTTTGGAACATTCCCAACTTTGGAAGAGGCAAAGGACTCTATTAATGGCGATCTTGCGAGAACAAATGATAATAGAACTTTTGTAGGTACCGCACAGACTATAAGAGAGAAGCTTCAACCGATTTTGAACAAAGTTGAACCTGAAGAGCTAAAAATCATCACTATATGCGAACCCTTTTCTGCCAGAGCGAGATCCTATGATCTAATTAAACAATCATTTGCTCTTAACTAACTCAATCAATTTAATATAAATGGAATTATTTAAATCTCGTCTTTTGAGTGAAGGCAGTATTTGGCATATTGGGAGTCTTAGCGCAGTCTATTTATCTCAAGGACTCTCTGGAGGCACTTTATTTGCCTTAACAACATATCTTGTATCTATCGGTGCTTCCGTAAAAGATATCTCATTATTGTTATCTATAACAATGGTTCCGTGGACACTAAAAGTATTTCTTGGGCCAATTATTGATTCATTTACTTTAAGTAGATTCGGTAGAAGAAGATTTTGGATATTGATCAGTCAGGTTGCAATGATGTTAGCTGTCTCACCTTTAATCTTTATTGAGGTGACGCAAGTTAACTTCATCCTTATAAGTTTATTGACGCTTCATAACACGTTTGTAGCAATATCAGATATTGCTATAGATGCCCTTGCTGCAGATAGTTTGCGTAAAGATCAAATGGCTAATGCAAATGGTTTCATGTGGGGGAGCAAGACCTTAGGTAGAGGTTTTGGGATGGCTTTGGCTACTTCTATTTTTTATGGGTATGGAATTAATGAAGGTTTCATAGTCTTGATTTTATTGATGTCCCTAGCTTTCCTATTTCCGATTTTTTCAAAGGAGCTTTCCCATAAGGCTGGGCAGCAAGAGCAGTCCTATAAAGATCGACTTACGCTTAATGAATTACTTAAAGGAGTTAGCCAAAGCTTATTAAATAGAAGTGCATTTGCAGCAATAATATTTATGCTTTTCTCAAACATCGGATATGGAATATTTGATGTGATTTACAACGAATTCTATATCAAAGTTCTGGGTTGGACTGGAGAGGATATAGGCTCTTTGCGGCCCTATGGCATGTGGTTAGGAGGATTGATAGGTTTATCTGCAGGTTTATTAACTATCTTTATTTCAAAAAGATTTCTTCTGCTATTTTTTATTACCGGACAAGCTTTTATCTTTTTCGCGGTAAGTAGTTTTAGTGCTGAGACTTCTGATCTGATTTCATCAATAGCTATCATTGGTGTAGATGCAGTTGACGCAGGATGGTCAGTTCTAATATTTTCTATTTTAATGGCACTTTGTACTTCAAATACCAGCGCGACTAACTTTGGGATTTTTATGGGTTTTGGGAATATATCCATGTTGATAGGAAACAACATCGCTCCCCTAGTTTTAGGTTCAGGAGATTATAGCTTTGCTTTTATAATTGCTGCTTTAACGCTAATTCCTTGTTGGCTTTGTGGTTACTATTTAACTAAGACTTAATCAAATTTTCTTTTATCAAATCTTACAAGTAGATTTGGGAATAGAAAGAAATCAATAATTAGCGCGAAAACAAAAGCGAGTATAGAAAACTGGGCAAAATTATGCATTGGAAGAAAGCTTACAAGATGCAGAACTGAGAAACCTAGAGCTAGAATGACTGTCATAGCTATTAAAGCAAAGCCAACCGCCTCAAAGGCATAAAGCACTGCATCTTCTGGACTCTTATTCAGTTCTTGCCTTGCTAAATCATATTTACTCAGAAGGTGCACTGTGAAGTCAACGATGATACCCAAAGTAGAACCCATTCCAACTGCGACCATGAAATCTATTTGACCGTCTATGATTGCCCAGACACCGAAAGCACTCACAATTGGAAGGATATTAGGAAAAGATGATAGAAATCCGAAATAAGCTGATCTAAAGAAAAATGCTATTACAGTTATGATTAAGGCCATCCCTATAGTCACACCAATTAATAAAGAGTTCACTACGGCTTCCATCAAGTAGACAAAAATAACTCTGAATCCAGCAGGCTTTGAAATCGTGCTTTCAAGATTGTTATCCTTAAGATATGTAGAAACCTTTTTATCAAATACAAGATATTCTTTAGAGGTCATTTCTCTTAATGTTGCGGCTATCCTAGTAGAACCTCTATCTTGGCTTATCGAGGTATTAAGATCCAGGCCCATAGGAAGAGACATTTCATAGAAGAAGAGGTATTGAGAGGATAACTCTTGATCTTCAGGTATAACTTTCATTTCTAAATCATCTCCATGCATGCTTTTGTTGAGTGATTTCATTGTTCTTGCTAGAGATGTAACATGAGTAATTTCATCTTGTTTCTCTAGCCACATGGAAAAATTATCCAGGCCTTCAAGAAATTCTGGATTTGAAACACTGCCATTATCAGACATAGCCTTGAAACTAATGGGGAAGCTTGCTCCAAGCTTTTTATCTAGCCATAAAACATCGGGTCCATAGCTAGTGTATTTCTCTGAATACATTTGAGTAGGATTCATATCTAACTTATTCAGAGGAATTAATAAAATCATTAGTAAGCTAGACAAAGGAATTATCAAAAGAAAAGTCTTTTTATTTGACAGACTAAAAATTGCAATCTTTCTAGATAAGTTAACTTGTTGTTGAGTTGATGTTGGAATTTTTACATTTAAAAATGATATGAGAGGAGCGATAAAAAAGATTGTGTAAAAGAATGCAAATAAAACACCAATAGAAATGCCATTACCGAGATCCCTTAAAGGCTCTACATCAAGAGCATTGAATGACAAAAAACCAATACAAGTAGTAACTGTAGTCAGAAAAAGAGGTTGAAGATTCAATTCTAAACTTTTTATCATTGAGTTTTTACTAGTTTCTCCTCTGTTGCGTTCTTGAAAATAGATCGCAAAAAGATGAATACAGTCAGCTAGTGCAAGGGTAATAATTAAAACTGGGTAAGTAATTACCATTTGATTAAGCGCATTACCCAAAAGACCAACTGAACCGAAGGTTGATCCAATTGTGAGGATGATGACTCCAAAGGTCGAAAAAACTGCAGCAAGACTCCTTAGTACAAATAATATAGACAAGAAAATCACTAAAAACATTAGACTCATGACCGGTGGTATTTCTGCCTCAAGCATTTTTGGATCCATATATTCCTGATAAGGATTGCCTAATATTCTTATATCTAGTTCAGGATTTTCTTTCTTAGCCTTGTCAAGATATTCCAGAACATAATCAATAGTCACTTCTAGGTTTGCCTCCTTATTAGGCTGAGGGGGATCTATAACTAGGTTTATGATTGAAGTCTTCTTATCTTTAGAGATTACCGAGCCATATATAGCTTCTTCGCCCTCTACTAATAAGGATTTTTCCTGTATTTCCTGATCGGTTAGAAGAAGAGCATTTTCAATGAAAGGCTCTACTAATAAATCATCATCAACTGATCGAACATAAGAAAAGTTTGTAAGGCTATCGACCCTCACTGAAAATGGGGTCGTCCATGACAGTTCAGTAAGTTTTTCTATTACATTTAAAGTTTCTTTCTTAAAAATTGTCTCTTTCCCTCCACTTATCGCGATAATTAAACTATCAGTTGGAAGAAACGTATCATCTATATCTTCCATTAACTCGGTAGCAGGATGTCCTTTCGGGAAGAATGTTTCTAAATCAGGATTGAATGTTAATTTAGATAGACCCTGAGATAATCCTAAGAATAATGCGATGCAAAGAACTATTGATAATTTCCTATGCTCGATTATCAATCTAGCTAACACCTTTTTATTCATACCTATTAATTACCCATGTAATATGTAAGTTCAAATCTCAAAAAATCGTCCTCTTTATAAGCCTGAAAAAGTTTGAATTCTTCATTATCCTCATTTGTATCATCGAAATAAAATCCTTCAATAGATATGGAACAACATATGCCCAACCTTCTAGATGCTTCCAATAGAAATCCTAGTTCTTCGGATTTTTCATCATAGATTATCCCCGATAGTATTTGAGTGTCGGATGTATCATTAATTGTAAGTCTTGTACCTATTACTGCTGGCGAGCTTGGGAGTCGATCATCATGATTTGCCTCTACAATCCATCCTAGATCAAGTCTAGAACCAAAAATACCCACTTGTGTGTACTCAAAACCATATGTTGCAGCTGTAAATCTATCTTCCTGACCTGACCTAGAGATAATCTCTGATTTAATAGCAAAGCTTCCCAATAAATATTGGAATTCAAATCCCGTTTGATCAATCACCTCATAAAGAGGAACCAACTCTTTCAGATTTTCATTCGTTAGAATAAACCTAGGTTCTCTTGAAGTTCCAGAGAAATGAGAAATTGCCACTTCCAGTTGATCAAAATAATTGCTCCACCTAAAGGCAAAATCCATTCTTTTATTTTTTGCAGCGGATAAGTAATGAGGTCTATCAGTATCAACGATCATCGGCTGTCTGAGTCTTCCATCATAACCTGAGAAAGTCCTTTCCCGAAAACCAAGCAAAGCATAGAAATCTATTAGGCCCCAATTTTCTTCGAATGACACCTTAACCATAGGTTGACCGAGTTTATCCTCGCCATCTAAACTTTCAACAGCATCAGTTTGATTGATTATATCAACTCTATGAGTTGTTTCTGTTACACCCCAAAATTCTTTACTTACCCCATATTTGATTTCTTTATCTTCTAGAATGTTGATTAGGTATAGTTCTTGTATGTCGACTAAGTTTCTCTCGGTGTCTATATTGTCTTTCCTTAACTTTGGTTTAAAGTGGAAAATGGAATTTTCGTTCTCATAAAATATTTCAGGTGATAATGTGAATGAGGAATGATTTTTTTCTTGTCCTTGAAGGCCAGAATTAAAGAAATATCTATTATCAAAAGAGTACTCTCCAATAATCTCTGCGTGAAGGGCAGGGCATAGGAAAGCAATAAATACTCCGAGAAATTTATAAGACATTTATCTAGATCTTTTTAGACTATTTTGAGTGAAATCTCTATCTGTAAAGCCACTATTAAGCTTCACATTCTCAAATAACAGGATAGAACTTTTTCCATTTTGATGGTTAATCATTTCCACTTTATGCGGTTGCCAAAAGAAACCTTCATATAATTTATATTCTTCAAATTTTTGAGTTTTCAGATGAAAAGATTTTCGATCAAAAAGATGTATCTTGTGAATTAGATAATTTTCTTGATCAATCCATACCAGTTGTTTTGTATATCCTGAATAAGGATCTAGTGGTGTTCTTTCAATAATAAAGCATTTGAGGTTCAAATAATCCTCTTCTCCAATGTATTTATATTCATATTTTTCCACTTCCTGGAAAGAGAAATCTTCAAAGGAGAACTCACTTCCTAAAAATGGGCCAGATTTATTTTTTGAGGCGATCCTCTTTACTCTTTTTAATGCAGGCAAATAAAGCCATTGATCATCTGGTTTAACCTTGTGTGCATAAGACAAAATTGCAACTCCTTTAACATCTCTGGGACTTTCAAATATTGCTATTGATTTATCTCCATCTCCTGGAACCTCTAATCTTTTGAACCTTAATCTTCTTGTGACTACATCACCTTTTCTATTAATTAAGTTCATGGTCATATCTGATGAACTATCTATAAATCCACTATTATTTCGGTCATTGAGTTTAGCAATCTCTAAGGCATCATTAGCATAGGTAGGATTAGAAACGGAGAGGACTATTGCGGAGAATATAAAAATTTTTTTTCCAAGATTTATTAAAGACATTATTTTCCTTTTATAAGTCACTAAAGATACTTTTTTTGAATGCTTGAGAAATCTAGTGTACCAAATCCATCATCCATCATCTCCTCATAAAGCTGCATAGCAAGTTTGCCCATAGGGGTAGTTGATTTTGATCCCAGAGCTAATTCTGATGCTAATTTAAGATCCTTAAGCATTAAGGAATTTAAGAATCCACCTGAATAATTCTCACTAGCAGGAGCTGTCTCCATGACTCCTGGATAGGGATTATATTTCTCCAGAGACCAATTTCCTCCTGAACTATTCTTCATGATTTCAGAGAGAACTATTGGATCTAATCCATTATTAACGCCTAAAGCGAGAGTTTCGGCAGTGCCACACATATGGACAGCCAACAACATATTATTACAGAGCTTGGCAATCTGGCCAGAACCTGATTCACCTGCATAAAATATTTTATCTCCCATGATTTTAAAAAGACTTAAACCTTTCTCTAGATCGGCCTGGCTTCCACCTACAATAAACGTAAGATTACCCAATTCAGCTCCCTTCACACCCCCCGACACTGGTGCATCAAGCATTGAAATGCCATGATTTTTAGCTATCGTGGAAATTTTCTTACTTATTCCAGGACTGATAGTGGATGATTCAATAATAAGTGTTCGCTTATTAATAACTTCAAGCAAATTATCCTCTATAAATATTTTTTCTACTGAACTACCGTTTGGTAGCATTGTAATGAGAGCATCTATATCTTCTAAAACTCTTTTAGAGTCTTGTTTAATCGACATTCCTAAATTTTCAGCTTGTATGAGGGCTTTTTCAGATAAGTCAAATGCATTAACCTCGATTCCTGCCTTTGAAATATTATTAGCCATTGGCAGGCCCATATTCCCTAAACCTATAAAACCTATTTTTTTCATTTCAGAGATCCTCCAAAGGATTTTTATCCCAGGCTACATCAGTATGCCTATCAAGCCATTCTGACGGCACGTTCGATATTGAATCATATTTCCATTTAGCTTTATTATCTTTATCTATTATGAGTGCTCGGATACCTTCCTTAAAGTCACCCATCCTAGTTATTTGAATTGCCATATTAAGTTCAAATTGAAATACTTTTTTTAGATCTAAATGCGATGAATTCTGGCACTGCAACCAAATCAGATGTGCAGATGTAGGACTCCCTCTCTTCAATGAATCTTTACCTTTCAAATACCATTCATCGTTACTTTGATTCGACATAATATTCTTAGCAACTTCATGAAGATTTGAAGCATTAGTAAGTGACTTAATTTTGCTTAATTCATCTTTGAGCTTGCTCTTCGGAAAATTATTTAATTTATTTGTGTAACCATCTTGGTGAACAATTGAATTCAATATTTTTAAGTTATCCTTTTTCATGTCTTTCCACTCGATTTCTTGGATCTCTTGAAAAAATTTTTCTAAATCTTCTGAGCTTAATGAACAATCTGTCAAATTACAAAAAAGGGTATCAGCAGCATTCAATTGAGTTGAAGTTAGCATGATATAAAGACCCAATCCTTCTGGTAAATCTTTTATTACAGATGTAAATCCTACATCTGGAAATAAACCAACACCAATTTCTGGCATTGCAAATTTTGTTCTTTCTGTAGAAATCTTAAAACTACTTCCAAACATCAAGCCCGCGCCACCACCCATTACAATACCGTCTATGATGGAAATTATAGGTTTGGGAAAATTATGAAGCTTATAATCTAGTCTATATTCAGACTCAAAAAACGTTTCTGCAAAAATTGGACCGTCGGCAGAACACATCGATTCATATAATGCTCTGATGTCACCCCCAGCACAAAAGGCCTTATCCCCTGAACCGTCCATTATGATCATTTTTATTTGGGGATCAGCTTCCCATTTGTCTAATAGTTTTGATATCTCATTGACCATATTTAATGTTAATGAGTTTAATGTTTCGGGAGAGTTGAGAGTTATATGGCCAATTTTAGTATCATTCCGACACTTTAAAATCTCAACCAATAATTCGTCATCAGGCATTTTGCCAATTTGGTTTTCTTTTATCTAAGAATGCATCTACACCTTCTTTTTGATCTTTTGTATCAAATAAATTTACAAAAGGTTTAAGTTCTTCTTGATAAGGTTCGCTTGAAAGACGTGCTCTATGAATTAGCTCCTTGCACTTTGCAATACTACTAGGACTTTGGTTTGCAACGGAAGCGGCAATAGATAAAGCGGCTTCTAAAGACTTTCCATCTTCAACCTTTTCTTCAATTAAGCCTATTTCAAGGGCTTTATCAGGTCTAATTTGTTCACCAGTTAAAATAATTCTTTTAGCCCAGCCCTCACCAACTAATCTTGGTAGTACTTGAGTCCCACCTCCGCAAGGCAGTAAACCTACCTTAGGTTCAGGTAGAGCAAGAACTGCTTTTTCTTCAGCGACTCTAATATCACAAGCTAATGCACACTCGAGTCCTCCTCCCATAGCAAATCCATTGATAGCAGCTATAGATACACCTCTAAAATTACTGAGTGAATTGAAGGCTCTTGAAAAGGCATTGCTCATTTCTTTGGCTGCATCTTTTCCTCCTTCTTGGAAAACTTTAAGGTCAGCTCCAGCAGAAAAGAACTTTTCTCCTTGTCCAGTTATAACTAAAGAAAAGATCTCATTATCTTTGTTGAGATGTTCAATAATTTCTTCTAATCCTGCCAAGCTCTGAAGATCCCATGTATTAGCACTAGGATTATTTATAGTAACCTTGGCAATGTTATCTATTTTTTCGAGTAATAATTTTTCAGTCATAATTTTTATTGGATTATTGAGGCTGCATTTTCCATTATCATTCTTCGCCCAATTATCATTTTCATAATTTCGTTAGTACCTTCTAATATTTGATGGACCCTTACATCTCTTACATATCTTTCTAAAGGATATTCTTGAATATATCCGTAACCTCCAAATATTTGAAGAGCTTCATTGCAAACATTAAAGCCTACATCAGTAGCAAATCTTTTTGCCATTGCAGAATAGATGGTTGCTTCAGAATCATTTTTATCAAGTTTTGAAGCTGCAAGTCTTGTCATTGTTCTGGCTGCAATAAGTTCAGTTACCATATCAGCAATCTTGAATTGCATTGTCTGGAATTCAGATATCTTTTTACCAAATTGTTCTCTTTGATTCATATAGTTTTGGGCTTCTTCTAATGCAGATTGAGCTGTTCCTATAGAGCAGGTTGCTATATTTATTCGGCCTCCATCTAATCCTTGCATGGCGATTTTGAAACCTTTTCCTTCTTCCCCTACTAAATTCTTTTTAGAAACTTTCACATCAGTCAAAGACACCAATCTTGTTGGTTGATTTTTCCAACCCATTTTAGGCTCATTTTTCCCATACTCTATGCCTGGTAAATCCGCTGGAATTAGAAAACATGAAATTCCTTTCGCACCTGAATCACCTGTTCTGGCCATTAATACAAGACAATCTGTAGCTCCAGATCCTGATATGAAAGCCTTTGAACCGTTTAAAATGAAATTATCACCATCTTTCTTAGCTGTAGTGCGCAAAGAAGCAGAATCTGAACCTGAACCAGGTTCAGTCAAACAATAAGAGGCAAGCTTCTCACCCGAGCTGAGTTGAGGAAACCATTCTGTTTTTAATTCTTCCGAACCAAATTTGCTGATCATCCAAATCGCCATATTATGAATTGTCATAAAAGCCGTAGTGCTTGTGCAGCCCTGGGCTAGCTGCTCAAAAACTATCGAAGCATCAAGTCTACCTAAACCCATTCCTCCTAGATTAGTATCAACATAGAGTGATAAGAAACCTAACTCTCCAGCTTTCTTAAGAGTTTCTTTAGGAAAAAAAAGCTTCTTTATCCCATTCAGCGGCATTAGGTTTCAATTCTTTATCAGAAAAGCTTTTTGCTAAGTCCCTGTAATGTTTTTGATCAGAATTTAAATCGAAATCCATGAACTACTCCAGATTGATGGTTAAGTTTTTTGTGCTTTCTTCATCTTCTTCAAACCATCTTTCAGTCACAGTCTTGGTCTCTGTGTAAAACCTAACTGCCTGTTTGCCATAGGCATGAAGATCCCCATAAAATGATTGTTTCCAACCAGTAAATGAAAAGAAAGGTAGTGGAACTGGTATAGGTACATTTATACCTACTTGACCAACTTCAATTTCATGTCTGAATTTTCTTGCAGACCTCCCAGAGGCTGTAAATATAGAAGTTCCATTACCATATGGATTTGCATTAATCAATTCTATTGCTTCCTCTAAAGTATTAACTTCGATGCAAAGTAAAACAGGCCCAAATATCTCTGTTTTATATATCTCAGATTCAGTTTTTACACCAGAAAATAGGGTAGTACCAATCCAGTTCCCATCTGGAAATCCTTCAACTTCACATTTGCTCCCATCTATTAGACATGTTGCTTCGCTTTTTCCTTTTTCTATCAAACCAATAATCTTTTCCTTAGCCTGAACGCTAATAACAGGACCAAAACCAGATTCTTCAGAGTCCCATGGGCCTGGTTTCACCATTACCATTTCGTTCTTCAGGTCTTCTATCCATTCCTTCGAAGAACCCACGAAAACAGCAACACTGATCGCCATACATCTTTGACCAGCTGCTCCAACTGAAGATCCCACCAAACTATCAATAGTTTTATTTTTATTTGCATCTGGCATTACAACCATGTGATTCTTAGCTCCAGCGAAAGATTGAACTCTTTTCAGATGCTCAGTTCCCGTCTTATAAATATATTGGCCGACGGGAACTGATCCAACAAATGAAATAGCTCTTATGTCAGGATGTCTAATAAGCTGATCTACTTGATCTTTACCACCATGGATTACCTGTAGGATATTTGGAGGAGCTCCAGCCTCTGAAAAAAGCTCTGCAAGTTTATTGGAGGTCATAGGATCTTGCTCAGAGGGCTTCAGGATAAAAGTATTGCCACAGGCTATCGCCATCGGAAACATCCACAGAGGTATCATGGCAGGAAAATTGAATGGAGTAATGCCTAAACAAACCCCTAGAGACTGAGTATAACTATAAGAATCTATTTCTCTTGCAACATTTTCAACAGTTTCGCCCATCAATAAAGGGGTAATATTCGCCGCTTGCTCAACAACCTCTATACCTCTCCATAAGTCTCCTTTAGCATCTTCAAAAGTTTTTCCATTCTCTTTGCTAAGAATTTCAGCAATTTCATCTTGGTTAATTTTAAGAAGATCTTGATATTTCATCATGACTCGAGATCTTTCAGGAGGAGGAGTTTCTCTCCAAGAAAAAAAAGCTTCTTTAGCAGAACCTATGGCACTCTCGATTTCTTCATCAGTAGTGCATGGAGCCTCACAAAGAACTTCTTGTGTGGCAGGGTTTAGAACTTCAATCCATTTTTTTGTAGTACTCTTAACTGAGCTACCGCCTATAAAGAGATTCAATTTTTCAGTCATAAAGTATTTCTTCTTAATTTATCTGAAGTATCTTACTATCTTTCTTAGAAACTGATATAAATTGAATTAAATCGCGGGGAGAAAAAGATGCTAAAAACAAGAATTACAGATTTATTTGGAATAGAACATCCAGTGATACAAGGTGGAATGCAATGGGTTGGATATGCCGAGTTAGTATCTGCGGTATCCAATGCAGGAGCATTAGGAATTTTAACTGCGTTAACACAACCTACACCTGAAGATTTAGCCAAAGAGATAGACAGGACTAGAGAAATGACTGATAAGCCATTTGGCGTAAATCTCACCGTACTGCCAACTATCAATCCTCCCCCTTATGAAGAATATGCTCAAGCTATTGTTGGGTCAGGGGTCAAGATCGTTGAAACTGCGGGACGTAGTCCAGAACCCTTTATGGAATTATTTAAAGAGTATGACGTAAAAGTTATACATAAATGCACTTCTGTTAGACACGCTTTAAAAGCTCAATCTGTAGGTGTAAGTGCAATAACAATTGACGGTTTTGAGTGTGCCGGCCATCCTGGTGAAGATGATATTCCTTCCTTAGTTCTATTACCGCAAGCAGCAGAAGCTTTAGATGTACCTGTAGCGGGCTGCGGAGGATTTAGCGATGCCAAAAGCATGGTTGCTGCATTAGCTCTAGGTGGAGAGGCAATAGTCATGGGAACTCGATTTATGGCTACTCAGGAAGCTGATATACATCAAAATGTTAAAGAGAAAATGACGGAGGCAGATGAACTCTCAACAAATCTAATGTTTAGAACTATGCACAATACAGCAAGAGTTTTTAAAAATTCTATATCTGATCAAGTAGTTGAGATAGAGTCTACAGGTTCTGCCACCTTTGAAGATGTTAAGGACCTTGTAGCGGGACAAAGGGGAAGGGTCGTTTTTGAAGAGGGAGATTTAGAACATGGCATATGGTCGGCGGGCATCTCAGTTGCGAGAGTTAAAGACGTACCAACTTGCAAAGAAATGGTTGAAAGGTTAGTTTCAGAAGCAGAGGAGATCATAGACGGAAGACTGCAGTCAGTTAAAGCTTAAGGAGATATCAATGGAAGATGTGAAAGTATATATGGTTGTAAACCTTGAAATTGAAGATAAAGATACTTATCTTAAATATGAAAAAGGTTTTTTTCCTATCTTAAAAAAAACATGGTGGTGAGTTTTTAACATTTGATGATTCATTTAGGCATTTGGAGGGACCAGAACCTCTTTCTGGAGGTAGAGTAATAATATTTTCTTTTCCATCTGAAGCTGCAGCAGACGGATGGTACAATGACCCTGAATATCAGGAACTGTCAAAGTTTAGAAAAGAAGGCGCTCCATTACGCTCTTTGAGTCTCATCAAAGGTTTACCTCCAAGGTCCTGATTTATTCAAAAAAAGTGAAGTAAATTAGAAGAAGAAGCATCACATCAACAAACATTAGTACACTGATTGACGTGCAGCCATAAGATATTTCTTCTTTGTGCAACGATTTATGTATTGAAAAGGATAAGTATAAAAAAACAAGAAGGAAAAAAATCTTTATCACCGAATCAAACCCATTTTTTTGCAATATCCTTTATTGCTTTTGCCAAACCTAATGGCTGGTCCAACAAAACATGATGTGCAGCCTTTTCTATCGCCAACATTGGAGTTCCTTTAGGAACATTCTCTCTCATAAAATTTAGAATTTCATCTGTCATCATATTGCTTTCGGTTCCGTAAATAATTCCCAGATTACATTTCAACTCAAAAGCTTGATTCTTTGTCATATGAGAAAAACCTAATTTATCAAAAATTGTGTCATCAAATTTCCATTGGTAGCCATCTTCCACTTCTCTGATAGACCATTCGGCTATGTATTCAACTAAAAATTCATTTTCACATTGCTGCTCTGGGGTCAGTCTAAATCTCTCTAAAATAGCATCTCTTGTTGGATAGGTTTTTATTCTTCTTATAGGTCCACTTCTAACATGAGTTGAATAGTCATAGGTTGGCGGTCTGATGGGTGAATCTATCATTATTATTCCCCCAAGCTCTTTGTCAGATATAGTACCAGCAAAAGCACTCATAAAACCCCCCATGCTATGCCCGCAAATAATGGGATCAGATATCTCAAAAAAGCCACTATCTTCGGCTACTGATAAGATTTCTTTCGCATAAAGTTGAGCAGAATAGTCTTCTCTATGATCACTATCACCCATTCCGGACATATCAATTGCACTAATTTGAAAATCTTCCAACAATAAAGGGGCTATAAAGTCCCACCAGTGAGAATGACTTCCACTGCCATGAACTAGGACCATGCCTGGTTTAGTTGCATCACCCCAATGTTGATAGTGAACATTTCCATCATCAACATTTATACTCCTTTGTTCCTTTGGTGTTGACAAAGCTTCTTTAAACCATTCAGGATGAGAATTCACCATTTAGACATTCCTTTGAAATAAATTTATAGTTAATTAAGTATTTGAAGATGCTAGTCTATTATAATCTTAGACAATAAGGACGATTTATGAAAAATCCACTACAAGGTGCAAATACTCAGATGGCAGACCCGAATGAAGAACCGACTGTTCCTCAGGCTGCTGCAACAGTTTTATTGGTTAGAGATACTAAAGATGAAGGAATAGAGGTCTTTTTAGTTGAAAGGGCATCTAAAGCAAATTTTGGAGGTGCATTTGTTTTCCCTGGTGGAAAAGTAGATCCAGAAGATGGCTTAGATAATATGGAGGAAATAACAACCGGCTCATCTGATCAGTATCTTTCTAATATCCTGGGCGAAGAAAAAGGAGGTCTAGCATACTGGGTGGCCTGTATCAGGGAATGTTTTGAGGAAGCGGGAATATTAATTGCATTTAGGGAAGATGGCTCTACATTTGACCCCTTAGATTCTGATGAAAGGCAAAGATTTATGGAGTATAGAAATAGACTAAATGCTGGAGAGGCTGTACTAGAAGAGATGTGTAAGAAAGAAAAACTTACCCTTGCTACTGAAAGACTTGCCTATTTGGCCCATTGGATAACTCCTAAAATAGAAAAGAGAAGATATACAACTCGTTTCTTTGTAGCTATTGCACCTCAAGGTCAAGAGGGTCTTCATGATGGTTCGGAGAGTGTTAATAGTTTATGGATTAAACCTGAAGATGCCCTGCAACAACAAAAAGATGGAAAACTTTTGTTAATAATGCCTACTATTAAAAATCTTGAGAGTATATGTGGTTACTCAAATGTTGAATCACTCCTGGAGGAGAAATCCTCAATAGATCCTTCAACAATTCCTACAATTGAACCTAAGTTTTTTATGGAAGATGGAAAAATGGTAGGACTTCTTCCTGGAGATAAAGGTTATGAGGACCATTGATGGAAGCTGAAAAAGTTGTGCAAATCTCCCCTTTAATCAGAAGGATTACGGCTGGCAATGGAAGTGTTTTTACTGGACCTGGCACAAATACCTACTTAGTAGGCAATGAAGAAGTAACAGTTATCGATCCCGGACCTGCTATGCAAGATCATATCGATGCCATTTTAGCTGCCTCTAAAAATATCAAACAAATACTCGTGACTCATACACATCCAGATCATTCTCCTGGGGTTCGTTTACTTAAAAACAAGTTAGGCATTCCAGCTTATGGCATGCTTACGAGCTCTACAAAAAATCAAGATACAACTTTTAGCCCAGAAAGACTTTTAGAAGATGGAGAGTTGCTTGAAGAGAATGAATTTTCATTAGAAGTGGTTCATACGCCTGGTCATGCCTCTAATCATCTCTGTTTTATTCTTAAGGAAGAGAAATTTATTTTTACAGGAGATCATATTATGAGTGGCTCTACTGTAGTTATAGGACCGCCAGATGGAAACATGAATCAGTATATAAATTCATTAGAAAAACTTAAGAACTACGATATCGAAAAGATAGCACCTGGTCATGGCGATATCTTAGAAAACCCTCATGAAGTAGCTGACTGGATAATCAGTCATAGATTAGAAAGAGAGAAGAAGGTATTTTCGGCTCTCAAAGAGGCTTCTCGAGGAACGCCCGAATCTTTGGTAGAAAGGGTTTATGATGATGTAGATTCCTCTTTATTCCCTATCGCAAAAGCTTCGCTTTTGGCCCATCTAATAAAACTTGAAGAAGATAAGGTTATTGCAAAAGAAGGCGAAGAGTATATTTGGGAAGAGCTTAATTAATTTTTACCCCTGTGCCGGCTAGAGCACAATAACCATCAGGATTTTTAGCTAGATATTGCTGATGATAATGTTCTGCATAATAAAAGATACGAGCTTCCTTCACTTCAGTCGTAATTGAGCCAAATCCGTTTAAATTTAATTGAGATTGATACTTTTGTTTTGTCTCAGCAATGATTTCTTTCTCTTCATCTGAAGAGTAATAAATGCCTGATCTATATTGGGTGCCCATATCATTACCTTGTCTCATGCCTTGAGTAGGATCATGATCTTCCCAAAATGTTTTTAGTAATGATTCATAACTTACAATTGTAGGATCATAAACAACAAGCACAACTTCGTTATGCCCTGTAAAACCGGTACAAACTTCTTTATAAGATGGATTTTTTGTATATCCACCAGCATATCCTGCTGCAGTAGAATAGACGCCATCTAATTCCCAAAACCTTCTCTCGACTCCCCAAAAACATCCCATTCCAAATATGGCTTGTTTTAGGTGATCTGGAAAAGGACCTTTTAATGGCGTTCCCTTTACAAAGTGGTGCTCTGGAACTTCAACTTCCTCTTCTCTACCAATCAAAGCTTCAGATTCAAGAGGTAAGATGCTTTTTTTATTCAGTAAATCTATTAGCGACATTATTTATTCTCTCTATTTGCAATGAGTTCTTCAACTACAGATGGATCTGCTAAAGTTGTGGTATCACCTAAGTTATCAATTTCGTTGGTGGCAATTTTTCTCAATATTCTTCTCATGATTTTACCAGATCTTGTCTTTGGTAATCCAGGAGCCCATTGAATAATATCTGGTTTAGCAATAGGTCCTATTTCTTTTGCAACCAGCTGAACTAAATCAGATTTGAGATCTTCTTCTGGCAAAATACCAGACATCAAAGTTACGTAGCAATAGATACCTTGTCCCTTAATATCATGTTCATAACCAACTACTGCCGCTTCAGCTACATCTTTATGAAGAACTAAAGCACTTTCAACTTCTGCTGTCCCTAACCTATGACCAGATACATTAAGTACGTCATCTACTCTTCCAGTTATCCAATAATATCCATCTGAATCCCTTCTCGCTCCATCGCCAGTTGTGTAGTACCCAGGATACATTGAGTAGTAAGTATCTATGCATCTTTTATGGTCACCATATACCGTTCTGATTTGAGAGGGCCAGCTAGATTTAATGACAAGATTTCCAGAACCCTCGCCTATAATTTCTTCTCCACTTTCGTTCAGAAGAGCTGGCTCAATTCCAAGAAAAGGTTTTGTGGCACTTCCTGGCTTCATCGAAGTAAATCCTGCTACAGGGGTAATCATCATGGCTCCAGTTTCAGTCTGCCACCAAGTATCTACTATGGGACAAGAAGAATCTCCAACAACTTTGAAATACCATTCCCAAGCTTCAGGATTTATAGGTTCTCCCACCGTCCCTAAGATTCTCAGTGAATTTCTGCTCGATGATTTAACAAATTCATCACCTTGTGCCATAAGAGCTCTTAGAGCAGTTGGTGCTGTATAAAAAATATTTACTTTGTGTTTATCAATAACTTCCCAAAATCTTGAAGGCGAGGGAAAAGTGGGTATTCCTTCAAAGATTAATGATGTTGCACCGTTTGCTAGAGGCCCATAAACAATATAAGAATGTCCAGTAACCCAGCCAACATCTGCAGTGCACCAATAGATCTCATCATCTTTATAGTCGAATACCAGCTTGTGAGACATGGCAGCCTGAAGAAGATACCCACCTGTAGTGTGTAAAACTCCCTTTGGCTTACCTGTTGATCCAGATGTATCTTCGGAGTCCATTATTTCTGGTTCACAATTGGAAGGAACGCCCTTTGAAATTTCTTCAAATCTAACATCACAATTATCATTCCATGAAATCTCTGCTCCTGTTCTGGTTATGACTAAAACAGTTTGGACATTTGGACATCCTTGAAGAGCCTCATCGACGTTCTCTTTGAGAGGAACTTTTTTCCCTCCTCTCAAGCCCTCATCAGCAGTGATAACAGTTTGGCAATCAGAATCCAGGATACGGTCTTTTAAGGACTCAGGGGA